>NZ_VCBC01000011.1 GCF_005843925.1 Thalassotalea litorea
GTCTGGTGACAAATCGAACTAAAGTTCTCCTAGGGTGACTACCCTTGCCGTCATTCCCAGACACTACTGGGGATCTAAAACAAAAGCAGATCCCCACTTTCGTGAGGATGACGGAACAAAGTGCAAGTTAAAGCTCTAAAGGTGACAAACACAGCTAAAAACGCTGTGTTAGGGTGACAGCCGAAGCAAACAAGCCTGCGTCTGGTGATAAATCGAACTAAAGTTCTCCTAGGGTGACTACCCTTGCCGTCATTCCCAGACACTACTGGGGATCCAAAGCAAAAGCAGATCCCCACTTTCGTGAGGATGACGGAGTTGAGTGTGAAGATGACGCAGTCGTCACCTAAAAACCTGCCGAGACTAAGGTTTTATCCACCTACGCAGTCGTCACCTAAAAACCTGTCGGAACTAAGGTTTTATCCACCTACGCAGTTATCACCTAAAAACCTGCCGGAACTAAGGTTTTATCCACCCGCGCAGCCTCACCCTCGAATCACTTTCTGATTCGACTCCACCTGTCCACTTCCTCAAACTTTACTTATTTTCATTGCTCGTCATCTTTGAATGATGCCAGTATCGTCTCCATCGCAATGGTTTGTTTTTTGCTCTCTCTCGGGCTTTTATTGACCACCAGAGATAAAGTGAAATGGTAATTGATGGAGTTGGGTTTGATTAAGCGTATAGTGCCATCATTAAGCTCTTTCTGGATGTGGCCCTGGGGCATAAAACCTAAATACTCGCCGGACTTTATAAGGATCTTACGCATAAAGAACTGATAGGATTTGGCTTTAAGATTAAACCGTTCTAACTGGGCTTTTCCTTCTCCGGTTATGTCGATGCCAGGATGAATGGTTTCGGCATTAGCAAAATCTTCATCACTTATTTGATGGTCTGTTTGATTAAAAAAAGGATGCTTTTTGTCACAACAGAGAAAAACTTGCTCTTTATGTATCGGTAAATAATCTAATCCATCGATTTTATGATAGGCGGGAAAAATCCCCACATGGACCTTCCCCTGTAGAAGCCCTTTCTCAATCTGATCAATGGACATGGTGTCCAATTCAATATGTAAAGCGGGATGTTTGCGGTGGATTTGCTTTACCACTTCAACAAACTTTAATTGTTTTTCCTGATCTAATTGCTCTGAACACCAGATAACCAGTTCACCGCTCAATTCTGAACCCAGACTATTTACCAACATAGAAAAGTCTTGCACAGACTCAAACAGTCCTAATGCGGCATGATAAACACTTTGCCCTTCATGTGTCAGAGTGAAACCGCTTCGTCCCCGTTGGCAAAGCTTAAAGCCCATGCGCTGTTCCAGATTACTAATGTGGATGCTGATGGTACTTTTGGTTATCCCTAAATGTGGCTCTGCCGCGGAAAACCCGCCATGCTCTACAACCGCCTGAAATACTTTCAATAATCGCAGGTCGTAGTCACTGAGATGTCTTGGGTTATTCAAAGATAATTGCATCATGTTCTGATTAGTTGGTTTGGTATTTATCAAACTATACATTGATAAGTTTGTATTTATAAGTTTTAAAAATTGAATTTTAATAGTGTTATCTAAAAAAACATGGACTTAAATATGATCACGTTGGCAGATAATGAATTACTAAGGGTGTTTTCTTACATCAACGGAAGCTGGCATAGCAGTGAGAAAGACATTGCCGTCACCAATCCGGCTACGGGTGAAGAAATTGCCAGAGTTAGCGATATTACCGCAGAAGAAACCATTCTGGCGGTGAATGCAGCAAAGGCGGCATTACCATCCTGGTCGGCTAAATCCGCAAATGAAAGGGCTGGTATTTTACGTAAGTGGTTTGAATTGATGATGGCTAATCAGGACGACCTCGGCCAAATTCTAACCATGGAACAAGGTAAACCTCTTGCCGAAGCTAAGGGTGAGATCGCTTATGGCGCTGCTTTTATCGAGTGGTTCGCTGAGGAAGGTAAACGCATCTATGGAGATACCATTCCAGCGCCAAGTCGGGATAAAAAAATCCTGGTAATCAAGCAACCGGTTGGCGTTGTAAGCGCGATTACGCCATGGAATTTTCCCAATGCCATGATCGCTCGTAAAGCTGCGGCAGCGTTGGCAGCGGGTTGTACTTTCGTGGTGCGCCCTGCTTCACAAACGCCTTTGTCGGCGCTAGCGATGGCCGAGCTTGCGGAACGAGCCGGTGTTCCTGCCGGGGTATTTAATGTTGTGGTTGGTTCTGATGCGCAAGGGATTGGTGAAGTATTAACGCAACATCCCGATATTGCTAAATTCACCTTTACGGGTTCTACGGGCATTGGCAAGAAACTGATCGCGCAATGCGCAACCACAGTTAAAAAAGTTTCGATGGAACTGGGTGGTAATGCACCATTTATCGTCTTTGATGATGCCGACGTAGACGCGGCGATTCAAGGAGCGTTAGTTTCTAAGTACCGCAATGCCGGACAGACTTGTGTGTGTACTAACCGAATTTTTGTACAACAAGGTGTGGCTAAAGAATTTACTGAAAAATTTGCCAAAGCCGTTGCTGATTTGAAAGTCGGCAATGGTCTGGATACGGGCACGGATATTGGTCCTTTGATTTCCAGCAAAGCCGCATCTGATGTAAAAGCGTTGGTCGTTAAATCATTAGAGCAAGGCGCGACGTTGTTAACCGGGCACGAACCAACGGATATGCCTGATCAATTTTTAGCCCCTATGGTACTGACCAATGTTTCAAATGATATGGCAATCGCCAAAAATGAAATATTTGGCCCTGTTTCGCCGATTATCGTATTTGATCAAGAAGCCGATGCCATTGCTATGGCGAATGATACCGAGTATGGATTAGCTGCCTATTTTTACGCTCGGGATATAGGACGAGTATGGCGCGTTGCCGAGGCTCTGGAATACGGCATGATAGGTATCAATGAAGGGATTGTGTCAAATGCCGCAGCGCCGTTTGGTGGGGTAAAACAATCTGGAAATGGCCGTGAAGGCTCACATTACGGGCTCGATGATTATCTGGAAATTAAATACCTATGCATGGGCGGTATTTAAACCCTTGGGCATAGATCTCTAACTATTCGATAAACATTTTAAAAGGATTGGCTTGTCTGGGCACGAGTAAAAAAATACAGGCTAAGAGGAAAAATTATGAAAAATCAGGATTTACAAACAAGAAAAACCCATGCGATTGCCAGAGGCCAAGGCAATATTTACCCGGTTTATATTGAACGAGGTGAAAATGCAGAACTGTGGGATATCGAAGGCAATCGCTATATTGATTTTGCAACGGGAATCGCCGTCTGTAACACCGGGCATTCACACCCTAAGGTCATTAATGCGGTAAAACAACAATTAGATAAGTTTTCCCATACATGTGTGATGGTGACCCCTTATGAAAGCGCGATTGAATTAGCAGAAAAACTGACACAGGCCGCACCAGGTGATTCCGAAAAGAAGGCGATTTTTGTCACCACAGGCGCGGAGGCCGTTGAAAATTGTGTGAAAATTGCACGAGCGCATACGGGGCGTCGCGGCGTTATAGCATTCAACGGTGGTTTTCATGGCCGAACCAATTTAACCATGGCATTGACGGGCAAAATTACGCCGTATAAAAACCTTTTTGGACCATTTCCGTCTGATATCTTTCATGCCCCGTTTCCCATCGAGTGTCATGATATCAGCACTGAAGATTCATTAAAGGCACTTGATACCCTGTTCAAAGTCGATATTGCGCCATCGGATGTCGCTGCGATCATTGTTGAACCCGTACAAGGGGAGGGAGGTTTTTATCCTGCTCCAACTGCATTTTTACAAGCGTTACGCGAGCGTTGTGATGAATACGGGATCGTGCTAATCGCCGATGAAATTCAAACTGGCTTTGGCCGAACCGGCAAGATGTTTAGTTTTGAACATGCTGACGTTGAAGCCGACCTGACGACAATGGCAAAAGGCATTGCCGGGGGATTCCCGATCGCTGCTGTTGTTGGTAAAAGTCATATCATGGACGCACCGCTTCCTGGTGGTCTTGGCGGTACCTACGGTGGGTCGCCTGTCGCTTGCACCGCGGCGTTATCGGTTTTGGAAATCATCGAAGAAGAGAACCTGATCGCAAGAGCAAATCAATTGGGGCAATTGTTTCATGAGCGCTTAATTGCATTGCAATCACACTACCCTAACCTTATTCACAATGTCCGCAATCAAGGTGCAATGATCGCCCTTGAACTCGGAAAATCAGCAACAGAATTCATCCCAAACCCTGAACTAACACAATCATTAATTGCAAAAGCTGCTGAACATGGACTGATTTTATTGGCCTGTGGTTTCTATGGTAATGTGATCCGTTTCTTACCGGCGTTAACCATGACCGATGATATTGCCAATGAGGGGTTAGACAAGTTTGAGCAGTTATTCACCCATGCCGCCGGATAAATTATGTGGTCGAGGTCGAGCCAGAAAGTCAATTCTGGCTCAAACCACCTCTGTTTGCGCTCATCGCAGAAAATTTTGCGCACAGCGAATGCAGATTTTATTTCCGTTTGCGCGAAGTTTACGTTTATAATCAAGGCATAATTTTCAAGTATAACCAGACCAAAAATGTTAGCCCGCTATCGGCAAATACCTTTAAGCAATGCCCTTCCATTACATTCGGATGAAATTGATGTCCTGTTGAGTGCAGAAGATTTTCGTCTGCGCCTGCTCGACTTAATCAAGCGTGCAAAAACGCGTATTTATCTCACCGCTTTATATCTGCAGGATGATGAAGCCGGCCGGGAAATTCTGGATACACTCGTCGCAGCGAAGCAAGCAAACCCGAAACTTGTGATCCGCGTATTTGTTGATTTTCACCGTGCTCAACGGGGGTTAATTGGCGAGAAAAAGTCCCTTGGTAACCGCCAGCTTTATCTCGATATCAATAAGTCATTTCCTGATGCGCTGGAGATTTTTGGTGTCCCAGTTAAGCAAAAAGAATTTCTTGGTGTATTGCACCTTAAAGGTTTTGTTATTGATGACACGGTTTTATACAGCGGTGCGAGTTTAAATAATGTCTACCTGGATGTTGGAGATAAATATCGTTGCGATCGATATCATCAGATAACTCAAGCAGGTCTTGCCAACAGCTTCGTCGATTATCTCCAGTCGAATTTCGTGAAATCCGGCTTGGCACCTCGAATTAATGTCCCAGAAAGCGTAGATAAAAAACAACAAAAATCTCTGATTAAACAATTAAAGGGACTGCTTCGAAGAGCAAAATATCAGGTGCGAAGTCCTAATACGGAGCAAGCGCCCATGCAAATTCAGCCATTGGTTGGATTTGGTAAACGTGGCAATGGTTTAAATCAAGCTGCTCGTAAAATTGTGAAAAGTGCTCAAGATAGCTTGGTGATATTCACGCCTTATTTCAATCTGCCCAAACCACTTGGATCAGATCTTCGAAGCGCACTCAAGCGCGGAGTCGAAGTAACCATTGTTGTTGGAGATAAAAAGGCCAATGATTTTTATATCGCCGATGAAGCACAGTTTTCAACGATTGGCATCGTGCCTTACTTGTATGAAGTATTGCTTAGTCGATTTGTTAAACGGCATCAAAAATTCATTGATAAAGGTCAGCTGAATATTCGACTTTGGTATCACGGCGATAATAGTTATCACCTAAAAGGTATTGTTGCAGACGAAAAATATCATTTATTAACGGGGAGTAATATGAATCCTCGAGCCTGGAATCTGGACATCGAAAACGGTTTGTTTATCGTTGACGAACACCGACACTTGTTGGATAAATGGCATCAGGAACTTGAAAATATTTTGCAATACACCACTCGGGTGAACCATTTTAGCGATATTGAAACGAGCAAAGAGTATCCTGAAAAAGTCAGAGAGCTTTTACGTCGAATTCAACTCACCAGCTTTGATCGCATATTAAAGCGGTTTTTGTAAGCGGGAGCGATGCTCATTGCATTGCTGTTCCGCTTGCATCCATGCATTCGCCCATCGGTTAAACTCATAGCGAACGATTAGGTGGTGTGAATGTAAAACTCTTAAAAGAACCACATCGCTGAAGCGGAGTAACTATTAACATCTTCCGCAACGCTATAGCCAGCCCCCAGAGATATCGAATCGCTTATATGGAACAAAGCCGATACGTTTAATCCTGTACTGGGTTTCCTATCAACTTCGATATATCCAATAGAGCCGCCGAGCTCGATACTCTCGATTAACAACCAACGAACGCCCGCACTTAATCCAAAACCGTTTTCACTTGTAGTCGATTTAATAATACCAACCTGGGATTCAGCTTCCGCTTTTTCAAAGGTAATTGTGCCGTAAAAGTCGAGTGAATTTGTGATTGTGTTTTTATAACCGAACCCAAAGTTATAGGTATTGAATTGTAATTCAGCATCAAATTGATCAAATTCTTTAGACACGTCGGTAGCACTACCTAAGAAAAATGCATTGGTATCGAGAAGTTGCTTGGTGAATGACAAACCATAACCAGTCAGTGTTTCGTCCAGCACATCAACGGATTGATAGGATGCACTGATAGCGTTCCAACGTATGGAGTCGGCCGCCTGAACCGAACTGGCTGACAATATTAATACTACTGCCATTGCTATTTTTATTGTCATATTTATCGGTTCCTTTCCTTACATTTAAATCTCAATCTGCTCAACTATTTTGAGCGACACAGCCGCGCTTTTTTACCCAACAGTAAGAACAGTTAACTTACGGTATATTACCGTTCGACGCAAACTCGCCATAGACAGTCTTTGAATACGTACTCAGTCACCAAGAGAACATTTTTATCCATGAAGCAATTTGCATAAGTACATCCTATGCTCATTCCGACATTTAAGTTAGGGCTTACTTTTCGCTTTGCTGAGGCTCATTTACTTATCTTAATATTAAGAAGTTGAAATAAATAAAGCCACAGCCTGCGGCAGGAGATCCCGCATCAAGTGCGGGATAACGGTGGAAATACAAGAGAACGTGATGCTGAAAAAGGCTGCAGTTTCGCTCACAGCAAAGGAAAAATTCATCGATCCTATTTATTTTTCTTCAGCTTTCGCCGCGTCAACAATTTCCCGAACATCTTTCAGCAACTGTTTCGCATCATAAACAATGCCGTCTTTGACGGTATAGACAACACCACCAACACGCGTTGGTTGGTTGTTATCATCTAAGCGGAAGTGACCCGTGCCGTAAAGCACTTTGAAATTGCGCAATGGGTTTTCTTTAACAATGACCATATCTGCCTTTTTGCCCACCCGTAGTGAACCGATGTCCTGCTCCATGCCCAAAGCTTCAGCGCCGTTATAAGTCGCGCTTTTAACCACTTCCAATGCATTGAAACCCGCTTCGCGTAACAGTTCTAATTCGCGAATAAAGCCAAAGCCATAGATTTTGAAGATATAACCAGAGTCAGAGCCCGTGGTTACTCGGCCACCATGGTTTTTATAGTCATTCAAAAACGCCATCCATTGCTGGAAATTATGTTTCCAGGCAATTTCATCATCGGTAGTCCAGTCAAACCAATAGCTGCCATGGGCGTAACGGGATGGTTGAAAGAAGTTCCACAGAGTCGGCAATGTGTAATCATCATGCCAATCGGCATTCATTTCCCGCATCAAATCACGACTGGCTTCATAAATGGTCATGGTCGGATTGATGGTGAAATCCAGCTCTATCAGCTCATCGCGCACCGCATTCCAATGTTCGCTTCCAGGCTTTGCTGCTTGTGCCCATAATCTTCCTGCCTCGCCAAAGCGATCCATTTCATTGTTGTAATTGTAATCTGGCGAATAGTTTTGAATCGTCTGGTTTTCAAATAATGCTTCCGGTAAACCATACCAGTGTTCCATCGTCGTTAAGCCCATGCGTGCAGAATCAAGAACGTTCATTCGTGCGACTTCAAGCTGTGCATGGTGCATCATGGTTCCTAAACCCGATTCTTTTGCCTGGGTCAGTGCCGCATCCATAATTTCCGGCTCAGCACCAAAAAATTTAATACCTTTAGCGCCGTCCCGAGCGATGCGTTTCACCCATTTTGTTGCCTGGTCTGGGGTGGTGATAGACTCTTGCTGACCCATGCCAAAGCCAACGTATGGGACAATTCGCGGCGCGGCAATGGTATTTTTGTCTGAACGTTTAACGTGATCCAGTACCCAGTCTACACCATTGAAACTGCCTGGCTCGCGTACCGTTGTAATACCATGAGCAAGCCAAAGTTTTAAAACATATTCCGCAGGAATGTCCTTAGCGCTGCCGCCAATATGACCATGCATATCGACAAAGCCCGGCAAAATATAATGACCTGTGACATCTAATTCCTGATCTCCAGCCTCTGCCACCGGACGGCGATTTGCCTTGATTGGCACCCCGGGATTGCCGACGTTTACCATGGCGACAATTCGATCATTTTCAATCACGATGTCCATCGGCCCCTGAGCAGGAGCCCCTTCACCCGTAACAACGTTCGCACCGCGTAAAATTAACCGCTTATAGGGTCCATCACCTCTCTCACGCTCCGGTGCCTTTTCGGGAGCAGCACTCGCGGTTAAACTCACGATACTCAAAAGCAAGGCGCTAATGGTTGTGGTGTTTAGCAATTGTTTTAATGTTTTCATCGTAATAGGTTCTTTTATTGGGTGTATATCCGCTCGGCCGGATTAAATAACATCCATGAGGTTAACACATATTTATCGTTTGAAACTGGAATGTTACCCCTGTGGGTATGGGTAAAACCACAAGGTGCAATAACCATGGTTCCCGCTTTGGGGCGAATGCTTCGGTTCTGATAATAGAAATCCGTTTCACCACCTTCTTCGACATCATTGAGATAAATCAGAAATAACAAATTTCGGTGTAATGCCTTATTGCCATTTAACTGCGGAAAAATTTCTGAATGCCAATAGCCGTAATTTCCTACGCCCTTATCGTATTTCTGTGCATTGATAGGTGCGAGCTGAAACAAATAGCGAATTAGATTCATCAGGTTAGGCTTGCCGACTTCCTGAAAATTTTCTGCAGTTAATTGTACCGGCTTGCCTGTGACCGGATGATTGACTGTAAGTGAAATGCCACTAATTAACGCAAAATAGTATTTTTCTAGATACGCTTCAATATTGCGGGTTGTAGCCTGCAATATGGTACTTAACATGGGTTGAAATTCCGGGTGTTTATTTAAGTAGATATCAGAGCTGATTTTCTTACTGGTATCCACGCCACCACCGGTTGAACCGGCCGTTTGATGGGGGCTTTGGTCAAATTTTTCGATAAACTGCTGGCAAAACTCTTTTGACAGGGCGTTCTCGTATACTTCAATGAAATCGGTCACGGGTACATTATTTTTGGTAAAACGTAGCGTTACTATGCAATAATTTTAGCGTTATACCAAGTTATATAGCTAGGTGGTTCACTGTGTATGTGGATGTCGGTCCAGTTATCTAAATAAGTAACTGTATAACTGCGTAAAACGTTAAGTCGAAAGTCTGTTTAGTGGTTTAGACTTTGCCGCAATATGAAATCCGGCGTATAACAACTTCAGCTTGCACACACTTTTTAAACGTTAAGGGAGTTAAAATGTTTAGTGAAGAATTTTACCCACGCTTTAGCGATACTGATGCGCTTGGGCACATAAACAACACGTGTATCCCGGTATGGTTTGAGGGCGCGAGAGCGGGCGTTTTTAAATTATTTACGCCAGATTTAGACCTGAAAACCTGGCCACTCATTCTGGCTAAAATGGATGTGCATTTTCATGCACAAATCTATTATGGTGAAAAAATTGAAGTGCGTACCTATGTATCGCGAGTTGGCAATTCCTCTTTCGATGTGTATCAGGAAGTCTGGCAGCAAGGAGAGTGCCGGGCGAGTGGAACCGCAGTGATGGTGAATTTTTGTTATCAGCAACAAGGCGCAGTGGCGATCACCGATAGCTTAAAAAAGATATTGCTAAGCCATGGACCAACGCCAGACAAGCGCTCTTAGTGGGAAATGAAAAAACTCCCTTAAGCAGGTGCTACTGACAAGCCTGACATGTTAAACTAATTTCTTTTTTACGAGGTAGAACGTTGCCGTTTTGCCTCTTCAATCAACCAATAGTTAAAAACCCTTACACCTTTATGAATCAAGACGCCCTGAACCCTATCGAGAAAAAAGCCGCATTATCATTGGCCGGTGTATTTGGCCTGCGGATGATTGGATTGTTTATGATCCTGCCAATTTTCGCGGTATACGGTGCCGAACTTGAAGGTTTTAATGGATTGTGGCTTGGGTTGGCCATTGGTGCATACGGGTTTACTCAGGCGTTATTACAAATTCCGATGGGAATTTTATCAGACAAGTTTGGGCGTAAACCGATAATTTATGCGGGTCTGGTTATCTTTTGCATTGGTAGTATCGTCGCCGCTATGTCGGAATCGGTCTATGGTGTGGTTGCCGGTCGGGCGCTACAGGGGATGGGGGCGATTGCCAGTGCCGTCCTCGCTTTAGCTGCGGATCTATCGCGTGAAGAACAACGACCGAAGGTTATGGCGACTATCGGCATGTTTATTGGTGTGTCATTCGCGTTAGCTATGGTACTAGGTCCCGTGATTGCTGATAGCTTTGCCCTTTCAGGCGTATTTTGGGTAACGGCGTTGTTAGCCCTGTGCGGAATACTGGTCATTAAATTTGCGGTTCCCGATGCCATTAATGTGTCACCGAAAGGGGATACTGTAGCGGTCCCCGCGAAACTGAAAATGATGTTTGTTAACCCGCAATTGATGCGGCTAAATATCGGTGTCTTTAGTTTACATCTGGCATTAACCGCGATGTTTGTAGCCTTGCCTTCGATGTTGGTTGATTTAGGTTTTGCCGCGAATCACCATTGGCAATTGTATTTACCGGCTTTGCTTGTCGCCTTTGTTCTAATGGTTCCTTTTATGATCTGGGCGATAAAGAAGAATAAAGAAAAGTTGGTTTTTTGTGCGGCCATCGTGTTGCTTATCAATTGTGCATTGGCTTTGTGGTTCTATCAGCAAAGCTTTATTGCATTGGTGGTGACTGTGGTGTTGTTTTTTGTGGCATTTAATTATCTTGAAGCGACCATGCCTTCCACACTATCTCGAATTGCCCCTGCCGGGGACAAAGGCAGTGCCATGGGGATTTTCTCAACCAGTCAATTTTTCGGAGCTTTTGTCGGTGGACTTGCTGGTGGTGTGGTGCAAATGAATTACTCCCAATCGGGCGTGTTTTTATTCGCTGCTGCTGCTTTATGTATTTGGCTGGTAATGGCGTTGTCGATGAAAATGCCCGCCAAAGCGAAAAGTGTTAGCTTTAATATTAATTTTTCTGATGAAGAGCATGCTAAACAAGTCGCGCAAAAAATAATGGGTATGCCTGGTGTTATAGAGTCGACCATTGTGTATTCAGAATCGGTCGCTTATTTAAAAATCGATGAGAAGCAAGCCGATGTGAGTGCTATCAAGGCCCAGTTTTCTTAATGGTGCTCAGTCAAGAAAGTGCTTACTGAAGACGGTGATTAATTACTTCATTCAACCTTGGTAATTTCTCTAGGGTTTAACTGATTTGGAAATTTCAATTCATCACCAGCCACCAAGCCTTGAATTTCACTACCGATTGGACTGTCGGGACTAATCGCGATAACCCCTCCATCCTGTAACACTTCGCCACTGCTAAAAGGGCAAAGAAAATATTTCACATCGAGCTGCGCAAAAGTAATCAGCGCTCCGGCAGAAATTTCATCGTCATCGGTAAAGTTGCGAGGCGAAAAATTCCGCAGGCCCATTAATTTACCTTTCAAATCGGCCAACCTTTTCGATTGACCCAGCGCTAAATAAGACGCTTCAAGACCCAGGGTATCATATTGAGTTTCGGGGACGCTTTGCTCATCCGTTGCCGCCGCATGGGCTGCAAGCATTGCATCTTCTGTTGCCTGAAGTTTTGCTTCCAGGGTCGATATCAATTGATTGACGAGTACTGACTTGTTCACTGAGCTATTTTTTCAAGGGGTGGAAGTAAGGATTGTTAAATTTTACAGGAAATCGCTGATTTATGTTGGTAAAATGCTAACCCTTTGAGCGTAAGGTAATTTTGAAACCCGCTTTCAACTATCCTTATTAGACTCGCCATTCAATGATTAATGTCATCCCAACTTGGGTATGAGGAAATGCAGATGCAGGCAGCCTTGGAAATTTCAGGCTTAAAGAAAACCTACAAAGGTGGTTTTCAGGCACTTAAAGGTATTGATTTACAGGTTACGCAAGGAGATTTTTTCGCTTTGCTTGGTCCAAATGGTGCTGGAAAATCAACAACCATTGGGGTCATTACTTCGCTGGTCAATAAAACCGAAGGCAAGGTGTGTGTTTTTGGTCATGATATTGACTCTGAGCTGGATAAAGCGAAAAGTTTTTTAGGTTTAGTCCCTCAGGAATTTAACTTTAATCAGTTTGAAGCGCCGATGAAAATTCTGGTAAATCAGGCAGGTTACTATGGCGTCGATCGTAAAGTTGCCAAGCAACGAGCCGAAAAATACCTTAAGCAACTCGACTTATGGGATAAGCACGATCAACCTTCGCGTAATTTGTCCGGTGGTATGAAACGTCGGTTGATGATTGCCCGGGCTTTGATGCACGAACCCAAAGTGTTGATATTGGATGAGCCAACGGCTGGCGTAGACATTGAATTGCGCCGTCATATGTGGGATTACCTGCGCGAATTAAATAGCCAGGGGATCACCATCATTTTAACAACCCATTACCTTGAAGAAGCGGAAATGTTGTGTCGCAATATCGCCATTATTGATAAAGGCACGATTGTCGAAAACACCGATATGAAAACTCTGCTCTCTCAGTTGCATATCGAAACATTTGTTCTCGATTTAAAACCTGGCGCAGCCCAGCCACAGTTGCAAGATGTCGACCATCGTTTACTTGACGACCACACCTTGGAAGTCGATATTGCTAAATCACAAAGCGTGAATGCCGTATTTACGCAATTAACTGAGCAAGGAATCGAAGTGCAAAGTATGCGAAATAAAGCCAATCGTCTGGAAGAATTGTTTGTTACTTTAGTGGCAAATAATGATAAGGGAGCTCAATAATATGTCCTTTACCACGACACGCATTGCACTTAGCAGTATTCTTCACAAAGAAGTTAACCGATTTATGCGGATTTGGGTGCAAACCCTAGTGCCGCCAGCGATCACCATTAGTTTATATTTTGTTATTTTCGGCTCTCTGATTGGCAAGCGCATAGGTGAAATGGGCGGGTTTGATTACATGTCATTTATTGTGCCGGGTTTGATTATGATGTCAGTCATCACCAATTCCTATTCGAATGTCGCTTCATCTTTTTTCAGTGCCAAATGGCAACGTAACGTTGAAGAAATGCTCGTCGCTCCTGTACCGAACTGGGTCATTGTTGCAGGGTACGTTGGTGGCGGTATGGCTCGCGGTATTTTGGTTGGGCTAATCGTGACGATTGTTGCGCTGTTTTTTGTGGATATCCAGATTCATAATATCTGGGTTATTATTGCAACAGTGATGCTCACCTCGGCAGTATTTGCGTTAGGCGGTTTGATTAACGCCGTATTTGCGGGCAGTTTCGACGATATCTCAATTATTCCGACATTCGTACTTACCCCATTAACCTATCTAGGTGGTGTATTTTATTCGATCTCCTTGTTACCTGAATTTTGGCAGGGAGTGTCTAAAATTAATCCTATTGTCTACATGGTTAATGCATTCCGATACGGGTTTTTAGGCATCAGTGACGTGAGTCTGGCCGTGGCTTTTAGTGTCATCGGTGTCTTTATAGTCACCTTATTTGCGATTGCCATGTATCTTATTTCTCGAGGCATAGGTCTAAGAAGTTAATGAGTTATGGTGATTCAAAAGCGATCGTAACCAATCAAAATGGGTTAAATGAACATCTAGACGATGTGGTTAAAAAGCATTTATCCCATGAATTTTTAAAACCCATTTCGGTTCATACACTGGAAGCGTTTAATCAGGTTAATGAAAAGGTCGTAGACTTTTCCGGTAAAATTATTTTAGATTCCTGTTGTGGGGTGGGCCAAAGCACTCGCATTTTGGCGCGTCGCAATCCTGATGCCTTGGTGATCGGAGTCGATAAATCCCTGCATCGCATTCAGCGTAACGTTCAGGATGCGGATGAACCGGAAAATTTTGCATTGGTGCGAGCTGATTTAAACGATTTTTATCGTCTGGTAGTGCAAAATCAGTGGCCGGTAGCGCAGCATTTTTTGCTCTATCCCAACCCCTGGCCAAAAGCAAAACATTTGCAACGACGCTGGCATGGAAGTTCGGTATTCCCCTATATTCTCCAAATTGGCAAGTCGTTAACATTACGCTCTAACTGGCAGCTTTATTTGCAAGAGTTTCAAAGAGCCGCGACCTTGGCTGGAAAAACGGGCTCGATCACTGAAGTTGCTGACACTGAAGCGTTAACGCCATTTGAAGCCAAATATCAGGCAAGTGGGCAGCGTTGCTGGCAACTAAAATTCGAGCAACTGTAATTGCTGGTGATCCTTTGGGTCAGTAATCTGTGAGTAATTGAAATATGGCGAATGACAAGCGTTATGCACAAGCAGATAACGACGCTTTGCTGCGGATATTTACGATTCCGGAGGCACCGAGTTCAACATTAAGTAAAATTGAAGCGGAAATCTCGAAAAATCTTAATGGTTTTTTGAGTAACCACATCGTTGCCACCGATAAACCGTTATCGGAAATAGAAAAAGATTTTGCCAGTTCTGCGTTACCGGAACGTCCTGAATATGTCTCTGCCCATACCAGCCAACTGCTTGATACCTTAATTGCTCAATCCGTGCATACCTCGGCTCCTGGCTTTATCGGCCATATGACCTCAGCGCTGCCTTATTTTCTGCTGCCATTATCAAAGTTAATGGTGGGACTTAATCAGAACCTGGTGAAAATTGAAACCTCGAAAGCCTTTACGCCGATGGAACGACAGGTTATCGGAATGATGCACCGCTTGGTTTACGGTAATGACGATGAGTTTTATCATCACTGGATGCATTTTGCGGACTCTTCGCTAGGGGCTTTTTGTTCTGGCGGTACGGTTGCCAATATTACGGCGCTGTGGGTCGCTCGCAATCGTTTGCTAGCGGCAAAGCCCGGCTACAAGGGCGTATCCGAAGAAGGTTTAGCGAAAGGCTTGAAGACCTATGGTTATGAAGATTTAGCGATTCTGGTTTCCGAACGCGGTCATTATTCATTGAAAAAAGCCGCGAACATTCTTGGCCTTGGTCATAGCAGTATCATTGCGATACCGACGGATACTGAGCATCGTATCGATTGCCAGCGATTAAGAGAAAAGTGTGCCGAGCTTGAAGAAAACAATATCAAAGTGATGGCGATTGTCGGCATTGCCGGTACCACGGAAACCGGCAGCTTGGATCCATTAACGCAATTGGCTGAAATCGCTCTGCAATATCAGGCGCATTTTCATGTGGACGCTGCCTGGGGTGGAGCGACGCTGTTTTCCAATAAATACCGTTCGCGGCTTCAAGGAATTGAACTGGCAGATTCCGTAACAATTGATGCCCACAAGCAAATGTATGTTCCAATGGGCGCAGGCCTGGTGTTGTTTAAAAACCCAAAAGTGGTTGCTGCGATAGCGCATCATGCAGAATACATATTACGCAAAGGCTCCAAAGATTTAGGGAGTCATACACTGGAAGGATCGCGCCCGGGAATGGCGATGTTACTGTATGCCAGTTTGCATATCATTTCCCGCCCTGGATACGAGTTATTAATCAATCAAGGCATTGAAAAAGCTAAGTATTTTGCAAGTTTAATTGAAAGGAACGATGATTTTCAACTGGTGAGTAAGCCTGAGCTGTGTTTATTGACTTATCGCTACGTGCCCAAAGCGACTCAGCTGTATTTACAACAATGCACTACGTCACAAGCGGTAAAAGTAAATGAGATACTGGATCGACTAACGGTCGTGATGCAGAAAATGCAGCGCGAAGCGGGTAAGTCTTTTGTGTCACGCACGAGAATTCCTCGGCAAGGGCAGAGCAGTGCGGCGATTAGCGTGTTTCGAGTGGTGCTGGCAAATCCGTTGACAACGAATGATATTTTACAGCAGGTATTGGTTGAGCAGGAAGAAATCGCAAACGAGCAAACAGACTTGCTTGCTCAATTACAAATTTTGATAACAGATTAATCTATCTGGATATTGTCAATTAGTCTGGCTTTGCCGCAATGGGCTGCGGCCAGAACAACCAATGAGGTATCTTCTGGGCTTGCCGGCTCCAGAGTTTGGGCGTTACAGATATCGATATAATCGGTACGCATGCCAGTGGCATCGATTTTTGAGCGGGCGATCATTTCAATATGTTCAAAGTCCCGGCTCTCGGAAAGTCTAAGCCTGACCCACTGTAAAATCTGATACAAATTTGTGGCTTGTTGTTTTTCCGTATCGTTCAGGTAGGAGTTTCTTGAACTCATCGCCAAACCAGTTGCTTCGCGTTTTGTTGCAACAGGCACAATTTTTATCGGCATTGATAAATCTTCAACCATGGTTTGGATCATCTGTACTTGCTGATAATCTTTTAAGCCAAAACAGGCAATATCCGGTTGGACTAAATTGAATAACTTGCAGACAATGGTTGTTACACCGCGAAAATGCCCTTTACGACTCTCGCCACAATAACTGCCGGACAAACCTGGGACTTCTACAAACGTTTGTTTATCCAGACCCTTTGGGTAGATGATTTCTGGGGTCGGTGTGAACAGTACTTCGACACCTGCAGCTATGAGTTTGGCTTTATCCTGTTCAAGCGTGCGAGGATAATTATCGATATCTTCGTTAACACCAAATTGCATCGGATTGATGAAAATGCTGGCGATAACAATATCGGCATGTTGCTTTGCAGCATCGACCAGAGACAAATGCCCCTGATGTAAATTACCCATGGTTGGGACAAACCCAATGGTTAAGCCTTTATCTCGAAAGGACTTTAATACCGAGCGAAGCTCTGCAATTGATTTTACGGTTTTCATGACTACTTAAAGCTATGCTCTTCGCTTGGAAAACGTCCTTGTGTTACTTCATCGATATAAAGAGCAATTGCGTCACTGATATTGCCCGTTTCTGCTAAGAAATTTCGTGAGAATTTTGGAATTTTACTAAATGAAATACCGATTGCATCGTGCATCACCAGGATTTGACCATCGGTATGCTTACCTGCACCAATACCAATTACAGGTATGGTTAACGCTTCACTAATTTTCTTGGCAAGATCTGCTGGAATGCATTCTAACACTAATAGCTGTATACCCGCTTCTTCAAGCTTTAATGCTTGCTCCAGGATTTGTTTCGCCTGCTCGGAATCGCGCCCCTGAACTTTAAAACCACCGAATACATTCACAGCTTGCGGGGTGAGTCCAAGATGGCCACAAACAGGGACACTTCGCTCAACCAAACCTGAAATCGTATCCAATAACCACTCGCCGCCTTCAACCTTAACCATGTTCGCCCCGGCTTGCATTAACTTAGCAGCATTTCCATAGGCTTGTTCTGGCGTTGCATAGGTCATAAAAGGCATGTCGCCGATAATTAGCGCTTTTGATGCGCCATTACGGACACATTTGGTGTGATACTCAACATCTTCAATGCTGACAGGTAAAGTGTCACTGGTGCCTTGCAGTACCATTCCTAGTGAATCGCCGATCAACATGACGTGCATACCGGCTTCATCGAATAATCGGGAAAAGCTGGCGTCATATGCCGTTATCGCGGAAATTTTTTCGCCTGCAGACTTCATAGCCTGCAATTTACTGATGGTGATTCTACTCATAAATACATACTTTTTCAGTGATTCGTGTACCTTGGCACAGAAACAATTTTAGCGCAAATTCCCCTGAACTTTTATTCCGTTAGGGGCGACGGATGTTAATAATTCCGTCAATTTCTCGCCTTCTGGCAATATGAGGTCTTCGGCTATCTCAGCTAAGGGATAGAGAACGAACTCTCTTTCTTTCATTCCATAATGCGGAATTTCAAGGCGCGGTAGATTAATTGTCTGTTGACCAAAAAGCAAGATGTCTATATCTAAAACTCTCGCTCCCCAGCGTTCATTTTTACGTACTCTTCCCGAATCCAGTTCAATCTGCTGGGTGACATCAAGCAGTGCGATGGGCGCGAGTTCAGTCTCAATGCTGATCACCGCATTTAAATAGTCCGGTTGATCCTGTGGTCCCATCGGGCGACTCTGATAGATACTCGATAATGACACTATCGAAATATCAGAGTGTGCCGATAACTGTTGCACCGCCCAGCGTAATTGTTGATCCGGTTGTTCGAGATTACTCCCTAAGCCCAGATAAACACGAGTCATCGCTATTCCTTGCCCGCTGACGGGGTGCGTTTTCTCGGTGAGCGTCGGCGTTTACGTGGCGCTTTAAAGCTTTTTAACATTTGTTGCTGGGTATCCGGCGACGCTTCCTGAAAATTAGTCCACCATTGTGCCAACTCTTCAACGTCACCGCCTTCCACCTTGCCCCGATACAATAAGAAATCGTAACCGGCTCTAAACCTTGGATGCTCGAGCGTTTTAAACGCACGACTACCTTCTCGACGTGTCAGTCGATGCTGCAGCGCAAATATGTCTTTCATTGGTAATTGAAAGCGTTTTGGAATGGCGATACTGCGTTGCTGTTCTTGCAATACCTGGCTCATCGCCACGAAAAATGCATCTTGTGATGATATGTCAGAATTGGCTAACAGTTGCTGGTTTTGCTTCTCAATTTCGTACCAAAGCACCGCGGCTAATAAAAATGCTGGCGTAACTCGTTTGCCGTCATTGATCCGCTTATCGGTGTTAAATAAGACCTGACGAACAAAGTCAATGCTCTTATCGTCTGCATCTTGGGCGAGAGTTTGGCTAATATGCGGGAATAGAAATTCCAGCAGTTGATAATCGGCAAGCAAATCAAAATTTGCCCGTGCTTTGCCCGACAGAAAGAGTTTCATATATTCTTCGAACATTCGGGCGGCAGGAATATTTGCCATAAGTGGTGCCAATTCTCGAATCGGTTGTGCCGTATCTTTGGCAATATCCATATCAAGTTTAGTGGCAAATCTTATCGCTCGAAGCATTCGCACCGGGTCTTCCCGATAACGGGTTTCTGGGTCGCCGATTAAACGAATTTTGCGGCGCTCAATATCTTCAAGGCCGTTGGCGAAATCAAAGACTTTAAAGTCTTTTGTGGAGTAATACAGAGCGTTGATGGTGAAATCACGACGTTCTGCGTCTTCTTCGATGCTACCGTAAATATTATCACGCAATAACATGCCGTCGTCACTGCGCTTTGAATGATCCTGCTTCCCTGGACGCGATTCTTTGTTTTCAGAGTTACTGTGGTGTCCCCTGAAGGTGGCCACTTCGATAATGTCGCGGCCAAATACGATATGAGCGAGTCGAAAGCGTCGCCCAATCAAACGGCAGTTGCGGAATAATTTTTTGATTTGTTCCGGTGTCGCATTGGTGGCAATATCAAAATCTTTTGGGTGTTCACCGAGCAGGATGTCTCTGACACCGCCGCCCACCAAATATGCGTCATATCCGCTTTTATTCAGACGATAGAGTACCTTCAGGGCATTATCGCTGATGTCTTTGCGGGAAATGTTGTGTTCATCGCGCGACAGGACGCGGGGAAACTGTTCACCCTTAGCCTGTTCATTGTCCATGTTTGGCGCCTTTCCTAGTATTTTTTTTACCAGCTTTTTCAATACGTTAATCTTGCTTACCTCAACCACCAATTAGGTTTCAAACAGAACCAGTAGTTGGTCGTCTTAAAAATAGGCGGCCATTATACCCGTTTACCTTCGAGTATGCACAGGGATGCTTTGATTTAATTGATAATTTGCGTGCGTGGTGCTGGTGTTCTCAGTATAGCCAACAAAATCCATTCAGTATTTTACTTAAACTCGATGACTCGGTCACATCAGGTATGCGAGGCAATCAGTATACGATTTCCTGCTTTTTGGGGATTTGAGTAAGATCCCAGTGTTCGACCGCAAAATGGATAAATTCGTCGATACTTGCCTCAAGTAGCATTGCAGGCGGGTTTTGACCTAGGAATTTTAAAGCTAGATAGAGAAGCTCCTGAGGACGGTGAGCATCGATAGCAGGGGCGCCATTTTGCTTGCTGAGCTTATAACCTTGTTCGGTAACTGCCAAGGGGACATGGGCATAGTCTGGTGCGGATATGTTTAGTGTTTTGTAAAGGGTCTGCTGGCGACATGTCGGTTGCAGTAAGTCACAACCGCGAACGATTTCAGTGATGCCCTGATAGATATCATCAACAACGACCGCTAATTGGTAAGCAAACAGGCCATCTCGTCGGAAAATTATAAAATCTTCACAGGCAAGATTTTTTGATTGGGTGACAACGCCTTGAATCTTATCCTGAAATTGCATGCAGGGGTGAATATTGACCAGCCGCGTTGCCAGGTTATTAGCAAGCAAGTTTTCACCACTTAGGTTTAAGTCTCGGCAGTGACCTTGATAGACGCCTCCAGTTTTTTTTATCTGTGCGCGGGTGCAATTGCACCCATAGGTCAAGCTTTGATCCTTTAGGTATGCAAGCGTATCCAGATACAGTTCATGCTGCTGGCTTTGATACAGCACCTCTTCATCCCAAAGCAGGCCGAAGGTTTCCAGTGTCTTAAGGATGGCTTTGTCAGCTCCCGGTTGTTCACGGGGAGGATCAATATCTTCGATGCGTACCAGCCATTTGCCATTCGCGTGTTTTGCCTGGCAGTAACTAGCAAGTGCAGCAATAAGAGAACCAAAATGCAAAGGTCCGGAGGGGGATGGAGCAAAACGCCCTCGATATTGATCCTGAGGGCGTTTATTTAGAAAAGCATTGAGAGGGTTGCTGAGAGTCACGTCAGACGTTAGCCTGCCATTTGACGCTCTTTAATCTCTGCAAGGGTTTTACATTCGATGCATAAATCCGCAGTAGGGCGAGCTTCCAGTCGTTTGATACCAATTTCGATACCACAAGAGTCGCAGAACCCAAACTCACCGTCTTCGATAAGTTGCAGCGTCTTCTCAATCTTCTTTATTAGCTTACGTTCGCGGTCACGAGTACGGAGCTCGAGACTGAACTCTTCTTCCTGAGCTGCACGGTCAACGGGATCCGGGTAGTTTGCAGCTTCATCTTTCATATGGTTTACGGTTCCGTCAACGTTGTGACGTAATTCCGTGCGCCAAGCTTCCAGGATGATGCGAAAGTGATCTTCCTGGGCAGGGTTCATGTATTCTTCGCCTGCCGATTCTTTGTATGGCTGTACGCCAGCTTTGGCAAGAAAGCCCGTCGGATTATTCATTATATTTGTTGGCATGCCGAATCTCCTAAAACAACGTCATTTGTAGAGCGATTAAATAGCGCGATTAAATTAATTGTGTATCTATAACAGAATGTCGAAACACTGGCAATGCCTGAATTTCAATACTATTGGCGATATCGACTCGCTATATAAGGGCGATTAGTTTCTTTATCAAGGCTAAGGTAAAGCAAAATCTAATTTTTTTACCAAATTTATGCCCAATTCATCTATTTCACAACCGTAACAAAGAATTTCCACTCCAACGGCAACCGCTTGGATAATGAGTGCCGCATAGTGCGGATCGACGAAATCCGCGATGCTGACTTGTTCAATGCCTGTATGTTGCACACAAAACATTAAAACCGACCGGTATCCTTGTGCTTTCATCGCCATTAATTCGCGGATATGCTTTTGTCCGCGTGTGGTGACCGCGTCGGGAAAATAGCCTTGTCCGTCTACCAGTAATGTCGTGGATTTTATTTCCACGTAGCAATCAGACCGGTCGGGATCCGTTAACATTACATCAATCCGGGATCGCTCGTCGCCATACTTCACTTCTGTTTGACAATTTTGATAACCCGTTAGTTCACTGATCACCCCCTTTGAGATTGCTTCAACGACGAGTTTATTGGCTTGGCCGGTATTCACGCCAATCCAATGCCCCTGATCATTTTGCACGAGCTCAAAGGTTTGTGGATATTTTCGGGTTTTGCTATCCGAGGTTGAATACCAAACAGTAAATCCCGGCTCGGCACAGCCCGTCATCGCACCGGTATTGGGGCAGTGAATAGTAATAACGCGGCCATCTTCCAGTTTTATATCGGCAAGAAAACGCTTATAGCGCTTGATCAAAGTGGCGGATCGGAGAGGTTTTGCAAACTGCATTGTTCGTTCTGCTGTTAACGTCTATTGGGCCTATTAAATCACAGTTAACGCTAATATCGCGAGAGATTTGGTGGGTAACGAATAATTACAGCGCCAGGGTAACTAGAAAATATTTCGTAGCTTTGTTAATCTTCCTCTCAATTAGAAATTGCAAACTTCTAACGGCAGTTAGACGCTACACAATTTATCGACAGGGAAGGTCACTGACAGGTTTTAGTGTCGTTTATATTCCCTTGGGTAATGGCATCAATAAAATAAAAAAGGGAAGTAAACGTGAAAAACACATGGTATATCTGGGTGTTCCTGTCCGTATTGACATCTTTCACTGCGACAGCAGCGAGAGAAGCAATCAAAGTACAGGATAAAGTTGTATACACCTTATATTCTGCCCCCAACAAAATAACGCGTTACGATATACAACAGAATAAGTTTCTGGGTGAATTGGCTTTGGCTAAAGTGCCAACGGCGTTCGCGTTAGATAGCACCACTATTTACGTAGCCTATCATCGTGAATTATATGCGATTGATATTGCGACGGGAGACGCAAGCTTTATTCGCAATTCGACCGCGGATATTCAGAAAATTGCGGTAACACCATCCAAAGTTCACTTTGTAGAAAATGACAATATTGTTTCAATAGATAAAAATGATACCACTAAGGTAAATCAGTATTCACGATGGTATAGGCCCAGACAACTCGTATACTCTTCCGTAAAAAATGCATTTTACTACCGCGATTCTGGGGTGTCCCCTTCTGATATCCACAAAATTGAGCTGGATGTCAATGAGTTACCGGTATCTGCGATGGAAAGTCCATATCATGGTGATTATCCGAGCGCATCGGAACTTTACTTAAACGCCAGTGAAAATAAAATTTACGACAATAGTGGAACGATTTATTTCACCTCGGATCTGACGTACGCTGGCAGTCTTTCGGTAAATGTCGATTTATTAACGTTTATTGAAGACAACCCGGTGGTTGCAAATGGCAACCAGTTACATTTATTTTCACCAACAAATATCGAACTAGGCCAGGTAGCTCTTGATGATAATGTCTACTTCATTGTTGGCAATGAATCGGAAGTTATCGCTTTTATTGATTCAGACGGGGTAACCGAAGTTAAGGCTTATGACGTTTCTTCATTTAGTTTACCTAAGGCCGGAGAACCCGGCGATCCGCACACGAGCTTTATTGAACCAGAGTTGTACGGTGATGATGGTATGGACACCATCTATATGCTGGATCATGAATCATTAACAATCTATCGTTGGTCGTTATCAGAAGAAGATTTTCTTTCTTCATGGGCGCTAATTGATCCTCCAGCCTGGATGACGGTATCGAATAGCCATCAACGTTTATATTTAGGCTATCCGACTGGCAAGGTAACCTATTTTGATCTCACCAACAGTAGCCCTGAAGAAACTCATTTTACTACACTGGCTACAGGCGTTAGAGGCTTAATCTCTGCCGGTAATTATCTGTTTGCAGCAGACGGTTCGGGCGCCTGGAACACGCATTATACATTTGATCAATCAGGTACCATCGTTTCCAGTGACGACTGGCGTAACACCAGTTCGACCTATTTATTTAATGACAATACCAACCGCGTTTATCACTATCGTGACGGAACGTCCCCGAATGACCTGGAGTGGGCCGGTATTGCCCCTGAAACAGGCTTATTAGACGGACATGGTGATTCTCCCTATCACGGCGGAGATTTACGCGTCTCCCGTCCGTTGTTAAATAGCTATGACAAACAATTGCTACTTAATGGCGCAGGCCAATTATTAGACGCCATCTCGTTGAATATACTGAATTCTCTTGCCAACGACATCAGTGATGCTGTTTGGCATACCCAGCAATTAATTACACTCAGGGCAGGTACCCAAAATCTGCAGTTTTGGGGGAGTAATTATCAATTACTATCAGAGGCTAATTTCAAAGGTGCCGAACTTTTGAAAATGTTTGGATTAGGACAGGATCTGGCACTATTAACTCGTAAAGATGGCTTGTTAAAGGTTCAACACTATAACTTAAATGATATGCCAGATGCCGATAGCGATGGTCTGCACGACCTGATTGATAACTGTCCGGCGGATGCAAATATGAATCAACTGGATTCTGATGCTGATTCATCAGGGGATGTCTGTGATTTGGATGATGATAATGATTCGATACCTGATTCGGATGAAATTGCGTTTGGTCTGGATCCCCTCGATGCAGCGGATGCTTTGTTAGATATGGATAATGACGGTTTTAACAATCTGATTGAATTCTTGTATCGCTCAGATATGAATGATGCATCCTCAATACCTTCGCCGATCAGCTCATTAACCGAGGATTTTAACGATAGCTGGCCTCTGGGCTTTTACAACAGCATTGATTCATTAAACCAGCCTTGGATATTGACATATCTGGATGGTAGCTCTCAGGGCGTTTTGATGGCGGTTGCTCCGTTGCATACTGAAAACTTTAACGAAGTGAATTTGGCCGGTTATTTTAACGCAGGTGTTTTGCATTTTGATTATAAAGTGGTAGGTGACTATGACTATCGTTATGATTTTAATGTACTTCTCAATGGTGAGATGATTCGAGGCTCCCGAACATCTCTGGAAAATAATTGGTATCGATATCAATTTACGATACCAGAAGGTGTCCAGACTCTATCATTTAGAATCAGCGCGGATACTCTTTGGGGACATGAAACTCAGACTAACTATTATCTGGACAATTTTACATTCAGTCCTGACTCAGATGATGATGGTATCAGCGATACGGTAGATAACTGCCCATTTATTTACAATCCCTGGCAAAATGATAACGACGGTGATGGTATCGGCAATGAGTGTGATTCGACACCGAACACGCCAGACATCGATACTGATGGTGACGGCTTTGTTGATGGGTTAGATAACTGTCCGGCAATAGCAAACCCCGGACAGGAAAATTTAGATGGCGATGAGTATGGCGATGTTTGTGATCAGGACATCGATGGCGATGGCATCGACAATGAAACAGAACAGGGTTTTCATTTTCTGGATGAGCGCAATCCTGATGATGGCCGACTAGATCAGGATAACGATGGTGTCGATAATGCCACAGAAATATTGAATGATCGTGATCCTGGTGCATTTGATGAGTACTTAACGTTTAATCTGATGGACTATTTCCCGCTAGGAGATATCACCAAGACGTATGTTTCCAGCGATGCCACATGGACTGAGATAATGACGCAAGGAAATCGTAATAATGAATTTCTTGTTGAAACCAATGATGGTGCGCGCTGGGCAATAATTATGGAAGAGCAATGCCTGTATATAGAAGAGCGTCCGGATGTGGGAGAGTCAATTTCTGAAATAGAATTGAATAACTGGTGCTACTTACCAAGGAAACTTTCGCAGTTCCAAAAATTTTCCGTTGAGATGAGCCTTATTCTTTATGATGAATCCGGTAGTGCTGTGTTTACTTCACCGCAAACCCGAGAGTTTGAGTTAATTAATTTTGGTGAGATGCAATGGCAGGGAAAAACCTATGAATTTATTACCATAAATGTTGTTAATAGATTTGAACATGGTGATATTCATGAGTATCAGATGACACTCCTGAAAGGTGTCGGTCAAGTGAGTTGGGCTCATGATCCGGATCAGCTACTGCAATCAATCGAAGTCAGCCGCTTAAACACTTCGTATTTGACTCCCGAAGCTAACCAGGAAAGTGACAAAGCCAATAAAAGTGATGGCGGAGGTGGGAGTACTGGAACACTACCACTATTGGCCTTGGCAACAATTTTTATCTTCAGAAGCCGCAGGCGGTTTATGTAGAGGTTAAGGATTACAGACAAGGGAAGCGAGAATGCTTCCCTTGTCTTTATCCAAGTGTTGATTGTCACTATAATCGAACTACTGATAACTGTTATAAAGGATTTTTTCAATGACTGCAGCCGCGACGATTAAGCTGGCAACAAAGGGTGCGAGTGATAACTGGCAATCGGGTAACTTACTTAGATTTGTAAACGATGATATCGAGATATGCGTTGGTTCCTTGGAAAATATAGACTTGCGAGCCATTCAGCAGGCGGGTCGAAAAATCGAAGCATTGGGAGTTGAAACGGCGCAGCTTCAAGGTGATTACTGGAGTGAGAACGCTCAATGGGCATTCGCTCAGGGCTTTACCAAGGTGGGGAAACTCGAGAACGTACTATTTTGCGGTGCTGCCGATATGGTCAACCGATTGCATCAAAAGCAGGCGGTTTACGCCTGGGCTCGCGATTTAATCAATCAAACACCATCGCAATTGGTGCCGGTGTCTCTGGCGAATCAAGCTGCAGATTATTTAAAAACCCTGGCACCGGATGCTATCCGTATCGATACCATCATTGGTGAAGATCTGGAAACACAGGGATGGACTGGTATTTACAATGTCGGCAAAGGCAGCGTGAACCCGCCTGCGATGTTAACGGTTGATTACAATCCAAGTGGTGATGCGGATACCCCGGTTTACGCCGTCTTAGTTGGCAAAGGCATTACCTTTGACAGTGGTGGGTACTCGATAAAACCAAGTGCCGGCATGTTCTCGATGAAATGCGATATGGGTGGCGCGGCAACAGCGGCTGCGGCACTGGCACTAGCCATTCAATGGGGCTTGAATAAACGGGTGAAGTTGATTTTATGCTGTGCGGAAAACATGGTCAGTGATCACGCCTATAAGCTTGGCGATATTCTGACTTATAAAAACGGCACAAGCGTGGAAATTGCCAATACCGATGCCGAAGGACGTTTGGTGCTGGCCGATGGCTTGATTGCGGCGAGCGAAGATACCCCAGAAATGATTATTGATGCCGCGACGTTAACCGGTGCGGCGATGTTAGCCACAGGGGGGGAATACAATGCCCTGTTTTCTATGGATAAGTCATTGATGGCTAATGCTCTCGTACTTGCCGATGACGTGAATGACCCCGCCTGGCCATTGCCATTGGAAAGTTTTCATCAGGGTAAATGTCCTTCCGCGTTTGCAGATACCGCAAATTCTACCACGCAAAAAGGCGGAGGCGGCGGTGGGGCGAGCAATGCCGCTGGGTTTTTGGCAAGGTTTGTCGAACCTCAAGGGAAGGGCTGGTTACATATCGATTTGTCAGCGTGTTATCACGAGCGCAGTAATAGCATGTGGGCGGCAGGGGCAACGGGTAGCGGTATTGCCACCATTACCAGCCTGATTTTGTAAATTAGTATGCGAATACGGTAAACGGCTGAGCTTTTTACTCCGCTGTTGGCCGTAGTCCGCGACGAAAAGTTACCCTTGATTCTTCAAAATGCTAGTTGTGAGATATGGCAGAACCTGCTTGGTTTTAGCCATTGCGACTGCTAGTGCATGCCATAATATCCTGACACCTTTGACACCTTTGACACCTTTGACACCTTTGACACCTTAGGGAGTTTCAATTTTCGCGAGAAACTCCCGTTACCACATCAATCCAATGATAAAAAGCACCCAATAAGAAAAGCTGGCGATACCGGTTTTGGTCATCTGGCTTTGTGCAGTCTCGCTATCGGGTAGATGACGCGTGGTAATAATGGTCGCCGCTAATGATGGAATGGTGAAAATAAATGCAAAGCAAAGTAACGGTAATTGTTCACTGACAATTAACGCGACCGTACAAAGCACCGCAACAACCAATGCAATGGTTTGGGCATTGAGCAGATTCGCAATCGCCGGTGGTGATTTTACCAATGGCTCACCATCACTATCCAATCGCAGAGATTCATGGGCGGATAACCGCAGTGTTATCTGTTCGCTAAACCAGTTCATAAGCGCCAGGCATCCTGCGGCAGCGGCAATCAAAACATCCGTAATTTGCACGTTAGCAGTGTGCAGATAATGGCTAATGAAAAAGGGCAGAATGGCACTAAGCATTGCCATGATAGCCAAAGAGCCTATTTGTCCAAATCTGTCAGCGGGCAACCCACGCCGGGTTTTGTGGCGTAAAACGGATAACAACAGTAAGCAACATACAACCATGAGCGTCATGCTCACCGGGGCCACTGCAGTACTGGTAAATGTTAACGCGCCGAGAGCCGCACAAAATAAAATGAACAAGCCGAGAATTAACTTCAGCATGGTGGATTGTATATGTTGATGGTGGACAGATTGGTCGCGTGATTGTGGCTGACTCGCATGAATGATAAACGCCCGTTGATAGTCACTGGCAAGGTTGGTCACAATTTGCCCTAGCATCGTGATAAATAGCAAACTGGTGAATAGCCGGCCATCGACAAAGCCATCGTAAGCGGCAAGGCCACTGCCCAAAATAATTGCGCTACAGGGAAGAAAAAGACTGCGGGGACGAATTGCGCCAAGCAGGAGTTGTGGATACAGTGACATTTATCATTCTCAAACACGGAAAACTGGCCAGAGATTCTATACCAATGGGTATCGTTATGTGAACCGAGGGTATGTTATTTTCATGATATTCAATGAACCTCAGGCCCCATGGTCAAATCTAGCCAAAACTCTTAACCCAGCCCGATTGCTAAAATCAGCGCAATCGCCAGCACTTCAACTCAGTGTAGACTACCCCCGCCGGAGTCGATACCGATTCAAACAAGGCAAATCGTTTTACAATCATTGGAATTGCAAAGGGTTGTTGCAGATATACAGGACGGGTAACCTTGCGAGCCAGGGTAATGTGAGGTGTAAATTTGTATTCAGTGTGCGCTTGAGAACCTGAATTCTCGTTATTCACAGCGTGATTACTCAAAACCTTATTCATCATTACCTGATCGGTTAAGGCATTGATTTTCGCGGCTAGCAATTGTAACGCTTCGGGGATATCGGATAAGCCGAGATATAGCACTTTAGGTTTTTTGAAATGGCCCAATCGGTTTATGGTTAACGACATTGACGGGGTGGTGATGGTATTCGCCAAAGTCATTAATTTATCGATCGATTCTAGCTGACATTGACCTATGTAGCGTAGCGTCATATGAAAATTGAGGTAAGGCACAGGCTTTACTAATGTCGGTAGATTTTGATCGCGCCAGTTGTCTAATTGCTGTTTTTGCCTTTCATCAAAGGACACAGCAAAAAATATGCGTTTGCCGGGCTCTGTTTTTTGCGGGATTATCATGCTGTAAGGTTAACCAAAAGTCATTCGGGTGTCTAAAGTATCCCATCTAACGGGTGAAAAAACGGATACCAAGAAACCCACTCAGACTTCGATTTCTTGTCTTTATCTGGTCTTGCGCAATACTTGTAGCAGATTTTTGTCGCCATTGCGGGGATCAAAACTATATCTTCTGGCACATTAAATTTAGTAGGTGGTTGTTGTCATGAATCCTGTGAAGACTCGTCGATTAGTGGTTTATTCCTTTGCCCCAATATTATTATCTTCATTGTTTGTTGCCCCCGTAGTTTGCGCTGAGGAAGAAGATAATGATCTTTTTATGGCGGATTTTCGACTTCGATATGAGACCGTAGATCAAAACAATTTGCTCAACGATGCGAAAGCATTAACGTTAAGAACCACAATTGGATTACGAACCCCAAAAATATTCGGTTTTTCACTGTACGTCGAGGGCGAGGATTCAAGGCCGGTGTTTGGCATTGATGATTATAGCGATACGTTAGGGATGAATCCTGATTACTCGGTGATTGCCGACCCCAAAACCACGGAATTTGACCAAGGCTATCTGCAGTTTAAGACGAAAACCATAACCGCTAGGTTGGGACGTCAGGTGATTAGTCTTGATAACCAGCGATTTGTTGGCAATGTTGGCTGGCGTCAGGATAAGCAAACCTTTGATGCAATGAGTGTTACCTGGAAGCTATTCGATAGCATCACAGTGAACTACGCCTATATTGACAAACGCAACCGGATTTTTGCCAAAGATCGGGATTTGAATAGTAAAGATCAACTGATAAACCTTGCCTGGGATACTGGTTTGGGCACTTTAATTGGTTATGCCTATATGCTCGAAGAAGATGAGGGTATTCGCAATACTAATGACACTTATGGTATTCGTTATTAGGGAGAGTTGCAGGCATTCGGGCAGCAATGGTTGTTAAATGCCGAATATGCGGAGCAAACTCTGCAAACCCCAGTAGGAAAATTTGATCCTGAATACCACCTTATTGAAGCGGGTATCCACTTTCGTGCTGTAACGTTTATCCTCGGTTATGAGTCGCTTGGCAGTGATGACGGTCTGGCTGGTTTTGCGACACCGCTTGCAACCTTACATAAATTCAATGGCTTTACCGATCAATTTTTAACAACACCCGCACAGGGGTTGCATGACTGGCATGCCACGCTCGGGGGAGGCATCTTTTCCGGCAAATGGAGCCTTGGTTATCACGACTTTGAAGCGGATGATGTCGCGCCTCTGATTGATGATTTTGGCAAAGAGTATAATGCTCAGTACACCCAACCCCTTGGAGAGCATTTCTCTGCCGGCGTCAAATACGCGAACTACGAAGGTGGTGACCTTGCTACCGAAAAGGCCGATACCGATAAACTCTGGGTTTGGATTGGAGCGACATTTTAACGAGAAAACTCGGTTTGAATGCGCCATCTTGGCGCACACTTGCCTTAATTTAATTCATTCTTTGGCAAATGCTTATATTGATAACGAGAATACCCTCCCTATCATTGCGCTTTGGCGTATTCTATTAACTGGCACAAAACTTGTATGGGAATTGTATTGTGCAGTTTCTTCTGCGCGTCAACCTGGTTAATTAACAATAGATGTGCCGATGAGTATTTTGAAATCAGATACCCAGCCCCTACTTAAACTTTTACTAGTGGATTATAACAGTCATAAGACCCATATCTTGTCTGAGGCCTTTGACAATGAACACTATCAAATTGAATGGGCGTCCGCCTCTGGGATGTCTTTACTTCACCGAGTCCGGGAGTCAAAACCGGATATTATCATTATCGATATTGAGTCTCCGGATCGGGATATGCTCGATAGTCTGAACATGCTATCAACAACCGCACCTAAGCCCGTGGTGATGTTTTCTGAAGACCAGAATAGTCAAGTTATTCAAGAGCTGGTCAAGGCCGGTGTTAGCGCCTATATCACAGGGGGGGTTGATAGCAGTAGAGTTCGTTCGATTATTGATATCGCGTTAGCGCGCTTTAAAGAACACCAAAACTTAAAGCAGGAACTTGCTGATACTAAGCAAAAGCTATCGAGTCAGAAAGTTATTGAACAGGCAAAGATTTGGCTGATGGAAAACAAGCACTGCTCCGAGAAGCAGGCGTATCACCATATTCGTAAAATCGCCATGGATAACAGCCAGAAAATGGAAGATGTCGCCAGGAATATCCTGTCCCTGGCCAATATGCTTGGAGGTAGTCATGGCTGATTCAATAATGGAAAAACGCTCGCTTAAAGTTGGCTTTATGCCATTGACCGACAGCGCACCTCTGGTAGTGGCAAAAGAGTATGGCTTTTTTGAACGTTACGGTCTTGATGTCACATTGGAGCAACAAAATTCCTGGGCAACCATGCGCGATAAGGTTTGCGCGGGCCTACTCGATGGTGCTCAAATGCTGGCGCCGATGCCAATTGCCAGTAGTTTAGGCCTGGATGGGCAACGGATCCCGATGATTACACCTTTTGTTCTAAGCCGCAATGGTAACGCCATTACGCTTAGTCAAAAGTGGTATAAACACCTGGACGAACACAGATTGGGTGAAGGACAACCTATTAGCGCCACTGCGATTGCATCGATTGTTAACAAGAAAATCGCTAATGGTGAGAAACTCAGATTCGCAACGGTATTTCCTTATAGTTGTCACTATTACCAATTGCTGGATTGGTTAAGTGCCGGTGGCATCGACTTAAGTCATATTGAGCTGCTTATCATCCCTCCTGGAAACATGATTGCGGCATTGAAATCCGGCGAGATTGACGGCTTTTGTGTGGGCGGTCCGTGGAATGCCTTCGCGGTTCGAGCGCAGTTAGGCTTTACCGCTGCCACCTCGTCTGACATTTGGATGGATTTTCCTGAAAAAGTATTGGCAGTTTTGGCAAGTTGGCAGATGCAAAATCCCAACACTTGTAAAGCGTTGGTACAAGCTTTAAATGATGCATGTCATTGGCTTGAATCGATCCCTAATCGATTTGAAGCGGCTCAGCTATTGAGTGGTTCGCAGTATTTAAATATGGATCTAAATATCATTGCTCCTTCATTGCTTGGTAGCTGTTTGACCTACAAAGACCTGCCGCCACGACAAATAAACACTTATAACCAGTTCGCCGATTCTGAATCTGCAAGCCTCAACTGCCCAAGTATTGATGATGGGCGCTGGTTACTGGAAGTGATGCAAAAATCCGGGCATCTGGACAATCCTAGCCATGCGCTGTTGCAGTTGCCGCATATATATCGACAAGATTTATTTCGCCAGTATTTTACCGCGAATCAGGATGTTGCACCAAGATAGTTATGTTGGTTGCACTCAATGTATGCAATCCGGTGAGTTTTTACTCTAATGATTTTCCAGGATCTCTCTCAAGGCCAATAAAAATCACGTTTTTTAATCTTGGCATTTAATATGCATTACATACATCAGGTGCAACAGCGTACCTTTAATTGCCCTACGGGGCGCTCAAAAAATTCATTAACTAATAGAACTGCAACGGCGTAGTCTTTCATTAGTTTGGCATCGAAGCCTGACGTAACCAATCTCATTTTTGGGGAATGGTGACGGCGGGCTTTTTTATTTGGAGAAAATTATGTTTCAACTTTCAAAAACGGGTTCAAACAAAATGATCAAACGAATAGGCCATGCATTCTCAATGGTTCTTACTGCGTTTAGTTTTATTGTTTGTACATCTATTCATGCTGAAGAGTTGGGCTATCCCGAAAAGGAAGAGCTGACTTTTGGTTTTATTAAACTGACTGATATGGCGCCTATCGCGATTGCCTATGAAAAAGGCTTTTTCGAAGATGAGGGCCTATACGTCACGATTGAAGCTCAGGCGAACTGGAAAGTATTGCTTGATGGTGTCATTGATGGTCGCCTCGATGGTGCGCATATGTTAGCGGGTCAGCCAATTGCGGCAACCATTGGCTACGGTACCAAAGCCAATATCATCACCCCATTTTCGATGGATTTAAACGGTAATGGTATCACTGTTTCCAATGAAATCTGGGAGCAGATGAAAGTCAATATTCCTAAACAAGCTGATGGTCGCCCAGTGCACCCAATCAAAGCGGATGCGTTAAAGCCGATCGTTGAGAAATTTCAAGATGAAGGCAAGCCTTTTAACATGGGCATGGTCTTTCCGGTATCTACTCACAACTATGAATTGCGCTACTGGCTTGCCGCGGGTGGAATTCACCCAGGTTTTTATGCACCGCATAAAGGTGATACCTCGGGACAAATTGACGCCCAGGCTCTTCTTTCTGTGACGCCACCGCCACAAATGCCAGCAACATTAGAAGCGGGCACCATTTATGGATACTGCGTGGGTGAACCTTGGAATCAACAAGCCGTATTTAAAGGCATTGGTGTTCCCGTTGTTACCGATTATGAAATCTGGAAAGACAACCCGGAAAAAGTATTCGGCATTACTCAGGAATTTTCAGAAAAATATCCAAACACCACGATTCGTCTGACCCGAGCATTGATTCGTGCTGCTGAGTGGTTAGATGCAAATGAAAATGGCAACCGTCCAGAAGCGGTGAAAATTTTGTCGGATTCTCGCTATGTCGGTGCCGATTATGAAGTGATTGCCAACAGCATGACAGGGACATTCGAATACGAGAAAGGCGACAAGCGTGCAGTGCCTGACTTTAACGTTTTCTTTCGCTACAACGCGACCTATCCCTATTATTCCGACGCAATTTGGTACCTGACGCAAATGCGCCGTTGGGGACAAATCAGCGATGATAAGCCAGACAGTTGGTACAAAGATGTCGCGTTTAAAGTCTATCGACCTGATATCTATCAAAAAGCGGCACAGTCTTTAATTGACGAGAAAATCATGGATGCTAGTGCATTCCCCGATTTTACCAATGAAGATGGCTTCCGCTCACCACAAACGCATTTTATTGACGGCATCGTTTATGACGGCACTAAGCCAAACGATTACCTCAAGAAGTTTGAAATCGGCTTGAAAGCTGGTGAAAAAATTTAAATTGGCCAGTGGCCGTTAACCCTAACTCATGAATTTAACCTGGAGTATGAGATGAGTCTTTTAATCCGAAATCTGATCAACTTAGATCGGGAGCAGTCTTTCTCTGAACAAAGCCTATTGATGGCGGGACAGAAATTAAAGCAAGCGTTATTGCCGATCCTTGGATTACTGGGCTTTTTATTGATGTGGTCTATTGCCGCCAATAATGTCACAACTTCGTTAGGAAAATTTCCTGGACCTGGAGCGGTCATTACCCAGTTTGACAATTTGTATCAGGAACATGTCAGCGAACGGGATAAAGAGCTGGCTTTTTACGAGCGTCAGCATAAACGTAATGCAGATCGTATCGCAAAAGATCCGAATTATGTCCCAAAAGTTCGCGCCTACACCGGTAAAGAAACATTTTTGGATCAAATCTTAACCAGCCTTAAGACCGTTCTAAGCGGCTTTATTCTCGCCGCAATTATCGCCATTCCTTTGGGGATCGCGATTGGCTTGAGTCATACATTAAACCAAGCGATTAACCCGATTATTCAGGTATTCAAACCGGTATCGCCATTGGCCTGGTTGCCTTTGGTAACCATGTTAGTCAGTGCCTTGTACGTATCGGATGACCCGTTTTTTTCTAAGTCTTTTGTGAACTCCTTAATCACTGTCACCTTATGTTGTGTGTGGCCAATGGTGATTAACACGTCTGTTGGCGTCGCTTCAATTAATCAAGATTGGGTGAATGTTTCACAAGTTCTGCGACTTCCTGCTCTTACTCATGTACGCAAAATCGTACTTCCTGCATCGATACCGGCGATATTTACCGGGATGCGGATGTCTCTCGGTATTGCCTGGATGGTGTTAATTGCCGCGGAAATGCTGGCGCAGAACCCTGGACTTGGCAAGTTTGTCTGGGATGAATTTCAAAACGGAAGCTCACAGTCGTTGTCTCGCATTATGGCAGCAGTGATTGTGATTGGTTTAATTGGCTTTTTATTGGACCGCGCGATGTTGCAATTACAACGTTGGTTGTCCTGGGATAAAGCTTCGGCGAAACGCTAAAAGGGTCTGTTGACCCACTCGATAACGGCTTTTGTTCAATCAAATACTTGAACTAAAGAAGTCAGACAATAACTAGTGGAAAAGGTAATAAGGGCACCAGTTGAATTCTTCGAACAGTGTTTGGTTTGAATCCGACCTGAGCTTTTCTCGTTACCGTGCAATGAGCACGCTAAAAAGAACAAGCCTTGGTCAAAACCCAAACAATTCACTGCAGCGAACCGAGAACACAAACAGGCCCTTGAGAGGAATATTAAGATGACTACGATTTTAGATATCAGCAAAATCGATATGGTGTTTCCAACACCAAAAGGGGATTTTACGGCCCTTAAAGAAGTCGATTTGAAAATCAAAAAAGGCGAGTTTATATCCTTGATTGGCCATTCCGGTTGCGGTAAGTCCACGGTGTTGAATGTGGTCGCCGGATTGCATCAAGCCACCAATGGCGCAGTTCTTCTGAATAATAAAGAAGTGAATGAACCCGGCCCTGAACGGGCGGTGGTTTTTCAAAATCACTCTTTGTTACCGTGGTTAACGGCTTATCAAAATGTTGAATTAGCGGTTAAACAAGTGTTTTCCAAGACGATGTCGGCAAAAGAGATGCAGGATTGGATTGAGCACAACTTAACTCTGGTTCATATGGAACATGCCATGCACAAACGTCCGGATGAAATATCTGGAGGAATGAAACAACGTGTGGGTATTGCCAGAGCATTGTCGATGCAGCCAGAAATTTTACTATTGGATGAACCTTTTGGTGCACTCGATGCATTAACCCGTGCCCATATGCAAGATTCATTAATGGAAATTCAGGATGAGCTGAGCAATACGGTGATCATGATCACCCATGACGTTGATGAAGCGGTATTGTTGTCCGACCGCATTGTAATGATGACCAACGGTCCGGCAGCGACAATTGGTGAAATTCTTGATGTCGACCTACCTCGCCCTCGTGACCGATTAGCCCTGGCCAATGATCCAAGATACAACGAATTAAGGTCCGAAGTGTTGACCTTCCTTTATGAAAAACAACGAAAAATAGAGGTGATTGCGCCCAGTGAACCGGTCAAAAAAGAAGCCGATGAATCAAAAAGCGCAGTCGCCTGATAAGGAAATTATCATGTTAACAACAAAAAACTTATTACCCAATGCTATAAAAAGTGCGCTGCTTATTACCCTATTGGCGCCAGTCGCCCACAGTGCATTCGCCGATGCCGGAAGCGCGAAAGTCGATTTTCGCTTGCGCCATGAATCAGTGTCTCAGGACAACGCATTAAAGGATGCCGATGCACTGACATTGCGAACCACGTTATCGTATACCACGCCTTCTGTTGGCAATTTCAGTGGTGTGGTTGAGTTTGAAGACTCGCGCGCCGTATTTGGCGTGGATGATTACAACAATACGCTTGGCATGAATACCGATTATTCGGTGATAGCGGATCCTGAAACTACCGAATTGGACCAGGGATTTGTGCAATACAGCAACGCTGGATTTGCCGCCAAAGTCGGTCGTCAGGTCATTACTCTGGATAACCATCGTTTTGTTGGTCACGTTGGCTGGCGTCAGGATAAGCAAACCTTTGATGCCGCAACTCTTAGTTATGGTGGTATCGACGATTTAACCATGCAATACAGTTACATCACTCAACGTAACCGAATTTTTGCTGAGCAAAGAGATCTTGACTCAAAAGATCACCTGTTCAATGTTGGCTACAAAACATCACTTGGCACCCTAACCGGATACGGCTATTTGCTGGATGAAGATACTGGCATCACCAAAACCTATGATACCTGGGGTTTGCGATTTGCGGGTAAATCTGCTGGCGAAACACTGTCATTTCTTTATACCGGTGAGTATGCCACTCAATCGAGTGAAATCAATGGATCAGAATTTGATGCCGACTACTACCTGCTTGAAGGTGGCGTTGTATTCTCCGGTATTACTGCAAAAGTTGGTTATGAAGTGCTTGGCAGCGATGACGGGGCTTATGGTTTCTCCACGCCATTGGCAACGCTACACAAATTTAACGGTTGGACCGACCAATTTTTAGGAACGCCAGCGCAGGGATTGGAAGATGCGTATATCAGTCTCTCTGGCAAGCTGTTGTCCGGTAGTTGGTTGGTTGCTTATCACGACTTTTCTGCGAATGACGGTACCGCCGATATTGATGATTTTGGCAGCGAGTGGGATGCCCAATATACCATGGCATTTGCTAAGCACTATAGCGCTGGAGTGAAGGTCGGATTGTATCAAAGCGGTGACAATGCCACAGGCAAAGTTGACACCGACAAAGTCTGGTTTTGGTTAGGCGCGAAATTCTAACAAAATCTGAAAAAGTTATAGAAGCCTAACGGCCTGGAAGTAAACGGGAAAAATTATGAGTAAGAAACAACATATCGTCGTCGTGGGTAACGGCATGGTAGGACATCATTTTGTCGAGCAATTAAGCCAGTCGGCTAACGCGGAACAATTTGAAATAACGGTGTTATCTGCCGAACCTCGCCTTGCCTACGATCGCGTTCATTTGTCGGAGTTTTTTGCCGGTAAAAGTGCCGATGATTTGGCCATGACCAGTATGGATTTGTACCAACAATGGCAGGTGAATTTTCGAATCAATGCCAAAGTCGATACCATCGATCGTCAGGGTAAAACACTAACCACCCAAACAGGGGAAGTGTTTAGCTATGACAAACTGGTTTTAGCCACGGGTTCTTATCCATTTGTTCCGCCGATCAAAGGCAACGACAATCCCGATTGTTTGGTCTATCGGACAATTGAAGACTTGCAGGCGATTTCTCACTGCGCGTCTAAAAGTAAAGTCGGTGTTGTTGTCGGCGGTGGCTTGTTAGGCCTAGAAGCCGCAAACGCTTTACATCATCTTGGTTTGCAAACCCATGTCGTTGAATTTGCGCCGCAGTTAATGGCGGTGCAAATTGATAAGCCTGGTGGTGATATTCTTAGACAGAAAATCGAATCGTTGGGCGTGCAGGTTCACACTAACCGCGCCACAACGCAAATTGTAGCGGGTGATAGCTGTCGACATAAATTGTGTTTTAGTGACGGTGAAGAGCTTGAAACCGATTTGATTTTATTCTCTGCCGGTATTCGTCCTTATGACCAGTTGGCTCGCCAATCGGAACTTGATGTTGGTGAACGCGGCGGAATTGTTGTGAATAACCAGTGTCAGACCAGCGATGAAAATATTTACGCGATAGGTGAGTGTGCCCTTTGGAATAACTTTATCTTTGGCTTGGTCGCCCCTGGTAACACCATGGCGAAAGTTGCCGCAGAACACCTGCAAGGTCAATCTGCAAGCTTTACCGGTGCGGATATGAGCACCAAGTTAAAGCTGATGGGCGTTGATGTTGGCTCTATTGGCGATGCCCACGGTAAAACACCGGGTTCATTAACCTATCGTTATGAAGACCAGGTTAACGGCGTATACAAAGCCATGATCGTTGATAGCGAGCAGAAGAAACTGCTTGGCGCAGTATTAATCGGTGATACCAGTGAATACGATAGCTTGTTGCAATACATGCTTAACGGCATCGATTTACCTGCACAACCGGAAAGTTTGATTCTGCCATCGAACTCAGATAAACCGCTGTTAGGTGCGGATGCTTTGCCGGATACGGCAACCATCTGTTCCTGTCATAACGTCACCAAAGCGGATGTTATCACCGCCATCGACGAAGGGGCGGTAACATTAGATTTTATTAAGTCATGTACCAAAGCCAGTACCGGTTGTGGTGGTTGTGTGGCGTTACTTAAAGATGTCAGTAGCAATGAACTGAGTTGCCGTGGTGTCGAAGTGAAAAAGGATATTTGTGAGCATTTTCCTTATTCTCGTCGCGAACTATTCGATCTAATTAAAATTGAAAAAATCACCAATTTTAACGATTTAATGGCAGCCCATGGTTCAGGGCTTGGATGTGATATTTGTAAACCAACGGCCGCTTCAATTTTTGCCTCCGTTTGGAATGAATACATTCTCGATAAAAAGCACCAGCCATTGCAGGATACCAACGATACCTTTTTGGCGAATATGCAAAAAGATGGCACGTATTCGGTAGTGCCACGTATTCCAGGTGGTGAAATTACCCCGGATAAACTTATCGTGATTGGTGAAGTTGCCAAGCAATATAATTTGTATACCAAAATTACTGGGGGTCAGCGAATTGATTTATTCGGTGCCCGTAAAGAAGAGCTACCGGAAATCTGGCGTCGCCTGGTTGATGCGGGTTTTGAAACGGGTCACGCCTATGGTAAATCGGTTCGTACGGTGAAATCCTGCGTCGGTAGCACCTGGTGTCGCTTTGGCGTTCAAGACAGTGTCTCGATGGCACTGTTTATCGAAGATCGTTACAAAGGCATCCGCTCTCCTCATAAACTGAAATTCGCCGTATCTGGTTGTACCCGTGAATGTGCGGAAGCGCAAAGTAAAGATATTGGTGTTATTGCCACCGAAAACGGATGGAATCTCTATGTGTGTGGTAATGGCGGTATGAAACCTCGCCATGCAGATTTATTTGCCACCGATCTCGATGATGAAACTCTGATTAAATATATCGATCGAGTTTTGATGTTCTATATCGAAACGGCGGATCGTCTGCAACGCACCTCCGTATGGATGAACAATATGGAAGGTGGTCTTGAGTATCTGCAGGATGTCGTAATCAATGACAGCTTAGGTCTTGCTACATACCTTGAGCAACACATGGACAGTATCGTAGGTACTTATCAGTGTGAATGGAAAACCACGTTAGAAGATCCGAAGGCGCTTGAGCGTTTTAAGCCTTTCGTCAATTCAGACAAACCGGATAGTAATATTCAATTTGTCGAGGAGCGTGGGCAAATACGCCCGGCACGCCCCGAAGAAAAAACCATTGCCATAGTCGTTCAAGATTAATGATAGGAGAACAAGATGACAACGTTAGCGTATGCAGATGAGCAGTTATCAACAGCAACTCAATCACAACGATGGGTCGATATTTGTCGACAGGATCAATTAATCGAAGATACGGGTGTCGCGGCACTATTGGAGAATGGGAAACAAGTCGCGATTTTCCAACTTGCTTTGAAAGCCCAACAAATATATGCGGTGAGTAACTTTGACCCTATTGGTCAGGCAAATGTGCTGTACCGAGGTATTGTCGGCTGTGTTAATTCAGAGCCTGTTGTGGCATCACCATTGTTTAAACAACCGTTCTCGCTCATTGATGGTCGATGCGTGACAGATGAAAGCATTTCGATATCTGTTTATCCGACCCGTATCAACGACGGAAAAGTACAACTTTTAATTTCAGACTAAGCAGTCTGTGTAGTTAAGCCATGTGTGAGAATTATGACCAGAGAACTCCGTAACATTGCCGGCATTAAACAAAGCACCTGCGCATATTGTGGTGTGGGTTGTGGCGTTGATATTCATCAACAAGTTAGCCCGGAATCAACTCAGATTGAAGCTGTTTCTCTGCAAGGCAGTCAGGATCATCCAGCGAATTTTGGCCGTTTGTGTGTTAAAGGCGAAAACCTTTTAGCAACCACTAGCTTGGATGACCGGCTTTTGTATCCGCATATCAAAAACGAGCGGGTTCAGTGGTCTCAAGCCATAGAGCATGTTGCCAATAAATTTAATGACATTATCGCTGAACATGGACCGGAATCCGTTGCGTTTTATGTGTCTGGGCAATTATTGACAGAAGATTACTATCTCGCCAATAAGCTTATGAAGGGCTATATCGGCAGTGGCAATATCGAAACTAACTCTCGTTTATGCATGTCATCAGCGGTCGCTGCATATAAGCGTGCTTTTGGTGAAGATGTCGTGCCATGCAGTTATCAGGATTTGGAACAAACCGATCTCATTGTTTTGGTTGGCTCTAACGCCGCTTGGACTCATCCCGTGCTGTTCCAGCGCATGCAGCATGCGAAACAAATCAATCCTGATATGAAGCTTGTCTGCATCGATCCTCGCCGCACTCAAACCGCGGCTATGGCGGATTTACACTTACCATTAAAACCTGGCACTGATGCCGTATTTTTTAACGGCTTGCTCGCGTTTATTGCTGCCGCAAATGCCTGTGACAGCCACTTTATTCAGCAACACAGTGAAGGCTTTGAACAAGCATTAGCGAGTGCCAGCAGTTACACCCCGGAACGAGTCAGCCAAATTTGCGAGCTTGGTATCGAACAGCTACTTGATTGTTATCAATGGTTTATTGAAAGTAAGCGCGCAATTAGTTTTTATTCGATGGGGATAAATCAATCCAGTACTGGCGTTGATAAATGTAATGCCATTATCAATTGTCACCTGGCCAGTGGAAAAATTGGCCGTCCAGGATGTGGCCCTTTCTCAATAACGGGTCAGCCGAATGCCATGGGGGGCAGGGAAGTTGGTGGGCTTGCCAATCAGTTAACCGCTCATATGGATATTGAAAATCCCCAGCATCGCCAAAGTGTACAGACGTTCTGGCAAAGTCCGACAATGACTCAGCAGCCGGGCTTAAAAGCTGTCGATATGTTCGATGCTATCAAAGATAACAAGATCAAAGCAGTCTGGATTATGGCGACGAATCCATTGGTGAGCATGCCAAACCGCCAGGTTATTGAGGATGCTCTGGATAAATGTGAACTGGTCGTGGTTTCTGATTGTGTAGCGACCAACGATACGATCAGCAAAGCCGATGTGACATTACCCGCCGCGGGTTGGTTAGAAAAAGATGGTATGGTAACCAATTCCGAGCGTCTTATGTCCAGGCAGCGCGGTATTATTGCCGCCCCTGGTGAAAGCAAAAGCGACTGGCAAATTATTGCTGAAGTTGCCAAAGCTATGGGCTTTTCTGGTTTTGACTACGCTTCTGTGGCCGATGTTTTCCGTGAATATGCTAAATTAACCGGCTATGAAAATAATGGCGAACGGTTACTCGACATTTCTGCGTTAGCGCAGTTAAGCGATGCTGAATATGACTTGTTAAAACCAGTACAATGGCCGGTAAATGCAAATTACCCCAATGGTTGTGCTCAGGTATTCTCGGACAATAAATTTTCAACACCTTCAGGCAAGGCTAGATTTTTGCCAATAACGCCACAGTTACCGCAAGCAAAGATTGATAACGATTATCCTTTTATTCTCAATTCTGGTCGCCTTCGCGATCAATGGCACACCATGACTCGCACTAGTCGAGCCGATGCATTAAACGAACACAGCCCGCAACCTTTAATACACATTCATCCTAAAGACGCGGCCAAGCAGCAAATCAAAGAAGGCGACTATGTCGAAGCGACTTCTCGTTTTGGTAAGTTGATTATGGCGGCTAATATCACTGAAGACGTTCGTTCAGGAGAAGTGTTTGCGCCGATTCACTGGAGCCGAACATTTGCATCTCACGGTTGTGTTTCAGCACTGTACTCCAGTGTTAACGATCCGATTTCGGGTCAGCCAGAACTTAAGCAAACACCGGTCGCGATAGCGCCAAAGGCTTATGAAACGTATGTCACCATCGTCGCTCACTCGCTGACCGAGGAAACCGATAATTTACTCTCGAAAATGATTCCGGAACGCCTTAGCGCAGATGATTTTTGGTTAAATTACCCAAATAGAGCATTACAGCAGTGGCAACTGGCGATGAATCGTGTTCCTGAAGATTTACTGAGCTGGTGCAAAACATTTTTACCGGGTCAATATCGTTGGTTACAGCAAATTGATAACAACACTAATAAAACAACATTGCTGGCATTTAACCAGGAAAGCCTGGTGTTTTATGGTCAGTTCAGTGCGCTACCCCAGGAGTTTAATCGTCCTTGGCTGCAGCACTGTTTTGATCAGGAACAACTTAACAGTGACGATCGAAGCGCTCTGTTAACTTCAATGGTATCAACAGAGTTTTGTCTGGGGAGGCAGGTGTGCAGTTGTTTTCAAGTACACCAACAAACAATTGTTGATGCCATTGAACAGGGGGCTGCTTCGGTTACTGAATTAACTGAAACCCTCGGTTGTGGTGGGAAATGTGGCTCCTGTAAACCTGAACTCGCTGCGCTTTTAGAGCATCACAATAAAGCGCCACAGCAATCTTTAATTATTCCTAGCAAGGAGGTCGCATGATCACAGCATTCGCTGACATTCACCCACTTTTTCGTAAGATGCAGGACTCCTGGCAGCGCTTTAAATTCAATAAAGACGATAGCTTAAATGGGGCGGTTGCTAAACGTGACTTAACGAAATCACCGGATTACAGCGTTTATATTATCGGTGCTGGCGTTGGCGATCCTGAGCTTCTTACCTTGAAAGCTCATCGTTTAATTGCAAGTGCTGACATTATTCTGGTCGATTGGTTGGTTTCGAAAGATATTTATCAATACTTTCCGAGCAACGCAGAAATATTATTTGTTGGCAAACGCTGTGGTAAACACAGTATGAAACAGGATGAAATCTGCGAATTGTTGCTTGCGAAGGCAAAAACCGGGCGTCGAGTGGTACGCTTAAAAGGTGGTGATCCAAGCATTTTTGGCCGTCTGGCGGAAGAAACTGAAATCTTAAACCAGAATAATATTCCTGTTGCCGTGATCCCAGGTATTACTGCCGCGTCCGGTTGTGCTGCTTATGCCGGGATCCCACTTACCCATCGCGATTGCGCCCAGAGTGTGAAATTTGTCACTGCGTCATTAAAAAGTGATGATTTAAGCTGTGACTGGCAAATTCTGGCTCAGGAAAAAGACACTTTGGTGTTTTATATGGGACTGTCACGTATTGTGCAAATTGCCGAGCGCTTACAACATCATGGCATGCGCACCGATATGCCGATGGCCATTATCGATCAAGGGACACTAGCGGAACAAAAAGTGGTTTGCGCAACATTGGCAACAGCTGAACAGGTTTTCTCTGCCCATGAGTTTCAGGGTCCGGCGTTAATTGTCGTTGGTGAAGTGGTAAACAAACGTCATCAAGTTGCTGCTTCTTTGTTGTTTTCCCAAAGCGTGTCAGCTTAAGTTTCCCCAATTTTTTGGTAAATCCATTCCATACAGAGTGCAATGACACTAATCATTGCACTCTCTTTATCTGGCTGTTAATTTGTTGAATTTCAAAAACTAGCGAGCATGATTAAATGCGCATTTTTTACTCTCTTTTCTTGTTCGTAACGGCATTTATTTATTCATCAAAAGGAATTGCTATGGAAAACACGTATTTTACCTGGGATAAGTTTGCAAATAATTACCATGATCAAGCCTTATCTGCCGATCAAGTGTTTAACAATATGCTAGAAGGTGGCTTACAAGAGAACTCTCTTCTTGAGTTTGATTTTCATTTCCTATCGGATTCGAAGGAAAAGCTTGAAGCTTTGGCTCAATTTTTATCTTCTAGCTATTCGTATCGATTAAAAGAGATTGTCCAAACAGAAAGTGGATTATGGGAATTTTCGGGTGTAACCAACGCTTTTCCAGTGACCGCTGATAATATGGTGTACTGGTCACTTGATTTGTATAAAAGAGGATACGAGCACGACGCTGAATTAGATGGATATGGTGCAATGTATGATAAGGATAATCAATCTTTTCCGGATTTTGACAATACATCTGCAGATGTATTTTTCGATTTGGGCATTGATTTATATAACAACGGTGATTTATCAGGTTCGATAATACAATGGTCAAATGTTCTGGTTATTAACAGTAAAGATGTCGATGCTTTATATTCCCGTGCCATTGTTAAAAATGAGCTTTACGCATCGTCGGCAGCGATGTCTGATTATGACAGAGCAATTGAAATAGCGCCGAATTTCTTCAGTGCTCTACTAAACCGCGGTGCATTAAAAGATGACCTCAAGGACCATCAAGGTGCCATTGACGATTATGATCAAGTAATCAAATCATTACGTGTTGAACCAGAGACATTGCAAAGAGCCCATATGAATAAAGGCAATTCACTACTTTCTCTGAAGAATACACCAGCTGCGTGTGAAAGCTGGAGCAAAGCCAGAGATTTAGGGGAAGAGTTTGCCCAGCAATTGATTGATAAGCACTGCTCGAATTAGTTAATCCAGCATGGATGAAGTCTAGTTTCTCCTAAATCAAATTGGCCTTAAAAAGTGAGAATAAATATCAAGGGGTCAGAGTTGTTGAAAATAACAACAACTCTGACCCCTTGATATAAACTCATTGAAATTATTGCATTCTGTCTTAATCGTTAAAGTGTCGCAACTATTGGTAATAATGGTTACTCCCGCAACCCGCATTTACATATTGCTGCCTGGCAAAATGAAACACCCATACAGATTCGCTTTGATCAAAAAACGATTGATTCGCAAGGGCGTAATAACAACTAGTTTTGATATTTGTCTGGGCAGTTGGAATATTACTAGATAGAATCTTTAGCTTCTTAATTAGCTATATCTTTCAATGGATTATGCAAGGCCAAATGAAAATGATTTACTGTCAGATAAACAAAGCTATTAGAATGAAATTCAGTTCAATCCAGTCGACTATTTTATGTTTGCTACTCTGTTCTGGATACCTTCAGGCTAAAGCCTCTGAGAGTACTCACTTTGAAATTCAGCGAAGTTCCGTTATTACATTGCAGTCTAAGGTACTAGACAGAAGTTACGATATCTATGTGAAACTTCCCTATGATTATCATTTGCAAGCAAGCGAATCTAAAACCTATCCGGTACTTTACCTCAATGATGGGCCTTACACCTTTAAAGTCGCTGCCGGTGTTACTCATCTGCGGCCAATGGATAAGGTGATAGTGGTCGGAATTTCATTTGCCCATGGCGAGAACGGCCAATTTAGCAGAGTCAGAGATTTAACCCCAGTTGTTGATACGAGCTGGAAAAAATATCAGACCGGAGGCGCGCCTCAATACTTATCGTTTATTGAGAAAGAGGTTTTCTCGTTTATCGAACAAAACTATCGAGCAAACCCGCGGCAACGGATTTTGGCAGGACAGTCTCTGGGCGGCTCGTTCGGCGCTTGGGTATTGCTGACTCGGCCGGAGTTATTTTCGCAATATATCCTTACCAGTCCGTCATTATGGTTCAAGCAAGATTGGATTTTCGATCTGGAGCAAGATTACGCCGACAACAATAATTTACTAAAGGCCAATGTTTATATGGCAACAGGTGCATTAGAAACCCTACAGCAAGGGGGGTCGGAAGATATGGTAGGTGGCCATCGTAAATTTACCGAACGACTTCGAGCACGAAACTATCAGGGGTTAATATTTTCAGAAGAAATTATTGAAGGTACAGATCATTATTCAACATTCCCTGTTGGTTTAACAAAAGGGTTAATGTTCGTTTATCAGCATATTCAATAATGTCGCATTACAACAACCCTTGATTGTGTCCACGAAAATGACTGAGCCGACTAAACAGACATTCAGTATCAGGGAATGATTCAACATTAAGTCGACTTTTCTGAACTCTACACACTGAATTCTTGGCGAGAGTTTCAACTCCCGCTGTTCATGTACTTGACGGATTATGCTATAACTCTCACTACTATAAAGTACGCTATTTATCTTGATTTTCGAGTAACCTTTGAACCCTGATTCTCGCCCAAATGATTCAACAGAATTGCCGATAGATTCGATCAAACAGGATTTTATCGGGGCCCTTAAAAGCCACAATACCATTTTATTAAGTGCGCCTCCCGGTGCCGGTAAATCGACCCAGTTACCGTTATGGTTATTACAAAACGATGCGAATGAGCTTGCTCATATAGATGGCACCATCATTATGCTGCAACCTCGTCGTTTGGCAGCAAAATCTGTCGCCATGCGTCTGGCAAAACAGTTAGGTGAATCGATAGGGGAAACTGTTGGCTATCGAATTCGTAATGAATCCAAGGTTGGAAAAAGCACGAGACTTCAAGTGGTTACCGAAGGTATTTTGGCAAGAATGTTACAGCATGATCCTGAGCTCGAAGGGATCGGAATGGTGATATTCGATGAATTTCATGAACGAAATTTACATGCGGATTTGGCGTTTGCATTGACTCGTGATAGCCAACAGGCGCTGCGTGAAGACTTGGTTATGTTGATGATGTCGGCAACCATAGATCTGCAAGAGTTACAACAGGCATTACCTGATGCCATTAGCTTAAGCAGTCCCGGCAGAAGCTTTCCTGTAGACATACATTATCAGCCGGCGAAACCAGGAACCGATTATCGTCAACACGCATTGAGTGTTACCAAACAAGCATTGATAAATGAGCCTGGCTCTATGTTAATGTTTCTCCCTGGCGCTGGAGACATCCGATTTATGCAGTCTCATCTTGAAGAATTTATCATCCAACAAAAGATGACAGGGCTCGAGGTTTTACCCTTATTTGGTGATTTAACCATGCAGGCCCAGCAGCATGCGATTCGTCCAGCAGGTAATGGCCACAGAAAAATTGTTTTGGCCACCAACATCGCGGAAACTTCCATAACCATTGATGGCATTGAAGTGGTGATTGATTCTGGCTTAGCGAATATGGCGAGTTTTAATCAAGACACATTGACCAATGAATTAAGGCGTCAGCCAATCGCCCAGTCTTCAGCCATTCAACGAAGTGGACGAGCGGGAAGAACCGGTCCAGGAAGAGCGATTAGACTGTACGCAAAAGAAGAGTTTGTGCGCCGCCAAGAACAGGGGCAGCCAGATATCTTGCAATTGGATTTGTTGCCTGCAACGATGGAAATTGCCGCCTGGGGGGCCAGTCAATTTTCGCAATTACCGTTTTTAGACTGCCCGGATGTTGTGACTGAAAATCGCAATTGGCAGAGTTTACTACAACTTGGTGTCGTCAATGACAAACGTCAACTGACGGCGCATGGTAAGGCAGTCAGCAAGTTTGCCGCCCATCCACGGTTTGCACATATGCTAATTCGTGCCCAGCACGTAGAAAACAACGATAACATCCATTGCCTTACCTCGTTGGCCTGCATAGTGGCGGCTTTGCTCGAAGAAAAAGATTTATATCGATTTAATCCAGAGTTTCACGAAAGCGATATCGCCTTGCGTATCCATTTATTGTTAGCAAATAGCCGTGGCGAAAAGTATCAAAACAAAGCCCTAATACAGCGAATTTTAAGTCAGGCCAAGCAATTGGCCAGACAGCTTAGCTTATCGTCGCTAGTCGTATCAGAACGACAACTTCCGTTTGATTATCTCGGGCTGTTAGTCGCATTTGCCTATCCAGAACGCATCGCCGGTAAAAGAATAAGTGGACAGGGGTACTTGTGTGCCAATGGAAAAGGTGCGCAACTTCATGCCCAGGACAGGTTTGCCGGTGAAGAGTTTCTCGCGATCGCAAATCTGCATGGTAAGGCGCTGCAAATTCGCCTCGGTGCGAGCATCCCCAAAGCGCAAATTGAGCGTTATTTTGGCTCGTTAATTACCAATAAAACCCAGCTGAATTTTGATGAGAAACGACAAAAAATTAGCGGTGAACGATTACGTTGCCTGGATAATTTAGTGCTCGAACGAAGTGCAGCACCGGACTTAATCAATGCGCAAACCCTGATTGAAATGTGGTGTGACTTCATTGAAAAGAAGGGGATTGAAGTATTGAACTGGTCACAACCTGTGACTGAATTACTATCCCGTGGTCGTTGGCTTGCGCATCAGCACAGCAAAAGTGAGGGAACGCAGTTTCCAGATTGGAGTGAGGACGTGCTTATTGCGCAACTACGCGAGTGGTTGGCTCCTTATCTGCACGATATTGTTAGTTTAAAACAACTGCAAGCGCTTAATTTTAAGGAAATTCTTAATAATAGCTTAAGTTATGAACAACAAAGCTGCTTGCAGGAATGGGCGCCGCAATATTATAGTAGTCCCACGGGTAATCGACGCCGTTTACATTATACCATTGACCAGCCCCCAAAAGTGTCATTGCCCATGCAGGAAGTCTATGGACTTTCCGCATCTCCAACTGTCGCCAACGGTCGTGTTGCCGTGACACTGGAATTATTATCTCCCGCGGGTCGCCCAATTCAGGTGACACAGGATCTTGCTGGCTTCTGGCAAGGAAGCTACCGTGAAGTACAAAAAGAAATGAAAGGCCGATATCCGAAACATTTTTGGCCAGACGACCCTCAGAATGCCAGGGCAACCACTAAAACTAAGAAACGAATGCAAGATGAACGCTAAAACTAAGGCAAAAAACAATAAGAAAAATACCAGTAAAGCGAAAAGCCAGGCAGAGCCAAAGACGCATGGTAAGACGCTTACTCGATATTTAATGACGACCGGCCTTAAGCTGGCTTTTGTGGTACTCATTGTTTTCGTTTTTTACGGGATCTATCTCGATGGGAAAGTTCGTCATAAATTTGAGGGGCAACGCTGGCAGGTGCCGGCTCAGGTTTATGGCGCGGTACCCACATTGACATTAGAGCAAAGTGTGAATTTCGATAATATCGAATTGCAGTTGCTACAACTGAACTATTCTCGCGTTTCCCGCGTCGACGAGCCAGGCGAATTCACCCGTAAAGGTCCCCGCCTAATTATTTATCGCCGCGAATTTGACTTTGGCTTGGGACTGGAAGCAGCGGCGAAAATCGAAATAGAACAAAAAGCCGGCGAAGTTTATCGCCTGTCTTTTAATGATCACGAAACCTATAAAATTCAACTCGAACCGATTCTTCTTGAGCGAATTTTATCGTCCCAGGGGGAAGATCGAGTATTTGTGCCGTTAGAGCAAATCCCTCAGTCGATGGTGGAAACCTTACTATTTGTCGAAGATAAAGATTTTTACCACCATCACGGCCTATCGTTTACAGGGATTGCCCGAGCGTTTTGGCAAAACCTAAAAGCCGGAGCAAGAGTTCAAGGTGGCAGTACCTTAACCCAACAGCTTGCTAAAAATATGTACCTGAATCGGGCAAAAACACTGTGGCGTAAAATCAACGAAGCGCTAATTGCCGTCATACTTGAACTGCGTTATTCCAAAGATCAAATTCTCGAAGCTTATGTCAATGAAGTCTACCTTGGTCAGCACTATGGCAATGGCATCTATGGTATGGGTCTGGCTGCAAATTTTTACTTCGGTAAACCGCTATCATTACTGACGGAAGAACAAGTGGCGTTATTGGTTGGGATCGTAAAAGGGCCTTCCTATTACGACCCATGGAAGCACCCAGAGCGCGCTTTGGAAAGACGGGATTTAGTTCTCAGAGTGATGTTTGAAAACCATCTGTTAGATAGAGAAACCTATCAGCAAGGTATTGAATCATCCCTCGATATTCGTCCTAACCGGCGTTTTGCACAGCGCAGCTTTCCGGCATACAGTCAACAAGTTCGTCGCGAGTTGAAGCAATTTGGTGCGACCCAAGCGTTACAATCAGGGCTGAGAATTTTTACTGGGTTTGACTTTGTCAAACAGCTCAACGCCGAACGGACGGTGCTTAATCAGTTGGACGTCCTGGAGCAACGTCAAGGAGTTGATGATTTGCAAGTGTCGATGATCATCACCAACGTATCCGATGCTTCAATCGCCGCGATCGTCGGCGATCGCAATGTAAAATATTCCGGCTTTAATCGTGCCTTGGATGCCAAACGGCCTATTGGTTCACTCATTAAACCTGCGGTTTATGTTTCAGCACTGGAACGTTTTGAACAATACAATTTGGCCACACCATTAGCGGATGAACCTCTGACTTTACAAAATGAACAAGGCCAGGTTTGGCAACCAAAAAATTACGATGGTAAATACCGACAAAAAGTCAGCTTAATACAGGGGCTGACGCAATCATTAAATATTCCTACCGTAAATCTGGGGATGACGCTTGGTTTAGATAGCGTAGCAGACACATTGAATGCGCTTGGATACGAAGCATCGGTACCAAGGAATCCGAGCACGTTACTGGGTTCGATTAGCATGTCTCCTTTGCAGGTGAGTCAATGGTATTCCACCATCGCCAATAACGGTATGTACAATAAATCCCGGGCAATCACCGCAATATATACCGGTGGTGGCAAGGTTGTCTGGCAGCAATCCCAGGTTGCAGATCAACGATTGTCACTGCAGGGGGCTTATTTAATTGATTATGCACTCAAAAATGTCGCCAAAGAAGGCACTGCTAAACGATTGGGCTGGCAATTTCCTAAACTGGCTTTAGCCGGTAAAACCGGCACCAGTAATGACCTGCGTGACTCCTGGTTTGTCGGTTATGATCAGGGGACTTTAGTGACCACCTGGATTGGCCGTGATGACAATAAGTCGATGGGGCTGACGGGAAGCTCTGGGGCGTTAACATTATACAGTGAGTTTATTGCCGCCCAAGGCGGAGAAAGTCGCTTTGATCTGTTACCTGAAGGGGTGGAAATGACCAACTTTGAGTTAGCGACGGGTAACGCGGTGACGAACGAATGCATGGCAATGGTTCGCTATCCCGCGGTCAGGGACGGATTATTCCACAGTAAGAAGTGTTTACAGCCAAAACCTAAGAAAAAATCCTGGTTTGAACGCTTATTCGGGGGCTCTTCTGACACGTCAACGGGCGGTGGTAACTAGTAAACCAATTCGTTATCACAAGGTTGGCCATCGAGGAGCAACTGAATATTATCCAAAGTCGTGCGGGCGATTGTAATCAGTGCTTCTTCGGTGAAAAATCCCTGATGGCCGGTGATCAATACGTTTGGAAAGGTCAATAAACGGGTAAAAACGTCATCTTGGATAATATCGGCCGAAAGGTCTTCAAAAAATAGCTCGCTTTCCAGTTCGTACACATCCATACCTAAAAATCCGATATGGCGGGTTTTTAAACCTTTGATTATGGCTTCACTATCAATTAGCCCGCCACGGGAGGTATTTATGATTACCACGCCAGACTTCATTTGCGCAATCGAAGAGCGATTAATAATATGTCGCGTGTTTGGTGTCAGGGGGCAATGCAAGGTAATAATATCGGCACGGGAAAATATGTCATCTTGATCAACGAATTCGATTTCTAGGGCTTTTGCTTCCGCACTCGGTGCAGGGTCATGACAAATCACGGTGCAGCCAAATCCCAGGAGAATTTTTATCGTGGCCTGGCCGATTTTTCCACAACCAATAACACCAACGGTTTTCCCATGGAGGTTAAACCCCATCAATCCATCGAGCGCGAAGTTGTTTTCTCTGACGCGAAGATAGGCTTTATGAAATTTACGACTTAAGGTCAGTAATAGCCCTATCGTGTGCTCGGCGACAGCTTCTGGCGAATATTCCGGGACGCGGCAAATCTTGATGTCCAGTGACTTCGCAGCTTTTAAATCAAGATTGTTAAACCCTGCACATCGCAACGCAATGACCCTTACGCCAAACCTATCTAATTGCTTCAGAACCTGTTGGTCAATAACATCGTTCACAAATACACATATGGCGTCATAGCCCTGCGCTAACTCTGCGGTTTGGTAGGTGAGCCTACTTTCAAAATAATGTAATGCCAGAGCATTGTTCTGATTAAATTGATCGAGAAATTGTTGGTCATATTTTTTGCTGGAGAAAATTGCGACTTTGTACATTGGCACCTTCTTAGCGTTATCTGTTTAACTATTTGATTTTATGACAATAGAATCTAATCTTAAAGCTGAGTTATCAGTATCTGCTTTATATTTTTCTTATGTGATTTATTCATATGCCATAGAGATAGCACTTAAATATGACGATAGCGTAAAGGATTTTAAACGCAAAAAATTATTACTTAACAAGGAAGTGGAAATGGAAATCAATGTTAGTGTCATTGTTCCTTTTTATTCAAGGAGCGAGCTGTTTCTAAAAGTACTGCAATCAGTATTTACACAATCGGCTCAACCGCAGGAAATTATATTACTCGAAGGTATATTTGAGCACCCCGAATTTGAATCAATTCACGTCTGTAAAAAACAAACGAATATTACCTACCTTGACGCCCAACTGAGTCTCGAAGAAGCTCGCCAAAAAGGTGCTGAGCTGGCCTCGGGTAAATATATTACTTTTCTTGAGCCAAATGAATTATGGATGGTAGATAAATTAAAAGATCAATATGAATTTATGGAATCCCACCCTTATGCTGGAGCAGTTTATGGCGGCTGTTGTAGTCTTGATGACTTTCTTTATAAAAGTAAACCTGAGCTTTTGCAAGCGAATGATATTTTGTTTAAAGAAAAGAAACAATTGACAAGTGTCATGTTAAAAACAGCAACATATCGACATATCACGGGAGTAGATTTAGCTATTCCCAAATTGGCTTCCTGGGATTTATGTATACAACTGGCTGAAAGTGGTTACGAACAGCATTGTTTGCGGCATATCAGCGTTCCGTTAGTCACTGAAGATGAAAGTGAGCGTGATAACTGTTCGCATTTATTTTGGCACGAACACCGCGAGGTGTTAAAAAAACATAAACAGCTCATTCAGAAACAACTTGGGAATTATGGATATTATTTTCTTTGGTATCGGTATCTGTTCATTGCAGGAACGCTTCGCGGAAATCTATCGGGCAGGGCAATCATGATTTATGCGTACATGATGAAGATTTTAAGTAGGACTACTTTACTTTTTGATTTTGAAGCAAACAGCGTCACTAATGATAACCTTATTGATAAAAGGCGTCTTCACTAGGAAATGCCCACCGTTCGGTTTTATTAGATATTTTTAATCGCAATGAACCCGGCAATTCTGACTTCGAGTTATAAGGCCCATTGGTGTGGTCCCGCCTATGTTTTAGGGACTATAAAAGGATATTAATAATAATTTAAAGGAGGCCAAGTGGCCATTAACGTTAGCGTAATTATTCCGTTCTACCAACGTCAGGCGGTATTTTGTCAAACGATTGAATCCGTGCTTAAACAGACCGAGAAACCTAGTGAAATCATCATTGTTAATGATGCCTCTGGCGGCGACTCGTCTGAATTTTTAAGTCAATTTTCGAAAGTCGCGACTATCATAGAGTTACCCAAAAATGTTGGAGTTTCCATGGCGCGCAATATTGGTGCAAACATGGCCAAAAGTAAGTATCTGGCATTTATTGATAGTGATGATATCTGGGAACCCGAGAAGCTCGCAATTCAATACGCTTATCTTGAAGATAATTCTAGTGTTGATTTGGTTCATACCGGTTGTAAGATGTTTGGCGAATTTGGGCAAGGCGCTGTTTACAATAACAAACCATTAAATTTAACTTGTAAAGATATTTGTTTTAAAGCTCATGTGATGTTTCAGTCAGTGATGATGAAAACGTCGTCTTTTCGCCGCGTAGGTGGGTTTGACCCGAGCATGCGGAATACAGAAGATTGGGAGTTTTCATTGCGGTTGGCTATCGGTGGCTGTACCCAGCACTTTATTGCAACCCCTTTGGTTGGGATTCGGCGCGATTTAAATGATCACCTTTCCGGTAACTGGATAGGGTATTTAAAAGGCCATCTTAAGGTTATGTCTAAACATAAAAGCTTGATGCAACGTCACCTTGGTTTATATCACTATTACGAGAAGTTACTAACCTATATTCAGGTCGCTGGCTATCGACAGAAGCGGGTATTAGGAAAAGTATTAATTGCCACAGCCTTAACGTTAAAGGCCTTCAATAAGCTATCGTTGTTAATTGAGCGGGAGAATGAAGATTCGCTCTACCAAAAATAAAATAGTCGGACAATTTAACGCCACCACCCAGATGGAGGTGGCGTCATGCCTTATAGGTTTTTAAAGCAACGCGCCGCCGCAGCGATTGTTGCATCGATATCTTCATCGGTGTGAGCGGTGGATAAGAATCCTGCTTCAAATGCACTGGGTGCCAGGTAAACACCTTCATCGAGCATCAGATGGAAGAATCGATTAAATCGTTCACCATCGCAAGCGGTCGCCTGACTGAATGAGGTTACGGTTTCCTGTTCGGTGAAGAAGAAACCAAACATCGCGCCCACATAGTTAACTGTCATTGCAATACCCGCGTCATCGGCTGCTTGTTTAAAGCCTTCAGCCAGGCGTTTGGTTTTAGCAGCTAACTCGGTATGGTGATCTTTTTCACTTAACAAGTTTAATGCCGTTAAACCTGCCGCCATCGCGATCGGGTTGCCTGACAAGGTACCTGCCTGATACACCGGACCTACCGGTGCAATGTAATCCATGATTTCGGCTTTGCCGCCAAACGCGCCAACCGGCATACCACCACCGATAACTTTGCCTAGGGTCGTTAAGTCAGGTTGAATGTTGTAATAGGCTTGTGCACCACCTAATGCAACACGAAAACCGGTCATCACTTCATCTAAAATCAACACCGATTTGTATTCATCACAAACCGTACGTAAGCCTTCAAGAAATCCCGGTACTGGTGGAATGCAATTCATATTTCCGGCGACAGGTTCAACGATAATGCAGGCAATTTCATCGCCGAATTCGGCAAAGATTTGTTTTACCGAGTCCAAATCGTTAAAGGTTACCGTCAACGTGTGTTTGGCAAAATCTTCTGGGATACCAGGTGAGTTTGGTACGCCCAGAGTCAAGGCACCGGAGCCAGCTTTGACTAACAAAGAGTCCGCGTGGCCATGATAACAACCTTCAAATTTCAGGATTTTATCACGCCCAGTGTAACCACGAGCCAGGCGAATCGCACTCATGGTCGCTTCTGTACCTGAGCTTACCATTCGCAACTTTTCCATCGATGGGACAATGGAACGTACTTTTTCGGCCATGTTAATTTCTAGCTCTGTTGGTGCACCAAAGCTCAAACCGTTTTGAGCGGTACTAATCACCGCTTCGCGAATGGCCGGATGGTTGTGGCCCAAAATCATTGGTCCCCAGGAACCGACATAATCAATGTATTTATTGTCATCGGCATCGAAAATATAGGGACCATCGGCGCGTTTAATAAAACACGGTGTGCCACCAACGCTGGAAAATGCCCGTACCGGTGAATTCACTCCACCTGGAATCGTGTCCTGCGCCTGCTGAAATAGTTGTTCAGAATGAGACATAGTTACTCACTTTTTTGTTTGTTAGAAAACCAGGTCACCGGTTTTTCGTGTTTTTGAAGGATTTCATCGACCCCTAAGGTTAAAGCAAACAGGGCCATGCGCACTAATACGCCATTTTGCGCCTGACGGAAAATCGCCAGGTTATTGTGATCATTTAAGTCAACATCCAACTCATTCGCTTCCGGACGCGAATCTCGTGGCAACGGGTGCATGATAACCGTGTGTGCTTTACAGTACTGCTCATACACTCGTTTGTTTAAACTAAAGTGACCGCGATACTGGTCCGCTTCTTCTGTGCTGGCAAAGCGTTCTTGTTGGATCCGCGTTTGATAAACCACGTCGCTGTCGAGGTTGCCCGCCATATTATCGGTGATGGTGATTTTATGGCCGGCGTTGTCGAGTACATCGACAATTGATGTCGGCATTTGCAAGGCGTCAGGGGACACTAGGGTCACATTTAAGTTCTTATACAAACTCAACAGTTTCGATAATGAATGCACAGTACGGCCATGCTTTAAGTCACCCATCAGGACAACATTTAATCCGTCAATCGATTTGCCAAAGCGTGCCATTTCTGCTTCGATAGTAAACAAATCCAGCAGGGCTTGCGTTGGGTGTTCATTGGCGCCGTCACCGCCATTGATGACAGGAACCGTTGAGCCTTCGGCAAATTCACTCACCGAGTACATGTCAGGATGGCGCATCGCCACGACATCGGCATAACCGGAAATGACCCTTGCGGTGTCAAACAAGCTTTCACCTTTCGACAGGCTCGAGCTTTCTTGGCCGACGGTTTCATGGACAAAGCCACCAAGCAGTTGAAAAGCAGTACCAAATGAAACCCGGGTACGGGTTGAGGGCTCAAAAAACAGATTGTTTAGAATTGCCCCTTCAAGAACATGACAGCGCTTTTGTCGACTGGCATAGGGGATCATTAATTTGGCAACATCGAGAATGCGTGATACGGATTCTCGATCAAACTGGGCCACGGATAAAATATGGCTACCTTGAAATTGCATCATAAAGCAAAAACCTAAATTAACCTATCGCCCCTAACCTATTTACGGATTTAAATAGCAGGGCAAAACTGGCCGCAACTTTAGCATATTTCAGCCAATATAGTAATGCCCTAATGGGCTAGCGATTTCGGTGCGGAAAACCCTTCTTGCGCGGGCACGCAAGAAGGGTTTTCCATTGTTCATTCGCGCCTTTATTAGCCGTAAAAAGGTTTCATAACCGCCAGCAAAATGATGGCGAATAAAAACAGCACAGGCACTTCATTAAATATTCGGTAAAATAACCCGGTGCGCTGGTTGCAATCCGCCTGAAATCGTTTCAATAAAATAAAACAATAGCCATGATAGATATAAAGAACCGTGACCAGCAATATCTTAATATGCAGCCAGGTAGAGAAGCGGAACCAGTCCATACCTTGCATCACAATCAATGCGATCCCAAAGATTAAGGTCAGGATGGCAAACGGGGTAACAAAGTACAGCAATCGTTTCGCCATAATCGCCAACTGCGCGCGTACCTCAAGACTGTCACTTTCGGCGTGATAGACGAATATCCGCGGCAGATAAAAAATACCGGCAAACCAAGCCACCATAAAAATGATGTGCAACCCTTTAATAACCAGATACCAACTCATACTAAATCGCTCCTTGAGTTAACAATCCACGAATTCTATCAAAAGATACTATCCCGATAATATTTTTTGGATCCTTGTGGTAGACGCAAACCGCTCCTTGACGTTGTTCAACCAGAGCGAAATAGGCTTCAGACAGTGTCGCCTGGCTATCGACGGCCGGCATTGTGGTCAGGTGATACGCCGGCCCTTCGTGTTCTAGCGGATGTAAATTTAAATCGTATTGCACCAACTTAAATTGTTGTGGATTTTCATCATCACCTGGGAAATCCACAATAATTTGCTCTTCACCGGGTGTCGCCCGAATAATCTCCGCAAGGTTTTGTTCTTCGGTATCTTTAACGACTCGATATTTATCTTCCAGATATGCCAGTACGCCATATTTTTGCAGGATATTTTCTACCGGTGACGGTTGATAACTGAGATTCTGAAATTCAAGTTGCAGCAAAAATATTGAACGGTTCTTTAAAAACTGACTTGAGGTGAGATACGCGGATGTTATGACAACCATGGCAGGTAGTGCGAGCTGTAACTGATCGGCTAATTCGATGATGGTCAATAAGGCCGCTAACGGCGCATTTAACGTCGCGGCAAGCATGCCTGCCATTCCAAGCAACGCATAGTCTCCGGCAAACATCATGTTGTCGAAGAAAATACTGACAAATAGTGCCATCAGGGCACCTGCAATCGCGCCGATCCCTAATGTTGGACCGATAATTCCGCCGGGGATACCTAAACCGAGTACGCCGATGGTGGCGATCATTTTCGCACAGAGAAGACTGAAGACAAGCGCAAAGACCATCTCTTCTTCTAAGATTAAGTCAATGGCGCTGAGGCCTGAGCCCATACTTTCTGGTACCCATACGCCCATCAACCCCATAATGACTGCAGCAACGAGCAATCGTACCGTCATATGCTGTTTTTGACTCACCCGGATAACCGTGAGCATACCGATATTAAAAAGCTTCGCCAGAACCCCGAGTAAGATGCCGAATAAAATTAACCAGGGGTAATGGGTATAATCAATCACCAGGTAAGAGAAAAACTCATACTCATGATAGGAACCAAATACCGCGTGGGTCATTAACGAACCAATGATCGATGCAAGAATAACCGGCACGAACATATGTAATTTATATTCTCTTAAGATAACTTCCATCACGAAAATTACCGCTGCCAATGGGGTATTAAAACTCGCTGAAATCCCTGCCGCAACGCCGCAGGCACAGAGGGTGCGCATCGAATTTTGAGGTAATGAAAAACGCTTTGCTAAAATCGTGCTGCAAGCGGCACCAATATGAACGGCCGGACCTTCTCGACCGACAGAAAACCCTCCGGCTAATGCAAAAATGCTGCCGAAGAACTGATTGATTGTATTGAGAAAAGGGATGGCGCCATAGGCAGTTTTAAGGCGGTGAATCACAAAGGGGATGCCACTACGGGTATATTTAAAGCCGGTTATCCAGGCGACGATTAAAATCCCTAGCGTGGCGATCACTGGGGTTATAAAACGTTGGAATTCTGTTAAGCTAGTGTAATCATCGATGCTTTGTAGATAAATCGCCTGTATATTTTCAAACGCCAGACGAAAAAAAATAATGAATATGGCGGCAATGGTTGCGCCTAAGACCCCTAACAGACACAGTTGCCAGGAAGGCTCTGGTTTTGCGAGTTTTATTCTTAAGTTGGCTAAAGCCATTCTTCCCTCGGGGTGCGAATCTGTGATAGTTTGTTTCTAATACCTGAATTGGTATAACCAATGCAAAGCAGTTTAACATAAGTGCAGTATAAATACGTTAATAATGAACTGGTTAAAAAAAATAACTTTCGCCGGACTACACCATAGGTTTGGCGCTTTTAAACTCTGGATTTTCACCCTGATCACCATTCTGGTTATCAGTCAGTTAGCCTATCGTGTCGGTAATTTTTATCAGGGCCATCAAGAAAAAATCATTGTTACTCAAAATGAGCGTCTGGAACGATTGTATCGTCTCAATGAGGAACAACAGAGCAAAATTAATATTCTCAATGTTGAATTGGAAATCGAACGCCTTGCTAATCAGGATGCGATGGAAAATCTCGACGAACTGGAAAAACAACAATTTGAGCTGAAAAAACAACTGGCGTTTTATGAGAAAATCATGGCACCGGAAAAGCAGGCTCAAGGTTTTGTGATTGATGAGGTATTGGTTTCACCAAGTGCCAGTGAAAATCATTACCGATTGAAAGTCGTTTTGGTACAACAATTAAAATCTAAGCGTTTTGCTTCCGGTCATATTGAAGTTGAGTTTGTCGGCAGTTTAAATAACCGCCCAGCAACCATCAAACTGGCCAATGTATCCGAGCTCGATAGTAAAAAACGTTCGTTTAACTTCCGCTATTTTCAGGTGATTGAGGGCGATTTTAACCTCCCTAAAGGCTTTGTGCCTGAAAAAATTGAAGTGGCGGCAATTCTTCCGGCGAAAGGGCAACAAAAATATCGTCGCTTGCAGGAATCTTACCCGTGGCCGGAACAAGAGCCATCACTGGGAAATTAGCTCCGTCTTTAATGGTTGATAGATAAATCGTTATAAAGTTGTTGAATTCCCATTTATTCTCCCTCGATGATCATTATTACACGCTAATACTTGATTAAACGTGTCGGGTTTAAGATAATTCGCCCCTGCTGGACGTAAAGTCCGGATTACTGTTTTTTCACATGCCAAGTAAGTAGGGTTTTATGTCAACTCCAGAAATGCCAATTCAATTCAGCGATGCTGCTGCCAGTAAAGTTAAAGTATTGATCAGCGAAGAAGAAAATCCTGAGTTAAAACTGCGTGTTTATGTTACCGGCGGTGGTTGTTCAGGCTTCCAGTATGGCTTTACCTTCGACGAGAAAGTTAACGAAGGGGATATGACCATTGAAAAGCAAGGCGTGACCATGGTGGTCGACCCAATGAGTTTACAGTATCTGGTCGGTGGGACCGTTGATTATATTGAAGGTCTGGAAGGGGCTCGTTTTCTGGTGGATAACCCGAATGCAGAAACGACCTGCGGCTGTGGTTCTTCTTTTTCTATCTAATTTTTCACAATTTCCTCATCGTTTCTCTGCGGATTGCATCAATTTAGAAAAAATTGATGCTTATTCAGGCAGAATTTTTTACACTTGTTGAAACGTTTTTTTGCAAGGTCTTGGATGCAAGTCACTTCTTCAGGTCAGTCAGGCGATAATAAAAGCCCTTATACAATTGCGATTGTAATCAGCGTGTTGCTGATACTGTGGCTGGCGAGCGGTTTTATCTTTTCTTCTTCCGGTGATGAAGAGCAAGTGGTGGAAGAGTTACCTCTGCCACAGGTAAAAGTTGAGACGTTCCAAAGTCAGGCAATTATTAATACTATTCAACTCTATGGTCGAACTGAACCCGATCGTATTGTGACGTTGCGAGCTCAGGTAAAAGGGGCAATTACCGAAGTCTTCGCTGAACGTGGCAGCTTCGTCAATAAGGGTGATGTGATTGCCAAAATTGCACTCAATGACTTACCTGCCAAGCTAGAGCACTATCAAACCTTGCTAAAGCAGCGCCGCATCGATTACTACGGAACAAAAAAATTGTTTAGCGGTGGTTTTCAGGGGGAATCGGCTCTGGCACAGAAGTTATCTGACGTCACGGATGCCAAAGCGTTACTCGCTCAGACTCAAACCGATATTGACAATACTACAGTCGTCGCGCCATTCTCCGGGGTGCTTAATGAGCGTATGGTAGAGGTTGGTGACTATTTAAGCCCTGGCGATGAAATTGCAATCATTGCTGACTTGGATCCTTTGGTGATTCGGGCTCATTTGACCGAAAACCAAATCGTTCAGATCAAAGAACGTCAATCGGCCAACATTCATTTACTTGCGCATCGTGATCTCACTGGCACTTTGCGATATCTGGCAAGTGTCGCCAATGAACAAACCAATACTTTTAAAGCGGAAATTGCCATTGCCAATAGCAATTATCGCTATCGTGCGGGGATCAGTTCAGAAGTCGAATTACCTTTGCAGGAAATCAATGCTATTAAGGTTTCACCGGCAATTCTCACGCTCGACGAGGTGGGGAATATTGGTGTCAAAACCGTAGAACAAAACATCGTTAAATTCACCCCAATCCAAATGGTGAAGAGCGAAGAAGATGGGGTCTGGCTAGCGGGGCTCGATGATACCGCGCAAATTATTACTCTGGGACAGGGGTTTGTCCGACCAGGGGATAAAGTTCAGGCGATAGCGTCTGACGCCAAGGAGCCATAGCCAATGCTCGCATTGATAGATGCTGCATTATTTCGCACTCGCTCAGTACTAATGATTTTTATTCTGCTGCTCATTGCGGGCGGTGTGACTTACTATTCCATTCCCAAAGAATCCAATCCTGATATCACAATTCCAGTGATTTACGTTTCTATGATCCACGATGGTATTTCGCCGGAAGATGCTGAACGTATGTTAGTGCGGCCGATGGAAAACGAATTGAAATCCATTGAAGGCGTTGAAGAGATGCGCGCCAATGCCAGTGAAGGTCATGCCAGCGTAACATTGGAGTTTGTGGCCGGCCTGGACCCGAAAGAAGCTCTGGCCGATGTTCGCGACAAAGTGACACTCGCCAAAGCCAAGTTGCCCGATGAAACCGAAGAGCCGGAAGTTCGCGAAGTGACCATGGCTAATCAGCAGCCGGCGGTGATTGTGTTTTTATCTGGTCCGGTTTCTGAGCGAGGGTTGATCACCATTGCACGGGATATGCAGGATAAAATTGCCGCCATGCCCCAGGTGCTGGAAGTCGACATCGGTGGTGACCGCGAAGATATGTTGGAGATTATCGTCGACCCGTTGTTGATGGAAAGCTATGGCCTGGATCAAAATGATATTTTTAATTTGGTTTCCCGCAATAACCGACTCGTCCCAGCTGGAACCATGGATACCGGTAAAGGTCGCTTTGCGATAAAAGTACCTTCCGTATTTGAATCGGTAAAAGACTTATACGAATTGCCAGTCAAGGTTGAAGGCGATCGGGTGATTCGTTTTCAGGATGTGGCGGTAGTCCGCCGTTCTTATAAAGATCCAACATCTTTTGCGCGCTTAAATGGACAGCGTGCAATATCCATTGAAGTCAAAAAACGTCCGGGCCAGAACATCATTCAAACCGTTGAAAATGTGAAAGCCCTGATTGAAAAAGAAAGTGAACTTTGGCCTCAACATATTCGTGTCGATTACGTTGGCGACCAGTCTAAGTTTGTCAAAGACATGCTTACCGATTTACAAAATAATGTGATTTCCGCGGTATTACTGGTGGTGATTGTGATTATCGCCGCCCTCGGCGCTCGTACCGCCTTGCTGGTCGGCTTATCCATTCCCGGATCCTTCTTAACCGGAATTATGGTGCTGTCGGTCTTTGGTCTAACGGTAAATATCGTCGTGCTTTTTGCCTTGATTATGGCCGTTGGTATGTTAGTTGATGGTGCCATCGTTGTTACCGAATTTGCCGATCGGGAAATGAGCGAAGGCATGGAGAAAAAACAGGCCTATGCGCTTGCGGCAAAAAGAATGGCCTGGCCAATTATTGCTTCTACGGCAACGACATTAGCTGCTTTTGCGCCGTTGTTGTACTGGCCAGGGATGATGGGCGAGTTTATGAAGTACATGCCGATCACGCTGATTGCGGTGTTATCGGCGTCATTATTAATGGCATTGGTCTTCGTCCCGACGATGGGATCGTTGTTTGGTAAAAGTCGGGATGTCAGTGAAACTCAAAAGCAGCAGATGTTGCAGGCGGAAACGGGCGATATTAGCTCTTTGTCCGGGGTGCAGGGGCATTATGTGCGCTTGCTCGAAAAGGCCATTGCTCACCCATTGATGGTGCTAGGGTTTACATTAATGTTTGCTGCTGCCGTCATTGTCAATTACGCAAATTCGAATCTAGGTGCGGTGTTTTTCCCGGATGTGGAACCCGATGGTATGAATATGAGCGTCAGATCCTATGGTGATTTGTCGATTCATGAAAAAGACGAAATCATGCGCGAGATTGAACAACGTACCCTGGATATTGATGATATTGAATCCCTCTATACCCGCACTGGAGGTAATGATTTAGTCGGAACATTCCGAATCAATCTAAAAGACTGGCAATCTCGTCGTTCCGCAGATCAAGTGGTCGAAGATTTACATCAACGGTTTGCGGATTATGCCGGGGTCGAAGTAGAAGTTCGTAAAGATGAAAATGGCCCACAACAAGGTAAAGATTTAAAAATCGAATTTACCTCTCGCAATCCAACACTGCTCCAGGAAAGTGTCAGAACCGCGCGGCAATTGTTAGAGGCGAATGGCAATTTTACCAATATCGAAGATGCTTCTTCTAAACCGGGTATCGAGTGGCAGTTGAAAGTGGATAGGGCGCTGGCAGCAACGTTTAGTGCGGATGCAACACTAGTCGGAACCTCAGTACAAATGGTGACGAATGGCCTGAAACTAGGCGAATATCGTCCCGATGATGTCGATGATGAGCTGGATATTCGTGTCCGTTTTCCTGTCGAAAAACGTAATATTGCCCGACTAGATGACCTACGCTTGAAAACCTTCGATGGCTTGGTGCCTGTTACCAATTTTGTCGAGCGCAAGGCGGCGCAAAAAGTCGATACCATTCGCCGGGTTGATTCTAAACGTGTGGTGGTGTTGCAAGCGGATTTAAAACCGGGTGCACAGCTGGTCAAAGAGCTACCGAAATTACAAAAGCAAATGCAACAATCAGACATCGACTGGTTTCAGGTGAGTATGGCGGTAAAGGGGCAGAATGAAGATCAGGCAGAATCGCAATCCTTTTTGATGAATGCTTTTTTTGTCGCACTGTTTGTGATGGCGATTATCTTGGTGACGCAATTTAATAGCTTCTATCAGGCGTTTTTAATTCTCTCTGCGGTATTATTTTCTACCGTCGGCGTATTCTTTGCGCTGTATCTGGCGGGCAAGCCATTTGGAATTGTCATGTCAGGCCTCGGGGTCATTTCTCTGGCCGGGATTGTCGTTAACAATAACATCGTATTGATCGACACCTACAATGTCTTACGACTACAAGGGTTGAGGGCAAAAGAAGCCATTTTACGCACCGGTGCGCAGCGCTTGCGTCCGGTCTTACTGACAACCATCACCACCATACTTGGTTTGTTGCCAATGGTGTTACAGATGAATATTGATTTTATCAGCCGCGAGATTACTTTCGGTGCACCATCAACCCAATGGTGGTCGCAACTGGCAACCGCGGTTGCTGGCGGATTAGCATTCGCAACCTTACTTACCTTGATTTTGACGCCTTGCTTGCTGGCAATCCGTGACGTCAAATCAGCGCCAAAAGCCAAACTCACCCGTAAAATTCGACGTAATCATCAACCACCAAAGCCGTTGATGAACACTTATGAAGAAGTATAAATAAGGAACCTTATGTCTATTCGTTTTCCCCAAATTGCCTTAATGGCGATGTTTACCTTAAGCGCTTTTGTTGCTCGCGCTGAGTACCTAAATGAAGAACAACAACAGCAATTGCATGCTCTGAAAGAAACCTCAATTAACTCAGATCTTTCCTATGAGATTTTGGAATCACTGACGACCGAGGTGGGTGCCCGGATGATCGGAACAGAAGCCGATAAGCGTGCTATCGCCTGGTCTGTAGAGAAAATGAACGATCTAGGTTTCGATAAAGTCTGGACCGAAGAAGTGACTCACTATCAATGGATCCGTGGCGATGTAGAGGCAAAAGTTTTAGCGCCATTTCCACAACCGGTTGTTGCCATCGCGTTGGGGGAAAGTGTCGGCACTGGTGATGACGGTATTCAGGCTGAAGTTGTACATTTTGAAAACTTCGACGCATTGAAAGCAGCAGAATCCGGTAGCCTGGACGGAAAAATCGCGTTTGTTTCCTATCGAATGGAACGTCACCTCACCGGTAAAGGTTACGGCAAGGCCGTTGGTGCGCGCGTCTTAGGTGCACAAGTTGCCGCTGAAAAGGGCGCTGTCGCCTTTATGATGCGTTCGGTAGGTACCGATGATAATCGTGCCGGTCATACGGGCATTACTCGTTATAAAGACGGCGTCGAGCGCATTGCTGCAGTCGCCCTGTCGAATCCCGATGCGGATATGCTGGTCAATCAGTTTAAGCGCAATAAGCCGGTTGAATTTTTCCTGAAAGTGACTGCGGTTCGCAATGAAAAGGTTACTGTAAAAGGTGCCAATGTTATTGGTGAAATTACCGGTTCTGTATACCCAGAGCAAATTGTCGCCTTAGGCGCACATTTGGATAGCTGGGATGTAGGAACCGGAGCGGTCGATGACGGTTTAGGGATGGCGATGATGATGGCGGCAACGTCTCATATTGCAAAATTACCACAACGTCCTAAACGGACAATTCGAGTGATCCTGTTTGCCGGTGAAGAAGTCGGCCTTTTAGGGGCAAAAGAATACGTAAACGTTCATAAAGAGAATCTGAAAAATCATGTTATTGGTGCTGAGTGGGATTTTGGTCTTGGCCGTATCTATGAATTTAAAACTGGCGTTGGTGCCGAAGCGTTAGCCGGTGCACGTGAGTTTGCGCAAGTGCTGGCACCACTTGGCGTATCGTTTAACCCGGTAAACAATGCTCAGGGACAATCGGATATGAGTCTGGTGACGAAAGAGGGCGTTCCTGCTGCTCGTTTTGCGCCGGATGGCTCGAAATATTTTGATGTTCATCATACGATGAATGACACTCTGGATAAGGTAAATCCAGACGACCTTCGTCAAAATACTGCGGTATATACAATGTTTGCGTATTTCGCTGCGCAAACCGAGATCGATTTTCGTAAATAAGTCCTATTTGTGAATCAAAAGGGAGCCGTGGTGCTCCCTTTTTTATTGGTAAACGATGGCTTTGTGGGGTTAATCGGTTAAGCCAATTTTTACAGCGGACATTTTAAAACCAGGTATTTTGAAGCACGAAATTGTCAAATCGAAACGGTGTTCATTATAAAGGATAACCCGATGAGTGACTCCGGATACCCGATTCTCGTGGGCCTCTACCCACCTTCAACTGTGATGTTCAATTGCATCCCAATCACTGTGCGCTTCTGGACAACGCCAACCACCTCAATCGGACTAGGCTGTTGAAAATAAAAATAATGTTTTACAAATGGCCAGATTCCACTCAGTATCTTAATACAAAACAGTTTGTTAGCCCTTTTGATGGATTCTATTAAGGAAAAGTAATGCCAAAATTAATCTCAAAAATATGGAAGTTTAGCGTCATCATTTCTTTGTCTTGTATGGCGATGTTTGCCAATGCTAAATCATCGGTATGGCAAGTCAGTAAAGACGGTCAAACCGTATTTTTAGGTGGAACTGTTCATGTATTAGCGCAAAGTGACTATCCGTTACCAGAAGAGTTCGATAAAGCTTATCAACAATCACAAGTGCTGGTTCTGGAAATGGATATGGGCGCGGCGCAAACACCGCAATTCCAACAAGCGATGATGCAGCAGATGATGTATCTGGATGGCCGCACTTATGCCGATGCATTAAAACCTGAGACGGTGAAGCGTCTGAATGCCTACATGACAGAAAAAGGCTTGCCGATTGAGAACTTAAAAACATTAAAACCTTCGATGCTGTCGATTACGTTAACCATGTTGGAGTTACAGCGCCTGGGTATATTTGGTGCCGGCGTGGATGAGTTCTACACCTTGCAGGGTAAACAAGATGCTAAGTCGTTCCTTTTTTTGGAATTACCGGAAGAGCAAATTGCATTTCTTGCGGATATGGGGAAAGGTTATGAAGATGAATTTATTAATTACTCGCTGGATGATATGAATCGTTTGGGCGAAATGATGACGGATATGAAAGAAGCGTGGCGTCAGGGTGACAGCCAGGCTCTGGTTGATTTATCAATGAAAGATTGGCAGGAGAAATTCCCGCAGTCATACCAGTCATTGATTGTCGAACGCAATAACAACTGGATGGATGACATCGAAGGTTATTTTGCCACCGAAGACGTAGAGTTTATTTTGGTCGGTGCATTACACCTTGTCGGCGATGACGGTGTGATTAAAGCATTGCAAGACAAAGGTTATGCCGTAAAACAACTGTAATTGGTCAATACTGGTAAGTCTAAAAAGGAAGCGCATTGCTTCCTTTTTTATTCTGAGATATTGAAGAGTTCGGCACTATTCGATATCCAGGGGATCCGGCGATAGCACGATACCGGTATTATCCGCATATATGTGATCTTCCGGTAATATCGTGACACCCGCAAAATTGACCGGTACATCCGCTTCACCATCTTCACTGTCAACAGCGCCAACGGGAATGGAAATCATCGCCTGGATGCCGATATCGATTTCTTCTAACGCATCAACGTCTCGGACGCTACCGAAACAGATTATCCCTTCCCAGTTACTTTTTGCCGCGGCTTCGGCAATGTAAGCGTCAATTAATGCTTTGCGTGAGGACCCGCCACCATCAATTACCAGCACTTTGCCAGTGCCGTCATTTTCTACAATCTGCGCAATAAGGCCATTGCTTTCGAAGCACTTAATGGTCACGACCTGACCACCAAAAGAGCTACGGCCGCCATAATTACTCAGCATAGGCTCTAATACATCGACCAAGTCGGTGTACAGGTTACATAATTCTGAGGTGTTGTATTCCATGGATATCTCCAGTTTAAACGGGGGCGCTAAACTCAATATCAGTATAACGTGAAGCTCTGAGGGTACAAGGCCAGAACATTAGATAGTCTGACAGAAACAAAAAAAGCGCCGAAAAGGCGCTTTTTTTGTTTCGTTGCTTGGCAATTATTTCTTGCCCAACACACCAAAACGCTTGTTGAACTTGTCAACACGACCACCGGTCTCAGCAGCTTTTTGCTTACCAGTGTAGAATGGGTGACATTCAGAACATACGTCCAGGTAAATGTCTTTGCCCAAAGTTGAGCGCGTTTCGATTACGTTGCCACAAGAACAAGTTGCCTTGATAGCTGTGTAATTTGGGTGAATACCGTCTTTCATGGAAAACCTCTGTTTTTAAGGCCGCATCGCCATCTGATCTAATGCCAGATACCATACGAGTGATCAATAAGGTGGCGAATAATACGGGAACATCTACCGAGGATCAACTAAAAACGTTAAAAAATAGACAATTTTTCACCGGTTGTAACTGCCCGTAAAAAATTATCGGGTTTATATCAAAATTCGCTGTCATCACGGCTTGTTGGCTTTACCGTTGTTGACGATACGGGTGATTGAACAGGTAATGGCGAGGTTAGTGATGCTAAGTCGCTTATCGTGTATTCGCGCTGTTGTTGAGTATGTAGTTCAGTGTGTCGCTGGGGCAACGAAATCTACCTCGAATATGCTACGGACTTATCTCGTTTGCCTTAACCGGGTTTAAGCGATTGCCAATTAAATTGAGACAAGTCAAAATAGGCTATTACTGGTAACAACAGTACAGTACATTACAGTACCGCGGCGGTGGGAAATTCATGGCAATGCACCGCTTAGATCGCAAGCCTTTAGTTGTGAGTTAAGGAACATTTTTGAGTCGAACCCAACGCTTTTTCAATATTGCTGCTCCCATCCCGATGCGTCAAACCTTTACTTATGCTTTGCCAGAGCGCCTGGCTGAAGCGAAAATCGGGGTTGGTGCCAGGGTGCAGATCCCTTTTGGCAACCGCTCATTAATTGGTGTTGTCCTCGGTGAACAAAGTGATCCGGAACTTGCGACGGATAAAATCAAAGATATTCAGGCGATACTGCCTCTTGAAAGCCATCTTGATGAACAGCAAGTTAAGTTCTTACTGACCTGTGCCCGTTATTACCACCATCCGGTCGGCGATGTTTTTTCCCAGGCGTTACCCGTTTTACTGCGTCAAGCCAATGAAATCGATTTAAGACAACCTTTATGTTGGCAGGTTGACCCGCAATTGTCGGAACAACAGCTGACTGAAACGCTGGAATCAATTAACAAGACTGCGATCAAACAAAAAGCGCTGTTTGCCTTATTGCAAAAGCAAGGGGCAATGACCTGGCCACAGATACGATTGTCGGGATTTACTAAAGCTCAGTTAAATGCATTGATAAAGAAACAATTATTACTTGAATCTCGCTTACCGAGTGAAGTATTTCGTTTTGATGAATCCGTGGTCACTGAAGAAAATAAATTGCAACTTACGACGGAGCAAGCCCTTGTTGTCAGTCAAATTACACAGCACCTTAATCAGTTTTCCTGTCATTTAGTCGATGGCATTACCGGTAGCGGCAAAACCGAAGTTTACCTGCAGGTGATGGAAAAGGTACTGCAACAAAATCAACAAGTGTTGGTGATGGTGCCGGAAATTGGATTAACACCACAAACATTGCATCGTTTTGAGAAACGCTTCAATGTACCTATCATGCTACATCATAGTGGCCTTAATGATGGTGAGCGATTACAAACCTGGCAGTCAGCCAGATTAGGGAGTGCTGCCATCGTATTGGCAACCCGTTCGGGTGTGTTTACACCGATGCCAAACCTGGGCTTGATCGTCGTCGATGAGGAACATGACGGATCGTTAAAACAGCAAGAAGGCTTTCGCTATCACAGTCGTGATTTGGCAATCTTACGTGCCAATCAACAAAAGTTACCCGTGATCCTTGGAAGTGCAACGCCGTCACTTGAGTCACTGCATAATGCTCAGGAAAAGCGTTACCATTATCACCAACTGACTCAGCGTCCAGGAAGCAGCAAGTTAGCCAGTATGCATTTGGTTGATATTTCCGCTCAACCATTGGTGCATGGCTTATCTCATCAGGTACAGCAAGCAATGCAGGCAACACTGGCGAAAGGCGAACAGGTGTTATTATTTTTGAATCGTCGTGGTTTTGCGCCGGCGATTTCCTGCAAAGAATGCCACTGGGTTTGCGAATGCCAGCGCTGTAATCGCCCGTATACCTTTCATCACAATCAACAATTGCTGGTTTGCCATCACTGTGGCAGTCAAAAACGGGTGACAAAACAGTGTCAAAATTGCGGCAGTGTTCGCTTGACGCCCTTAGGTCAAGGAACCGAGCAGCTGGAACAACGATTAGAAGAGTTGTTTCCTCAGTTTAATTCGGTTCGAATTGACCGCGACAGTACACGCCGTAAAGGTGAGTTGGAAAAGCACCTCGAAGCGATAGCAAACAATGAGTACCAAATTTTAGTCGGCACGCAAATGCTGGCCAAGGGGCATCATTTTCCCAATGTGACTTTAGTGGTCATGCTGGATGTTGACGGTGCGCTGTTTAGCTATGACTTTCGCGCGCCTGAAAAACTGGCGCAATTGCTGGTGCAAGTCGCCGGCCGCGCAGGGCGAGCTAGCAAGCCTGGGAAAGTATTGATTCAAACCCACTATCCACAGCACCCCCTGTTACAAGATCTAATTAATAACGGTTATGAACACTTTGCCCGGTTCGCATTAGTTGAGAGAAGCCAGGCAATGATGCCGCCTTTCTCATTTCAGGCATTGATACGGGCGGAGGCGAATAACGCTTATCAACCAGAGCAATTCCTCCGGGATATTAGCAGCCCGTTGATGGCGGGAGACTGTGCGATTTGTGGTCCGGTTGCCGCACCGATGGAGAAAAAGGCCGGTAAATATCGTTTCCATCTAACCATATTGGGTAGAGACCGGAAAAGCCTCCATAAAACCACGCAAATGCTGATATCCAATGCCGAACAAAACGGTGACAAAAATAAAGTTCGCTGGCATGTCGATATCGACCCGCAGGACATGAGTTGGTAAGCCTGAGTTGATGTCCTCAAAATATGGCGTAAATTAACCAAGATTAACACTGTACATTCTGATCAGGTTCGATAAAATTGCCATTGAGATCAAGGTAGATATAAAAATGGCTCATAAAGACTATATTTCCAAAGCACGCCCAAAAAAGAAAAAGAACAATCCGTACCGTTCACCGCGCACTCGTGCGAAGAAGGCACCGGCTGATTGGAAGCTACGTATTTTCACAACCGCGGCCATTGCAATTGTGGGTGGTGGGTTTTATTTCCTAAAGTTTATTGATGAAAATCCCGGCCCGATGGCGGAGCAAGGGCAACCATTAGAGTCGCAAATCGCCGAGGTGCAGCAAAAGGCACAGGAAAACACAGATCCCTTGCCTGAAAAACCGGAAGAAGAATTAGCGTTTTGGACCACCTTACCTTCGAAAAAAGTCGAAGTTAGTGGTGGCTATGAAGTTTCTGATCCGAAAAAACGGAAATTACAGTGCGCGTCACTGCGATCACGCCAAAAGGCCGAAGAGTTAAAAGCGAAAATAGCGTTTAGCACCGGTCAGTCATCGGATGTTCGCCGCAGTGAAGGTTCAAACGGTGTTTGGTATAAAGTGGTACTCGGTCCATTTGACAACAAACGTGCCGCTGAACGAATTAAACATGAATTACGCAGTAACCAAATTAATGGTTGCGTGATTTACCCCTGGTCTTGAAATCTCATCTAACCATTCCCACATACCCTATAAGCGTTTATTAAAATCGCCGCGAACAGAAATGCAGGAAACTGACATTCTGTTCGTGCGATAACACACTTATTGAATCGTTGTCGCGGCGTTACAGCCGCCAGTTCGAGCATCAACAAGTGTCAACTTTTATAAGGGGTCGATAGTGACAACGATTGTTTCAGTACGCCGTGATGGCAAAGTATGTATCGGCGGTGATGGCCAGGTATCCCTGGGCAATACCGTAATGAAAGGCAATGCTCGCAAAGTACGCCGTTTATATCATGATAAGGTATTAGCGGGTTTTGCAGGCGGTACTGCCGATGCCTTTACCCTGTTCGAGCGATTTGAAAATAAACTCGAAATGCATCAGGGGCACCTAACCAAAGCCGCGGTTGAACTTGCCAAAGACTGGCGCAGCGATCGTGCGTTACGCCGTTTAGAAGCCATGCTTGTCGTTGCCGATCATACGGCCTCGTTAATCATTACCGGTAACGGTGATGTCGTGCAGCCAGAGAATGACCTAATTGCCATTGGCAGTGGCGGTAATTTTGCTCAGGCGGCGGCGACTGCTCTATTTGAAAACACCGAGCTTGGGGCACGTGATATTGTTGAGAAGTCCCTGAAAATAGCCGGTGATATCTGTGTATTCACCAACCAGAATTTAACCATCGATGAATTATAGGTTAAGGAATTATTTTAATGTCTAACATGACTCCCCGTGAAATCGTTCATGAACTTGATCAACATATTATCGGCCAGATGGATGCCAAAAAAGCGGTCGCTATCGCATTAAGAAACCGCTGGCGTCGGATGCAGCTTGATGAAGAGTTGCGCGCCGAAGTTACCCCAAAGAATATTTTGATGATCGGTCCAACAGGCGTCGGTAAAACCGAGATTGCCCGTCGTCTGGCAAAACTCGCAAAAGCGCCTTTTATTAAGGTAGAAGCGACCAAATTTACTGAAGTTGGTTATGTCGGTAAAGAAGTGGAAACCATTATCCGTGATTTAACGGATATGGCGATGAAAATGACCAAAGAGCAGGAGATGCTTCGTGTTCGCCATCTGGCGGAAGAAGCAGCAGAGGAACGCATTCTTGATGTGCTGATCCCGGCTCCTAGAAATAATTTTGGTGAACAGGAAGAAACCGATAATTCTTCAACTCGACAGGTTTTCCGTAAAAAGCTGCGTGAAGGCAAGCTGGATGACAAAGAAATTGAAATCGATGTTGTTCAGCCTCAGGTCGGTATGGAAATCATGGCTCCTCCGGGTATGGAAGATATGACGTCGCAATTGCAAAGCATGTTTCAAAACCTTTCACAGGATAAGAGCAAAAAGCGTAAGTTGAAAATAAAAGATGCTTTTAAGGCATTGCAGGAAGAAGAAGCCTCGAAACTGCTTAATCCGGATGAGCTTAAAGAAAAGGCACTCGAAGCGGTAGAGCAGCACGGCATCGTTTTCCTGGATGAAGTGGATAAAATTTGTAAACGAGGTGACTCATCAGGTCCGGATGTTTCCCGCGAAGGTGTGCAACGCGATTTGCTACCATTAGTGGAAGGTTCGACCGTTTCAACCAAGCATGGCATGGTGAAAACGGATCATATTTTGTTTATCGCATCCGGTGCGTTTCAAATGGCAAAACCCTCCGATTTGATCCCTGAGTTGCAGGGGCGTTTGCCTATCCGGGTTGAGTTAAAGGCATTAACCACCGAAGATTTTGTACGCATTTTAACCGAGCCTAATGCGTCGTTAACCGAGCAATATATTGCGTTAATGGCGACTGAAGGGGTGAAAATCGAGTTTGCTGAGGATGGCATACAGGCGTTAGCTACGGCTGCCTGGCAAGTGAATGAGACCACCGAAAATATCGGTGCACGCCGTTTGCATACCGTGATGGAACGCCTAATGGAAGATTTGTCATTCCATGCCGATGATCACAGTGGTAATCTGGTCACTATCGACAAAGCTTACGTTCAGAAAAAACTGGAAATTTTGGTTCAGGATGAAGACCTAAGTCGCTTTATCCTATAAGACTGAGGCTAAGGTTAGGGTGTCAGAGCATGCTCTGATGCCGACTTTTCACCATGTAAAGGAGATAGACCATGGCAGTGACAGACATTGTGTACAACAAGGCGAAGCGCTCTGTGATGCTCACCTTTGATGATGATTTCGCCGCCGACATAAGCGCAGAGTTCCTGCGGGTCTATTCGCCTTTAGAACAAACCTCGGTGAAAGGTAAGCCCAAACCTCCGTTAAGTAATAAAAAATTGGTGGCGATATCTGCCATTGATAATGTCGGCAAGCATGGTGTACGCATTCAATTTGATGATGGTCATCAGGCAGTCTACCGAGACATGCTATTGCATGAGTTTGCTCATAACCAAAATCGTTTATGGCAAGAGTATATCGACGCTCTCGCGGTTACGGGTTTCACTCGCGAAGCCAAAATAGAGATCACGCAGCTGTAATTAAGAGGTCTTGATGTTAACCCGCTATGCCTATTTGGCTTTTGGCCTGTTAATGGTCGCGTTGGCCTCTTTAGGCGCGATTTTACCGGGCTTACCGACAACACCATTCGTATTGGTCGCTGCCGCCTGCTTTGCCAAGTCTTCCCCTAAACTTGACGCCTGGCTGCGTAATAACCCGCTATTTGGACCTTTAATTAAAAACTGGCAGCAGCATCGCTGTATTGGCTCGAAAACCAAAATCATTGCCGTGGTCATGATCTTGGCATTTGGCAGCTATAGTTTGATATTTGCTCTGCAGGAATTTTGGTTGCGTATTCTTGTCGGCGCTTTTCTGGCGATCGGTCTGACCGTCGTGCTAAGTCTGAATACCTGCCCTCGAGTTATCAAAGAAAAACCTGATAACTAACCAGTATTTTTTCGTAACCTATTGCTACAAAAATGAATTATCGGCAGTGGTAGTTTGTTCTCGTTAGATGCATGGCGAGTGTCAATTGCAGGGCTAAACACCTTCCGAAAAATATTTTTTATTTCGCTTTAAACCTTTTTAGCAGATACTGCATCCTAATAATCAAACCAACCAGATGCGAAATTCAGTGACACTATCAGGACAACAAACCGTGATTGATGCCCAGCAATTGTTTGCTTCTCAGCAGGAGAAGGAGTGGATTGAGCTGGCAAAAAACGGAGACAGACACGCGTTTCAACAGCTGTACCAGCTACATATTGGCAAAGTTTATGGTCTGTGCCTGCGAATGCTTGCTCAGCGAGATCAAGCTGAGGACGTCGCCCAGGAGGTCTTTGTTCAAGTCTGGTTGAAGTTAAAGAATTTTCGTGGCGATAGTAAGTTTTCCACCTGGCTACATTCTGTCGCAACCAATACGGTGTTAAGTCACCTGCGCAAGCAAAAAAACTGGATGCAACGAATGTTTAGCATTGAAGATACGCATATCAGCGAGCCAACGGTGAATGAGCATCCTGAATTATCCGATTTGGATAAAACCATTTTAAAATTGCCAGAAAAAGCACGTCTAGTGTTCGTGATGTTTGCCGTAGAAGGTTACCGCCATGAAGAAATTGCCAGCATGTTAAATATGGCCGTAGGGTCGAGTAAATCCCACTACCATAGAGCCAAAAAATTATTACAGGAGTGGTTGTAATCATGAAAGAAACAATCAATGAACAGCAGCTTCAGCAACGTATCGATGATTTGTCCGCCGAGATCCAACCACAACGAGATTTGTGGCAAGGCATTGAGCGAGCGATCGAAATCAAGTCGCAGGTACAGCCGGCATCAGAGCCGCGTGCAAGTAACGGCAACATTGTTCGAGCGAATTTTCAACCACTGGCCTGGGCGGCATCCATCGTATTGGCTGTAATCCTTACCTTTAATTATCAAAGCCGTCCTGAGCAGGCTCCTCAATTGACCGCGGTTGAAATGATTGAGCAGCAATATCTTCAAGAAAAGCAAAATATGCTGGTCAGCTTTGGTAAACCGAATTTGGATACGTTACCGGATGATATTCGCCAGCAATTTGATGAAATTCAGTCTGCCCGTGAATCTTTGCTCACCGCTCTGGAAGATGACCCACAAAATGCAGATTTACTCAATTTGCTTAAGTGGACTCAAAAGCAGGAATTAAACTTGCTGGAACAGCTTTATAGCCCGAAATGGCAAACCATATAAGAGGTTAACACAATGCGCTTTATCTATTTCCCCCTGCTTTTCGCCGGTTTGACGAGTTCGGTATGTGCCCTTGAAAGTCGCAATATTGATCAACGATTACCCATTACAGACAATACCAATGTTGTGATTGAAAATATGCGAGGTACAGTTGCAATTTTAGGTACCGATAGCAAAGAGGTCTGGGTTAGCGGGGTTGTTGATGAAATGGCTACCGACTTTGTTTTTGAGCAAAAAGGTAACACCATTTATGTTCAGGTAAAAATGCCGGCCAAAATTGATCAGGATTTTTGGGGTTCCAGGCAGCAAGAAAGCGATTTTACCGTTGCGCTACCAATTAATGTAAAGGTTAAATTTGCCGGGGTTTCGGCCAATGTTTCGGCTGAAAATTTGGATCAGGGAGCGCATTTAAAGACGGTCAGTGGCAACGTAGAGGCTCGCAACATAGGTCAAAAAGTTCGTCTTGAAACCGTCAGTGGTGATATTGATAGTGAAGGCCTGCGCGGCAGTGTTTTTCTCTCCACGGTGAGTGGCGATATTACCGATAAAAACTCTAACGGTTTAGTTGAACTTAATGCTGTAAGCGGCAATATTGATGCCCGTGGCGAAGCCAGCGAATTAATTGCCAATGTGGTGTCTGGTGACTTGCAGGTCAATTATCGTGGTTTATCTAAGTTATCACTTTCTAGCGTTAGCGGCGATGTTGATGCCACTGCGGTGTTAATGGATGACGGTATTGTTAAGATGTCTTCGGTGAGCGGCAATATTACGTTTGTGGTGCAAGAGGATGCGAATGTCAGCGTTCGTGTTGATAGCAATGCTGGCGGTAAAATTGTTAATCGCATATCCAATGATGCGGTGGTCAAAGCCAAATATGGTCCCAGTAGTCGTCTGGAAACACGCATTGGTACCGGCGCTGCGTCGATTAAAGCCAGTACCGTCAGTGGCACAGTCCGGTTAAGTCACTAACCTCAGGCCAGGTCATAGAGAAACCTAACGCTCGTCTGTTCGCACCTACAATTGGCCCCAAGAATTTGGGGCTATAAACTCCATTCCTTGTTTTGCTGCAACTCGCTGATTTAGCATCTTTTTTCAAAAATACAAATTGACAATTATTCATCGCAACAACAGGCGCAGTACAAAATTTACGCTTATATTTAAATTAATGGCCGCTTTTGCGGTCTAATAAACTAGGCCTGTTGATCTTTCAATTTTAAGCCTGTGCCAATGACACGTGACGGTATACGTGATTATACAAGCGAAGCTACGAATGATTTTTATCGTAAATCTGTGAGTCAAGCGTTGTGCGCAGAGAATAATGTATTGAGATGTAGGTATAAAAAACTCAATTGCATTCGTCGCTTAATTAACCCCGAAAGATAAACAGCGCAAACAGTGGAATGATTTTGTGGGGGCAACTATGAGTATTTTTCAGCAGTTTCAAAGCCGCTACGATCAGGCCCAGGAAGAAGAGTATACTCTGGCGCAGTTTCTTGAGCTTTGTCGTGACGACAAAATGGCATATGCCAATGCGGCCGAGCGGTTGTTGGCCGCAATCGGCGAACCGGAAATGGTCGACACTTCCCGGCAGCCAGTACTTAGTCGAATTTTTTCCAATCGGGTGATCGCCAGATACCCCGCATTTTCAGAGTTTTATGGCATGGAAGACGCCATCGAACAAATCGTTTCTTACCTAATGCATGCCTCGCAAGGGCTGGAAGAAAAGAAACAGGTTTTATACCTGCTCGGCCCGGTTGGTGGTGGTAAATCGTCACTGGCGGAAAAACTAAAAACCCTGATGCAGTCACAACCCATCTATGTGCTCAGTGCCAATGGCCAGCGTAGCCCGGTAAACGACCATCCGCTGTCTTTATTTGATGTGGATAATGACGGCAAAATTCTTGAACAAGAATACAATATCCCAAGTCGTTATCTGAATGGCATTATGTCGCCGTGGGCGGCGAAACGTTTGCACGAATTTAAAGGCGATATTGCCCAATTCAAAGTGGTAAAAGTCTACCCGTCGATTCTCGATCAAATCGCGATTGCCAAAACCGAGCCGGGTGACGACAACAATCAGGATATTTCATCTCTGGTCGGTAAAGTCGATATCCGTCAACTTGAACACTTTGCCCAGAATGATCCCGATGCCTATGGCTATTCCGGTGCATTATGCCGTGCCAATCAAGGCTTGATGGAGTTTGTGGAGATGTTTAAAGCGCCGATTAAGGTGCTACACCCATTATTAACTGCCACACAAGAGGGAAATTACAACCCCACCGAGGGATTGTCGGCATTACCTTTTGACGGCATCATTTTGGCGCATTCGAATGAATCTGAATGGTTGTCGTTTAAGAACAATAAAAACAACGAAGCGTTTCTGGACCGGGTATATATTGTCAAAGTCCCGTACTGTATGCGCGTGGCGGAAGAGATTAAAATTTACCAAAAACTGTTGAAAAACTCGGAATTGGTGGATGCTCAGTGTGCGCCTGGTACGTTGGATATCCTTGCACAATTTACGGTGTTATCCCGTCTTGTTGTTCCTGAAAACTCCAGCATTTATTCAAAAATGCGGGTGTACAACGGTGAAACCTTAAAAGACACCGACCCGAAAGCCAAATCCTATCAGGAATATCGGGATTATGCTGGCGTAGATGAAGGCATGACCGGTTTGTCCACGCGGTTTGCGTTTAAAATTCTCTCCCGTGTTTTTAACTTTGACCACAATGAAGTGGCCGCGAATCCGGTTCATCTATTTTATGTGCTGGAGCAACAAATCGAACGTGAACAGTTGCCAAAAGAAACTGCCGATCGATATCTGGAATTCATTAAAGGTTATATGATCCCTCAGTATATCGAGTTTATCGGCAAGGAAATCCAAACCGCGTATCTCGAATCCTATTCTGAGTACGGGCAAAATATCTTTGATCGCTATGTCGTGTATGCGGATTTTTGGATTCAGGATCAGGAATATCGGGATGCAGAAACGGGTCAGATTCTGGATCGCAGTGCATTGAACAATGAGCTGGAGAAAATCGAAAAACCCGCAGGCATCTCAAACCCGAAAGATTTCCGTAATGAAATTGTCAATTTCGTATTACGGGCCAAAGCCAATAACAATGGCAATAATCCCATGTGGACCAGTTACGAGAAGTTACGCACTGTCATCGAGAAGAAAATGTTCTCGAATACGGAAGACTTGCTGCCCGTGATCTCTTTTAATACCAAGACATCCTCCGATGATCAAAAGAAACACGACGAGTTTGTCGAACGTATGGTCACTAAAGGCTATACCAGCAAGCAGGTGCGCCTGTTAAGTGAGTGGTATCTGCGGGTGAGAAAATCTTCGTAAACGCCATGGTTTCATCGGTGCCGGCAAACCCGGTGTTCTTGCCAGAGAGACTCAACAAAGGTTAACAAAATATGGCTAACTTTATTGATCGACGACTGAACAGCAAAAATAAATCTATGGTGAATCGCCAGAGATTTTTTCGTCGCCATAAAAATCAAATAAAGCGTTCTTTGGCCGATAGTATTAACAATCGTCAGGTGACGGACCTTACCAGTGGACAAGATGTCTCTATTGCCAGAAAAGATCTGGTGGAACCGGTATTTCGTCAAGGCGATGGCGGTACCAAAAATCGCGTTTTTGCCGGCAATGACCAATTTGCAGAAGGCGATAAAATTCCTCGACCAAAAGCTCAGGCCGGCCCGGGAAGCGGTTCCGGTAATGCCAGTGACCGGGGGAAAGGGGAAGATGACTTTGTGTTTTCCATCTCCCACGATGAATACCTGAATTTATTGTTCGATGATCTGGAATTACCGAATCTACAGAAAAATCAATTGGATAAACTGGTGGAATACAAAACGGTCCGCGCCGGTTATTGCGCCGAAGGTGTTCCTGCCAATATCGATATCGTGAAATCCTTACAGGGCTCAATCGCACGTCGTATTGCCATGACCAGTAGCAAGCGCCGTGAATTGAAAGCGTGTGAGCAAGAATTGACTCAGGTATTGGCAACCGACAATCCGGATCCTGATGTGGTTGCACAGCTTCAGGCACAAATTGACATGCTAAAAGAGCGCATCCGCGCCGTGCCGTTTATCGACAGTTTTGATTTGCATTATCGAAACTATGAGAAGCAGGCCGTGCCCACGTCGAAGGCCGTTATGTTTTGTCTGATGGATGTATCCGGCTCGATGGTGCAAGCCACCAAAGATATTGCTAAGCGTTTTTACATTTTACTGTACCTGTTTTTAAGCCGGACCTATCAGACCATCGATGTGGTGTATATCATCCATCATACTCAGGCAAAAGAGGTCGACGAACAGGATTTCTTCTATTCCAGAGAGACTGGCGGCACCATTGTCTCCAGCGCACTGGAACTGATGCAGGAAATCGTCGCCGAGCGATACAGCTCCGGTGATTGGAATATCTATGCCGCACAGGCTTCTGATGGTGATAACTGGCAGGATGATACGGAAAAATGTTATGAGCTTTTGAAAAGCCATATTCTGCCAGCAGTTCGCTTTTACGCGTATATTGAAATCACTCAGGACTTACACAAATCGTTATGGCAACGTTACCGGGCATTGGCGAATCGGGAAAGTCATTTTGCCATGCGGCGAATTCGTGAAATCGAAGATATCTATCCGGTGTTCAGGGATTTGTTTAAAAAAGCCCCACAAGGTTCAGCAGGAGTCGCGAATGTCAAAGATTAATCCACAGGTATCCGAGGCATCAGGCGCCTATGTTGGCAGTTTGCCAGATCGTGCCGACTGGACCTTTGACGATTTACAGCAATATGAGCAGGAATTAGCGCGCGTCGCTGAGCATTATCGTCTCGATACTTATCCAAACCAGATTGAAATGATCACCTCTGAGCAAATGATGGATGCCTATGCCAGCGTCGGCATGCCGATCGGTTACAACCATTGGTCATTTGGCAAAAAATTTATCCAGACCCAACAAACCTACAAGCGTGGCTATATGGGGCTGGCATATGAAATCGTTATCAATTCAAATCCATGCATCGCGTATTTAATGGAAGAAAACACTCTGACCATGCAGGCGTTAGTGATGGCCCATGCCTGTTATGGACACAACTCTTTTTTTAAAGGCAATTATCTGTTTCGCTCCTGGACTGATGCCAGTTCCATCATTGACTACCTGCTGTTTGCCAGAAACTATATTGCCCGTTGCGAAGAGCTTTATGGTGTCGATGAAGTAGAAACGACCCTTGATGCCTGCCACGCCTTGATGGCCCATGGCGTTGATCGTTACAAAAGGCCGCAACAAATCTCTCTTAAAGAAGAGCGTAAACGCCAGAAACAACGCCAGGAATATTTACAATCTCAGGTAAATAGTCTGTGGCAAAAAGTGGCAAAGCCAGACCAGTCAACCACACAACAACAACCTCGGTTTCCGGAACAGCCCCAGGAAAACCTGCTGTATTTTATCGAAAAAAATTCTCCTTTATTACAATCCTGGCAACGTGAAATCGTGCGCATTGTTCGCAAAATGGCACAATATTTCTATCCGCAAAAACAGACTCAGGTTATGAACGAAGGTTGGGCTTGTTTCTGGCACTACACCTTACTCAATCACCTGTATGACGAAGGCAAGCTTAGCGATAAGTTTATGCTTGAATTTGTCCATCATCACTCGAACGTGATTGCCCAGCCGGGTTACAACAGTCAGGGATATTCCGGGATCAACCCCTATGCTCTGGGGTTTCATATGTTCAGCGATATTCGCCGTATCTGTGAGCAGCCAACGGCTGAAGATAAGGAGTGGTTCCCCGATCTGGCCGGCAGCAACTGGCTTGATGCGGTGCACTTTGCTATGGAAAACTTTAAGGACGAGAGTTTTATTGGTCAGTATCTTTCGCCAAAACTGATGCGAGACCTTAAGCTGTTTCATATTAAAGATGATGCCACCAGTCCTTACATTCGCGTCGAATCGATTCACAATGAAACGGGCTACCAACGGATCCGCCAGGCTTTATCTAATCAATATAACCTCAGTGAAATTGAACCGAATATTCAAATTGTTGATGCCGATATCAATGGCGACAGAACTTTAACCTTAGAATATGTTCCCCATCAAAAAGTCCCACTGCACCCGTCTTACCAGGAAGTGCTCAAACACCTGTATTATCTATGGAAATTTGACGTTAAATTAGTGCAACGTGAAGAGAGTGGTAATGCCAGGATAATTGGTACCTGTCCACCAAAAATAGATACAGCCTAGACCTATGCAGGCCCGCGTAATTGTCAGGGCCTGATATTTTGTTGTTAAGGTGTAAGTTTCTCTTCATTTATGCCCCGCAATAGCTTATCGTGGAGAGTCAAATTAGCAAAAAAGCCATTATGAGAATCGATCGCATCTTTCATCGTTGGTATAATCGCTAAATCCGCTAACAATCGAGCAGGGTCGTTAATTCATGGCGCAAAAGCAGGCAGCGCAATCGCAAATCAATAAAGCAGTTCGGGACAAACAAGTTGAACAACTGAAAGTCGCTCCCCATTCCATGGAGGCTGAGCAATCGGTCCTGGGTGGCTTGTTGTTAGATAATGAGGCTTGGGACAATGTTGCTGAACGCGTGGTTGCTCAGGACTTTTATTCCCGTTCGCATCGTATTATTTTTAATACCATTGGTGATTTGATAGAGAAAGGCAATCCAGTCGATTTGATCACCTTGTCAGAAGCGCTTGAAAATCAGCAACAAATCGATGATGTCGGTGGATTTGTTTATCTCGCCGAGATGATGAAAAACACGCCAAGTGCATCCAATATTTATGCTTATGCAGCGATTGTCCGAGAACGTGCAGTTACCCGTGAGCTAATTTCCGTCGCGAATGAAATCGCCGATGCGGGTTATGATCCCCAGGGTCGGGAAAGTAGTGAATTACTCGATTTCGCTGAATCCCGGGTATTCCAAATTGCCGAACAACGGGCAAATAAATCCGAAGGTCCGGAAAACATTCACTCGGTGTTGGAAAAAACCGTCGATAAAATCGAAAAATTGTATGGCCAGCCCCATGATGGTGTGACCGGTGTCAGTACCGGTTTCCAGGATCTGGATAAAATGACCGCGGGCCTACAGCCGTCTGATCTGATCATTGTTGCAGCTCGTCCGTCTATGGGTAAAACCACATTCGCGATGAACCTGGCGGAAAATGCCGCCATGATGCAGGATAAACCGGCATTGATATTCTCACTGGAGATGCCTTCCGAGCAAATTATGATGAGGATGCTCGCGTCCTTAGGTCGCATTGATCAAACCAAGATACGTACCGGTCAGTTAGGCGATGAAGATTGGGCTCGTTTATCATCGACTATGGGGTTGTTGATTGAAAAAGGCAAAATGTTTGTCGACGATGCTTCCGGGTTGACACCGACAGAAGTGCGTTCTCGTGCCCGTCGTATTCACCGTGATCATGGTGGCTTGTCGATGATTATGATCGATTATCTGCAATTGATGCGCGTTCCGTCATTTAGTGATAACCGTACCCTGGAAATTGCCGAAATTTCCCGTTCATTGAAAGCCCTTGCTAAAGAGCTGCAAGTGCCGGTTGTTGCTTTGTCCCAGCTGAACCGTAGTTTGGAGCAACGTGCAGATAAACGCCCGGTAAACTCAGATTTGCGTGAATCAGGCTCTATCGAGCAGGATGCGGATTTGATTATGTTTATCTATCGTGATGAGGTTTATCACGATGATTCCGCCGATAAAGGCACCGCAGAAATCATTATCGGTAAACAGCGTAACGGCCCTATCGGTCGAGTACGTCTGACCTTCCAGGGGCAATTCTCCCGCTTTGATAATTACGCCGGTCAGGCGTTTGAAGAAGACTAATAACGAGTTTGCAGGACTGATATGCAGGCAATTGCCACCGCAGATATTCACTTAAACGCCCTTGACCACAACCTTGCACTGGTAAAGCACCTAACACCAGAAACCAAGGTTTTGGCGCTATTAAAGGCAAATGCTTATGGTCATGGTGCATTGACGGTTGCACGTCATCTAAATGGCTCTGCTGACGCCTATGGTGTCGCCCGAATTGATGAAGCCATTGCCCTGCGCGAAGCCGGCATCAATACGCCTTTGGTATTGATGGAGGGATTTTTTTCAGCAACTGAATTGCCCTTGATTATCGAACACAATTTACAAATCGTAGTGCACTGTGAATATCAGTTGCAAGCGCTTGAAGCGTTATCATCTGAGCACATAAATGCATTAAAAGTCTGGTTAAAAATCGACACCGGTATGCATCGCTTAGGCATAGAACCCGAGTTGTTCCCAACCTTTTACCAACGTCTTAAAGCCTGTCAGAGCGTGCAGGAAAACATCATCGTAATTAGTCATTTGAGTAGTTCTGACGAGTTACAAAGTGATGTGACGCCGCAACAAATCGCGTTGTTTAATGACTGTTGTGGTAGTGGTGATTTTGAGCGTTCGCTGGCAAATTCCGGAGCTATCATGGCCTGGCCAGAGAGCCATTATCAATGGGTTCGCCCTGGAGTCATGCTGTATGGCGTAAACCCTTTGTACCCGGTAAGCATTGACGGAGTTCAGTTACGTCCAGTGATGACCTTGCGCTCGTCGTTGATTGCCGTAAAACCGATTCATGCTGGCGACAGTGTTGGCTATGGTGCCACCTATACTGCCAGAGAAGATACCAAAATTGGTGTCGTGGCAATTGGCTATGGTGATGGTTACCCCCGTCATGCAAAGGCCGGAACGCCAGTATTGGTTAATGGTCGAAAAGTCCCGTTAGTCGGTCGCGTTTCTATGGATATGATTACGGTGGATTTAGGCGCCGACAGCGAAGCGAAAATTGGCGATTATGTTGAACTTTGGGGAAAAAACCTGGCGATTGAAGAAGTTGCCGAAAACGCCGAAACCATTGCTTATGAATTGTTATGTAATATCACTGCGCGGGTGAAAATAGACGTTTTATCAAACTAGGACTATATTGTTAATATTCCCTGTTTTCCCGCAGTCGGCAGCAGATGGCGGGAAGTTAGTAAGCCTAAACGCTTAACAATTTAATTGATAAAAGGTCTTCACCATGGATGCCAACAACGAAGCAATTACAGTGCTGTATTATGACCAAACAGATATGACGTCTATTTGCGCCGAAGTACTCAGCAATCTCGATGTCGAAAAAAATCAACGGGTAATTTTACCGCAAGGTTATCGGGACGATAAAATTATCGTTGCGATCTTAGATGGCGACTGCCATGTCCGTAACTCTTTAGGTGATCGTCAGGTTTATTCCTGAGGCGATTTACGTGCCGTAAAATAAGCCTTTACAGCATTATTCATTGGCAAGTCTGACAGGTGCCGTGTGCCTCGACGATTTGATGATTAATGGTGAATCCACTGGCATCCGCCATTGCCCTCATCGCTAAATCCAGGTGTCCCGACTGGATTTCCTCAACGTGTCCGCATGTATCGCAAATCAATAATTGTACCGGATGTGAGCAATCACTAAAGTGGTGGCACAGGACAAAGGCGTTGATGGACTCTATTTTATGGACAAAGCCCTGTTTCGATAGAAAATCTAAGGCTCGATAGACGGTGGCAGGTTTGGCTCCAGGATCTATCGCTTGTAATTTTTCCAGCAAATCATAGGCACCGATGGCCTGTTCACTTTCCGCCATTAACATAAACACTTGTTCACGTGCATTGGTTAGCCTGGCACCGCGTTGTTTGCAGGTTTTCTGGGCTTGTTGTAAGAGCTCTTGTGCCTTCATAATTGTGTTGGACTATGACTTTTCATCCAGTGTAACACAGTCATTGGTTTTCCTTAAACCTGGGGGGAACCCTAAATGTTTAGTAAGAGTAACGGATTAATTGCCCTAATTGACGGATTAAATTTTATCCGCAAGCAAAGCTGTACTAACATATAGACAGGGATTATTGAGAATAACCGTATGACGTCTAAGCGATTTGATTAAGCAGTTCAAAATGCTGACATTGAGATTTGTTTATGAACTTTCGCTTTCCACTGTCAATTTTATTGATATTGGTGTTCGCCTCTCCAGTGTTTATCTGTAAGGCTCAAAACCAACCAACCTTATTTATGGATGGTAAGGCTTGGGATCCTGCACTGGGCTTTGTAAAAAAAGATTTATGCGTACTCAGACAGAAATTTGTGGTCCTGAGCAAATGCTTTCGTTCTCAAAAAAAGGTCTCTTTGGTCGATTTCTTCCTCGTTCCTCCGCTGGCAGATGCGCAACACTATGTTGCCGCGGTTGATAAAACCCGCAGTGATGCATTACTTCGCAGCGGTGTTTTTTACACCATGAATGCCAACGCTTCCAGCACCGATTTACCGCGTTTCAAGTCATTCTTTAACAGTCCTACAACCTATGATATGGCCTTGATGCAAGGCGCCATCACATCCGATTTTAAAGAGATTGATAACAGCCTGGCTGGCCTTGCTCCAACGCCCTACGAACTGAACAAAAGCGGTTCTAATCAGGTTTATCGCATCAAGGACAAATTTGATATTCCCAAAACCGCAAAGCAACTCAGTGAACAGGGAAGCCAGTTGGTTAAAGTGTTTCTCTATCATTCTGAGCGGCATCACTCTCGAAAAAATCGTCTGAATGTTGAGACTACTTATGGCGTGGATCCTGAGCTAATGGCCAATGTCGTGGAAACCTTCCATCACCACGGAATTAAGGTTATGGCTCAGGTAGAAACCGACTATGACACACGTATTGCAGCAGAAGCAGGGGTCGATTTTATCTCCCAGTTACCTGGGCATAGTCTGAGCAATGACGACTCGATTCAACAAAGCGCTAAGCTGTCGATGAAAACCATTCAGGCGATACAGAAAAACCAAGTGAAAGTGATCCCGGTTTATCATCTTGCCCGCACAGTAGCCCGGCAAAGCGGCAAAACCATAGAAAAAAATCCTGAATTGCAGCAGCATTATCAATTACAGCGCAATAACCTACAAATGCTGCAGGCCTACAGTATTCCAATTTTAATGGGGAGCGGCGGATACGCCCGGGTGTTTGACGAAGCCAAACATTATTACTTAATCGGCGCCTTTTCTCGTCAGGAAACCTTGAACACGGTTTTCTCAACATCGCGTCATCTTTTCCCAAAACGTAAAGTTGGTTGTTTTGATGTCGGTTGTGATGCCAGCTTTCTCGTCCTGGCAAAGGACCCGGGAGAAGGGTTAGAGACGTTGAATCACATAGAGTATTCGATGAAACAGGGTCAACAAATCGTCGCACCATCCAAGGTCCTTCGCCCGAGATTTCGTCGCAAATAACCAGCAGCCATTCCATTCGCCATACTGTATATCGAAACTAAGCATGAACGTACGTCTAATAATCCATGCTTAGGCGTCAAGGTTTTGAGCTGTCGGCGCTAGCGTTGTCGAATTTCAGAGGGTTGTTCTGCAAACATGCTTTTATATTGACGACAAAAGTAACTGTGATCGGTAAAGCCCGTATTGTATGCCACCTCGGCAATGGGTAACTGGGTTTCTAACAAGAGTTTTCGAGCTTTTTCTAATCGAAATTCATTGATGAACTGTTTTGGGGTTTTACCCAAATGCTTTTTAAAGCGACGCTCTAGCGCGCTAATCGATAAACAGGTGATTTGCGCCAGGGTTTCGATGGCTATTGGCTGTTGGTAATGTTGTTTGATGTATTCCAGAGGAATATGGATTGCATCAAGGGATTTAAACAATGGCGGCGTTTTTCCAAGCGATCGGGTATAACCGTAGGAACCGATAATCTGCCCCTGATCATCTTTGATTGGGCGCTTAGTGGTCGTAAACCAGCCAATATCTTCACCATCCAGTACATTCATTTCGATGCGATTGGTGACCAACTCTCCCGCTAAAATCCGCTGATCATCGCGAATAAACTGTTTTGCGATATGCTGCGGTGAAAACGCGTAGTCTGATTGACCCAGAATTTTTTCTAGTTGGTGAATTCCGAGGTTATCGAGAAACGCCTGATTGGCATACAAAATCTGTGATTGAGTGTCTTTAACCCAAAACAAAATATCGGGAATAAACTCGAATATCGTAATAAGTTGTTCCGAGTTAAAATTTTTCAGCTGTCTTAAATAGTCCATTTGCCTGCACGCAATGAGTTGTTTTTATTCATACTACGCCATGAATTAAATTTATTAAACGCCGAATTAATACAAATTCGATCCGAATTTGTATTAACAGTAATTGCAACCAGGCGATAGACTCAAATAATACCAAAACGGATCATTAGCAGAGCGAGTGAGATTGTCAGAAAAATAGTAGATATTTCTGCATAAGCGAGTCGATTTTGTTTTTATAACACAGCTGAACTATGCAGGTATTTAACCGACTTGATCTCACGCTCTGTAGTTTTTATGTTTTTATTTAAGCGATAAGGGTTGAGCATGAGCACAACAACAAGAAAAATTCGCATGGGCATGGTCGGCGGTGGTTCGGGCGCTTTTATTGGTGAAGTACACCGAATGGCGGCAGCGCTTGATGGTCAGATCGAGTTAGTGTGCGGTGCGTTTAGTCGCAGCGCCGAAAACAGCCGTAAGACTGGCCAGGCACTTTGTCTGGATCCTAATCGTTGTTATGACAGCTACCAGCAAATGTTCGCGATGGAAGCGGAACTACCTGAAGCGCAACGCATGGACTTCGTCGCCATCGTTACTCCTAATAATTCACATTTCGATATTGCCAAACAAGCTCTTACATCAGGGTTTCACGTGCTATCCGATAAACCGGCAACGTTCAATTTACAACAAGCCATAGAGTTGAAAGAACTAATCGATCTAAACCAACGTCTTTATGCGCTGACCCATACCTATACGGGCTATCCCATGGTTAAGCAGGCAAAAGCTATGATCGCAGAAGGGCAGTTAGGTGCAATTCGAAAAATCGTGGTGGAATATCCCCAAGGCTGGTTGGCCGACGCTCCGGATGCTGACAATAAACAAGCGAGTTGGCGTTTGGATCCTGCCCAAAGTGGGATAAGTTGCTGCATGGGCGATATCGGTGTGCATGCTGCGAATTTGGCAGAGTACATTTGTGGTGACCAAATTTCACAGCTTTGTGCTGAGTTATATTCTGTGGTTGATGGTCGTGAACTCGATGATGATGGTGTTGTGTTGCTCAAGTTTACCGGAGGTGCCAAAGGTGTGCTGATGGCCAGTCAGATTTCTGTAGGCGAAGAAAATGCATTAACGATTCGCATTTACGGTGAAAAAGCCGGATTGAAATGGTCGCAACAAGAACCAAACAGTTTATGGCAGGTATTTAACGATCAACCGACACGCTTATATCGAACTGGCGTGGGTAATTTGTCACCTTTAGCGCAAGCTGCCACCAGAACTCCGGCAGGCCACCCAGAAGGTTACCTGGAAGCGTTTGCCAATATTTACCGTAATTTTGCTGCCCAATTACACGCATGGAACCAGGGTGAAACCAGCGAAAATAAAACATTTGATGTGCCTGGTATCGATGAAGCCATTCGCGGAATGGCGTTTATCGAGAATGCTGTCAGTGCCAGTCAATCGGACATTAAATGGCATCCATTTTCACTTTCCCCAAAGTCATAACCAGAGAAAATAAGGAACATTTATGAAAGCAATAAAAGGCCCTGCAATTTTTCTTGCACAGTTCGCCGATGATGTCGCACCGTTTAATAGTTTACCCGCTATTTGCCAATGGGTTTCAGGTTTAGGTTACAAAGCAATCCAAATCCCAAGCTGGGACAAACGATTATTCGATCTCGAATTGGCCGGTGAATCGAAAACCTATTGTGATGAAATCAAGGGTGTTGCCGCCGAGCATGGTTTGCAAATTAGTGAATTGTCGACGCATTTACAGGGACAATTAGTGGCAGTGAACCCCGCCTATGACACGATGTTTGATAATTTTGCACCACCTGAGGTTCGTAACAATCCACAGCAGCGACAAATATGGGCGAGTCAACAAATGCAATTGGCCGCCAAAGCCAGCGAATATCTGGGGTTAAAATCCCACGCGACCTTCTCGGGCGCGTATTTATGGCATACGGTCTACCCTTGGCCACAACGTCCTCAAGGCTTGGTAGAACAGGGTTTTTCCGCATTGGCTGAGCGTTGGCTACCGATTTTAAATCAGTTTGATGAAGCCGGAGTAGATGTCTGCTATGAACTTCACCCCGGTGAAGACTTGCATGATGGCTTGACCTTTGAGCGCTTTCTCGAGGCGACGAACAATCACCCTAGGGCCAACATTCTTTACGATCCTAGCCACTTTGTGCTGCAGCAGCTCGACTATCTGGCTTTTATTGATATTTACCATGAACGAATTAAAGCGTTTCATGTTAAAGACGCGGAATTTAATGCGACCGGAAAATGCGGGGTTTATGGTGGTTATGCCGGTTGGACTGAAAGAGCCGGACGTTTTCGTTCGCTTGGCGACGGACAAATTGATTTTAAACAAATTTTTAGCAAGTTGACTCAATATGGCTTCGATGGCTGGGCCGTGCTTGAATGGGAGTGTTGTATTAAAAATCCCGTCGATGGTGCCACAGAGGGGGCAAAATTTATTGCTGACCACCTGATTAACCCAACTGAGAAAGCCTTTGATGATTTCGCCGGTGGTGAGCCGGATATCGAATTAAACAACCGTATTTTAGGGCTGTAAGGCAACCCGTCTTATTGCGTTTTACGTACCTGAAGGAACACATAATGAGTGATAACAATAATCAAAAAATCTTTAATTTATGTTGTATTGCCTTAACCGTTACATCCATGACGTTTGCCATTCGTGCCGGGATCCTCGGCCAGCTTGGCAATGAATTTGGCTTAGGCGGCACCGAGTTGGGCTGGATCAATGCGATGGCCTTTTTGGGTTTTCCTTTGGCAACTATGGTCGGGGGGGTTATTTACAATGCCATTGGCGCCCGTAAGTTAATTGCTCTGGCATTTATTTGCCACTTGCTGGGGTTGGTGTTAACCATTACGGCCGGTGGGTTCTGGGGATTGCTTATCTCGACATTTTTAATTGGCTTTGCCAATGGTGCGGTTGAGGCTGGCTGCAACCCATTAATCGCGGAAACTTATCCCGACAGAAAAACGACCATGTTAAATCGTTTTCACGTCTGGTTTCCTGGCGGCATAGTCATCGGCGCCTTGTTGTCGAACCTGATGACGGGCTATGGTCTGAACTGGCAATGGCAGGTCGGTATCATTGTCATTCCAACGCTGTGGTACGGGGTGATGATGTTGAAAACGGTGTTTCCGACTTACGATGATAAATTGCACTCCACCACAGACAACCTACGTAATCTGTTCAATCCCCTGTATCTGTTTTTAGTTATCTGTATGACGTTAACGGCGACTACCGAACTGGGGACTCAACAGTGGATTGAGAAAATCCTTGGTGCCAGCGGCGCATCACCAATGCTGGTGCTGGCATTGATCACTGGATTAATGGCGGTAGGACGTTACTTCGCCGGCCCTATTATCAAAACCTTTAATCCCACAGGCGTCCTGATTGGTTCGGCTCTCTTTGCCAGTGCCGGTATCTACATGATGAGTATTGCATCAGGAAATCTCATTTATGTGGCAGCCATTCTATTTGCCATTGGTTGTACGTATTTTTGGCCAACCATGCTCGGCTGTGTTGCCGAATACACGCCAAAAACCGGCGCATTAGGCATGTCGCTTATCGGTGGTGTAGGCATGTTTGCAGTAAGTATGTGGAATCCAGTGATTGGTGGTTGGATTGATACCGCGTCAGAACAGGCACAACAAATGAACCTAAGCGATGTAGAGGCGAATATTTTTGCCGGGCAAACGGTATTGCAAAACTTATTAATGTTTCCTTTGATTCTGATTGTCGCTTTTGTCATTCTGTATGTGTTGGTTAAAAAACAAACAGCTAACGCTCAGGTCGCAAGTTCAAACTAGGATGGAGTAATATGGAGCAGGAAAGACGCAGGTTTATTGCCAATTTGACTCGGATATTGGGTGCCGGGGCAGCACTGATAACGATCAATGCAACCCATGTCAGTGCTGCTCTTGCTTATCAGAGGTCGCTGGATTCAAACATAAGAGCGGGCGCATTATTGAACCTTGAGCAAATGCAAATCCTGCATGATGTTTGCCAGACGATTATTCCGAAAACGGATACGCCCGGTGCCGCCGATCTTGATTGTCATGGATTTATCGATCATCAATTATCTGTTGTACATACCCCGACGCAACAGCGTGCCGTCATCGCGGTACTACGCAGCATTCACAACATTAGCAACGCTCAGTTTAAGCTGGCATTTACCGGTCTCAACGACACCCAAAAGCAGCAATGCCTGGATAATATCGAACGGGGAAAGTGGGGCGATACCAAACTTATCGAAAACTTTAAATTTTTAAAGTCATTAAATGCTTTTGGTTACTTCACTTCAGAAATTGGCGCGACAAAGGTCTTGAATTATCAGCCTGTCCCAGGCGGATATCGCGGTTCAATACCATTCACCAATGAGACCAGAAACTACGGTTCTCATGCTCGTTATTAATAACGACAATGGCGTGGATGGTAAAGGATAGTCCAAAAACAATAACTAAAATCAGGTTTGGATGAAATGTCAGAATATCGCTATATCAATGAAAGCAAAGAAACGTTTGACGTGTTAATCGTCGGCTCTGGCGTCACTGGTGGCTGGGCAGCAAAGGAGTTTTGTGAGCGCGGATATAAAACCTTGATGATAGAACGAGGCCGTGTTGTTGAGCATCGCCAAGATTATACATCCGAGGGGAAGGGGCCTTGGCAGTTTCCTAACCGAACTAAAGTCGATAACTTGCTGGCGGAACAGCAGCATAACGTACAGCGAAAATGTTATGCATTTAATGATGCCACCAAACAGTTTTTTGGCAACGATCGGGATTTACCTTACTCAACAGAACAAGGCACCGGATTTGAGTGGATACGTGCAAATCAGCTGGGGGGTAAATCCTTGTTGTGGCATCGGCAAAGCTATCGTTGGAGTGATTATGATTTTAATGCCAATAAGGCTGATGGTCATGGCATAGACTGGCCCGTACGACTAAAAGACATTGAAGCCTGGTATGCGCATGTGGAACGTCATGCGGGTATTTCGGGTAACTACGACAATTTATCGCAACTCCCCAACAGTGAATTTCTACCGGCATTTGAAATGAATTCGCCAGAGAAAATGATCCAGCATAAACTCGCTAGTCTCTATCCGGACAGGCCTTTGGTAATGGGCCGATGTGCGCATTTAACCGAGCCGACCCAATATCATATCGAGCAGGGGCGAATGCGTTGCATGGCTCGGGATGAATGCCAAAAAGGCTGCTCGTTTGGGGCGTATTTTTCTTCGCAAAGCTCCACGTTACCAGCGGCGGCAAAAACCGGCAATTTGTATATCGCTCCCAATAGTGTTGTTCATAGTTTGATTTTTGATGAAAGCAGCAATCGAGTTAAAGGTGTCCGGGTAATTGATAATGACGATTTAAGCACCCGAGAATATTTTGCTAACGTCGTATTTTTATGTGCATCGACACTCGGTTCTACTCAGCTTTTACTAAATTCGACGTCTAAGTCTTTTCCAAATGGACTGGCCAATAGCTCTGGGGTGCTTGGTCATTATCTTATGGATCATAACTACAATGCCGGTGCTGGCGGCAGCATCGAAGGATTTGAAAACGAGTTTTATTCAGGTCGTCGTCCTACAGGACCTTATATTCCCAATTTCAGATACGAGCCTAAGCGCTATGGAAAAGGCTTTGTCCGTGGTTATGCGCTGGCAGGCGCGGCTGGGCGCAGCGACTGGCGTCACAATAGCCAGGAAGATGGTATCGGCGCCGATTATAAAGCTTCATTAATTACGCCGGGCAATTGGTTTTTCGGGCTATATGCCCAAGGTGAAATGTTACCCAGGTACGAGAATGAGGTAGCGTTGCATGGGACAAAAAAAGATAAATGGGGGATCCCACAGCTGCATATCAATTGTACCTGGTCTGAGAATGAACGTCTGATGATGGATGACGCTGCCGAGCAGGCGGAAAAGATGTTAACCGATGTGGGGCTAACCAATGTTGAGTCCTGGACATCGTATGATACCAATCACCCAGGACTGGCGATTCATGAGGTTGGTACGGCAAGAATGGGTAAGGATCCCAAACAGTCAGTGTTAAATGGTTATAACCAGAGCCACGATATTCCCAATTTATTCGTGACAGATGGCAGTGCGTTTTGCTCTTCTGCGGTGGTAAACCCTTCACTGACGTTTATGGCATTTACTGCCCGCGCGGCAGCGTATTGTGCCAATGAAATGAAAAATAAACGGATATAGAGAGCAGATTATGAAGCGATGTAAGAAACAGACGCCTATAGCGATGTTGTTAATGTTTGGTTTTTTGTTGGTTGGAGGATCAGGCATGGTCAGTGCAAACAGCGATGTAACGTTACCGGGGGTGAGTATTCAGCTTTGGTCGGTAAAAGAAGACTTAAACAAAGATTTTGATGGCACGTTAATCAAACTTGCGGATTTAGGTTTTGCGGGCGTCGAGTTTGCCGGAGATTTTGGTCATTATGCAGATAACCCGAAAGCGCTTAAACAGACAATGGATAATCTGGGACTCAAAGGTAGTGGTGCTCATGTCAGTTTTGAGCAATTGAATGCTCAGAATCTGGAAAAAACCGTCGCTTTTTATCAGGCTCTGGACGTTAACTACTTAATTATCGGCTGGGATGAACGTGCCTGGGACTCGCAACGCATTGATGAAGTGGTGCAGTTGTTAAATCAGGCGGCGAAGCAGCTTAAACAATTCGGGTTGCAGGTAGGGTTTCATAACCATGATCATGAATTTAATGACTATCAGGGGGGCACTTTTTGGGATTATATCGCTACCAATACCGATGCATCGGTTATCTTGCAACAGGATGTGGGATGGACCACTTATGCCGGTAAAGACCCAGTAGATTATGTAAAACGTTACCCAGGGCGCACCCAGACCACGCACTATAAAGTATTAGCGCAGGACAAATACCCGGATTTAATCCCTTTGATTGGCAACGGGGAAACAGATTGGCCAGCATTGGTTCAGGCAAATATAAAGGTGGGCGATACGCATTGGTTGGTGGTGGAACAGGAAGAAACACCAAAAGGGATGACACGCATGCAAGCGGTGGAAAAATCGCTGTATGCGCTCAACCAATACCTCAGTATTTATCTAAATCAATCGTCGATTAAATAATGCATCGCGAGTGTCATTGACTTTAAAAGTGATAACATCTCGCGAGTTAAGGTTTACGGATTTCAGGCCCTGGTGGGGGATCTTGTCAGCGCTAACGTGCCATCGATATGAATATCGCGTTGCGGGAAAGCGATAACGATGTTTTGCGCTTTGAAGGCGCGATCAATGTCAAAGCGAATGTCGCTGGAAACGGCTCTAAGACCGCCATCAACTTTTGAATTAATCCAAAAGAATACTTCAAAAATAAGGGCGTTATCACCAAAATCCTGAAAAAATACCGCCGGCGCTGGTGCCTCTAACACATCTTTGTGGGCAGTGGCTGAAGCTAGAATCAGGTCTTTGACTTGTTGGCAATCGCTACCATATTGTACGCCAATGGTTACCGTTCCGCGGACCAAACTATCGCGCAGGGTCCAGTTTACCACGGTATTTTCAATCAATTTACTATTGGGAATAAGCAAATGTACGCCGTCCGTACGACGAATACGGGTTGAGCGGGTATTAATTTCCTCAACCACGCCTTTGACGCCCTCGACCTCGAGAAAATCTCCGATTCGTATCGGCTTTTCGCCAATCAGTATCCAACCGCTGATAAAGTTATTAATGATGTTCTGGGCACCAAAACCAAATCCAATGGCGACCGCACCCGATAAAAACGCAAATGCCGCAATGGGCACATTGAGCATCGACAAGGTCGTCATAAACACAATGGCTATGGCGATAATGGCGAGTACCCGTTGCGTTAGCTGGATAATGTTTGGATCTTTTTCGCGACGGGTGAGCGCATTGGTTAACAGGTTTATTATCAAGCGCACCCCCCAAAAGCTTAACCCCAGCCATAAAGGAATGATTAGGACTTCACCCAGCGTTAAAGGCTCTTCGTTAAACGTTAGTAAGGTATAATTTAAAATCGCGTCTAGTTGTTCCATCATAGTGCTAATCCACTCTTTATTCTTCGCTGTTACTGATAATAAAAGCCCGGGATGGATCAATAAAAAACTTGTCTCCCAACCCTTGTCTGCCTAATAACATCAAATAGGTCATATCGGAACGATCCGTTAAGGTGATTTCAATGGGCCAGGTTAATTGGCCTAAGGTCGCCATAGTCTGGATCACAAAACGTTGCTCACTGACACCGTTTGAAGACTTAATCTGGCGGATATCAAAAATCGCCGCCCGGCAGCGTATTACATGTTCGATATCATAAAAATCAGGATGAAGATCGAATTCGACGCCTTGTTTGCCATCTATTTTTATCTTTTTGATATTGTCCACGTGCAATGAGGATGTTTGTGCGCCAGAGTCAATTCTGGCGCTTAATTGCGTAATGCCTAAATCCGGCAGGCCAATTTCCTCAAGCCTGCCAATCACTGGTTTTTCCATTACAGCAAAACCTCTTTGATGGGCGCTTCTCCAACAAAGTCGTCGGTCACAGATTCAATGTGCTCGGCAACTTTGCCTTCATCTTCTTTAAAGTAGGCAATATGGTACATTGCTTCTCCCTCTTGAATTAAAGGAATATTTTGTTTTCCGATAATAACCCCGCGATTATTGGCCAATACTTTGCCTAAAACCTCGCCGTAAGGGCTGCCAATTTCGGCGAGAACATCACCTTTCTCGACACTATCACCCAGACCAAAATTATGTGTGACGATGCCACTAACACTGGCTCTAACCCAACCGCTATTTTCAGCAACAAAAGGTTCACGCATGGATTTACTCGGCTTGCCTTTAGCAATCATGCCTAAATGCCTGAGAATATTGATGATACCTTTTAAGCCAATGCGAATCGACAATTCATCAAAGCGCAGCGCTTCACCCGCTTCATAGAGCAAAACTTTGGTATTCATGGTTACCGCGGCTTCTCTTAACGAACCATCAAGTACGTTGGAGTGCAGCACAACGGGTGCGGCAAATACGTTTGCCAGCAGCTGGGTTTCTTCATCGTTTAAATCGGCGCGGATCTGCGGCAAATTAGAACGGTGAATCGCCCCCGTATGCAAATCAATGCCGTAATCGCAATGCGTAACCACTTCCTGCAAAAACGTATTTGCGACCCGCGCAGCCAACGAGCCCTTCGAGCTGCCAGGGAAACTACGGTTCAAGTCGCGTCTATCGGGCATATAACGACTTTGGTTTACGACGCCATAGACATTGACCATAGGAACCGCGATAACCGTCCCCCGAGTTATTTTAAAGCTTTTTAAATTAACCAGACGACGAATGATTTCAATACCGTTTAGCTCGTCACCATGCACCGCCGCACTGATAAATACGGTAGGGCCCTGGCGTTTGCCACGAACAATATATAATGGCAAGTCGACTTCCGCGTCGGTATAAAGTCGCGCAACAGGTAGCGCGATCTTTTTACTTTCACCGGGCAGTATGGTTTGCCCACCGATTACAAATTCGTTCATTTATCCTTTACCTCGTGTGCGATTGCTGTTTTGTTTGGCATTTTTTTCAATAAACTCAATGATTTTTGCCGCAACATCTAAATTTGTCGCCGATTCGATACCTTCCAAACCCGGCGAAGAATTCACTTCCATGACCATAGGGCCTGATTGAGAACGCAGTAGATCGACGCCGCACACGTTTAAGCCCATGGCTTTGGCAGCATTAACCGCTGTTTCCCGCTCTTCTTTGGACAACTTCACTATCTCTGCTGAACCGCCTCGGTGCAGGTTGGAACGAAATTCTCCTTCTGCCCCCTGACGCTTCATTGCGGCCACGACTCGATTCCCGACGACTAAACAACGAATATCGGCGCCGCCCGCTTCTTTGATGAATTCTTGTACCAAAATATTGGCTTTCAAATCCATAAAAGCTTCGATAATACTTTCTGCCGCTTTTGCGGTATCGGCCAATACCACGCCAATGCCTTGTGTGCCTTCGAGCAATTTGATCACTAAAGGCGCGCCACCAACGTTCTTGATCAGATCTTTAATGTTGTCTGATTTGCTGGCAAAGCCCGTACGTGGCAAGCCAATGCCCTTTCGTGATAACAGCTGTAATGAGCGTAATTTGTCACGTGAGCGGCTAATAGCTACGGATTCATTGACATTAAATGTTCCCATCATCTCAAACTGTCGAGCCACAGCCGTACCGTAGAAGGTGATCGAAGCACCGATTCTAGGAATAATGGCATCGTATCGTGGCAGCTCTTCTCCATGGTAACGGACCGTAGGTCGACTACTGGTGATATCCATATAGCAATGCAATGTATCAATGACATCGACTTCATGGCCTTTTGCCCGACCTGCCGCAACCAGACGTCGGGTAGAGTAAGATTTTGGTTCGCGGGAAAGAATCGCTATTTTCATGTGTTTAGTTCCAAAAGTTGCTGCATCGGCAGCGGAATATTAAGTTGCGCTAAATTTAGTGGTAACTTAGTGAAAACAAAAACTAAATAAACTATGGTATATTGATAAAAATAATTTATTAATATACGCGATGAAAATAGAACTCTTATCGACTTTTTTGGAAGTCAGTCACACCTTACATGTGCGGATAGCGGCGGAAAATTTGTTTCTAACCCAGGCTGCGGTTAGCGCTCGCATTAAACAATTGGAAACGGAATTAGGCGTACTGCTTTTTGATCGTTCGCAAAAACGTTTGAAACTGACCGCAGAGGGCCATCGCCTGAATAAGCATGCCCGGGAAATGCTGACCTTATGGCAAAAAACAAAGTTGGACGTAGGGATTGCGCAGCATAACTCGATGCAGCTTTTTGTTGGTTCTATCACATCCATTTGGGATGTTGTTTTGCAAGACTGGTTGATAAAAATTCATCGTAATCTGGACGATGTTTGCTTATATACCAATACTTACTCTTCGCTTGAACTGCGTAAACAAATTCAAACCCGTTTGCTTGATGTTGCCTTTTTATTTGAGCCAACCTACAGCGAAGATGTGATCACTGAAAAAGTAGCCACTGTACCGTTACAGCTTGTTTCCTCGATAGAAAATCAGCAGGTCAGCGATATCGAAAATTTTATTACGGTCGATTATGGTGAATCAGTAAACTCGCAGTTTCAAAGGCATTTCAACGAATTGATCGCGCCTCGTCATCATATGAGCCAGCCCCGTGTTGCATTAAATTTTATTCTCGACGTTGGCGGTTCCGCGTACTTGCCCAGACAGTTGTGCTTTGAATATATAAGAAAGAAAAAATTGTTTGTAGTCGATGATACTCCGGTTTATGAACGAGAAATTTTTGCCGTCTATCTGGCGCAAAATCAAAAAATCTCTACCATAAAGGATGCCTTGCAAATATTCCCATACATACGTAATTGATAAAATTAATTTTTCATAAACCCGATTTTTAATAAAAAATAATGATTGTTGGCTTCTGGACGGTTTATAGCCACCGACTTTTTTTCAATATTATTGTTAAAAGCAGGGCGATTATCAGCAGAAAAAGACATACCAGGTAAAAAGCACTGGAATTTTCCGCGCCGGGCATGCCGCCAACATTGATGCCGAGTAAGCCGGTTAAAAACCCAAGAGGTAAGAAAATCGCAGCAACAATAGACAAAACATACATGCGGTTATTCATGGTTTGGCCCAGGTTTACGTTGATCTCTTCTTGCAATACATTGGCCCGCTCTTTACATAAATCCAGCTCTTCAATATACAATTGCAGGTGGTTTAGCGATTCGCGGATTTCGATTTTGTGTTCAGCATCGATAAATTTGTTTTTATCACTGAGCAAAGTCAGCAAGGCATCGCGTTGAGGCCCTAAGTAGCGGCGAATTGCAATGATTTGCCGGCGCAGATTGGCAAGCTCAGATTGAAACGCCGTTTCTTTATTTTCAATCGCTAAATCTTCAAAACCCGACAGTGTATCTTCGATAAAATGAACCGTACCGGCCATATTGTCTGTCAGGTTCGCAATCAGCGTGCACAGCCATGCAGATGGTTCATTTGGCCCCGCATTAGAATCAAGCGCAATCGCGATATTATCTAGTGCGACAAGTTTTCGTCTGCCAGTAGATAATACGGAATCCTTAGTTATGAAAACCCGAACTGAAACCATGTCTTCGGGTTTGGAATTTTTCGCTAAATTAATCCCTCGAAGAGACAAAAGAATGCCATTTTCGAGCAACTGTGCCCGCGGGCGGGTTTCTTCTGATAGCAGAGCATCGGCAATCACACTATCTAAAGGAAAATCTTGTAATTGCTCTACGTTGGTGAGGTTCGCATAATTTAAATGTAACCAACGACGTTTTAGCTCGGTGTCGACTTTATCAGGATCTCGCCGTTTCTGAGTCCTTAAATCGAAATCGTATTCTTCTATTGGCACCGTTGTCATAGTGCGATCCTTTATGTTATTCGTCGCATAAATACCGTTAACGTTACTTTACCTAGGAAAGTAACTGATTGAAACTTAGATTTTTGTTATCAAATAGCTTCAAGGTATTTTGTAAGCTGAACTGTGTTGGGCAATTGTTGACAAAGGTAGGTCAACTCGAGGTTCGAGCCGATATCACCAGGCATTGAGAAGCCATGTTGTGTTATTCGCTAAAATAGCTCAAGCTTTAACCGATGAAGGTTTTATAGGCACGATTTCATTCAAAGTATTTCTCCGTTACGTCGCGTTTTGATTATCTTTACCCTGGTATTGGCCGGTGAGATAATTTTTAGTTTGCCATTTCATGTGGCGCGATTTTTTCGTCCCAGTTTTTTGGAAGTGTTTCAACTTACCAATACCGAGCTAGGCGATGTGTTTGGCCTTTATGGTTTGTTGGCCATGCTTGCTTATTTTCCTGGCGGACCATTAGCGGATCGATTTCCCCCGAAAATTCTAATGAGCGTTTCACTATTGCTAACGGCTGCTGGTGCCTTGTACTTGGTGCAAATTCCCTCGCTACAGGGGCTCACTTTGTTATTTGCCTATTGGGGGGTGACGACAATTTTCCTATTCTGGGCAGCGATGATTAAATTAACCCGGCTTTGGGGGGGTGAAAACTCACAAGGTAAGGCATTTGCGGTATTGGACGGTGGACGCGGTTTTGTCGCTGCCGGCGCGGCTACCATAGGCGTGGTTTTAATGGGCATGGTTGCCCCGGAAGTGTCTAATGGCGCCGATCAGCAGCGCCAGAGCCTGCAAGCGGTTATCAGTTTCTATGGTATTGCCACATGTGCTGCCGGATTGTTGGTACTCGTTGTAATTCCCTCAGAAAATTATCAGGATAATTCTGAGGCAGAGCAATTCAATGAATCGTCTGATAAGGCGCATGATAAACCCCTTGATATGCCGTCGGGGAAAAACGCTCGTTCGCAACATACCCTATGGGAAGATATTGGTTATGTGCTCAAGCGTCCGGTTATCTGGTTGCAAGGGTTAATTGTTCTAACCGCTTATTGTGGATACAAAGGGCTGGACTATTTTGGTCTGTATTTAACCTCCGTGTTTTCTTATACCCCAATTGAGTCCTCGCAATTTGTTGCTAATGTGTCTTACGTCAGACTTGGCGCGGCATTAGTGGCAGGGGTAATTGCCGACAAAATTGGCATCGGCAAAACCGTAACTTCAATTTTTGTTTTGTTACTGGCAAGTTTCCTTATCTATCTGCCGTTTGGCGATGCGGAAACGGTGTGGATTAAAGTGAATATTGTTACCACTTTCTTGTTGGTATTTGCGATCAGAGCAATTTACTTTGCCTTGCTGGAAGAAAGTCAGGTAGCAACCAGTCGTACCGGTATTGCCGTAGGTATTATTTCTGTCGTTGGATTTACTCCGGATATTTTCTTTGCCCCGATTGCCGGACGATTATTGGATGGCGCACCTGGCGTTACCGGTTTCCATCACTTGTTCTTATTGCTGGCAGTGATATCGGTTATTGGCGCTGTAGCGAGCTATCGACTGTTCGTTTACATCAAGCGAGATCGGAAAATACGGGCATAAAAAAAGCTCTGAAATTCAGAGCTTTTTACTATATTGAAATACCGAAATATTCGGTATGGGTTATTTCCAGATGACCGGTAGGAATACCGACATTTCTGCGGTACCTCGGTTACTCCAGGAAAAGTAGGGGACAAACTGGGTCTTATGGGTTTGCCATTGTGGTTTTTCCATCGCGCGATACATACCCTGTTGTGGTACAGGTCGCAACTGAACGTTTGCTTCAATGGTTGAAATACCACCCAAAAATTCAGGCTTGTGAACGGTTTTCAGTTCGACATCGCCTTCAACATAGACATCAAGAATTTCAGTGTTTTCAGGCAAATCTGGTGATTCAATGCAATATACTACCGGTCCACGCTTAACCGCGACCTGGTTGCGAACCTCTTCGATGCGAGGATGACCTTCGATAAATGTGGCTTCCATCGGAATATCAATCACAATCACATCGCCGGCGCGCCACTGACGATTGATAATGGCATAGGTACCAGGTGTTGCATCGACATTAGCCGCTTCACCGTTAATGGTGATAGTTGCACCCGTCGCCCAACCCGGAACACGCAATGCGATATCAAAAGCATCGGACTTACAGCCCTCAACAGTCAGTTTCACCAACCCTTTCCATGGATATTCGGTATCTTGAATCAGCTTAATTTCGGAACCATCACTCAGCTGAGTATTTAACGCATTACCGCCATACAGATTTACATAAACGCCGTTCTCAGCAATGCTGTAGGCCCAACCAGAGAGGTTTGAAATGGTGCGAACCAAATTTGGTGGACAACAAAAACAAGACAAATACCCTTCACGGTTGGCAGTCTCGGTTACATCGGCATGGGCATCATAATCGCGGGTATTGTGGATCATACGTAAAGGATTGGCGTAGAAATAGTCCTTACCTTCGACACTAATACCTGACAGGCCACTGTTATGCATCACCAGCTCGATAATGTCGGCATATTTGGCATCGCCATGAATATTTAACATACGGAAACTAAACATGGCATTACATAAGTTGGCACAGGTTTCGTTATAGGCGGTTAGGTTTGGCATCATGTAATCGTCGATAAAACCTTCTTCGATCATATCGCGATTTACCGAAGCGCCATAGTGAGTCTGACCCACAGCGCCAGTGGCATACATTTTCTTTTCCGTAACACTTTCCCATAAACGATCAAGAGCACTAATTAATGCAGTTTCACCAGTTTCCGCATAAACGTCTGCGGCACCCGCATAATAATACAGAGCGAGAACAGCGTGACCAACCGGTTCGGTTTCTTCTCGAAGCGGGGTGCGCTCTTGCACCATATCACCAATCGGATAACCCACGGTGGTCGCATCATGAACAATGTCGTACGTTCCACGACGATCAATAAATTTTTGTGCCAAGAGTAGATATTTCTTATCACCTACACTTCGGTAAAGCTCAACCAAACCCATAATCTGTGTCTGGTTAAATCCAAATCTTTGGAAATGTTTAGTGTCTGGGAAGAATATGGTGTAGAGCAAATCAGCATGCTTGATTGCTAAATCTAAGAAATTGCGTTGACCGGTTAATCGATAGTGAGCACAGGCACTGATTAATAAGTGCCCAGTATTATACATTTCATGATATTTACGGTTCTCATAACGATCCGCATCGGCTGTTAATTGAATTTGCGTTTGCAAATAACCATCGGGCTCTTGCGCTTTTTCAATAATCGCAATGTATTCATCAAGTTCTTTTAATAGATTTTGATCTTTGCTCAATGCATAGGCATAGGTCTTTGCTTCCATAAATTTATAGAAGTCACCATCGTGCCAGTACATGCCCTGATGTTCGCCTTCTTTGATGCCTGCGGCAATTTTAAAGTTGTTTAGAGCGTGGCCGATATCACCACATAAAACGTCACCCATATAAGGGATCATAACATCGATGGCTTTTTGTGTTTTCTCAGCCCAAAAACCTGAGGTCCACTGACAGTCGCCAAAATTTATGGCGCGTAATTTAACGTGTGGGCTATTTGCGTTGGCGATAATTGCCTTGTCGTGAGTATACTGAGCGTTCATTATTACTATCTCGTTGTTTATTTTAGTCTACGCTGTACCGGCAAGAAGTCTGTATTGATATCACAAATATTACTTCTTCTTGTCACTAAAAACTTTAATTCTTTCGTGCTTAGGCCATTGCGAGGGCTTAAACTCGACTTTACTGCTGTTATCAAATACTACTGCCCCATTTGTTAGTCATTAAGGTATATCGAACAAAGCCAATGAAACTTAATGTCTCAACTAACTTGCGTGCTGGCATGAAATCCGTCTTCAACGCAGAAGTGAAATGCATGCTTACAACATCTTTGTTGTTAGCTTCAATATACCCATAACGATTACAGCTTTGATAAACTGACGAAAAATGTAAATTCGAAAGTTAAATTAAGCCATTTTTAGGTTGTATTTGAATACCGTTAAACATAATATGTTTAATATAATGCTATGTATAGAGGTTTGGCAATAATTATGAAAAAAAGTCCAAATGCCAATGTCACCCAATTTTCTCTGATTGCCGCTTTCGGCGGATTTGTGTTTGGGTTGGATGCGGCAAATATTTCTGGTGCAGTACGGTTTGTCAGTTCTTTATTCGAATTGGACGCCCTACAACAAGGTACAGTGGTCGGTTGTGCGTTGCTCGGGGTTATTGTTGCACTATTTTTTACTGGCACATTGGTTGAAAAATTTGGCCGTGCAAAAGTGTTACTTGGTATCGGCCTGACTTACTCTTTGTCTTCGTTGCTGTCCGCAACGGCGGTGAATTATGAAATGCTGGTTGTCGGTCGCTTTATTGGTGGTGTAGCCTTTGCGTCGATAACGGTCTCTGCTATGTATATTGGCGAGATTGCCCCTGCTCAAAAGCGTGGGAAATTCGTCTCCATAAACCAATTTATGATCGGGTTAGGGCTGCTGCTCGCGTTTGTTATCAATTACTTTTTGATCAAGTCGATGGCAAGTATCGACTGGCTTAATAATGACAATGTGTGGCGAGTCATGCTCGGTGCCGAACTTATTGCGAATGCTTTGTGGGTTGCACTATTGCTGAAAATACCAGAATCTCCACGTTGGTTAATGATGCAAAATCGTGAGGCTGAAGCGCGCGAAGTGTTTGCTCAAATTGCTTCCCCGGATGAGGTTGAACAAGTCGTCAGCCAGGTAAAGCAGAGCTTAAAGGAAGAGCAAAAGTTAACGACCAAACGTCAGTTAAAAGAGTTGTTTAGCAAACGCATGCGGTTAGTGCTGTTTGTTGCGGTGGTTTATGCCATCGTCCAGGGAGCAACAGGGATGAATGCCGTATTGTTTTTTGCGCCTATGGTCTTTGAGCAAGTAGGCATGAGTGTTGAAGATACGTTTATGCAAACGATAACCACAGGTGTAGTGGGTTTACTGGCAACTTTAATCGCCATCGCTTTTGTTGAAAAGCTTGGCCGCCGGGTATTAACTCTGGCAGGGTTAGTCTTGGTCGTTGTCGCTCACGGTTCAACGTATTTTGGCTTTTCGAACACCCAGTACGTGTTTGATGACGCGGCAATGACAACCATTACGGCAAAGCTTGAAAAACAAAATATCGGTCAAGAAAAATTACAACTTCTGGCAGGACACAGCTATAACAGCGATGTTGAGTTGAAAAAAGCGCTGGCGGATACCTTCACTAAGAAAGAGTTACCGCTGGTCAGTGGCCCAATCATTAATGCGACGATTGAAGGGGTTAACGCACCTTTAGTGTTATTTGGTATCTTCGCGTTTTTAGCCGCCTTTAACCTGTCCATCGGGCCTATTATGTGGGTGATATTTTCCGAAGTATTTCCAAATTCTGTGCGCTCAGTCGCGCTGCCATTTGCCGCATTGGTTCAGACAATCTCGTCCTGGTCGATACAACAGTTTTTCCCGTGGCAACTTGATAACCTTGGCGCGGCGAGTATTTTTGCACTTTATGCAATTATCGGCACCATTGGCTTAATCATCATGTATTTCATTTTGCCGGAAACCAAGGGCAAAACGATAGAACAAATAGAATTGGATTTAGCGAAGGCTTAGGTAATGGATACAGCAAATATCAATCACGTTATTGTTGATTGGGGGACCACTAATTTTCGCGCCTTCGCAATGGATGCGGAACATCGATTGCTGGCGACGAAAGAAGCATCTTTGGGATTGTTAAGCGTAAGTGATGGAAATTTTGCCCAGGCGCTGCAAAAACAGTTGGGTGATTGGCTAGACCCGGAAAACCCATTTCCTGTATTTATGGCAGGTATGGTCGGGAGTGCAAAAGGTTGGGTGAATGTACCCTATGCGCAAACTCCGGCTTGCGCATCTGACTTAGTTAAGAACGCATATCGATTCGAACTACCCTGGGGTGGTGAAGCAATAATTATCCCTGGTGTGAGTCATAACAGTCAAAACGATCAGTATGATGTGATGCGAGGCGAAGAAGTGCAGCTCCTCGGATTAGCCGAGCTAATCCGCAAAGATGATTTTCAAGCTGTTCTGCCGGGCACTCATAGTAAGCAAGTCGCGTTTGAGCAGGGCATGATAAATCATTTTTCCAGTTACCTGACTGGCGAAGTGTTTTCGGTGTTTAGCGAACACACTATGCTAGGCAAAGGTCTACCAAAAAGTGAAACTTTTGATCAGGTGGCTTTTATTAAGGGTGTAAAAGAAGCCCAAAGTGGTGAACTGACGAATAAGATGTTCCTTGCCTGGACCCACAGGCTATTCAATAATCTTAAAGAGCAACAGATCAAAGATTATTTATCGGGCCTTTTAATTGGTTTTGAATTACGTAATTTGTCGGTTCAGGACGTCTTTCTCGTTGGTGGACAAGCGCTATGCCAGCGCTATGAATTAGCTTTACAGCAATTGTCGAAAAACGGCCAAATCTTTTCAGGCAATGATTGCTTTTTGGCAGGAATGAAAAAATTGATCTCGGAACTACAAAATGAACACTACTCTAAATGACCACCTACCACTTATCGCGATTATCCGTGGGGTGACGCCCGATACTGTGATTGACGTTGCGAACATCCTAATCGAGGAAGGGTTTACCATGATTGAGGTGCCTCTCAATAGCCCTCAGGCTTTGCAGAGCATTAAAATGTTGGTCGACGAATTCGGTACCCAGAAGTACTTGATTGGAGCAGGAACGGTCACCAATCTGGAGTTAGCTGAGCAGGTTATTGCCACAGGTGCAAACTTGGTGGTAACACCCAATTGCGTTCCCGAGGTGATTTCCAGGTCAGTCGCTGCGGGGTGTGCGACATTTCCAGGCATCGTCACACCTACTGAAGCGTTTAATGCGCTGCATGCAGGCGCAACAGGGTTGAAATTATTTCCTATTTCCATGGTAGGAATTGCAGGGATGAAAGCCATGATGTCGGTGTTGCCACAAGGCACAGGGTTATACCCGGTTGGTGGTATAGACCCTTCAATCGATAGCATGAAACCTTATGTTGGCGCCGGTGCTGCAGGTTTTGGGTTGGGATCGTCCTTGTACAAACCAACCATGACGTTGGCTGATATACGCCAAAATGCCCGAAATTTTGTGAATAATTTCAAAGCTTGCCTACCCGTTTAGGTATTTTAGCTAGATTTTGTAACTAAATTACAGTTTTCGCTGGTAACTTGCCGTCGAAGTAAACATAATATGTTTAATATCTTCATGTCAGGGAAGAAAGAATAGAATTATGAGTGAACTAGTTTATTACGATTTAAAACGTGCTAAGAAAATGACACCCAGTTTGTCAGTACAAGTAGCACGTGAACTGGGGCGACGTATTGTTGCCGGTTCTTTCGAGCCGGGTTCATTGATCGAAGATGAAAATGCACTGGCAGATCGCTATCAGGTAAGCCGTGTCGTGATACGCGACGCAGTGAAAATACTGGTTGGTAAAGGTTTGCTCGACGTGCGCCGGGGCATTGGTACTAAAGTTCGCCCTCGTAATGAATGGATTTTATTGGATGATGACGTGCTGGCCTGGCACATCACCGCGCCGCCAAATAAAGAGTTTATCAGTCAGTTGATGGACGTGCGTCTCGCGTTTGAGCCAAAAGCCGCACGCTGGGCAGCAGAAAGAGCGGATGATAAATCCTTAAAGGAAATCGAAGAAGCCGTTGTCCGTATGGAGCAGGAATCGGGCTCACTGGAAAAATTTGTTGTGGCCGATGCATTATTCCACCGCGCAGTTCTGCGCGCGGCGCACAATGAATTCCTGACGGCAATGGAAGGTGTTATTTATTCTGCGCTGTTAGTCAGTGTTCGCATTACTAACCAAGACCCGCGTAAGAATAGCGATTCGGTTAAGTTTCACCGTGACGTATATGAAATGATTGCTTCAGGCGACGGTGTTGGTGCTGAGCAATTAACAGAGAAATTACTGACCGATGCCATTCGCCGCCTCAAGAGCGCTTTTGGTGAAGGTTTCAGAGGCCAATAGGTCTGCTTTCCAAGCATAAAAAAAGGGGCGTACGCCCCTTTTTTAATACCCTCAAATAAATACCTGTCTCGCTCGATCTATTCGTGGTTAGTTATCGCTCAGCTCATGCTCTGCTGGGAACTAGCAACTTTGAGACCATCAACAATATGATTAACACGAATCAAAGTATCGCTTGTTGACGGTCTCAGCGGTTACGTCCTGCTATTTCGGCGTCACCTGCAACAGCAATACCCCTTCCGATTCCAGTTCGAACGAGCCATTCATTTCGTTACTCGTCATTAGATTGGTTATAGAGACCGGGCGAGAGTCTTTTAATGAAAGCTTAAGCTTCGCTGTATTGTGACCAACATTAAGAATATTCACTAAGTAGCTACCATCGTCTTGCGCGATAGTTCGCCACATAGTGGCCTTATGAGGTAAGCCATTATCTTCGCTTATCATAACGTCTGGTCGACTCGAGTCAGAAACCTGAGCTAACGCAGCCTGTTTTATCGCGGCAATATCTTCACTTTGTAAAACGATTAACTCACCTTTTCCAGCGGTTAATTTTTGTTGTCTTGGTTGGCCATATTCGTTCAAGGTCAGTGCCTTGTCGGTATCAAGAATAATGGTACCACCATTATTTAAGTAGGTTTGCAGCGTCGAGAACTCTTCATCCGTTACAAATTGGTTTCGATACACCACTACTACGTCCCAAAGGTCGTTATCTTGCTTTTCGATAATGTTTTTGGTGACAAACCCTAATGGGAAACCTTCAAAGAACATCGACTCATAAAGCTTATAACCCTGACTCATGTAATCATCAATATTGATGGCAGTTGTTTCGGTGTAGAACAAACGAATCGGACGGCGTTGCTCGCGCAGCGCAACAATTTCTTCGGAGAAACTGTTCAAATCGTACATCACCTGAGTAACTTCATTGGTTACATGCGGCTGCATATTGTTCGAACCTGCATACGCGCCACCCAGACCTGGGTCGAAGAAATCCAACTCACCTTCCAGGCGATCTTCTGGTGAACCATCGGGATCACGAGCCCAGAACCAACCCATATTGGCATCCATACCGAGCAATGTTGCCAACCAGTAGACACTGCGTACGTAACTTGTGCGGGTGTCCAGATCACGCCATTGGCCAGACGACAAAAAGTGCGACTCAGAATTAACATTGATCTTATCTGGTGCAACCGACTCTAAGAAATCATGGAACATAGCCACTACGCCCCAGTGATAAGCGTATTTTTCGATCCATTCTGACGACTTACCCGGTCGGATATTGCGGCTACCAAAGGACTTGGCGTCGTGACCAACCATGGTTGTCAGCTCGGAAAGAGCTTCCGTATCGATACCGCCTGAACGGGCATTATCCATAAACATGCGTGGCATGATTTTGATATGGGTGTCAGCATCGGGATTTACGGCGTGCAATTCATTTTGCATAAAGGTAAACCAGTCAGTGCCCCGATCCATGTTGTAGCGACTCCAGTCATACCAGATTGGCTCACCTTGTAAAGCTGGATCAATCGGTATTTCAATAGCAACGCTATCAAAATTGGCAAATTGACTTTTCCAGTTGCTATTCAACTGCTCAATATCACCGTCATATTTGTTGTCTAACCAAGTTCGGAATTTGTTCAGCGTATACGAAGAAATGGAATTCATTTCTTTAAAGTTCTGGGTCCAATGTCCTTTTTCTGCGAACCAATGCGGCTCGTTTGCCAGAACAAAGCCAAGTTCCGTCACTTTTTTATCTTTGGTTAATTCGGCGGTTCTGCGGATAATTTTTCCCCACAACTCTCGGGCAAGCGGATTATCCACATCAAATCCAGTAAACAAAGAGCGGCCTTTGCGAACTTCCGGCTCTCTCTCTTCTACCCATTCAGGAATGCCCATGATCCAGTACACTAAAAAGCCGATATTGGTATCCGGGATATCAGTCAGTTCCTTCATTAGTTCTTCGTCGAACGTTCCGTCTTCTTTTAATAAAAAGGAATTGATGGCACGATCATGATCGACCGGATATAGATTTTCGCCGCCATGATACAGCGCGCCTAAATGGTCGTTATAAATATCGGTATTGGTCAGTGGTTGGCCGACGGTTTTCGAAAAATAATCATAGGGGAAAATTGGTTTTCCGTTACTGATAAACATATTGTCCGCAGCTTTGGTTCCCTGCCAGTCCACTTTATTGACTGGGCGGCGTTTTATTTCACCACGTAATTCCTGGCCAAGCTCGTCAATACCTCGCTCTAAGATTTCAATGACTTTTCTGCGTTCAAAATCCGGCAACTCTGCTGCCAGCTTTTTCTTATCGTTGGCATAATAACGTTCGTACCCAAACGCGGCTTCTATGGTGTCCGGATTGGCTTCATCCCAGTTGGCAAATTTCAGAAACTGTTCTGAAAACCACATAATGGTTTCTTCTCTGGCAACATCAACGTCTTTTTCTCGCGCCTGTGCCATCATCTCTTTTAACGTATTCATCTTGGAACGGGCTTGTTGTTCCAGGGAGCTAACCGCAGGAGCGCTTTGCTCACTGAGTTGTTGCTGGCCAGTTGGTGTGTTCAATGCTTCTTTATCTTGATTATCACAACCAAACGTGAGCAATATTGCTGAAGCTAAAGATGTCGCTATGAGACAGCGTTTCATAATGTTCTCTCTCTGAATAAATTATTGTTCTGTGTTATTTTTACACTCATCATACATTAACGTATCACATTATCAAACATCATACGTATAAACGCGATTCAATTTTGAGGTGGATTATTAAGTTTCTGTTTACGCACTGAAACATATTATGTTTAAATACGTCATATATGAAGTGTGTTATGCAATCAAGTTTGAAATGTTCCTAGCGGTTTTTTTTGGTCTGGAACCAGTCCAGAAGACTACAGCCTTGTTTCGCAAACCGCAGAAAAATCCATGCACTGGGTCAATCACTATGTTTAATAATGTTTCCAAATCATTGTGCTTAATGCTTGCGTTTGTCATCGCCACGGCCGTTGAAGTCCAGGCGACTGATGCAAAACCATCGAAAGCTGAGAAAAAACCGAATGTCTTGATACTGATGTTTGATGACATGCGCTTTGATACGTTTTCGTATCGAGGTGGCCCGGTTCACACTCCGAATATCGATCAGTTGGCGAGTGAATCAACTCGTTTTGATAATGCCATGACCACGACGGGTTTATGTTCTCCTTCCCGTGCCGCTTTTTATACAGGGCGATGGGGTCATAAAACTGGTCTCGATGACAACGTAGAACTGTATACCACACGCCTTGCCGAATTAGATCCAAAAGAAGGTGGCTTGTTGCGTCGAGCCTCCGATGCGGGATATTTAGTTGGACATGTTGGCAAGTGGCACTTAGGAGCTCGTGGCACCGAAATTCGTGGCGCTGAGATAGATTTGGCTCATGGTCATGAACCAAGGCAAAGGTTTTCCCGAGTATACACACCCTACAGTAAAGTAGATCAAATCGCCGGCTATTATCAGGGCAAACTCGATAAAAACGACGAGAAGCACGAATACTATATGACGTTAGATGGTGCCTATGAGGATACCGTTGCTTACAAGAAAATGCTTGCTGGTAAGCAAATGCTACAACAAATGGCAGAAGATGAACGCCCATTTTTTGGGGTTATCAGCTTTAATCAACCACACCCTGCCTATCGGGTACCAGAGCCGTACGCCAGCATGTTCGATCCCAATGACATTGAACTGCCATCAAACCACCTGGCAAAACGCGTCTTTAAACCACTGGCTCAGGATGGTATTTGGTGGCCCTGGCATGATGTTGGTCATATGAGCGATCAGGATTGGCGCAAGGCCCGTGCTTATTACTACGGAGCCATTGCTATGGTCGACAGAATCATTGGCGACCTTTTACAAAGTGCCAAAGATGAAGGTATTTATGAGGATTTGCATATTGTGTTATGGGGCGATCAGGGCAGTATGCTCGGTGAACATACGCTCTATGATAAGGGCCCCTATGCCTATGATGAATTGATGCGGATGCCGTTATTAATGAAAAATCCTGAGTTAGAATCCAGAGTGGTCAATCGTCAGGTCTCAGTCGTTGACGTTACCGCAACACTAGCCGATTGGATGTTGCTAGACAGTGATGGTGATGAGGATGGACATACGCTGATACCATTGATGGAGCAGGGTGATGCAGCCGAAAAGGGGCAACTGGATTTAGCGCTATATGCATATGAATGGTACAACGGCAGCTGGTTTGGTATTCGCGCGGTGCGCACGCCAGAGTTTAAGTTTGTCTGGAATCCTGGAGATAATCGTGACGAGTTTTACGATTTGCAAAACGATCCTGGTGAGGTGACCAATCAAATCAATAATAAACAATATAAGAAACAGATTGCGATGATGGTCGAGCTGCTAAAACAGGAGCTGAAACGGGTTGAAGACCCTTCATTAGAAAAGTTAACCCATCACGCGAAAGCTTATCTTTAAAGGGTGTAAAGGATATTCATAAAGATTATGGTTTATAAAAAAATAACAATATTAACGCTGTTAGCGAGTCTATTGGTTTCGATCAGTAGCGCATGGGCTGATAGCAGTGAGCCCGGTAGCGAGCGTCCAAATATTCTATTGGTGCTCACCGATGATCAAGGGTATGCCGATGTTGGTTTTAATAATTATAAAACCGATATTCAGACACCCAGCCTCGATGCTTTGGCAAACGACGGTATGGTATTTAGCTCTGCCTATGTGGCCCATCCATTTTGCGGACCTAGCCGCGCAGCACTAATGACCGGTCGTTATCCCCATAAAATTGGCTCGCAATTTAATTTGCCGGTGAATGGTTCGAGCACAGGCATCGATGTCAAAGAGCAATTTATCAGTAAGACCTTGCAACAATCCGGTTATTTTACCGGTGCAATCGGTAAGTGGCATTTAGGCGAAGAGCAACCCTATCATCCGAATAGCCGCGGTTTTGATGAATTCTATGGGTTTTTAGGCGGTGGTCATAAGTATTTTCCTTCTGAATATCGTCCGCAATATGAACGACTGCGTAAGCAGGGTTTACAGCGATTAAACGATTACATCACGCCGCTGGAATACAATGGCAAAGAAGTTCGCGAAACTGAGTACATTACCGATGCCTTATCCCGTGAGGCGGTAAACTTTATAAACAAAGCCGCAGAGAAAAAAGATCAGCCATTTTTCTTATACCTGGCTTATAACGCGCCCCATGTACCGCTGGAAGCCACCGAAGAAGACTTAGCGAAATTCTCCCATATTAAAGACAAAAAGCGTCGCACCTATGCGGCGATGGTCTGGTCTGTGGATCGCGGTTTACAAAATATTGTATCGACGCTAAAAGCAAATAAGCAATTCGATAACACCTTAATCGTATTTTTGAGTGATAACGGCGGCAAGGTTTCCCGAGGCGGGGTGAATAAACCGTTACGTGAAGGTAAGGGCAGTGCGCATGAAGGTGGCCACAGAGTCCCGATGATGATGCATTGGCCTAATGGGCTAAAAGAAACAGGAACCTATGCATATCCAGTATCCGCATTGGATTTGTACCCAACCTTTGTAAATCTTGCTAATGCCACATTGCCTGCGGGTAAGACGCTCGATGGTAAGGATATCTGGCCGTCTGTCATAACGGATGAAAATGTCCGCGCCGGTGAGAGTTTGTTTCTGATGCGACACCGTTTAGGCGCACATGATGTCTCGGTTCGTCGCGATCAGTTTAAAGCGGTACGAACCAAAGCCTCTGGCAGGTGGCAATTGTTCGATGTCGAAAACGATATTGGTGAACAGCACGATTTAAGTGCTAAGCATCCGCAGCTACTGGCAGATATGATCCGTGATGTTGCTCACTGGAGTTGGTCGAATGTGCCACCACGCTGGTTCCATATCCATGAAGAAGGCGATCAATGGCGTCAGCATGATATGCCAAGATTTTCTGAAACGTTCAAAATCGAAAGCAAATAACTCGTTTCTCCCCCTAAAAAGCCAGGTAGTACATCGTGACTACCTGGCTTTTTCATCATTGTCTCAAGAATAATTTTCTAAAATTCCGGTTGGCTGTCATTTCGATAAGACGTTTCAACACCAACGTGTTAAAGGGCTAACAGCAACGAAGAAGCTCTAACTCCCTATCTTGAAACGTTTTTATTGTAATCCTGAAAGAAAATTTTCTGCTTAGAATTTGATCTTTGCAATTCATAGATATATTCTCAAGCAACATAGATGAGATTTATTCAATCATAGATCTTTCTTAAACATCATATGTTTTAGGTGTGCAGTAAAATAACTCAGGTCAAAAACGAAACCAAACGATAACGCTATCAACGTAAGGTTAAATGACCATTAAACCCGATGAAAAATCAACATATGGAAGTGTGATTTTGTTAGGAGAAACTAATGAAAATAATAAAATCTGCTTTCGTATTAACCTTGCTGTCAGCACAGGTGCTGGCACTCCCTGAAGTGCCAACCATTGAACGGCAAGTTCACACCCAAGAAAACTTACAATACATCAAACCCACCATTCCACCGCTGCAAACCAGTGCTGATGGTCGTGTTGGTCTGGCTCATCGTCCCGAATATCTGGACACCGGATTGCAGGTAGCATTTCGTCTGCAGGTACCTGAAAAGATGGATGCGCCGTTTATGAATTCACCAGCGGGAACGTTTATTCTCGCGAACCCAAATCAGTTTGCGCCGTTAGAGGCTGGCGTGCGCAATAATACTGTCGCCGGAGATGGTGGTAGCGGTCACGCGGGCCTGTGCGATCCGACTATGGCGCCTAACTCTGCGGTTCGCAATCCATTTACCTGTGATATCAATGGAGCGAATCCTAATGGTGCCGATGATTGCTATGATTTAACTGTCATACGTGCCAACAATGGAAGCAACTCGCGGCAACTGTTTGGCACCGAGCTCAGAGTTCGTGTGGAAAACCCTAAAACCGTAAATGCCCAGATTGTTGAGGTAACTGAACTTCGGGAAATTACCGGGAATGTCTTTAATATCGATTCGTTCTTTGAACCAACCATTACTAGTGATGGCAGAATGATGACGATGCGAGTCGACCCTAGCAGCAATTATAGTTGGTATGACAATGACGGCACCCGCCGTAATTCCAGTTCCGACATCGCTTATCTGGTACCGCAAAATCCGGATAATCCGACTTACACAGATAATGATGGTAACCAACAGATCGCTCAGGCCTGTGATGTCAGACAATGGCAAAATACGGATATCCGTCCGATGGGTCATGCGCCGTTCGATAACACTATCAATCAACGCTATGGCCTGGCAATGCATCCTTTTCGCGACTCCGAAGGTCGTCTGATCGAAGAAGACTATGAATTTGGTACCTATCCGTGGATGGATAAAGATGGCGATAATATTACGTTTACGACCTATTTTACTCGTTTAAATGATTATGCCCAAAGTGAAGGGTTGGACATCGATTGTGTACCTGGATTCGGTTGTAATGGTGACTTTGAAGAGCACTCTAAACTAAATGGTCGGGTAATGATGGGGCTTTGGACCCGCGGCAAGATGGTGGTTTTGGATAACCAGCTCAACAATATTGATTTCCCAATTAGAACCTTAGATTCCCAGCATCGGATGCTGGAACTATATGAAGGCGCTAATTACGCGGAGCGGTATATGCGAGTCGGAGATTCCCGTAACCGTCGTCGTAATAATTTGAATAATCCGAGACAATTGCCGGATAGCAACTCAGGCAATACCACCTTCTTCGACTCTAACGAACACCGATTTAATTATCACCTTAATATGCGCCCGGTAACACCGGCGGATGTGACCTGGTTAATGAGCACCGGCCGTTCTAGTGATGAGGTTGCGTTTGATGATTACCTGAATCCAAATAGTTTTATCAACGCCAACATGGCGCATGCGGTCTGGATGGGGTTTACCCAGGGGGGCAATGCCAACCGTGATTTGCGCGAAGGCTATTTGCAAAATGCTGCCACTGGTGGATTGCCCGATTTATCCGGAAATATCCCCGATTCTGAATGGCGTATCCCAAGTCGGGGGGAAATTTTAGGTGAAGGGCGAGCCGAGTATATTGCCCATGGCGGTATCCATGGTAAAGGCTTTTGGCTTGATGGCGATACTGCTGGACTACAGTTTGAGATCCCGATGCAAACCCGCGATGTTCTTGCAACGAGCTGGTATTACAGTATTTTTATCGATCCAAGAACCACAACCGGCACTCGCAGTCTGATCGCTTTCCCGGATGGCAGCGAAATTCGGGTTCGCAATACCAATCAAATTGTATTCGTTAATGCTAGCGGCCAGGAGGTACATGTTGTCACATCGACTCAGACCATCAATGCCAATGCCTGGACTCATCTTGGTTTCCAACTGAGCAATCGCAATCAAACCATTAGCACCTTTGTTAATGGCATGGAGATTGATACCTTTACCAGCAACAATGCATCCCTGTTTACCTTAACCCCAGGTAACCTGGTTATCGGCCTTGGTGATGCAACGGGTTTTACCGGCTGGATTGATAACTTTAAAGCGTTCGCCGAGCAGGTTAATGCCGAAGTTGCCTGTAATCATGCCAGCGGCACCTTAGCCGGTATCAACGGCAGCGTTACTAACTGGACCGGCAGAGACTGGAGTGCGGTTGCCAATACTGTGCCTGCTGCTACCCATAACCAACTCAGTCAAGTCCTGAATAACAACGGTAAACCAACTTACAGCCAGTATGTTTGTTATCACGATTATACTGCGGATTATGCTGCGCACCTTGGTAATATCGCTGATGGTTTAACCGGTGTTCGTGATGATATTAACTTCCCGGAAGGACCGCTATTGTTAGATGCTCCGCGACCTGATTCAAGCCAAAATGCCTTTTGCCTGAGTTGTCACACGCAAACGGCACCTGCAGGTCTGAGCATTGCTGCGCTTACCTTAAATCAAAACTTAACCGCCTTGGACGATCCGCGCCGTCAGCCGATGCAACCTGACCCTAGGGTGTTCGGAAATATTCCGGCTAACTGGATAAGTCCGGGTGTTCCTGCGCAACACATTATTGCCGACCCAGAAACCGGTTTTGCCATTGATACTTTGTTACTAGCATTATCGGGAGAAACGCCAACGGATCCCATAGATCCCGCAAATCCTGCGACGTCAGTTAATCTGTCGATTGTTGATGCCAATTTGATTATTGGTGAAACAACCACGGTCAGCGCTCAGGTGTTACCAGCAGATGCTGATGACACGAGCGTGACTTACACCTCATCCAACCAAACCGTGGCCACCGTTGATGGTAATGGCTTGGTAGCCAGCCTTGCGGTCGGCACTGCGATTATTACAGCCACGACTGTGAATGATTTAACCGATTCGGTAACGGTCAATGTAGCACCACCGGCGATACCAGAGCCGGGTGGCATTTTGTTAAACCCGGGTTTTGAAGCGGGCGCTGCAAACTGGACCATCAATGGCGGTAGTATTAGCAACTTTAGCTACAGTGGTACCAATGGTGTGTTGGTGAATGGCAATGGCGGGGCGAATCAACAAATCGTCCTTGAAGCCAATACCATTTATACCTTGTCAGCTTTCGGACGTGTTGGCGGTGCGGGTCAGTCTTTCTATGTGGGGGTTACTAACTTAACCACGGGTACCTTTATCGAAAATACCCTGTTTGAGAGCACTAGCTATGTACAACAGTCCATCACCTTTACCACCGGCGAGAGTAATGATAATTACAACATTTGGTTATGGAATAACCAGGGCGGTGAATATTATGCTGATCATTTCGAATTGGTGGTTACCGGCACCGTCGAGCCTGAAGTTCCGGCCAATCCTGCTACTGCTATCAGCCTGACATCACCCGTTACCGAGCTGACGATAGATGAAAGTACCACCTTAACTGCAACGGTAACGCCAGCGGATGCAGACGATGTAACGGTTACCTTTACTTCAAGCAACGACAGCATCGCCAGTGTTAATGGTGCTGGTGTGGTGGTGGCCCATGCCGAAGGCGTGGTCGATATCACCGCAACGACCGTGAATGACTTGACGGCGACGGTACAAATAACCGTGGTTGCGGTTGAGGTACCAGAAGTGCCGGTGAATCTTATGCTCAACCCCGGCTTTGAAGAGGGCGCGGCTAACTGGACCATTAATGGCGGTAACGTCATCAATAATAATGCCCACAGTGGAAACAATGCCGCGCTTATAAATGGCAATGGTGGCGTGAATCAGCAGTTAGTGCTTGAACCCAACACGCAATATACCTTATCGGTCTGGGGCCGAGTTGGTGGACAAGGTCAGTCTTTCTATATCGGCGTTACGAATCTGAGTACCAATACCTTTATTGAAAACTCACTATTTACCAGCCAGACCTATGTGCAGCAGTCGATTACGTTTACAACCGGGAACAATGCAGACAATTATAACCTTTGGATGTGGAATAATCAGGGCGGCCAGTACTATGTCGATGACTTTGAATTAGTCATCGGTGGTCAACCTTCATCTGGCGAACCACAAAATCCAGCAAATCCGGCAACATCGGTTACCTTAGTGGTGGCGAATACGGAATTAAATGTGGGTGATTCCACAACCACAACGGTGACCATCACCCCGACTGATGCCGATGATCTTAGTGTAACTTACGCCTCGAGCAATACTGGGGTTGCTACGGTCGATGCTAACGGCAATATTAGCGCCGTCGGCGCAGGTACCGTCAATATTACAGTGACAACGGTTAATGATCTGACTGATCAGGTATCGATAACCGTGAGCGAACCTGTTGCCCCACCGACTGGTGACCCGGTGCCGCTGGCAAATGCGACGACCTATAGTGTTGATAGCGGAAATTGGGATCCCAACCGAATTATTAATGTTCACGATGACAATCTTGTGGTTGAAGCAAGAGCGACGGAAAGTGGTATAGGTGAAACGGTTTGGATTGAATATTTGTTTACCACCGCCAGTCAATTTGAGTTTGCGGTAAGAGAAGATAATGCTCCGAGTTATCAAATCTCACGCTGGAAAGTGCAACGATACAACAATGGTAATTGGGAAGACATGGTTCCCTGGGTCAATGCGAATGTCAACGGTTGGACTTATGCAACGCCAGATAGCGCACTGACCGCAAGCCGTATTCGCTTAGTGGTGGAAGCACCAGGTACTCAAAATGTCGGCTTCCGTGAGTTTGATGTCACAGGTGTATTGCATTAGCACCACAACCTGAATGGTACTTGCTTACCTGAAAATATTGTAAATGACCATTTACTTAACAAAAGCTCAACATTATTGTTGAGCTTTTTTATGGTTACCTTTCGTTAAGATAATCCCTTCCACCGGTGTTTACTTGCTCTTGTTGGTGAGTAAACACGCGCTCACCTCAGGTCTACCAGTTACTTGCTCGAAAAAGGCAGCTGTATGGTTAGTTTTAACTCACTGTTGTGGGTGAAAAACATTGTTTAATGTTATTAAAAATATTGATTATATAAACATCATATGTTTATATTGGTGTCATAATGTAGAAAAGATTTGTTTTTTCCCGTAACACTTCCCAGTAGGGACGACTTTATAACCAGGCAAATGATGAAAATAGAATGTATAAAAACGCACCATGTGCGCTGTGAATTGCAACAACCTTTTGGGTTTTCTCAATGGTCTTATAATCAGCGCAACGTGCTATTAGTCGAAGTCATTACTGATACAGGATTATCAGGTTGGGGTGAGTGTTATGGTCCTGCCGATGTTATCCAGGGCGCCATTGAAAAATTTTATGCGCCACGAATCTTAGCTATGGACGCTCTTGGCACGGATGCTATTTGGCATCATATGTGGCGAGCATCGTTAGATTTTTCTCGTTCAGGCATCATGATGGCCGGTATGTCCGGTATCGACATGGCCCTATGGGATCTCAAAGGCAAAGCTCTGAATGTGAGTGTCAGCCAGTTAATGGGCGGCAAGCTTAGAGATCGTATTGACTGCTACGCCACCGGCATGTATTTTCAAGACTTACCCGAGCAGATGCTGCTAAAAGTGTTAGTCGAAGAAGCAATCGGGTACGCTGAACAAGGTTACAAAGCAATGAAAATCAAAGTCGGTAAGAACCCAGACTTTGATGAGCAGTTGATTGTTGCGATGCGCCAGGCACTGCCTAATACAATTTTGGCCGCAGACTCAAACCACGCTTATGACTTGCCGGAAGCCATTCGCATTGCCAAGGTGTTAGAGCAACATAACTACGTCTGGTTTGAAGAGCCCCTTTCACCCGAACACCCCGAATTATTCCGTCAACTTCAGGACCAAACTTCCGTTGCCATTGCTACTGGCGAATGTGAACAAACTCGATATGGATTTCAACGCCTGTTAAAAACAGGTGGCGTACAGCTGGTTCAGGCTGATTTAGCCTATTGTGGCGGTCCGAGTGAAGCATTGAAAATCCGTGCCTTAGCTTCGGCGCAAGGGTTAAATATGATCCCCCATGTTTGGGGTACGCAATTGAATCTGGCAGCGGCCGTGCACTTTTTAGCAACCGCTTATCCAGAGCCAGGTCGTGCGGAAGAAAAGAAATTATTGCTGGAATACGATCGCACTGAAAACCCATTAAGAGATCAACTCTACACGCGCAATATCAGCGTCGTTTCGGGTCAGGCAATCGTGCCATCAGAGCCCGGATTAGGTGTCCAGATTGATTTGGATATGTTGAAAGAATTTAACGTGAGTACGACAGAAACATTATGAACGCTCAATATAAAATGCTGATTGATGGTCAGCTAATCAGCAGCAAAGAAACCTTTGCAGTATTAAATCCGGCGACAGGTGAGGTGGTAGCACATGCCCCTCAGGCTGAACCAGAGCACATTGAACAGGCTTTAGTTGCCGCAGATAAAGGTTTTGCATTATGGTCTTCAATGCCATTAAGTCAGCGAGAAACGCTGATTTTGGCCTATGCCGACCTATTGGAAGCAAACAAAGAAGATATCATCAGCATTCTGATTTCAGAAACCGGTAAACCCTATGACAATGCGGAATATGACTTTGGCATGCTGGTAACCTGTTTACGTTACTTTATTGAAGAAGCTAAGCGCATTGAACAACCGGTTATCCCTGATCCCGACGGTCGATTTTTACATTACATGCGTCGCCAGCCACTTGGTGTTGTGGTCGGTTATCTGGCCTGGAATTTTCCATTGCTCAATGTTGGCTATAAAATTGGTCCGGCATTGGCTGCAGGTTGCTCAACCATTATCAAACCCTCTCAGGTCACGCCATTGGCAAGTCTGCGATGTGCCGAGATCGCGCTAGAGGCTGGGATCCCATCCGGCGTCATCAATATGATTTCCAGCGATCAGTACAATGTTACCGATCCGCTATTAACCAGCGATAAAACCAAGTTGTTCACCATGATAGGTTCCACCAATGCCGGTGTGAACTGTATGAAGAACTCCCTGACTAACTTAAAGCATTTTTCCGTTGAACTTGGTGGTAACGCCCCGGTTGTTGTATACGACGATGCCGACTTAGACAAAGCAGTTCAGGATATCGTTGATTTGAAATTTGCTAACTCTGGTCAGGTTTGTGTATCTCCGAATCGCTGTTTTGTCCATGAGTCCGTTTACTTAGAGTTTTTAACTCGTGCGGGTAAACGTGCAGAAGAATTAACCCTGCAGGCGGGTCGCGGTGAAGGTCGCTTAATGGGTCCGATGATCAATGGCAAAGAGCGCGATCGCGTTATTGGTTTGATTGAACAGGCAGTATCCAATGGTGCCAAGGTAATTACCGGTGGCGACAAGCTTGCCGGTAACGGCTTTTACCTGCAACCGACCATTATTGCTGACGTTGATTTAACCATGTCTGTGGTTCAGGAAGAGATTTTTGGTCCGGTGCTTGCGGTACTGCCATTTTCGGATAATGACGACATTCTTGCCATTGCCAATGATAACGAGTTTGGTCTGGCGGCTTACGTCTATACCACAAACTTGCAACGCGGTTTGCAGGCTGCGGAAAAAATTCAGGCCGGCAGTGTTTGTATTAACGAAGCCCATTACTCGGTGCAGTTACCTCATGGCGGATTAAAACAATCAGGCGTTGGGAAAGACTGCTCGAAATACAGTTTAGAAGAATACATGACGTTAAAACGCGTTTCTGTATTGGTGAATGAATAATATGAAGAAGTTAATTTTACTCATTTTGGCGGTATTGCCGTTGACGTTGCAGGCAGCAACTGAGCAAGAACAACAGCAACAACCAAATATCATTTTATTGCTGGCAGATGACGCTGGTTATGGCGATTTTGGTTTTCACGGCAGCAAAGAATTTAAAACGCCGCGTTTGGATGAGCTAGCTGAACAAAGTGTGCTGTTTGAACAAGCCTATGTTACCGACCCAACTTGTGGCCCTTCACGTGCCGGCCTGATGACAGGTATGTATCAGCAGCGTTTTGGCTTTGAAGAAAACAATGTGCCGGGCTACATGAGTCCGAACTCGGCGGCAGATAACAACGATATGGGGATCCCGGTTGATAAGAAAACCATGGGCGATTATCTCAAGTCTCAAGGGTATGCCACCGCATTTTACGGTAAATGGCATCTGGGCGGTGCTGATAAATTTCATCCGCTAAAGCGTGGATTTGATGAGTTTTATGGTTTCAGGGGTGGTGCTCGCAGTTATTTCTCGTATTCAAAAGCGCCACCTAGTCCGCTGGACTGGATGGAGCGTAATTTTAAAGTGATGGGCGAACACGAAGGCTATCTGACTGATGTGTTGGCCGATGAAACCATTGATTTTATTGAGCGCAATGCTCAAAAGAAAACGCCATTTTTTGCCTTTGTTTCATTCAACGCGGTACACACGCCAATGGATGCAACCCAAGAAGATCTGGACAAATTCCCTGAATTAACCGGCGAGCGTAAAACCTTAGCGGCGATGACCTTAGCGTTGGATCGAGCCACTGGGAAAATCCTCGACAAACTGCAAGAGCTTGGCCTTGAAGAAAACACCATTGTGGTTTTTACCAATGATAATGGTGGTCCCAGTGATCGCAATGCATCAAGCAACTGGCCTCTAAGTGGTACTAAATCAAATCATTTAGAAGGCGGCTTACGCGTACCGTTTCTGATGAAATGGCCTGCACATATACAAGCCGGTAGCAAATACCGTTATCCAATTAGCCAAATGGACCTGTTACCCACATTTTATGCTGCCGCGAACGGTGATGCGGATCAGTTAACTGACATCGATGGCGTTGATCTTGTGCCTTTCTTAACCGAAGACACGCAAGAACGTCCACATGAAGTGCTTTTTTGGAAAAAAGACGTACGTGGCACCATTCGCGTTGGCGATTGGAAATTGATGCGCTTTCCCGATCGACCAGCGCAACTTTATAACATCAGCGAAGACTTAAAAGAACAATACGACCTGGCGGCGGAGCATCCGGAAAAGGTTCGGGATATGTTTAAGCAGCTATTTGCCTGGGAGTCGAAACTTGAACGACCGCGTTGGCTGTTAAAAAGACAATTTGAAAATTACGACATTGAGCGAATGGATATGTACCACCTAAAACCGGTGGAAGGCAGCAAGCGCTCAAATAAAGTGAAATAACAGAAAGTTAAAACATAAAACCAAGCGAAAATGGGAGTCTGGGAGTACACCCGATGTTGTTAACTCAATAATGCATGTCTTTATTGGATTAACTGGTGTAAATCAGAGCCTTTTTCTTAAAAAATAATGACAACAAGAGGAGAGGGGAATGAGACACAATTTTAAGGTTTCGGCAATTACCGCCGCAATCATTGCGTCTTTGATGGCACAGCAAGCTGTAGCTCAAGAGCAGCAGCAAGCTTCGGCTGAAGAAGCTGTTGAACGTCCGGAAACGGAAAGTAGCGAAATTGAAGTTATTGAAGTTACTGGCTTTAAGGGCAGCTTAAGAAAAGCGATCAACGCCAAAAAATTTAACGACAGCGTCAGTGATTCAATTCACGCCGAAGATGTCGGTAAATCAACCGATAAAAACATTGCCGATGCGTTATCTCGTGTAACGGGCGTTAGTGTTATTGAAGAAGGTGGTGAAGGCGCACGAATTTCAATTCGTGGTACCAATCCGGATATGAACCAGATTTCCATGAATGGTGTCTCGCTAACCAGTGGTCTTTCAGGTGATCAGGCAAACGCTGAATCTACTCAAAGTGTCGATCTAAGCTCGTTCTCATCCGATATACTCTCCTCCATTGATGTTATCAAAACATCGTCAGCAGACCAGGAAGAAGGTTCACTAGGTGCAACGGTTGTTCTGCGAACCGTTAAACCATTGCAGTTGAATGAAAGTCGAAAATCATTGAGCGTTGAAGCGCGTTACAATGATTTTTCTGATAAGTATGATGGCTCCATTGTTGGTAGTTTTGCCGATAAATTTATGGACGATACGTTAGGTTTCATCATTACTGCGACGAAAGACAGACAAGAGACCAGACAAGACCGTTTAAACTCAACCTATATTGAATCTGCATTGGAAATCGTTGATTTAGACGCTAGTAGCGGCCGTACTGCAACCGATGCGGCAACAGGTAAGCCGATTCGGGTATTGGGTTACCAACGCAATGATGATGGCAGCTATGTTCTTGATGAAGCTGGCAATAAGATCCTGAATCCAATCGAGAGTCTATTAAACTATGATCCGGAAACACAAGCGTTAGTAGAAGGCGATCTTTATGTAACTGCCCGCGATTTTACAGATGTTTCTATTTCTACCAACACCCGTGATCGAATGACAATTTCATCAGGGATTGAATGGCAACCATTGGATAGCACCAATATTCAGCTAGATATCACCCATACTCAGCAAAATGTAGAAACGGATTATCACAATTTCCGTTTAAATTTCGCACCCGTGGTGTCGTTAAGCCCAGAAGACCCGGTTACCGAATGGAATCAGGTTGATCTCGATAGCAACACTTTGGTGAGTTCTTATTCCCGTCAGGCCAGTGGTTTCTTTAACCGCACCCAGGGTGAACGCGATTTAACCACCGATGTGGTCTCGCTTGCCATTGAACACGATTTTTCCGACTCGCTCACTATGAGTGTTCTTGCCGGTTACTCTAACACCTTAGATGAAACCATTAAGCATATTGGTTTGTCTACGGCGACCTGGGGAACAACTGGCGCTGGTATTTTAGATAATATGCCTGCGGATATTATTGAACCTATTGGTTATGATTGTAGCCAAGGTCAGGAATGTTCATTCAGTATGGGTCAGACCCCAGCAGTTTTTGACCCTTATGATGGTAGTGTAACTTCGGTAACAAGCCGTTTTAACCCGTTTGATCTGCGTGCAAACCATTTAGGCTCTCTGAACTTCCGTGATAACGAACAGACCGATAATAACGTTTCACTGCGTGTTGATTTTGATTGGGAAATCGACAAGTTTGGTATTACTTCCCTCGAGTTTGGTGGTAAATACTCTGAGCGTGAAAAAGACGTTTATACCCAAAATGAAACGGTGAATACCGGTACGGCGTTAATTGATAACTCCAACCCGAATGTGTCCTATGAAACCGTGGGCATGCAGTCTATCGGGGTGCTCGATATGATGTCAGGTGAAGCCTTCCCATATGATAATTTCGGGGAAGGTATTGTGAGCGATACAAGTGCTGCATTCTGGGGGGGCTGGCCTATGCTTGATGCATACAAAGCCGTTGAAGAGTTTTCTGGTCGAGATGCTGGCACCGTAGGCGTAAGTGAAAATACCCAGGGTACACGAAATATTCAAACCGATACCATCGCCGCTTATGCAAAACTTAATTTTGAATTACTTGATGGACGTCTAACCGGTAATGTCGGTTTGCGCTACGTCAAAGATGATAACCGCTCTGAAGGTGTAGGTGGTATTAACTATTACCGCGCACCACATATGCTGGACCCATATAACCTGCTAATTGAGCGTCGTCTTGGCGATATTGAAGGTTCACCGCAGTGTCCAGAAGCGATTCGAGGTGTTGACCCTATCAGTGGTAATGCTGACACTCGCTGGGCTCCAGCCAATGAAGATCAGTTAACCGGTTGTTGGGACTGGGCATTGACCCATGGTTATGATTACACCAACGATGCTACCACGCCATATGTGAACGGAAACTGGGTATTACCAGGTGGTATGGATACCAACCGTTTGGTCTATATCGATTACACCGGTGATACACCACAGCTCGTGCGTATGGATGGTTTGCCCAATCAAATTACCGATGTAAATGGCAATTTAGTGGCGGCATCTGGCCGTAACCATATGGGCTTTAGTAACCAGGGTGAAATCTGGCCGTATCTGGATCGCTCAACCTCGTTTGTCGGTCCTAATGGTAATCAAGACAACTCGTCTCGTCGTGAAGCGCCGGTCAAAGGTGCAGCAACGCATGAGTATTTGTTACCTAGCTTGAATCTAAACTATGCCATTAATGATGAAATGATTGGTCGATTCGCGGTTTCTAAAACCATGACCAGACCTCGATTCGATTCATTAAACCCTGCATTAAGTATTAGCGAAAACGTTTGGGATGATACGGCCAACGGCTTCTCTGGTAATGCTAATCTCGAAGCATTGGAATCGAAAAACCTTGATGTGTCCTGGGAATGGTATTTTGACGAATCAGGCATGGTATCTCTTGCGTTTTTCCATAAGGATATCAAAAAGATTGAGCGTGAGATCACCACACCTTTCCACTATAAAGATGTTCGAACTCAGTATGAGTTAGCTGATGCCGACTTGTTATTGGATTACGATGCCAACCGTATGCCTGGTGGTGCTGATCAATGTATGCCGCACCGCTATGTTGCTGGTTTCTCTTCGACAAATTGGGAAATCGAATGTCATACCGCCAATATTGATACCATTAAAAATGGTGTAGGCGCGCAAATTACTGGCTTAGAGTTTGGTTACACCCAGAACTATGACATGTTGCCGGGCGTACTTTCTGGTCTAGGTATGAGCTTCAACTACACCTATCAGGAATCGGAAAATGAGGTCGAAGAAATTGGAACTACAGGGTATTACACTCAGCCGTTACCAATGGAATTCACACCTGAACATTCCGCCAACACCACAGTATTCTATGAAAAATATGGCTTGATGTTGCGTCTTGCGCACCGCTTTAGTAGCGAGCAACTTGTCGATGATGGCATCTATGGTGGTGCAATTTGGCAAGATTCGACGAGCCGTTTAGATTTCAGTTCTAGTTATGCCATTAACCAATACCTAAGTATTACATTCCAGGCGACCAACCTGACGGATGATGTTCGACGTGATTTTTACACCGCGTACGATAAGCGTAATACCTCGGATGAGGTTGTTCTTGATGATGGTAACTATTTCGATGGCGGCGTAACGTCAGACCGGACAGTAGCCGTATATAACAACGGCCGTCACTTCCGTTTGGGTGTCAGAGCCGTATTCTAGACAAAACTAAAAACCTTAGAACAAGAAATATACCCGAGCTGTTATTGTGCGGCTCGGGGTAAAAAATTGGAGACGTAAGATGAAAACACACTTACTGAAAAAACTAACGACAGTTTCAGCGCTAAGCCTAGCTATAGCCGCTTGTGGTGTCGAAGAAGGCAAAGATTACGAATTTAATTCCAAATTTCCGGTAACCTTCAGCGAAGAGCCATTTGTGGTTGAAACCGATGAAATGGAAGGCACACTGGAAATTGATTTATTACAAGGTGCTATGGTTGATGGCCAGCCGCTAACGGCAACGTCTGATGGCTTAGTACTGACCCGTGAGTTTCTGTTTGAAGCGACACATCCATCATTTATTACCCCGCAGATACCGGGCCTTGGTCAAAATCAATACATTTCACCGTTTTCAGTCTCTGAAGATGGTACCAAGTTATTGGTAAATACCGATCAATTCGATGAGGCATTACGACTATGTGATGACACCGATGTACGTGGTGCTACCGATGCTGACGGTAATCCAACCGGCGATGGCTACCTGGATTTCCCAAAAACCGTTACCTATAACATTTCCTACATTGTTGATAATGGTTATGAATACCCAGCACAAGAATCCGGTGAAAAACGTAATCTAACCTTTACCATTAATGCCATCAGTGACCCGGTTACTGGTGTTCAGGCTTTTGATATTGAATTGGCGGCAGGCGAAACCAAGCAGGCTTTGACGGCAACGTTGCCAGCTTACGCGTGTAATTCCAATCTGACGTATTCCACTCAGGATATTACCGTCGCTTCCGTAGACGATATGGGACTTATCACTGGTGAAGGGCGCGGTGAAACAACAATAACCGCATACAGTGAAGAGAATCCTAACTTGTCTGCAACGGCAAATGTAACGGTAACAGCAGGTTTTTACTTAAGTGTGGCAAACCAGGATTTCAATGAACTAGGCGCGCCATTAGGTACTAAGAACGTACCAACTTGTTCCGCAATTGGTATTGAAGTGGAACCAACCATTGTGAATGACGAGTTAATGGGTGATTACACCTATGACTGGACGGTTGATGCTGGCAATGCGGTTTACCTGAGTGAAGAAGACACGGGTGGATTCGGTAAAACTGGAAGCTTTACCAACAATCTTGGTACCGGCGATATGGCGACGATCACTGTAGGTTACAAAACCGGTTATACCGGAGCTACCGAAGGTGAAGACGTGAAGAGCCAAACGGTTGAAGTCACCGCGCAACGCAACTATGCCTGTGATCCTGAGCCAAATGCGGATGGTACGACATTCTATGTATCAGATTTAGGTCTCAATGGTGGTGGCTGGGGTCCTTCAGCGGTACATGTTGCTGGCGGCTTTGATGGCATGGCATTACAGATTACTTCGAATGGCGATGCCAATGGAGTACTCAATGTCGTGCAACAACAGTGGAACCAGGTATTTAACTACCATGCAGCGACCTATGGTCGTGGTGAAGCTTCTGTTGGTCGTACCTTTAAGTTCTCCGTTTGGGCTAAGTTGAATCAACTACCTGCAGATGGCGAAGACGTTAAGCTTGAGCATACCCTGTTACCTTGGTTATGTAATGGTTGTGACGGTTTGGCTGGCTTTGACCCGCGTCGTGCGATAGCGGGTACTGTGACGGCAACTTTAAAACCGACTACCGACTGGCAGCTGGTTGAATTTACTAACCCATTATCGGGGAATGGTGAGTGGACTGTACCGGATCACTGGAATGTTTCTACTGCGGTATTTATGTTCTGGGATGTATACGGTTTAGGCAATGCTGAATCCATTTTGCTTGATAACTACGGCATCGTAGAAGTTAAGTAGCGTTACTGATTGAAGCCGCACACGTTGCGGCTTTTTTCCCTTCATTTTGGATATTCTTATGAAACAAACAACTTCCTCACTTGTCGGCTTGCTTTGTCTGACACTTATGGCCTGCAGCAGTGAACCATCTACTGATGACGGTGCGTCTCTGACTTATCAACCCGTATTGCCTGCGCAATTATCAGAACAATGGCAACTGGTTAATTCTCTATCCGATGAATTTGATAATCGTGATATTGATGCGAACAAATGGAATAAAGATCCTGCGGATTGGGGGCCTTGGTCTTGGGAACCGGATAATGTCTGGCAACAAGATGGCTTGTTAAATATTCAAATTGATTACTCTGAGCATACGGCAAAACGATGGAACAAGAATCGTCGTAAAGTCGATGTAGATCTATTTTATACCTCTGGCATCATCAGAAGCTATGGCTATCAAACTTATGGGTATTACGAAGCGCGTATTAAAGGCGTGCCCACGTTCCCAGGTTCGAGTCCGGCATTTTGGATTTACAGTTTGAATGATGAAGTTGCAAAGATGGGCCTTAAGGGCACCAAAGAAGGCGAGCCGACCTATTCGGAAGTCGATATCGTCGAGTTGCAACAGTCTGAGTGGATTGAAGGGACATATCAAAAATATGATGGTCCGGAAGTTATCGATATGAACTTACACACCCGTATTATCGAGAACGGTAAGGAAGTGTGGAAAAGGCCAGGTAAATTCCCTGAACTAACGAAAAATAAAATACATGCCGATTTCGATGTTCGTGATGATTTTCACGTTTACGGCGCCGAAGTCAGCGAAGATAAAATTACCTGGTATTTAGATGGCAAAAAAGTCGCTGAAAAACCGAATTTATATTGGCACCTGCCAATGCATGTGACGCTGTCATTAGGGTTAAGGTTTCCCCAGGTTAGCTATCGAGATTGCCCACAAAACCTGAACCGTTGTCAGGTACCTGAAGCGGCAACGGCAGACGGTTATCCAAGTGCTATGCAAGTCGACTGGGTCCGAGTGTACAAGAAGAAACCATAACGATGAACCTATTGAAAAACAGCCTGTTTATTACCAGCTTATTGATTTGTAGTAGTGTCATCGCTGCGCCAGTCATGCCACTGTCTGAACAAAACAGCCAAAAAAACTGGGTACTTAACCAGGATGTCTCCGATGAATTTAACGGAGCCAAGCTTGATACTTTTAAATGGTATGTGCAGGGCACAGATCAACAATTTTATTTATGGAAAGGTCGCGCACCTTCTCAGTTTGCCCCACATAATGTGCGTTTAGAAAATGGCATGCTAAAACTGCGTACCCAATGGCAGCCAGACTACCCATTTGTCGGAGCACCACCGGCCAGACAAGAAATTGACAAGTTTGAAAACATTACCACCGCGGCGGTGATCAGCCATCACACATTTTTGTATGGGTATATGGAAGTGCGGGTGAAAATTCCAGATGCAGCGATGACGGGCGCATTTTGGGGAACGGGCTACCAGCAGGAACTGGATGTTTTCGAATTAATTGGCCGGGTAAAGACCGGTTCTCGCAAACCTGAAAAGCGCTTTGTGACATCTATTCATGACTGGCGCCCGGGTCACCCCAAAAAGAATAAAGTCTGGAAGCATGGTCACGATTTACCAGAACGCACGGCAGAAAGATTCTATACCTATGGCGTTGAATGGCTACCGGATGGATTGAAAATGTATCTCGACGGGGAATTAGTACATCACGCTACCCAGAAAGAGATGGGGGATACCTGGTTGCTCAATAACCCGTTGGAGCTATGGTTTGATTCGGAAGTGTTTCCCTGGCATGGCATCCCTGAGGAACATGAGCTACCTGTCGATTTTGAAATTGATTATGTTCGTGTTTGGCAACAACCAAACGACAACCTGTTACAACCGGCATTCTTTGGCTTTGAAGGTCCGTATCTAAGTGAAGTTGTTTACAAACCTGAATCGCGAAATGGTTATCAAAAATTCTGGTGGATAGACGATAAAAGCAGTAATTACCTGAACATTACCGAGCATGACGACTTTGTCTTCAATACCGGGCGCAAAAGCCTCAAATTTGCCCATCAAAAACCATTTACCGAAAACGAAGTGGTAGCTTTTGCCGCCGATGGTTCAATTGACTTGTCGCCAGGTAACTATCAGTTAACCATGAAAGTCCTGAAAAAAAATGCCAGTGGTTTAAAGGCGATTACCGCTATTTTGGAAGATCCCTGGCAAGTCCTTAAGCCGATTGATATTTCGAAGGTTGAGGTTAACCAATGGACCCAGGTTGAAACGCAATTTGTACAACAAAAAACATCGTCTGGAAAAGACAGACTGCGGATTGTCATTCGCAAAGAAGATGTCCAGGGCGATGCCAGTGAAGTCTATATCGACGATATTAACATTATAAAACTTTAGCTGTAGCTATATCGACGAAGTAAGTATGGGGAGATAGATAAATGTTTACATTAACTTTAAAGAAAAAACTTTGGCAAAACTTCAGTTTGATTGGGTTGGCGATGACCCTTATGTGTGTCCAGCAAACCGCGCTCGCCAAAACCGATGAAATCGTTAGCCTTTCCGCACAAGAGCAAATTGGATTCACTGAAAAGCCTGTAGTGCATTTAGAAGTGGCGGTGAAAAAAACACGCGATTTGCATGTCGCTTTTCAAAATAGCGATGATTGGACCACGGTTAAACGTTCGATGAAGCGGATCAAAAAAAGTGGTAAATATCACTTTACGTTAGATACCGAAGATTTGGCGCCGGGCAATTATCGCGTTTCCGCATACCTGACCCCAAGAGCAAAAAACTGGAATGACCGTTTGGCGCCGCCGACGAATGTCAATGTACAAGTGCTCGACCAGAAGGTGTTTAAAAAGCCTGCGGCTGCGCCTTTGGGTTTTGCTAAACGTGACGTGGTAAAAAAAGTTGAATGGCCAACAAGCGTTGATGGCGATCAAGACCTGGACTTGGAAGTGCGCTATGACATTACGCAAGAGCGTCAGTTATGGATTAAATTGCTGGATAGCGAAAACTGGGAAGAACATGGCTCATTAAAATATTTGGTGAAAAAGCCAGGTAAATTTAACTTGCCAATGAACAATGTGCAGTCTTCTTTTCCTGCGGGCAAATATGCCTGGGTCATCTATTTAACCGAAGTTGACGGCGAAGAACCTATTGGCCGTAAATTTGGCAAGCATTTCGAAATTCAAGCAGCCAAGTAGTTCGCACCATGTCTATGCATCTGAACCCCGGAATGCAACAACAGGCATTTCGGGTAGGCCATGAGCAGACGCCGATATTTGTCATTGATGATTTTATGCTTGATACCGCAGCGCCAATTCTGGAAGCTGCGGGCATGCAATATCGTGACCGCAATCACCAACAGTCATTTTATCCCGGCGTGCGGGCACCGGTATCAAAAGATTACGGTATGACCGTACTGACGCATGCCGCAAAAGTGCTGTATCAGGTATTTGGGGTGCCACGGGATTTGCGAATGAACCCTAAAAATGGCAGTTACTCGTTGCTGACTCAGCCTGAGAATAGATTGCAATTATTGCAATGTATTCCCCATTATGACAATACCTCGTGCTTTAGTTTTGCGATCATCCATTACCTTAATCCGGGGCAATTCGGGGGTACGGGTTTTTATCGCCATAAGCCAAGTGGTTTTGAGAATATTAATGACAACCGTAAGCCACGATATCTGGAAACGGCTCAGCAACACCTGGATCAATGTGGTGGCCCGGAGCAAAAATACATCACCGATTCGACCGATCATTTTGAGTTAATCAAGCACGTGGATTATCGGCCCAATCGGCTAGTGATTTATCCGTCAACCTTGTTGCACTCTGCCTATATCGAAAACCCGGAACATGATGTCAATGCCGATCCGACAACGGGTCGCCTGACGGCAAATTTCTTTGTGGAATTCACGCCAACCAAATAACCATAAAAATAATAAATTAGAGACTTGTTATGAAACGAATATTTAACCTGAGCAGTTCGGCTGTGCTCGCCATTAGCCTCTGCATGCCTATGTCGGTGATGGCGGGCATTTATGACGGGGCGACAAATGCACAAGCGTTTAGCGACTTACAAACCCAACTTGAACAGAAATCACAGCAATTGGATGCAAAAGTTGCTGAAGCCAAAGCGTTGGGTTTAACCACAGATTATGCGCAGGTATCTCAAACCACGATTCGCTTATTTAAAGATGTCTTCGCGCCGTGGGACCGAGCCAATCCGCAACAGGTTCAGGCAATGTATAATGCCAAAAACTTCAGTCAGAATGACCCTGTTGGTGCTACGGGGTTGCCCTTTGATGAACTAGCCGATGCCATCGAGGTTGCCGATGCGGCAATCGCGGAATTACAACAACAGATAGATGGCGATATTAGCCTGACAAACGCACCGGATTTATCCCAGGGCACGTTAGTGCAGGACAAGGATTTTTATCGACTTGGCGACAATAAAGTCATTGCCAGTAAGTTTTTCTGGCAACCCAAAGACGAAGATATTTCCCAGGCCTTTGGTCGCGGTGGTGAGGTATATTATTCGGTACAGGATTTACAAAATGATAGCGCGTTAAATAATTGGCGCAGGATCAATTTTCAGCAAAGAATTGACGCAGAAAAAACCGCGAACCGAACCCCAATACAGTTTTTTCTCGGCCATATCGTGCCGCAAAATTCCTGGTTGCGAGACCAATATCCCCAGGCTTTTGCCAGCGGAACCCGACTATTTACCGATTACGATATTGACAACCCTAATGTAAAACAGTGGATTGACACCACGTTAGAATTGCAGCTAACACCTGGCCTTGAATTACTTGGTGATCGTGAACGCGTACATATGCTGGCCAATGAACCAACCTTTTCGATAAGGGCGGGAGGGGTCAATGCGTACCGCGGCTTATCCGACTACACCTATGCCAAATTCGCAGACTGGCTGGCGGCAAAATATTCGGATATTAGCAAGCTTAATCAGCAATACGGAACAAGCTACAGCAGTTTTGAGCAAGCCATCGACGCCTATGCCATCCCTCTGTCAATGTCTTTGCAGGGCAGTGCGGTTTGGTATGACTGGAATCGATTTAATATGGATCGCGTCAATGACTGGTTTGAGTATTTACATACCAGCGTGCATAGTGTTGATCCTTTGGCGAAAACGCACATAAAAATTATGGGCGAGCGATCGCTGTATACGCAATATCATGATGAAGGTCTGGACTTTGAAGCCATTGCTAATTTAGTCGATATGCCGGGTGTTGATAGCCAAATGTCGTCCTTTGATGCGCAATGGGATGTACGCCACGCCCAGGACTGGCGCCAGCGCTATAGTCTTGAATGGCGCTCCCAGGCAATGATGCTGGATTTTTTCAAATCCATTACCCCTGACAAATTATATTATGACTCGGAATGGCATGGACTTTCAGGTGCCCGCTGGCGTGATTTTCATATGTCGGCAGAATTTACCCGAGCCGCCATCTGGTTAGCTGTTACTCAGGGTACGGCTAATTTCACCAGTTGGGTTTGGAACCGCAAGGATGACGGCAGTATCGATACCCGCGCCGATTTTATTGGCACCAGTGTGACTCAGCCAATACAGCTTGATGCCTACGGTAGGGCATTTAAAGAAATCAATGCCCATGGTAATCAGGTAACGAATCTGGTGCCGAAACAGCGTAATTTGATGTTGTATTTTAGTCAGGATACCGCGATTCAGGATCCCGGATATACACAGCAGATGTCTCTGGTATATGAGGCCTTGAAAATCACCAATATTCCAGTCGGTTTTGTGACACCCAAGACTTTGTCTCAACTGAACGCTAATGAGCAAACGTTAGTGATCCCACCCACAAGTTTTATCAGTGACACGGATTACCAGGCGTTGGTTGATTATGTTAGTGCGGACAACTCAGCGTTAGTTGTCGGCCTTGCACAAAGTTTTGGGCAAACCGAGCAAGGTCAAAACCGTAGTACGATTGATGCATTTGCCAAGGCTGTACATATACCGGCCTCGGATGTTCTGACCATGGCGACAGAAATCACTGATTTGTATCAAAACCGGTATGCAGCAACGGTTAAAATCACCGCAACGGCGGCTCAAACGGCTTTAGAAGAACCTGTGTTTGGTGTGTTAACCAATCAGTATTTTGATGAAGGGTTGCAGCGCCAGGTTATGTCTCTTATCAATACCAGTCAGCAGGCATTGCAAATCCAGCTTGCGACCGATACCGGTACACCGCAACAAATAACCAATATTATCAATGCAAAGACGCTGACTTCTGGTTTTACCATGCAGCCAATGGATGTGTTGTTATTGAGTGTTGATACCCAGACAGTAACGACTCATATTCCGGTAACGGCGGTCGAGCTAAGTGCAGCACAAACGACACTGGATATTGGCAATACCTTGCAGTTAGTGGCGAATATCATTCCTCAGGATGCGACCAATCAAACCTTTACCTGGCAAAGTGAAAACACCAATGTGTTAACCGTAAATGCAACCGGCTTAGTTACCGCGGTTGCAGAAGGTAGCAGTCGTATTACGGTTACCAGTAACGATGGTGGTTTTAGTGCTTATGTAGATATTCAGGTTAATGCCGCGAGCGGCTCTGGCGGCAATACCGGCTCTGGCAGTGATTCTGGTACAAGTTCAGACGGAGGCTCTGGAGGTGGTGGTGCGATGACCTGGTCGTTGCTCTTACTATTCGCATTGAGCTTGAAACGATTGCTGATTTCTTCACGCAATGCGGATGTTTTTTCATCTCAAAAGTAAACCATGTGAGTACATTGAGTCATGACAACAATAACAAAATTATGCTTTTTACCTTTCGCAATAACTGTGCTGGCGGCTTGTCAAAACGCCGCGTCTAACTCAGGTGCTAACAGCGAAACGGGCACAACGAATGCCAATATCGAGAAAGCAACAACAACGCCAATGGTAGACTTTAAAGCCTCGACCAAAAGTTTTCCCCGTGAAGAGAAAAATCGTCGACAGTGGGATGCGCCTGTTGTCGCCGATTTAGATCAGGATGGTTATGACGATCTAATTATTAACGATCACGGTTTTGCGATTCGGGTGATGTGGAATAACCGGGGCAAATTTAGCAAGCCCTATGATGTATTAATGGGAGACTCCCATGGCGTGTCAGCCGCTGATTTTGATGCTGATGGTAATGTCGAATTGATTATCTCTCGTGGTGGTGGTTCTGGCAGCAATGCTCGCAATTCCAAGATATATCAGGTTAGCAAGCAGCGCCAGTTCACACCGCTTGCCGACTTTAACGAGCCTTTGGCGATGATGCGGGGTCGCACCGTTAAATTTGTCGATATCGATAATGACGGTGATTTAGATTTGCTCAACTTTGCTTTTCCTTCGCGAGAAAAGAAAGGGAAGAGTGAAAACTATTTGTATGAGAACACCGATGGCGAGCTGACATTAAAGGCGACACTACCCGCATCGTTTGTTGATGGTCAGAAGGTGTTAATTACCGATTTTAATCAGGACAATCTTGTCGATATTTTGATGTATGGACATGGGGCGATAAAAGCTTATCAGGGAACGGGCAATTTCAGTTTCACTGACGTATCCGACGCTATATTTCCGTTCAAACTCAAAGATGTCACCAGCATTAGCGAAATCGATTACGACAACGATGGTGATTTCGATTTGTTTTTTACCCGCGGCAAAGATTTTAACGCTGGCGAAAACTTTTACAATAAAAAACTCAATGCATGGGGTTTTTACAATAAACGCGGAGCATTTGATATTAATCACCTACAAGCTGGTGAAGTGCTTACCATTGAAAATCTGCAATCGCAGTGGCCAAATAAAGCCCTGCATCTTGGCGAGTCGGCATACGATTACCAATTTAGCGGCGAAACTCATTCTGGCCGTAATCTCAAATTAGATAGCAGTGATGTTTTGGGCTTTCCCGATACTCTGAATAATCCTGAAAAGAAAGGCACATACATAGGTTACATCGGCAATCGCAACTGGCGCATCGCTGGTAATATCTGGTCACCGTCAACCGGCATACTTCGTCAGCTAGAAAAGGCGCCACAAGGCGCTCAATATATCGTTGAACAAGATGAGTTATCCGGGCTTGCCGATATCATGCTGGAGAATCGCAACGGCAAGTTTGTCGATGCAAGCAAAGCGCTGAATCTGGACTTTGACACTCACACAACCGGTGCAACGGTTGCCGATATTGATAACAACGGATTTAGTGATTTGGTGATCACCGTTCGTGGTTATCTGGTGACTCAAAACAAAGCTCTGGTATTCCTCAATAACGGCCAGGGTTTTGAGCAAGTAAGCGAGCATAATATTGTCATGAACGAGCTTGGCGCTATCGGTATGGGCATAAGCTCGATGGATGTTAATCTCGATGGTGCCATGGATTTAATCATTGGCCAGGAGCGGGGCAAATGGCATCTGTTCAATAATCATGGCGCGAACAATGCTGGCAATTATCTCAGTGTCGAGGTTGGTAACTCACCGAAAAATGCTACGTCGCCACTTGGCGCACTCGTCACAGTTACTGCGTGCGGTAACGCCCAGGTTAAACGCCTTGGTGCCACCAGTGCCGCGTATTCTAACGGCGCCCAGCGTTATCTGCATTTTGGGCTAGGCGGGTGTGAGCAAGTCGATACCTTAACGGTTACCTGGCCTGATGGCGAGAAGTTGACGATCGCTAAAAGCGCAGTTAATCAGAACCTGAAAGCCGGAAGCTAAACGTTTAGCCTTTTTTAATGATGGCGTTATACGGCGTTAAATTACTTGTAAATTGTTGACAATTACCGGGCAGGTAGATAGTTTTTATCTAACATTATTAATTGCATAGGCAAGTTTGCCCGGGTTGTACAATCATCATGAATCGCCAAGGAAGCGCATTATACGGGGCTTTTACCCGAATGACTGCGGCTAGTTTATTTCTGTTCAGTGGCTTAACACTTGCCAATAATGTCGAAAACCAGCCTAAAAATGCACATCAGAATCAGTTACTAACAACCTTATCGCAAAACTCTGCGGTGACCGCGCAAGGGCAAACCTTATTTGAACAGGTTTGCGCTTCTTGCCATGGTAAAGACTTAAGCGGTGGTTCTGGCTTTAACTTAAAAGATGGTGAGTGGGTGCACGGCAGTCAGCCCTCTGAAATCCTTGCTAACATCGAGTCCGGTTTTATGAACGCCGGGATGCCAGGGTTTAAGGGCGTATTTAATTCTGAGCAACTGCAATCTATCGTTGCCTATATCCTCTCTCAGCGTCAGGGGTTTGATGGACTGACCTACAAACTTTATCAAATGCAAAGCAAGGATGATCGAACCATAAGTGATGACAAATTGGTGAAATCTGGAACTTTGCCTAAAAATCTCGCCGACTTTCGGTTGCCAGAAATTCAGCATTACATTATTGAATTTTCCGGAGATTTTTATACCAGTCGCGATGAAGATACGCGGATTTGGATAGAGTGGGGCGCAAAAGCGGATATCGATTTTGAGGTCGATGGCAAGCCCATTGCCCGAGATAACCGCTTTGGCGAATGGTTTCCAACCTGGGTCGTTGCAAGGGGTAAGCAGACACTCAAAATCACCTATCGTTCGGCGGACAGTAAACCCGGGCAACGCAATCTGGTATTGATTGCCACCAATGATGATATGAGCATTAAAAAGTTTGCACTATCCACCCGGGCTCAGAAAATCATGTTAAACAAAAAGTTTAATTTAAATGCTGAAGGGGAAACCCTGGTGCAGCGCATCAAAGTCACGAACTTGCCAGCCTATTCCATTTCTGTAGCCACCCCTCAACAGATCAACTATGCCTTTAACTCCCGTAGTTGCGATATTGTTGGCCTGTGGCAGGGAGAGTTTCTCAATATAGGTCCTAACATTGGCGGTCGCGGTGAAGATGCCAGTATTCCACTCGGCGATTGGGTGTTTCATTCGCCTAAGGCTCTTACGTTCGATACTCAGGAAAGCTGTCGCTTTATGGGGTATCAAATGCAACATGGCGAACCCGTGTTTCGCTATACACAGGGAAGTCATCAGGTACAGGTAAGTGCTAAGGCGGTTACATCAAAGCAACTGGATATTCATTATCAGGTGACAGGTACCGCTGGCGAAGAGTTAACGATTCGTCTGCCGAAATCGCGGAAATTAACGTGGAATGTACCGGGTACAAATACGCCTGAAACGAGTGACGAAAAAGATTACACAATGCAGCGCGTTAAGCTCAATGATAAAGGTTCTGCCAGTTTTCTGGTCAGCGCACAAATACATCCCATGTAAATAAAAAGCGTTAATTCAAAGAGCTAATTCAAAGAGCTAATTCAAAGCGCTAAGACTAAAAGCTAATTCAAAGCGCTAAAGCTAAAATCGATACCGATTAAATAATAAAAAAGACATCATTATGACCAGATATTTATCAACACCTCGTCCGCTTGCAATTATGCCCCTGGCACTGACGTTAGTCGCAACGTTAGCGGTATTTTCAGCAAACGCCGATCAGGCGCCAAAGCACCAATACAAACCAGATGGTTATCACATTGAAACCATCACCACCCCAAAAGATGTGCAGTTTCACATTACCGGCCTCGACAGTGATAAAAATGGCACCATTTATGTCGCTACCCGCCTTGGTGAAGTTTGGACCTATAAGAACGAAACCTGGAAACAGTTTGCCAGAGGTTTGCATGAACCTACTGGCCTATTGGTGGATGATGATGGTTCTATTGTGGTGGCGCAAAAGCCAGAATTAACGCGAATAACCGATACCGACAACGATGGTGTTGCCGACAGCTATCAGTTCTTCGCCGGTGAGTGGGATTTTCATGATAATTACCATGAATATAACTTTGGCCCAGCGAAAGACTTAGATGGTAATTACTACGGCACGTTAAATCTTTCTCATAACAATCCTGATGCTTTTACCTTAGGTGCCATGGGTAGTGCTGGCGGGCATCGCGGTTTCGCTTATCAGGTTAGCCCACAAGGTGAGTACTCACCCTACGCCTGGGGGCTTCGCTCTCCTGCAGGTATAGGCGCAAGCCCACAAGGGGAGGTGTTCTTTACCGACAATCAGGGCGATTGGGTTCCCACCTCAAAAATGCATTTATTGCGCAAGGGCAAGTTTTACGGCCACCCGGTATCGCTTATTGATATCGAGGGTTTTTCCCGCGACAGCGTCGCGAAAATGTCGCTCGAGGAACTGGCGGCAATGAGCGAAAAACCGGTGGTTTGGATCCCGCATATTGAAGTGTCTAACTCGCCGGGAAATCCGGAATGGGATCAATCACAAGGTAAGTTCGGACCATTTGCCGGGCAGATCTTTATCGGCGATCAAACTCAGTCGAATGTATTTCGGGTGTTGCTGGATAAGGTTAATGGTCAGTATCAGGGGGCGGTTATCAACTTTATGAATAAGTTTCAAAGTGGCAATATCCGCGCCGAATTTGATAGCCAGGGCCAGCTCTGGATCGGTCAGACAGCTGGCGGTTGGGGCGCTGTTGGTGGCAAGCCTTTTGGTCTGCAAAAAGTGGTGTGGGATGGCACCAATCCATTTGAGTTGCTTGATATCAAACTGAATGCTCAGGGTTTTACCCTGACTTTCACCGACAAGCTCGATAAAGGCTCGGTAACGCTTGCAAGCTTTACCGCTCAGCACTGGAACTATCATTATTCCAGCAATTATGGCTCGCCGAAAAAGAATCTCGAATCGCTAAATATCTCTAAAGTAACCCTAGCTGATGATGGTAAATCTATTGATGTTTTGTTGCCGTTAGCCGCCGACAGAGTAGTGCAGATAGACTTTACTGGCCTTCGCGATACAAAAGGCCGTCAGGTAAGTGTTGATAAGGTTTATTACACCTTGAATCAGTTGTCTGAGAAATAATGGATTGCTATGGTGAATTTTTCTGCTGAGTGTATTCTTGAATAAAATGAGTAAATACAAAGCACTGGATGTATTAGGCGGGCTCTCGTTCGCGTTATTTGTCCTATTTGGATTATTGGTAATTTATTTTCCGGATTTTATCTTTTCAGATGCTTCCTATTCACAGCGCATGCACGCATTAATTTCGAAAAATTTTCCAGAGAACTATTTTTCGATAATACACTACATATCAATAGCTCTAATCACTCTACTTTCACTTAGCTTAGGTGGACTGTTAGCTGGCAAAAAAGTGCCCAGTTTTATGGCCCAAATTAACAGAAGCTTTTTCAGGTTTAGCGCAGGCTTCGGATTAGTCTTGTTGGTTATGTTTGTTACTGGCTTTTTTTCACTTAACAAAAGTGAACTGGTTTATCTACTACCGCTGTTGTTGGTAAGTATTTACTATGCTGGGTTAGAGAAATACTCGAGTGGCAAGACCGGGATATTGGTGAATATAACCGGATTAATCCTTTATCTCATATTTGTCACTTTATTTTTGTTGGTTATGGAATCGTATTACTTTTTGGTCATAAACGTCGTGCAATCCAGCATCATCTTCGAAGAACTAGCGGTTGATCCTGAGTACATATTTCCGGGGGCTTTTGTTAACGAGCTGATGTATGAATACTATGGCACTAACATTGTACTTTTTGCGGGTATAGGCGGTGCGAGTTTTTTATTGGGGCGCTTGGGCTTACGGCTATTATTAAGTACTAGGCGTAGCTTAATGATGGCAAAACTTAAGCGCCAGTAAACATAGCATTTCTTAAATAGTCTAACTTTTTGGATATATTTTTGTCTGTTAATCAGGAAGAGTCTTGCGAATACAATAATTTATTAAAATAATTTCGTCTTTTTCAAATTACCTTCGTCTTATAAGCAAAATGTCCAGAAACCAGGAGAAAATTATGGACTATTTGCAAAACGAAACCTTTAACTTTACGCCTGAAGCAATGGCGACAAGTAACCACAAGCCACGCATACTCGTGCTTTATGGCTCACTACGAAAAAAATCTATGAGCCGGTATGCGGCCATCGAAGCCGGAAAAATGCTTGAGCATTTTGGCGCCGAGGTAAAGTTTTTTAACCCAAAAGACCTGCCTCTATTTGATAATGGCGAATCTGTGCAGCACCCGAAAGTGCAGGAACTTCGCGAGCTGGTGAAATGGTCAGAAGCTCAGGTTTGGTCATCGCCGGAAATCCACGGCAATATGTCTGGGGTAATGAAAAACCAGATTGACTGGATCCCGTTAAGCGATGGCGCGGTGCGCCCAACCCAAGGAAAAACTCTGGCGGTCATGCAGGTAAGTGGCGGTTCGCAGAGCTTTAATGCGGTGAATAATATGCGAATTCTAGGCCGTTGGATGCGAATGTTAACTATCCCTAATCAATCTTCAGTGGCCAAAGCTTGGCAGGAATTTAACGATGATGGTTCGATGAAAGCATCGGCATATCGAGAGCGTATTGTTGATGTGATGGAAGAGCTAATGAAGTTCACGCTATTAACACGTGACAACAAAGACATGCTGGTTGACCGCTACAGCGAGAGAAACACGCAAATGAAAGCGCGCATTGCAAAGCAGGTTGCTCAAGCCGATGTTATCGAATCGTCAAAAGCTAATACGTCAAAAGCTAAAACATCGTGCTGCAGTCCTGAGAAACTGGGAGTGAAAGCATCTTGCTGTTAAGCCAGGCCCACCGAAACCTAGCTCCAAAGCTTGCTTCAGTGGCTGGGTGTTCAGGACAAATGGGCGCAGCAGTTGCTTCGCTTCAAAACACAATAGAGCGTTTTCCTGAAGGTAGATGGCTATTAGTTATAGCCTAAGACAAAACACGGCTCTTCTTTCTCATCCCAGTGACGCTCATCCCGGTGACGCTCATCACGCTTTGGCGTTCGAGTTTTCAGCGTCTCCTGGCGGTGTTGGTTTCTCAACTCCTCAGTTTCTTCGGAGTCAGATGATACTTTATTAGCATTCGTTTCTTGCATAATACGCCCTCAAAAACAGCAGACCTAATTTTTAGTGTACTAAAACCTCAAAAAGTTGCTCGCCCTTTTCCAGACATTTATCCGCAATGTCGCCCATCTTGGTCAGTGGTATTAACCGCTAGCAGCTTGTTTTCTATTGATTGTTTTAATTGAATCAATACCTTAAAGGGGAGTGGATTGCTTAGTTTATTCTTCCAAAACTTGAAAAATTTATTTGTTTAAATTTGTATCCAAGCGTCCTGAGAGCTTTTTGGTATGGTTGAGTTTTAACTATATCTTTATATATCGGGAATTTATATGAAGGCACTTTCAATAATTGCTCTGTTTTTGTTTTCAATTGGGCAACTTGCTGCTAAGGAAGCTGATAACTGGTTTTCCTTAGGGGAAGAGGTAGAATTCGATAATGACTTAAGTATGTATTACTGTTCCAGATTAACGGTGAATTCAGATTTTATTGCTTGGGTTATCGATTTACGAATTATTGATGATCATTTAATTTTCAACACGTGTGAAGCCCAAAATAAGAAAGACCTTGAGACTGCTATCGAAAGCAAATATAAAAATAATAAGAAGCGCCAAGTTTCCGGGTGGGTTACGGACGATTGGTTTTATATTACGCAAGATAATATCATTCCCACCAAAGTCGACTTTCCAAAATTTGGCTATTTTTCAATTCCTTTTGTCTGTGGTTATGTGGCGTATTGGGGGACTGATAAAACCCATGAGAAAAATGATTGGTACGCCATGGTCATTGACTTTAAAAGTGGTAATTTAATTAAGGAAGCCAAGCTAGGACATTTTGGGTTAGAGACAGATTACAGGTGGATCCTGAAAGAACCCATATGGGATGATAGCTGTTCTTCAGTTACTTTCCTTGATTCAAGATACATTGAAGATAAGAAAATATCTTTGAAAAATAATCAAACGATGAATTAATTAGTTCAGTTCCGAAACTGTGTTAACTGGATCGAATAAAAGCTCAGCCAGATGGTTGAGCTTTTCGTTTCAAGGGGGTAGCAGTCAGGTTTCAATTGCGAAATTCAAGACCTGACCTACGATTTCTCTCAAAGAACTTTGCCGAAATCATATCGTGATGGGCGTTTAGGGAACAGGACGCCGAAGCGTCCTTTTTAATGGTTATCTGGTAAAGCTTCTATATCTGATTCCTAATACTGACAAAGCTAATATAATTAAACTTGTTGGCTCAGGCACATCGACCCGCGTGACGATTGGATCATATGCTGTGTCCAGATTTGGACCAAACATATATTGGTATGCAAATCTAACGACCTCCCCTTTTTTGATATCACCAAAGTCTACAGCAATACCTATGGCCTGATCGCCATAGCCTAACGCACCACCGTTCAAATAATCCTGTGGATCCTCAGACCATGGGTTTGTGGATGCTGTGTTGTGGTAATAATCACTGTTACTATAAAGGCCCATGATGCTGCCTGACCCCGGCCCAACCGCATAGACAAAATCTTCCGGTCGAGCATCTTCATAACCTCTTAGGTTAAACGTTTCAAAATAGCCATAACCACTAAAGTCCTGATCAGGGTCAATTGCTCGCAAGAACGATACGTTATTTAGGTCTTGTACCGCATAGATAAAAGTCTCAATAAAGATAGTCTGCAGGTTGTCATCGAAATAATATCTAAGTGAAAGCCAGAAATAATCTTCGTATATGGCGTCCCAGCCTGCGTAATTGCCGTATTCGGTCGGTGAATTGATGAAAAACAGATTGCCTTCGATATCATCATGCCCATGATTTCGGTTAACTAGCAATCCAGTCTGATTGGAGGAGATTGAAAATATTTCCCAGGAAGTGCCAGGACTTAATACATCATTGGTAAACGATTGTGTGCCAGTTGGATCATAAAGAATTCCCAATCCTTCATATCCCAGCGTACCGTCATCGGATACAGCGGTTTTAATGTAGTTTCCTTCCATAACAATTGCAGCTGCCATGCTTTTTGTAGTGACAAATGCCAAAACTACTATCACTGTACAAATTAGGGTTCGAATATTCATGTTGAATATTTCCTCATGGTTAACGTTACAGATCGTACAGCAGTGAACACTGAGCAAACGTCGTGCCATCATGGTAAGTGGTTGATTTAAGAAGGGTGTCGGATTCTGGGTTGATTAAACACTGACAGTGCTTTGTCGTAATGTGTTGTTATTAATGAACTAAACCTTCAATCTGATTTAATGGGTTCCAGTCCTGAACCGTGCATCTTGATAAAAGAAACTCTCCCAACTGGTTGTGGCTTTTAATGTCCAGAGGTTTCAGATCAAACGAGATTTTTGCAATTAAAATGAGAATCGATTTTTCGTGAATCAGGTCGCATTGCATTTTGGAGGCGGGCTACCGAGAAAAAGGGGCGATTTTATGATAGTGAAACTGATTGCTTTTTTATGCTGAGATTAAAAACACCAACTTTAACGATTCTAAAGATAAGGTTGGTAAAGTAACTCCATGTATAGCACTTGCTTTGCTACTAAATGCTCAACCGTTGTTTTTCTTTGTAGAGTCAAATATGGGCACTATCCGTCCGGATATTTTTGAGTTTGTTTAATACCAAACCACTATCATTATCGATAAGAGCCAAGGTGTTTTTCAGGCTTATGCCACAGGCGCATATTCGATGAAAGAAATTGCTCTTGTTTCTCTATTCATTAATCAGTCGCAATCAGTCGGACGATTGCGAAATTCAAGACCTGACCGCCGATTTTTTCTGCGTTATAATTGCAGCACTTTAGTTTTTGAGTAAATTTGTGTGAACGATAGACTTTCTGTGGCGCCAATGCTGGATTGGACTGATCGCCATTGTCGTTATTTCTACCGGGTAATGAGTAAACACACGGTGTTGTATACCGAAATGGTAACCACCGGGGCGATTCTGTTTGGCAAGGGCGACTACCTCGCTTTTAATGACGAAGAGCATCCTGTGGTGTTGCAGCTCGGTGGTAGCGATCCCAAAGCAATGACGGAATGCGCCAAAATTGCCGAGCAGCGCGGCTATGACGCAATCAACATCAATGTAGGTTGTCCGTCGGACAGGGTCCAAAACGGTCGTTTTGGCGCTTGTTTAATGGCAGAGCCTGAGCTGGTGGCGCAATGTGTCAGTGATATGCAGGCGGCGGTTTCGGTACCTGTTACGGTAAAATCTCGTATCGGTATTGACGATAAGGATAGCTACGAGTTTCTGCACAAGTTTATTGAAACCGTATCAGCAGCAGGTTGTGAACACTTTATTGTTCACGCCCGTAAAGCCTGGCTCAGTGGTTTAAGCCCAAAACAAAACCGTGAAGTTCCACCGTTGGATTATTCCCGTGTGTATCAAATTAAACAGGATTTTGAGCAGCTTAAAATATCCATTAATGGTGGTATCACCACGTATGAGCAATCGTTAGAGCATTTGCAACATATCGATGGAGTGATGATTGGCCGCGAGTTTTACCAAAACCCTTATTTGATGGCGAGTGCCGATCAGGTGATTTATGGTAAGAATACACCGATATTAACTCGCGAAGAGATTATCGATCACATGTGTCAGTATATTGATAAGCAGATAGCGCCTGCAGCACCAGGTCAGCACACCCCTCGGGTTTGGCATATCGTTCGTCATATGCTGGGCTTGTGTAATGGCTTACCTGGCGCCCGTAAATTCCGTCGTTATTTATCGGAAAACGCTGGTAAAGAAGGGGCTAATTCTCATGTGCTTCGTGAGGCATATGCCCTGACAGGTCAGCCGGATACCGAATAAGCGCTATCGCTTTCGTGAGCTTTTGTTAATAACGGGACACAATGGCTGTCCCGTATTTGTTTGTATATCTTCCTTGTCATTATCCCCAACCATACTGAATTCCTATTTACGGAAATTTTGACTTTCGATGCGGCAAAATGAACCGGATAGCCTTTTGGAACGTAAAGATTTCGAAAATTAATGGAAATAAATTTGCAGAAAACTGAACCTTTTTGTAATTTGCTGCGACTAAAGAGTAAATCCAAACCGGGACAGGTTTAAACGCGAATACGGAATGTACGGTTTTTTAAGCCGGATAAATTTGCAAAGTCACCAGGCTTGCGCTCTTCAACTTAGATTAGGACGAGGCTGATATGCCCAATTTAATGATATTTTTTGCTATTTTAATGCTGCCAGCGGCCTGTTTGTTAGGTAGTTCGATTATTGCTTCGTTACTGGAGCGTGAAAACGTAGAATCCGTTCATGAGTCGCAAATGCGCTCGGCCAAAAACACGTAACCTCTTAATCCCTCAATTCTAAAACTCAGAATATCGGTAAAGACCTGAAAATACCTTAAGCCTTCGTAAATCTGAGCTCTGATATCTAAAAAACTAATACATCAGAAGCAATACCTTAAAACTAATACCTTAAAATCAGGCTTGTAATGTATATCCGCTTTATTCTAATCAAAGGCCGGGTTCTTTCTTCTCTCAGCTTATAGTCTCTGCTTCTAGTTTCCGCTTCTAGTTTCCGCTTCTAGTTTCTGCTTTCTCTATCCATCTTAAATCTTCAGTTTTTTTCACCAACACATCAGCGCCCCTTTTTTGCCATTCATCAGCCTTGAGGATCGATTACCCGGTGTCTGGAGCGCTTCTCGGTTCTCTGGAACTACGAATTTTGGCACCTTTGGCAACAGCTAAATGCAATGTTGGTCAATTTCACCAACTCATTGGTTAAATATGCTAATAGATCTATCGATTCTTCTACGCCTCTTCCCATGATTAAAAATCACTCTTTAATATACCCCTTTGAAAACAGTCACTTAACAAAAAATAACAAATTGGCACAGCACTTGTAAGTACTTATACAAGATTAAGTCATTAATTAGCAAAACATACGAATCAGTATGGTAAGGGTTGAAAATGAACACGTTAAGCAAACAAATCGGTATCGCCTCTTTAGTACTAGTAACCAGTACTTTATTTACCACGGGTGCAAAGGCTGAGCAGTTAGTGTCTTTGCAAACGGCCCTGGACATGATGGTGGAAAATCAAGGTCGCATGGTTGCGAACCAACTCCACCAGCAAGTTAAAAACAGCATTGCTCAAGAAGTGCACAACTTCAAAATCGATGCACAGTATGTAACGGATAAAGGTGTACCAACCGTCACCATTCGTGAAATCAGCAACTTCGATAAAGACGATGCGGATTCAGATAAAACACAAGATAAATCAGGAGAATAAAAATGGGTACGTTTTCTCGTTTAACCGACATCATTAACGCCAACATCAACAGCTTGCTGGATAAGGCGGAAAACCCTGAAAAAATGATCCGTTTGATCATTCAGGAGATGGAAGAAACTTTGGTCGAGGTTCGCACCTCGGCCGCCAAGCAAATCGCTGAGAAGAAAACACTGACTCGTCAGTTGCGAACGCAAACTGAAAAAGCGGCGCAATGGCAGGAAAAAGCAGAGTTAGCGATTAATAAAGGTCGTGATGATCTGGCGCGCCAGGCATTGCTTGCCAAACAACAATGCCAACCGGTTATCGCTGATATTGAAGCGCAACTGGTGCAAGTAGAAAAGTTGCTGGAATCGATTCAAACCGATAGCAACCGTCTTCAGGAAAAGCTCAATGAAGCAAAACAACGCCAGGAAGCGAGTGTAAAGCGTCAGCAATCTGCAGAAGTGCGTTTAAAAGTGCGTGAAACCGTAAAGTTTGAGCAAATCGATGATGCCATTTTACGATTCGAAAAATTTCAGCAAAAAGTCGACGGTATAGAAGCTCAGGTTGAAGCATACGATTTGACCGAGGCGAAAACCCTGGAAAGTCAATTTCATGAGTTAGAGGCTGAAGAGTCGATAGAACAAGAATTGCAGGCAATGAAGAAGAAAGTTGCCAACGGATAGTTGGCAACCATAGGTTTTAGAAAGGGTTCAGTAATAATTCTTAACGAACTGAATTTGCTGAATGGATAAGGAGAAAGTCATGTTTCCGTTTTCAATAATGATGACACTATGGTTAGTGCCGGTAATCACCTTTTTTATCGGTGCTGGCGTATTTGGATTAAGTCGCTATTTCAGCGGTTAAGCTCGTCTAAACAGGCGCGTTAGCGGAGGATGTATGAGTAAAGTTAAATATAAAATTGAACGGTCAATTGCGAAAGATCAGGTTCATAAAAAATTGTGTGGTGTTTGTGCAGGCCTCGCTCGCCATTTTTCAATGCCACGCATCGTGGTGAGGGTGCTGGCGATTCTGGCACTGATTATGATGCCAACGGTTACTTTGGTCGCTTACGGTGTCGCAGCCTTAATCATGCCAAATCGTTACCTGTAAGCGCAGGCTAATACCTGCGCAATATCTGCGTAATACCTGCGCATTTCGTTGTTATTCACGGCGTATTCAAAGGAGTTATTATGTCATTCACTAAGTCTCTGTTTCTGGCCATCATTGCTACCTTGTTGCTAACCTACCTGTTTGGCAACACCATGTTTGCCTGGTTGGGTATGGATATTGTGATTGACGACCAAGCTGTTGAGCCGATAGAGGCCATTGCCATTGCTGCCCTGATTGGGGTGATATTTTTTATTGTAGGCCTAACCTTATTTATCAGCGTGTTTGGTACATTGATTCTGGTGCTTTTGGCCGCATTGACGGGATTAGCAGTTGTCGGGCTAAGCGTATTTTGGCCAATTTTATTGTTTGGCTTTGTTATTTGGTTGTTGTGCAGAGAACCGACAACCGAGTAACCACTGTTGCAATATAAGATAAACACAGCAACGACGAGCAAAAGCAACTTGCTGAGTATTGATAAATAAGAGATTATTGTTACTCACTAATAAAAAGCATGAGTCGTTGAGGTACTATTCCATGAAGAAAATCATTTCTCTAATCTGTTTACTGTTTTTGCTTCCGTCTGCATTTGCCCTGGACATTGAAGTAACCGATCCCTACATGCGTGAGCTTATTCCAGGCACCCAAGTCACCTCTGCGTATATGACGATAAAAAATTCTGGTGCTAAAGACATAACGTTTACCAGCGTGACTAGCGTCGTCAGCGAGAAAATTGAGATACATGAACACACCATGAAAGATGGCATGATGCAAATGGGGAAGCTAGATTCTATTATTATTAAGGCGGGCGAAGAAGTCACCTTGCAACCTCACGGATTGCATTTGATGGTTTTCAACCCGACCATGCCTGTGAAAGCGGGACAACAGGTTGATGTTGTATTGCATTTTGACAATGAGCAACAAACGACAGTGACAATGCCGGTTAAAGGTTTGAAACCTGCGCATAATCACTAGTTAATATCCCAAAGGAAATTATTATGGCTTTTTTTACGTCTTTTCGAACACTCGCCATCATCGGTGTTGTGATTGCGTTCCTGTTCTATCTGTTAGGAGTTTTCTGGAGCTTTGAACCGGATACCTTTAATGTCAAAGAAGTCGCAGTAAAAGAAGCACAGGCGAACAATGTCGATCCCGTTGTCGGCTACACCACAACCACAACCTTGATCAAGGTTGCGGAAAAACTCTGGGACAAACCCGGTGGTTATCTGGCAAATGATATTATGCCGCCCTCGGTGTTCCTTGATAACATCCCTGCCTGGGAATATGGCGCATTGGAAATGACGCGAGATTTGTCCTTAGCCATGCGTCAGTCATTTTCTCGTTCGCAATCGCAATCTTCGGAAAATAAATTTTTAAAAAGCGCGCAGCCAAAGTTTAATAATGATGCCCACAAATGGGCGTTTCCCAGCTCGGAAAGTATGTACAAAAAAGGCGTTCAGGATTTGTACAAGTTCCGCAACATTCTCGCCGATCCGGAGCAGCAAGGTGCACAATTTTATGCACGAGCAGACAATCTTCATGATTGGTTACGAGAAGTAGAAAAACGATTAGGCAGCTACTCACAGCGTTTGAGTGCCAGTGTTGGTCGTAGTCAGCTAAATACGGATCTCGCTGGTGATCGCAATGCTCGCCAGTCGACCCAAGGCAGTGCTGAATGGATGGTGAAAACCAGTTGGTGGAAAATTGACGATGAGTTTTATGAAGCCAGAGGTGCTTGCTGGGCATTACTGCACTTTTTAAAGGCGGTAGAGGTAGATTTTGCCGATGTTTTAAAAGATAAAAATGCCGGCGTAAGCTTACAGCAAATTATCCGCGAGCTAGAAGCGAGTCAGGCAACGGTATGGAGCCCGATGGTATTAAACGGTAGCGGTTTTGGATTGTCAGCAAACCATTCCCTGGTGATGGCGAACTATATTTCCCGCGCCAATGCGGCATTAATTGATTTACGAGAGTTATTAAGTAAAGGTTAAAGACTATTTAACCTTATGCTTGTCGCAGCTTTGACGAATGAGTAGCTGATGTTCAACGATAACGTCATTGTAATCGGGCTTATCACCATCAATCCATTGTAAGATATAACGAGCAGCCTGTTCCCCTAAGGAGCGTCCAGGCTGCATTATTGTTGTTAATGCGGGCTCATTGTACTCGCCAATTTGTAGTCCATCAAAGCCTATCACGGAAATATCTTCCGGTATGTTTAACCCCGCCTCTCTTATTGCCTTACAAGCCCCCATCGCCATTTCGTCATTAAAGCAGAAAATAGCGCTTGGTCTTTGTGATTCAGGTTTAGCGATGATCCGTAGTCCGTTTTCATAGCCACTGGCGAGCGAATAATCACCGCTATAAATTCGGGTATCAGGTAGGCTTAAGCTATGGTCGAGCAATGTATCGCAAAACCCTTTTAACCGTTCGTGGGTATTTTGATCATTTTTCAGACCTGTGATCACCGCAAACTCTGTGTGTTCTAACGCAATTAAGTGTCGGGCGATATCTGCTGCAGCATGAATATTGTCAATCCGTATTGTCGGATAGGGGGTGTTGGCACTGCCACCGGCGGAAACCAATGGAATTTTAGTGGAAGGTATAATCGAAAATTCTGGGTTAAATGTGGCGAGCTGAATGATGCCATCGGCCTGCTGTGTCTCTACCAGATTAATATAATTAAGCTCCCGCTCTGGACTGTCTTGCGTATCTCCTAGCAGCACATTGAAACCCGCCTGCTGAGCAACGGATTCTATCCCCCGAATTAATTGCGAAAAAAATAAATTTTCAATATTTGGGATTAGTACGATTAAGGTGTTGGATCGTTTGTAGCGAAAATTTTGGGACAGCAGGTTTGGTCGATAACCGAGTTCATTTACCGCTTTTTGGACTCGTTCCAAACTCTTCTTGCTAACGCGATCCGGTTGGCTTATCGCCCTGGATACGGTTGCTATTGATACCCCAAGATGTTTTGCAACATCTCGAATCGTGACGTTTTTCTCTTTCATATCCCTGTCAACATCGTTAATTAACTGCGTTTTAAATCGTCGATTGTAATTTAGCTTAAATCGTTATAGATTGTATGGTAACCGGTTACATTTTGCGTTTTAAACGTCAAAATGCAAGTTTTTTTGCTGAGCACTACGATAATAATGAATTTAACATCCCTCGATTTAGGCATCATTGCCTTGTATTTAATTGCCACCTTAGCGGTGGGTTTTTGGATCTCCAAACGCGCCTCGAAAAATATTGAAGGCTACTTTTTAGGGGGAAAATCCCTCCCCTGGTATTACCTGGGGTTATCCAACGCTTCCGGGATGTTTGATATCAGCGGTACGATGTGGCTGGTCTATCTATTGTTTATTTATGGCCTGAAAAGCATATATATTCCGTGGTTGTGGCCTACCTTTAACCAAATATTTTTAATGATATTTTTATCTGTCTGGCTGCGCCGCTCTGGGGTGATGACCGGCGCCGAGTGGATTACTTTTCGCTTTGGTGAGGGGAAGGGGGCCAAACTAAGTCATTTAATTGTCGTTATATTTGCGCTGTTTTCGGTGTTGGGTTTTCTTGCCTATGGCTTTGTCGGCATCGGCAAATTCGCTGCCGCGTTTTTACCCTGGCAACTTGCGGTCGATCCTCGTCATAATGAAATTGCCTACGGACTTATCTTTACCGCAATAACCACCGTCTATGTGGTTAAAGGCGGGATGTTCTCGGTTGTTATTACCGAAGTTTTACAGTTCTTTATTATGACCATTGCGAGTATTGCGATTGGTGTTATCGCGATGATGCAGGTTTCGCCAGAGATGCTGGCGGCCGTGACACCAGCTGGATGGTATGACCTTAGTTTTGGCTGGCAACTCGATATGGACTGGCGTGGCATTCTCGATTCTGCCAATCAACGCATCATCGATGATGGCTATTCATTATTCACCATTTTTATGATGTTGGTCTTGTTTAAAGGCATTTTGTCGAGCATGGCAGGACCTGCGCCAAACTATGATATGCAGCGCATACTTTCTGCGAGAACCCCTGTGGAAGCGGCGAAAATGAGTTGGTTTGTTAACGTTGTCTTGATTATCCCTCGTTATATGATGATCACCGGTCTTGCTGTTTTGGCTCTGGCGTTTTTCATTCCGGATTTAACCGCAATGGGCCCGGATGTGGACTTTGAACAAATTCTGCCGTTCGCATTGAGCAATTACATTCCGACAGGATTGCTCGGCGTCGTAGTCGCCGGTTTACTGGCCAGCTTTATGTCGACATTTGCCGCAACTACCAATGCCGCCCCTGCGTATGTGGTCAATGATATTTACAAAAAATACATGAATCCGAACGCGGACGATAAAACCTATGTCAAAGTCAGTTATTTGGTTTCGTTAATATTCGTAGTTATCGGCACGGCCATTGGTTTGTTTGTACCATCGCTAAATGAAATCATTATGTGGTTAGTGTCGGCGCTGTGGGGCGGTTACACCGCTGCGAACATGCTGAAGTGGTACTGGTGGCGATTCAATGGCTATGGTTATTTCTTCGGTATGTTAACCGGCCTGGTGACAACCATTCCTTTAGCGTTTGTTGACCTTTCTCCTTTAGAAGGTTTCCCAATACTATTTGTCACGTCGTTTATCGGGTGTATTGTTGCTACGTATTTAACGCCGGCTGAAGACATGCAAACGTTAATGAAATTTTATAAAAAAACCCGTCCATGGGGCTTCTGGCAACCGGTCATTGCTGAGATCCAAAGCAGCGAACCAGATTTTGAGCCAAACCGACAGTTTGTTCGCGACATTACCAACGTTGTCGTTGGCATTGTCTGGCACACATCATTAACCGCGACTGCGATATTTTTGGTGATTCAGTCATGGACCGAACTTTATATCGCTCTGGGTGTTGCCGTAGTGACATCCGCCTACTTAAAACGGATGTGGTGGGATAGACTTTCGGATGAAGATGAGCATGGCCCGCAAGGGCAAAAAGCATTAACAACAGATTAACGATTGGATTTAGGATTGATTATGAATAAGGTGAAATTACTGACGGCTACGGTAGCAATTACGCTTGCTTCTTGTAGCCCAGCGCCATCATCGGATGATAATAGTTCGGCATCTTCTAAAGGTGCGGACAATCTTGAGGCGATAACAAGCTACCCGAATAAACAGGCCAGACTCGCAGATGTTGAAAGCAACGTAGAAACGCTTTTGCAGCAATTAACCCTGGAAGAAAAGATCTCCCTGGTGCATGCCAGTGGTAAGTTTCATATTGATACTATCGAACGACTCGGGATCCCAGAATTGTGGTTATCTGATGGTCCCCATGGTGTTCGTCATCAAATCGAACGTTACAGTTGGGACTCGGCTGGCTGGGATGATGATCACTCAACGTATTTACCGCATTTAACCTCGGTTGCCGCAAGCTGGGATCCAACCATGGCGACCTTGCATGGTAATGTGCTCGGTGCAGAGGCCCGAGAGCGGGGCAAAGACATTATTTTAGGTCCGGGAATTAATCTGGCTCGCCTGCCTTTGTATGGTCGTAATTTTGAATATATGGGTGAAGACCCATTTTTGGCTGCCACTTTGGTTGTGCCAGAAGTGAAAGCCATTCAAAGCCATGATGTGGCGGCCAATGCCAAACACTATGCGCTCAATACTCAGGAGCTAAACCGTATTGGCGTCAATGCTAAACCGGATGAAAGAACGTTAAGGGAAGTGTATCTGCCGGCGTTTGAAGCTGCGGTTAAAGAAGGTGGCGTTTATTCCATCATGGGCGCGTACAACGAATTTCGTGGTACCAATGCTAACCAGTCGAAACATCTGGTGATGGATATTTTAAAAGGTGAGTGGGGCTTTGATGGAGTACTGTTAACCGACTGGAATGTCGATATTAATACCTATGATGCGGCTGTTAACGGCCTGGATTTGGAAATGGGTACCAACGTTGAAAATTACGACGATTACTTTCTGGCCAAGCCTTTTCAGAAAATGATTGAAGACGGCAAGATTGAAGAATCGGTTTTAGACGATAAAGTCCGTCGGGTCTTGCGATTGATGCAGCGTGTTGGCTTATTCGATGAAAATCGCATGGCGGGCAGTCGCAATACCAAAGAGCATCAGCAAGCCGCCAGAACCATTGGCGCGAATGGTGTGGTGCTGCTGAAAAACCAGGACAACATCCTGCCTCTTGATAAAAGTAGGCTGAAGAATGTTTTGGTACTTGGTCCCAATACCGATAAAAAACATGGCCAGGGTGGTGGCTCTTCAGAAGTTAAATCTTTGTACGAAGTAACACCGCTAGAAGGGCTGAAAAATGCGTTAGGGGAAGGTGTGAATATCCAGGTGATGCGAGCGCGCTCCAGTTCTTTAGCGCCAATAGCTGCCGATTACATTGCCAGTCGTCACTGGACCGGAACACCAGCGTGGACGGTTGCGTATTATAAGGATGCAGAACGAAATGAGCTGGTTAGCGAAAACTGGATTGTTAACTCTGAATACAAAGCGACAAATGCTGAGCAGACTTATGTGACCATGAAGGCTCAGGTTAAGCCTTTACAGTCCGGGATACATACCTTGAACCTGGAAGTTGCTGGCGATATCGATATTGCTATCAATGGTGATTCCGTGATTACTGAGTCAACAGGCGCCGATAAACAGAGTTTTACCGCTGAGGCGGAGCTAACCGCCGGCACGGAATACGAATTCACCATCAACTACAGTGGTAGTGGCGAATATGTGCTTGGTTGGGATGCGCCGGGTAGCTTGTTTGCGTCGGAAGAGGAATATCTTGCCGCGGCGAAAAATGCCGATGCGGTAATTTATTTCGGTGGTTTGAGCCATGGCGATGATCGCGAAGCGATAGACCGTCCCGATATGAAATTACCTAATTCCCAGGATGAAATCATCAGTAAGTTGTTATCCGCAAACCCGGATACGTTAGTATTTTTAGTTGCAGGTTCTGCCGTTGAAATGCCATGGGAGCAGGACGCCAAAGCGATTGTATGGGGCTGGTACGGCGGGCAAGAGGCCGGTAATGCCTTTGCCGATGTGTTATTTGGTGATGTAAACCCCGGCGGCAAGATGCCAATGACCCTCCCGAAACGTCTTGAAGATTCTCCAGCGATTGCTTTGGATGATTACAATAAAGTTGAATCGCTATACAAAGAAGGCGTATTTATCGGTCACCGTTGGTTTGAACAGCAAAACATAGAGCCCTTATTCGCCTTTGGTCATGGCTTATCCTACACGGATTTTAAGCTCAGTGATTTACGCCTGCCATCGGATACGTTTGCCGGTGAAGGCAGTTTTAAAGTTAAGGTAAATGTTCAAAATACCGGAGACCGCGTCGGTGCGGAAGTGGTGCAGTTATATTTGCATGATGTTCATTCGACGGTTAAGCGCCCGTATAAAGAATTAAAAGGCTTTACAAAAGTCTTCTTAGAGCCTGGTGAAAGTCAGGATGTGGTTATCGAGATTGATAAACGCGATATGTCATTCTGGGATGAAAAAACAAATAACTGGCTAGCAGAACCCGGCGAATTTAAGGTTCTTATCGGCAATTCGAGTGACAATGTAGGCCTGAGTAAATCGTTTAGTTATGTGGCTAAATAGCCGTCATATAAAGACATAAAACAAAAAAAGCTAGCTAAGGTAGACCTGAGCTAGCTTTTTTATTAGGGAATAAAACTATTTGTCGCCACGACCCATAAATTTGCGCTCTTCGGTGTTCACTTTGATCATATCGCCAGAAGAAATATGCTCTGGAACCTGGATCGTAAGACCTGTTGACAGCGTTGCCGGTTTGTTGCGCGATGTTGCTGACGCACCTTTTATCGATGGTTCGGTTTCAGTCACCTCAAGTTCAACACTTGCAGGTAAATCAATTCCGACCGGATTTTCATCAACAATAATGGCATAGATACCTTGAGTACTTTCAGTGATAAATGGCACCTGATCACTGATGTTTTCTTTGTTGATGTTATACGGCGTGTAGTCTTCGTCATCCATAAACACGTATTCATCACCATCAACATAGGAATATGTTGCTGGTCGACGTACTAAATCCGCAAAATTCAGCATTTCTGAATCTTTAAAGGTTTCGTCAATTTTGTGACCTGTAACCACATTGTACATACGCATGCGGTACAAGCTTCCGCCCGCACGCCCTTGGGGCACCGAACGCTCGATATCTTTAATAATGTAAACGCCATCATTAAATTCGATCGCGGCATTTTTCTTAATTTCACTTGCCTTTGGCATAACTAAAACTCTTTGTTGAAAACGTTAGGGGAAAGATAGCAAAGTTCTTAGGGTACTCTCAAGTCTGCAGTACCACGATGCCTATACAAAGGTTACAGTTAACTCAACAAAAATGAGGGTTTTTCACGCCAATTGAAGTGGAAATGTTGCCTTGATTGTTCCCGTGGCCGGGTTAATTTTAAATAATTAACCTTTATTACCAAAGAGTGCATGCACTCTTTGTTCGAATACTGCCGTTACAGTTATCGGAACGCTAATCGCGATTTCGGTTGCCCAGCAGTTGAGAGCCTCACCGGAGCCGTTTGTTCTTGCGCTGTTATTTGGCGCCAACCTCAGTTATGCAACGCCTGTGGCGTATAAAACTAACTTATTGGTTATGAATGCAGGTCGTTATTCGTTTAGTGATTTTGTCAGAGTTGGTGTGCCTTTAATCATTTTGATGTGGGTGGTAGTGTCGTTAGCCTTAAGTTGGGTTTGTTTGATGGTAATCCGCTATTTAAACACTGCCATCATTTTTAATGAGATGAGATTGCACGTCTAAATATTAGAACTTTATCGTTTACCGTAACCGATAATGATTATGGTCCTGTAGGAACACAATTCCCTTGTGCAATGGAAATCACTATGTCACTACAACGCCCTGAAGACAGTCAAATTCAAGTTCAACGCGGCGGCTCACTAACATATACGCCAGCTTATCAACTCAAAATGTGTGCTATTGCAGGGCTATTCACATTCATTTACATTTCTTTGTTTTTAGCTAGGGATTAGGGGAAACCTCTTTGTTCGCGGACTAAATATGTTAATGTTATTCATAACGTTAACATGCATGCAGGCCTATTGCCCTGCTTGTAAAGCATGCAGCTGTCTTGACGAGGTAATATTTACTCTATAGATTAATTGTTGTTTTGAATTTTGCAGGATAGCTATGCCTAAATCGATTTTAGTGATCACCGATCTTAATGAAACTAATAATTGCTCGTTAAAGAAAGCTCGTGATATTGCAGGTCCATTAGGGACTGAAATCGATGTGGTACGTTTTATCAAAATCACTGCTACTGAACAACACGATGAAGTCAGTGTAGATAAGCAAAGCAAAATTTTAGCAGATTCTGTAACGGAAGTTTTTGCTAACCATCAACCACAAGGCTCAATTAAAAGTCAGGTTGTGGTAACCGACGACATTGTTAATTGGGTTGTCGATTACACCAATGAAAAAGATTTCGACTTAGTTGTGAAGGCAGGCCATCGTTCAGAAACGTTATTTCATACGCCTTGCGACTGGGCGTTGATTCGTAGCTTGCAGGTACCTGTGCTTATTGCCAGTCAACAAGGTTGGCGTAAGAAGCATGTGATTCTTGCGGCTATCGACCCTGCGGCAAAAGATGACGTTCATCGCGAATTAAATCATGCTATTCTGGAATGGACAAAAAAATGGGGGCAGAAATTTGATTGCTCCATACATCTGGTATATAGCTTACCAGTTTCTAATATTTTAAGGGAATTGGACATTATTGATGTTCAGGAGTATGCACGGGAGCACCGCATTGAAGGGGAAGAGCAACTCACTGAATTACTTAATGGGTATGACATTCCCGATGTAAAACTGCACGTTACAGCAGGGGCTCCAGAGAGAGCGATTCCTCATTGTGCCAATGAGCTAAAAGCGGAACTGGTCATTATGGGGAGTTTGGGTAGGCGAGGATTACAAGGCATGTTGATAGGCAATGTCGCTGAGAAAGTGATACACCATTTACGCACTGATTCTTTGATCATCGCAAGTAACAAGTAACAAGTAGTTTAATTGAGTAGAATGCAAAAAAGAATTAGAAAACCTTGTTAACAGTTTGGTTAATGAAGTCAGGCGATAACGCTCCGCTTATGCGAGTGAATCAATCTGCTGTAAGATAATGTCACGCATCCTTACTTCCAAATAATATAAATACGATTCAGTAAAAACATTACTAATGGATAAAAAATGATTTTGCTACCTTGGTAGGTTGTCAAAATGTATTCAAAGTCACTTATGGATAGAAAAACAATAATTTACTTAACAACCTGGACACTTATACTCGCAATATTCTGGCTATTGCTGTCAGGATATTTTAAGCCTCTGTTACTGGGATTTGGCCTGGTATCCGTTGCCTTGGTGGTGCTGTTAATCTGGCGAATGGATAAAACAGATAAAGAGCCGCAACAGCTGTCTTTCAGTCTTCGTTTTTTCCGTTATATCGTCTGGCTTATCGGCCAGGTGGTGTTATCTAGTCTGGAAGTTACAAAGCTAGTCTGGGGTAGCTCTAAAAAACTGTCTCCTGCCACGGCTAAATTACCTGTCACTGACATTCCGGAACATTCCCGAGTGCTCTATGCTAACTCGATCACTATGACTCCAGGTACGCTGAGCGTTGATATTGACGATGATTATGTAACGGTTCATGCGCTTGATGAAAAATCCATCAAGTCGCTACAACAAGGTGAAATGGCGAGCAAGATTGCAAAGGCAACAGGAGAGAAAAACTGATGTTAGCGCTGGCAGCAACTTCGGTTGCAATACTTTCGGTAATGGCACTGGCATTGGCCAGAGCTTTGAAAGCTGATACCGTTTACGATCGCATTCTGGGTGTGAATATGGTCGGTACCAAAACCGCTTTGTTTATCGCCATAATGGGTTTTCTTAATGGGCGTCCCGATTTCCTCGATATTGCCATTGTTTATGCGCTAATTAATTTTATCGGCATGATAGCTGTACTGCGTTTTTTCGAATATACAGCATCAGAACCGGATGAGGACACACAGGAGAAGTCCAAATGATATTGGAAGTTATCAGCACAATCTTGTTGATATTAGGCGCTTTTTTTAGTCTCACAGGTGCTATTGGCTTATTCAGATTTCCAGATTTTTTTACTCGGGTACATGCCGCTAGTGTTACCGACTCGATTGCGACCATTTTAATCATTACGGGTTTGATTCTACGTACTGATTTTGATTTGGTAGCCGTTAAGCTTCTGTTTATTTTGATTTTCCTGTTGTTAACCAGTCCTACCGCATCACATGCCTTGGCTAAATCTGCCAGACACGGTGGGCTGTTAACCTTGGCAGAAATCCGCGAGAGTAAAAAAGGGGACAATGACTAATGGTTGAGTTAATAGACCTGGTCTTGCTCGGCATGCTGGCAATAACGGCTTTGCGGGTTATCTTCTTAAAAGATCTGTTCGCGGTAGTTATGCTGTTTGGTTTGTACAGTTTTCTTTCGGCTCTGATTTTCGTAAACCTTGATGCCGTTGATGTGGCATTTACTGAAGCCGCCGTTGGTGCCGGGATATCGACCGTTCTTATGCTTGGCACATTGGCGTTAACCGGTCGAAAAGAAAAAGCCAATAACCATACCGCATTGCTACCACTGTTGGTGGTTATCATAACGGGTGCAGCATTAATATACGGCACCTTGGATATGCCACCTTTTGGTCATCCCGATAACCCTGCTCATCAACACGTGGCACCTCGCTACATCGAAGAGTCTCCTAAAGAAATCGGTTTACCGAATATGGTGACCTCCGTTTTGGCCAGTTACCGAGCGTTTGATACCTTAGGTGAAACCGCTGTGGTCTTTGCTGCGGCAATTGGGGTGCTGAGCCTGTTAGGGATGCCAAAGCCGGGTGGTGTGGCCATTGATTCTGGTTTAAAGTCGCACCTTGTATTGAGAGTGGTCGCTAAGTTAGTGATCCCGATGACGATATTGTTCGCGTTATACGTACAATTTCATGGTGACTATGGCCCCGGCGGGGGCTTCCAGGCCGGGGTTATTGCGGCTGCCGCCGTTATTCTTTATGCCCTGGTGTTTGGTTTACCGCTGGCCACCCATGTTGTTCGACCCAATTTCCTGAAGGTTCTGGCCGCATTGGGTGTACTAATTTACGCCGGGACTGGCGTGACAAGTTTCTTCCTAGGCGGTAATTTCCTCGATTACAACGTTCTGGCCAGCGATCCGGTTGTGGGCCAGCATATCGGCATTATTGTTATCGAATTCGGTATCGGTATAACGGTTTTCGCAGCCATGCTCGGTATTTTTTATGGATTCGCTGCGCAAGCAGAAAGGACGAACATTCAATGAGTTTTATAGTGGATTATTACAACTACTGGATAGTTGTATTTTTAATGATGGCAGGATTTTACATTGTTATCTCTGCAAATAACCTGGTGAAGAAAATTGTTGGGCTAAACATTTTTCAGACGTCCGTGTTTATGATGTATATCTCAATTGGTAAAGTACAGGGCGGCAGCGCACCAATCGTTGCTGATGGTATAACCAGTTATTCAAACCCGTTACCCCATGTGCTTATTCTTACTGCCATCGTCGTTGGCGTCGCTACCACGGCCGTTGGTCTTGCGTTAGTGGTAAGAATAAAACGCGCCTACGGTACCGTTGAAGAAAATGAATTTGAAGACAAGGACGCGCTAATCTGATGTTTGAACAGCACTTTCCTGTTTTACCCATAGTGCTGCCGTTGATTGCGGCACCTTTGTGTATGCTTTTAGGCCGAAGTCAGCTTGCCTGGTTACTGGCAACCATTGTCAGTGGTATTAGTTTTTGTATTGCCGTTTCGTTATTGATGGTGACATTAGATCAGGGCGTTTTGAGTTATGCCTTAGGTGGCTGGGAGCCGCCCTGGGGCATTGAAATGCGCCTCGATGTTGCCAACGCTTTGATTTTAAGTGTTGTTACCGGTATTTCAACGCTGGTTCTTGTGTATGCAAAAGACAGCATTGCGACAGAAATCCCTCAAAGCCAACACACCTTGTTTTATACCGCGCATCTATTGTGCCTTACCGGGTTATCTGGGATCTTAACAACCGGTGATGCTTTTAATCTGTTCGTATTTTTGGAGATCTCTTCACTCGCCACTTATACTCTGGTGAGTTTAGCATCTGACAGAAGAGCGCTGACTGCGGCATTCCGATACTTGGTAATGGGAACCATTGGTGCCACATTCATACTCATTGGTGTCGGCATGATGTATATGAAAACCGGTACATTGAATATGCTGGATTTGGCCGCTCGAATCGGAGAATTCGAATACAATCGCACCCTGAATACCGGCCTTGCCTTTATTCTTGTCGGTGTGAGTATCAAGCTAGCCTTATTCCCTCTGCATATGTGGTTACCGCCGGCGTATACTCACGCACCATCGGCAGTAAGTGCGTTTTTAGCGAGTACCGCGACCAAAGTTGCGGTATACGTCATGATTCGCTTTATCTTTACCATCTATGGCGCTGAATACGTTTTCTATTCCATGGGGATGGATGTTATTCTCCTCGTTCTGGCGATTGTCGCTATCTTCAACTGTTCTTTTGTCGCCACAGTGCAAAGCAATGTTAAAACCATGCTCGCCTACAGTAGTGTGGCCCAGATTGGCTACATGATCCTCGGTATTAGCTTGGTTACGACAGCTGGCCTGATGGCCGGTTTACTGCATATCTTTAATCACGCATTAATGAAAGGCGCACTGTTTATGGCAGTTGGCGCGGTATTTATGCGAACCGGCTCGGCCGATATTAAGGCGTTTAGAGGTCTCGGTAAAACAATGCCATGGACCATGGCTGCGTTCACCATAGCGGGTTTAAGTATTATTGGCGTGCCACTTACCGCTGGCTTTGTCAGTAAGTGGTATTTAGTGACGGCTGCGCTAGAGCAGCAACATTGGATGATTGCATTTTTAGTGCTGATTGGCTCATTACTTGCGATTGTCTATATTGGCCGAATTCTTGAAGCGGCATATTTTAAAGATCCTGTACAGAGCGCTTCTGACAAAACCATAAAAGAAGCACCATTAATGATGCTAGTGCCGATGTGGATCCTGGCTGTCGCTAATATCTACTTTGGTATTGATACCTCACTTAGCGTTACCGCTGCCGATGCCGCAGCTAACTGGTTGTTTGAACCTAGTGCTCAAGCAGTTTTTCAATCGGCTTCTCAGTCGGCTTCTGAATTGGGAGCCGCGCGATGAATATCTGGTCTGCTCTGGAACCTTCTTTACTGATAAACCTTACGATCATTGTCCCGCTGATTGGCGCTGTACTTGTTGTATTAACCGGTAAATACCCAAATCTTCGTGAGACTGTGTCGATTGCAACCGCCATTACTCTGTTTACCTTAGTATTAGGTATTACTGATAACACCTTTAATCAGATAACGATGGCGACAACCTGGGTGAGCTTATTGTCCGGGTTGGAAATTGCATTTTCCGTCGAACCTTTAGGTGTGTTGTTTGCGTTAGTCGCCAGCTTTTTGTGGATCATTACCACCATATACGCCATTGGTTATATGCGTGGTCATAATGAACAAAACCAGACCCGATTTTATGTCTGCTTCGCTCTGGCAATCAGTACGGTTATGGCAATTTGTTTTTCCGCTAACCTATTAACCTTATTTATCTTTTACGAATTACTGACGCTGTCGACGTACCCTCTGGTTACCCATGCCGGTACTGATGATGCCAAACGTGGCGGGCGAGTTTATCTGGGTATTTTACTGGGTACCTCCATCGCATTTTTATTGTTTGCCATTTTAGGTACCTGGGTTAGCGCCGGTACACTTGATTTTACCCCTGGCGGTATTTTCACCGACGTACAGTCAGATGGCCTGATTGCGCTACTGCTTGTGCTATTTTGTTACGGCATTGGTAAAGCGGCATTGATGCCTTTTCACCGTTGGTTGCCTGCGGCGATGGTTGCACCTACTCCGGTAAGTGCGTTATTGCACGCGGTTGCCGTGGTAAAAGCCGGAGTATTTACCATTCTAAAAGTGGTTATTTATATCTTTGGTATCGAAAACCTAAGTCAGATAATGACCACCGATTTGATGCTTTATATCGCTGCGGCAACGGTTCTACTTTCATCATGTGTTGCCATGACCAAGGACAACTTAAAAGCGCGGTTAGCCTATTCTACGGTTAGTCAGCTGAGCTATATTGTTGTTGGTGCCTTACTGGCATCTTCCATTGCAGCGGCAGGTGCTGCCCTGCACATCGTTACCCATGCGGTCGGCAAAATCACCTTATTCTTTTGTGCCGGCGCCATCATGGTGGCCTCTCACAAAAAGAACATTAGTGAAATGGTAGGTCTGGGCAGAAAAATGCCGTTAACTATGGTCGCTTTTGCGATTGGCACGCTTAGCATCATCGGTTTACCGCCGATGGCCGGAACCTGGAGTAAATGGTATTTGGTTGCAGGCGCATTAGAGGCAGATAAGTTAATTATTGTGGTGGTGTTAACCATAAGTACGCTGTTAAATATTGTTTACCTTTTACCTATCCCGATAAAAGCGTTCTTAACCCCGCCGGATGAAAATCAACAGCCATGGAGCAGAGCTGAAACGATAAAAACGCCATTACCTAGCCTGATTGCTATCGGCATAACATCAACTGCTTGCGTGGCACTGTTCTTCTATCCACAGCCGATTATTGATTTGATTAATTTGATACCTGACGTGTCTACCGAGTTTAGAGGACAGTCATAGATGAGTGACGAGCATAACAAACCGGGCTTTTTCGAGAAGCCAGAAAATATCAGCATGATACTTAAAGTGTTCTATGTAATTTGTGTGTTGTTGGTGGTCGCCGATTTTATCGTCCATCGCCACATTTATCATGACTGGGAAAATATTCCGGCGTTTTACGCCATATATGGTTTTGTAGGCTGTGTAATTTTGGTATTGATTGCCAAAGTGATGCGAAAAATCCTGATGCGGGAGGAAACCTACTATGATAAGTAGCCTGCTAGAGTTATTGCCACAGTTACCGCCATTTCTACCACTGTTAATCGGCTCACTCGCAGCGATATTTTTGCGTGGTCATCTGCGTAGCGTCATCATGTTATTGGCGCCTGTTTGGGGCGCATTACAACTCGCAGCAATAGATCCCGGGGTTTACTGGACTTTTCAACTACTGGGACTTGAACTCGAGCCAGTAAGAGTTGATAAACTCAGCCTGATGTTTGGCTACCTGTTCCATTTAGCCGCGTTTATCGCCGTAGTGTATGCCCTGCATTTAAAAGATACCATGCAGCATGTTGCGGGCTTAAGTTATGCGGCCAGTGCTGTCGGCGCTGTATTTGCCGGTGATTTAATTACCCTGTTTATCTTTTGGGAATTGTTAGCATTAACCTCAGTATTTTTGATCTGGGCCCGCCGCACTGATCGTGCCTATGGTGCCGGAATGCGCTATATCGTGATGAAAGTGCTTTCGGGGGTTTTACTACTGACCGGCGCGGTAATTTTTATTACCCAAACCGGTAGTGTCCGGTTTGAAGAAATCGGTCTTGAACATGATGGCATCTTAAAGCTGGGTTCCTGGTTAATATTTATTGCATTTGGGATCAAATGTGCGTTCCCGTTTTTCCATAACTGGCTAACCGATGCCTATCCGGAATCGACTCCTACCGGAGCAATCTTCCTGGCATCTTTTACCACTAAAGTTGCCGTCTATTCACTTGCCCGAGGCTTTCCCGGAACCGAACTACTCGTTTGGATTGGGGTAACTATGGCCTGTTTCCCAATTTTCTACGCGGTAATCGAAAACGATTTGCGTCGGGTATTGGCATACAGCATGATTAACCAAGTCGGCTTTATGGTCGTTGGTGTTGGTATCGGTACCTCATTAGCCCTAAACGGTGCCGTTGCCCACGCCTTTAACGATGTCATCTTTAAAGGCTTGTTGATGATGAGCATGGGAGCGGTGCTGCACATGACGGGGCGCATTAACGGTTCGGAGCTTGGCGGGCTGTATAAAAGCATGCCGAAAACCACGATACTCTGTATTGTTGGCGCCGCATCGATATCGGCGTTCCCACTGTTTAGTGGCTTTGTATCGAAATCGATGATCATGAGCGCTGCGGTTGCCGAGGGTTATGACTATGTCTGGTTGGCGTTATTATTCGCAGCAGCCGGTGTATTCCACCATGCAGGTATTAAAATTCCATATTTTGCCTTCTTCGCCCATGATTCTGGTATTCGTACTACGGAGCCGCCAAAGAACATGTTAGCGGCGATGACGATTGCCGCGACGCTATGTATCATCATAGGTACCTTCCCGGCACAAACCGTTTATGCGTTACTGCCATGGGAAGTTGATTACCAACCTTATGACATAACCCATGTGCTAACCCAATTGCAATTGCTATTCTTCTCCGCACTTGCCTTTGCCTGGTTAAATTTAAGGAATATGTATCCGCCAGAGCTGCCTTCGACCAACCTCGATACCGACTGGTTTTATCGCAAACTAACGCCTGGGTTTGTAGTGCCCATTTACTATTCCGTCATGCAAATGATGAATAAGCTGGAAAGACTGGCAAATATAGGCATCCGACGATTAATCAGAATGTCTTACGATGACGATAAAAACCAGCCCAAAGGTTACTTTGCCAAACTCTGGCCGATTGAAACCATGGTGCTCTGGGTCGCTTTCCTGTTGGCGGGGATTTTGATTCTTTATTACGTGTAGTGATGTATGGAAGGCGACAAACTATCGTTTTGTTGCACTTTCATTGATGCAAGGCGCGTATTAACTAAAAAATTTAGTGAACTTCTAACTTTAATAATAATAAAGGAAATTAGGATGATGTTTTATATCCAGTCCAAATCACACAGGATTCTCTTGAGTTTTTTGTTGACTCTATTTGTTGCCGGATGTGGCGGTTCGGAAGGTAGCTCTTCAAAGGAGGGCGGGGACGCCGGTTTATCGATCGCACAGGATTCCGTGAGTATTTATGAGTACGAAGGAAGCCAAGCCTATCCAACAGCTGATATATCGGTACGAATCTCTAATAAAGTAAGGGATGAGATTGCAAAAGGTAAGAACGCTTATTTTGTTATTGAACAAACCAGAAACATTATCATTGATATCTCCGCTGAAATTGTTAACTCCAATAATGGAACCATTACCTTAGAGGCTTTGCAGCCCATTCTGTATTTCCCATTAGGAGAATACAAATCTACTCTGACAATATATGGCTGTTTTGATGCCAATTGTAATCAGGTGTTTGGCGAAGACTCTTTAGAGCTAACTTACCATATTGTTAAGCAACCGTCGGTACCTGACCGAGATGTAGAGTTGGCGGATCGCCATCAAATTGAAGCCCACTCGATTGAAATTGATTACAAAGGCCTGGATATTTCCTCCGATTCAATTTCATTCCTTACCTCTTATGAAGGTGACGAATCCGATTGGTTACACATGGATTATGCCATTGATGGTGACAAGCTGAATGTTAACTTTGCAACTTCAGTCGCCTCTTGCGGAATACATAGTGCTCGAGTAAAGGTTACCCAGGACAGCTCTGTAGGATTAGATAAAGCTTACTACTTCGATGTAAATTATGAAGCAGGAGGAGATGGAGAATTTTACAACCTCTTCCCTAAGGTGCATCACGTCGGCAAACCGATTCAAGCAAGCCTGATAGGCTGTGGATTGCAAAATCAAACCGTAGCTAGCCTAAATGAGAAATTTTCAAATCTGGATGTCACGGCAATTCGTCACTTATCTCCTTATAGAATCGAATTAGTTGCTAACCCAATAATGGAATCGGGTTCTTTAGAAGTGGTACAAAACTCTAAAGTAGAGTCAGCACCAATTGAAATATTGATTAAAGAACAAATAACCAATGAAGCAGCATCAACAGATTTCCTTGTACTTGGTGATTCCGGATTCAATGGGACTTCTGGCATATACGATGCTTTTCGGGACATTTTGTACTGGCAGGTAAATGGTAGTTGGCACGCAATTAAGCATAATAGCGGTAAATGGGAGCCTCTAGCTATCGATATCGATGCAAGTGTCGATCGTGTATTGGTCAGTAATGATGGTAATTATCTGTTTTTAATCCAAGATGCTACTAATGATTCCTTAACCATGGTCAATGCTAATAATTACGATTTTATCAAAGAAATCGATTTACCTGGTCATGTCGGTCAGCAGGTATATCAAGACAGTAACGGCAAACTTGTTTCTGTTAACCATTATCAAGACTATTTGGTTAGCACAGATATTGAAACTGAAGAAACTACGTGGAACACTCTTGAAGCAAATTATTCAAGTGCGCTTTTAAGCCGAGATAAAACAGTATTCGTGATCGCTCACTCCGGTGGTCTTCCACTGTCGACATACAATCTCCTGACACAAGAGCATAAAACGTATGAGGGAATGACCGATACCAGTGCAGGAAAGAAAGTTAATCTAACCGGTGAAAGAACATTGCTTTTAGCTTCTGCAGATGGCTCTGCTCAAAACCGGGTATTGAATGTGTTTGATTCGGAATTTAATTCTGCTTTGTCGTTACCTACAATTACTGAAGATGGGAAAACGATAGAAACTATAGAATTTAACAAAGCGGGAGATTTGGCTTACGCCTTGTATTGCACAGGCAATGGTAGACAATACTCTTGTTTGATACGGGAGTACGAGGTAGGTGATTTACTACAAAGCCCTGAAGCTGTTTCATACAGAGCTGTGGGAAGCTTCGATATCGAGACAATAAACATGCCTACTTCTCGCATTAAAATGATTTTATCCGCGGACGAAAATACCTTGTTCGTATCTTCGAAAAACATGTACATTTTTCAGCTTTAACGACAGATGTTTTTAAAAAAGGAGTTTGATGCCATTTGCATCAAACTCCTTTTTTTATTGCATCGGGATAATTAACACAATTGTCAAAATTTCAGGTTTCGGGAATTTCAGGAATTTTATACCGTTGCATTAACTAAGATTCCTATTTTTGAAATCAACTAATTTCTCGGAAAAAGAAGGAATATTTGTGAAAATTCTCAACTTTTTCAGGAATTCTTAGCACCAAAATCTTGGTGTTTTTGACGGGCTTGCTACTTACCTTTAACGGGGTAACTGTTAATTTGCACTTAGTGTGTTTCACTATTTCGGTGGATATACGAGTATGGTCAAAGCTTCTTTAATTTTTGCATGACTATGTAAAATACGTCATTCGAAGCGAAAAATCCCTAAAACCTCGTAGTATTCCTGAAACCCGCTGGTTTTAACACAATTCAAAATCATCCTGATAAACTCTTGTATGCTTTTTTGGAATAAAAAATGGTTATCTATTCTTTTAAGTTTTACTGAGCAATGTTTATCCTTTAGCCATTATTCTTCCGTCTCTATTTATGGACAAAGCATGTTGGTTAAAGCAAACAATGATAACGCTGCCAGCTTGAGCGCCGATCAGCTCAAGCAGTTACAGCAGGTTATCCATCAATATTCGCCGTTGCAACTGGCGTGGGCCAGTGGTTACCTGGCTGCCAAAAGTGAAGGCGAGGGGGGCGCTGCGCTTCCAGCTGCCGCTGCTCAAGCTCAGTCGAGTCTTACTATTTTATTTGGCTCGCAAACCGGTAACGCCAAAGGTGTTGCAGAAAAGGTATTGCAAAACGCCGAGTCGATGGGGATTGCCGCCACACTGGTTAACATGGGCGATTACAAGCCAAAAAATATCAAGAATGAAACCCATTTATTGATCATCACCAGTACCAATGGTGAGGGTGAGCCACCGGATGATGCCATGGCTTTACATGACTTCTTATCTTCCAAACGAGCGCCTAAGCTCGAAAGCTTGCAGTATTCTGTACTGGCACTTGGCGATTCAAGCTATGAATTTTATTGTCAGACAGGTAAAGACTTTGACCAGTATCTGGAAAAGCTAGGCGCTAGTCGATTATCTGAACGTGTTGATTGTGATGTAGATTATCAATCTGACTCTGATGTCTGGCAAACCGCTCAGCTTGAAAAAGTAAAAGAGCTATTTGCCGCCAATACCGCTCAGGTTGTGCAACTTCCGGTTGCCGGTAATGAAGCAGCAAGCTCAATACACGCTAGCCCTTATACCAAGGAAAGCCCATACACTGCGGTGATCCTGGAAAACCAGAAAATCACCGGCCGCGATTCCAACAAAGTGGTACAACACTTGGAAATTGATTTGGCTGATAGCGGTATTCAATATCAACCGGGTGATGCCCTTGGGATCTGGCCAAAAAATTCAGCGACTGCAGTTGCAAAAATTTTAGAGATTTTGGGATTGAATGGCAGTGAACTCGTCAATATTGATGGCGCAGAACTTGATTTGACTCAGGCTCTGGTGAGTAAACGAGAGATTGGTGCGTTAGCAAAAGCCACTTTAATTCGTTGGCAGCAGATATCTGACAGCGAAGCGCTTGCAGATATTCTTGCCGATGGTGAGCAAACCCGAAAGCTGATAAACCAAATACAGTTTGTCGATATCATTCAACAATACCCGGGACAACTATCGGCTCAGGAATTGATTGATTTGCTACCGGCATTAACGCCTCGTTTGTATTCAATTGCATCCTCGCAGCAGGAAGTGGATGAAGAAGTGCACTTAACCGTGGGACTGATGCAATTTGACATCGACGGCGAGTTACGTGCGGGTACCGCTTCTTCATATTTGATTGAGCAATTGCAGGCGGATGATGAAATTGACGTGTTTATTGAACACAACAATAACTTTCGTTTACCCGAAAATGACAGCACCGATGTCATTATGATTGGTCCGGGTACCGGTGTCGCACCGTTTCGAGCCTTCGTGCAGGAGCGCAGTGCGCGCGATGCCGATGGTAAAAGCTGGTTATTCTTCGGTGATCAAACCTTTACTCAGGACTTTCTTTATCAAACCGAATGGCAGGCTTATTTGAAATCCGGTGAGCTGAGTCGTCTAGATGTCGCTTTTTCACGTGATCAGCAACAAAAAGTCTACGTTCAGCACAAGCTAAAGCAAAATGCACAAGCAGTGTATCAGTGGCTTGAGCAGGGCGCTCATTTATATATTTGTGGTGATATGTCACGTATGGCGAAAGATGTTCACCAGGCATTGGTTGAGATCATTGCCGAACAAGGTAGTAAAAGCGAACAGCAAGCAGAAGACTATTTGAAACAAATGCGAATTGAAAAACGCTATCAAAAGGACGTTTATTAATGAAAGGCAATATTCCAGAAGACGTTATTGTCCAGGGTACTTTGGCTGAAAACGAACGGATAAAAACCGAGAGTAATCATCTGCGCGGTACCATAGCCAACGATCTAACCGATGAAATCACCGGTGGCTTTACGTCCGATAACTTTCAGTTAATACGCTTTCACGGCATGTATCAGCAGGATGACCGAGATTTTCGAGCGGAACGTGCCAAGCAAAAACTGGAACCATTACATAATGTGATGTTGCGTGCCCGTATGCCCGGTGGGGTCATTAGCCCAGCGCAATGGCTTGCCATTGATACCTTCGCCGATGATCACACCAGTTATGGCAGCATTCGTTTAACTACTCGTCAGACGTTCCAGTTTCACGGGGTGTTAAAGCCAAAAATTAAGTTAATGCACCAAACGTTAAATAAAATTGGAATCGACTCGATCGCAACGGCAGGTGATGTCAATCGCAACGTGCTTTGCACCTCGAATCCAGTGGAATCTAAGCTGCATCAGGAAGCTTATGATTGGGCCATTAAGATTAGCGAGCACTTACTTCCTAAAACCAAAGCGTATGCGGAAATCTGGTTGGATGGCGAAAAAGTTGAACAGACGAATGATGATGTTGAGCCGATTTTAGGCAAAACCTATCTGCCTCGTAAGTTTAAAACCACGGTTGTGATCCCGCCGCAAAATGATGTGGATGTGCACGCTAACGACCTGAACTTTGTTGCTATTGGCGATGGTGACAAGCTTATCGGTTTTAACGTTCTTGTCGGTGGTGGGCTGGCGATGACATTTGGTGATGAATCCACCTATCCGCGTCGTGCCGATGATTTCGGTTTTATTCCGCTAGAGAAAACGCTGGACGTAGCTGCCGCGGTTGTAACCACACAGCGTGATTGGGGAAATCGCGTTAACCGTAAAAACGCGAAAACCAAATACACTCTTGATCGTGTAGGTAGTGATCGTTTCAAAGAAGAAGTGGAAAACCGTGCTGGTATTAAATTCGCGGCATCAGAACCTTATCAATTTACCGAACGCGGCGATCGCATTGGTTGGGTTGAAGGTGTCGATAATAAGCATCATTTAACGTTATTTATTGAAAACGGTCGCATCAAAGATACCGAACAGGCACCACTGAAAACCGGCGTGCGTAAGATAGCCGAAATTCACCAAGGTGATTTTCGTATGACGGCCAATCAAAATTTGATTGTTGCTGGTGTTGATGAAGCAGATAAAGCCCGCATTGAAGACATCGCCGTAACTCACGGCTTAATGGATGCAACGGTTAGTAATCAGCGTAAAAATTCTATGGCTTGTGTGGCGTTTCCAACCTGCCCGCTGGCGATGGCAGAAGCTGAACGCTTTTTACCCGGATATGTGACGCAAATTGAAGGTTTGTTAGCGAAACATGGGATTGCAGATGAACATATCATCTTTCGCGTAACAGGGTGCCCCAATGGTTGTGGTCGCGCCATGCTCGCAGAAATTGGCTTAGTGGGTCGCGGCCCAGACAAATACAATCTGTACCTGGGCGGCAACATTGCCGGAACCCGAGTGCCGAAACTGTACAAAGATAATATCAGTTCCAGCCAGATATTGACTGACATTGATGAGTTGATAGGGTTGTGGGTTGAAAAACGTAATGATGAAGAAGGCTTTGGTGACTTTGTCATTCGAGAAGGGATCGTAGACGAAGTGAAAGTCAGTGCGACTGACTTTTATGGGTAATGATTATGACAAATCTCGCGGTAAATAACCGCTTTCCAGCTTCCTTGCCGGATTCATTGTTGTTGCAATGGAATCAGCAACTCGAACAAAAATCGGCTGTTGAGAGAGTTGCGTGGGCATTAGAAAACCTGCCCACCCACTTTGCCTTAACTTCAAGCTTTGGTATTCAGTCTGCAGTCATGTTGCATATGATGACGCAGATTCAACCCAATATTCCGGTGATCTTGACCGACACTGGCTATTTGTTTGAAGAGACTTATCGCTTTATTGATGATCTCACTCGACGTTTTAACTTAAATCTTCATGTCGTTCGTGCAGATATCTCCCCAGCCTGGCAACGTGCTCGCTATGGTGAGCAATGGCAGCAGGATGAAGTCGCTCTCAAAGACTATAACCAGCGCAATAAAATCGAACCTCTAGAACGTGGGCTTGAACAATTGAATGTAAATACCTGGTTTTCCGGGGTGCGTCGCAGTCAAACCGATCATCGCAAGAGTCTATCTGTATTGCAGGTGATCCGTGGGCGTTTTAAAGTGCACCCAATTATTGATTGGAGTAATAAACAAGTTCACGAATATCTTACCGCCAATAATCTGCCTTACCACCCTTTATGGGAGCAAGGGTATGTCTCGGTTGGCGATAAGCATTCGAGCTTGCCTTTATCTGCACAAATGGAAGAGCAGGATACTCGCTTTAATGGCATGCAACGCGAATGTGGATTGCATACCGATGGGGATGGGATTTAACCAGCTAAATGTGCTTAGGTATAAAACTAGAGCAGCTAAAGCAAAACTTTGCAGACGCTGCTCTGGTAGTAAACTTTTAACGTGTTACTTGATTGCGTGTTTGGTTACTTTATTTGCCTCACCTCGAAACCCTGATTAGCCAAATAGCCTACAATTTCTTCCGTGTTGCTTTCCCATAAATCTCCTGGATCTACGATATGAACACTACCATCTGCACTATATGCTTTCCAAACGATTAAGGTTTTACCTTTACCATCTTCGCTGCCACTGATTTCAATGTACTGTGTTTGCGTCAGGTTGATGTGTTTTTGAGTTTGATGAAACCAAAAGCCAGTACTTTGAACGATTTGCCTGCTCGATACTTTAACCGTGTCCAAAAACAGCATCGGACCGAACAACACCAGAAAACCAAAGCCGGCCAAGGAAACATAAATGCCGGTGCTCTTACCATCTCTATAACGAGTATATACGCCTGCTAGTATGACCGCGATGGCAATGAATACAGGAATTAATGATATTAATATTGGAAATTTAAATGTCATTTTTAGTCTTTGTCAGTAGATAAATTCCCCGCTACTGCAAATTAATCCTCGTGAATATGAGCCCAGTTTGCGAAAGCCTGAGAAGCGACAAATATAGAAAAACTTGGGTCAGCAGCGAATTCTTCTTTGCTGAAGTAATAGCCAAAATTGTTTACGAGCAGGTCAAAAATATTGGTCGCATTTTCAAACTGTTCCAGTTCAATATAGCCTTGTGCTAGCGTGAAATATGGATCTTCGAAATCAGGCTCCATTGCAATGGCGTTTTTTGCGTGTTGCTCAAGGCTCAGATAATCACCATTGCCCCAGTACACATTCGCTTTGAGTAATTCAAGCATCGCATCCTTACCAAATCTCGATTCAAGTGTATCAATAGAAGCCAAAACCTTATCCCAGTCCCCTTGATAGTAGTAGTAATCGACTAGCATAAATGCCGCGGAAGGATCGCTGCTGTGATGTTCTGCTAATACCGATAACATACCCTTGTATTTGGCTTCATCTCCGGAATGATTCGCCGCTGCCATAGCGTAGGTAATGATGATGCGAGAGTACTTCACTGGATCGGGCAGCGACTCATACGCAGTCAGTACGTCTTTGAATCGTTTATCGCGAAATGCCTGAAACATTGTTGTCATTTGACTCGACAGGTCTTTGTCTATTGTTTTAATGTCTAACAGCTTTTTCAAGATCCCAGGATTAGGATCCATCATCAATTTTGACATGGCGCCAATAGTCTCGCTGACCAGCTGACCAGTAGTCAGTTGATACCAGTCGAATATCTGATACTCGTTGTTCAGACTTTTAACTCGATATTCAACATAGTCAAAGCCAGAATCTCCCAAATCAAATCGAACAACAATTCTTTTCTGGCCATCACGCTCGACAATGCCACGAAACTTTGTTTTACCCTCAGCGTACTCAAGATTTGCTACAACTCTTTCACAAATTTGTGCCGAGCTTTTATTAAAACCTCTGGCATAATCGGATTGCTCGGATTTTTTGTCAAAAATATCTTTCGCCGCTCGCATGGCTAAGTCGTTGAAATCTATTTGGCGACAAAAAGCTTCGGCATCACGCTCATTAAGCACATTTACGATCAACGCACCGAATTCTTCAAGCTTCTGTGCACGATTTTCTTTTGCCGACAAAGGCGCTGATAGCGCCCCAGTAACCAGTAAAATAGTAGATAGGAGTTTAAAAACCTTTGTGTAAATGGAGCGCTTCATATGTTGTTAATACTCTGAATTATTATTTTTAATGCAAGCTCGCCGCTTCTTAAACCCGGGCGATGTAACTAAACAGATTCTCAAATTTGCGCTCAACTTGCAAACGACATTGTAGGCTCTTGCAGGGCGCGCATAGCGCTTGATGCCATCCAGTCATAAAAAAGGGAGCATTATCGCTCCCTTTTTCGGTTATTTTGTATGGCTTGCGCTATAAAACTGGTGCAATTACCAGCGATACAATTGCCATAACATTAATCAAAATATTCATCGATGGACCTGAGGTATCTTTAAACGGGTCACCGACGGTATCACCAACCACGGTCGCCGCATGGGTTTCAGAACCTTTGCCACCTAAGTTACCTTTTTCCACATATTTTTTCGCGTTGTCCCAGGCACCACCCGCATTTGCCATCATCAAGGCCATTAATACACAACCGAGTAATGCGCCACCTAGTGTGCCACCCAGGGCTTGTGGGCTTAGGCCAAAACCAACAATAACCGGCACGCCAACGGCAATGACACCTGGCAGGATCATTTTCTTTAATGCGGCAGTAGTGGCAATATCTACGCATCGGGCAGTATCGGGTTCCGCTTTGCCTTCTAATAAACCATCAATTTCACGAAATTGGCGGCGGATCTCATGAATCATCGTAAAGGCGGCATCACCAACTGCAGTCATAGTGATTGATGCGATAAAGAACGGCACCATACCACCGATAAACAGACCAATCAGTACTTGTGGGTCGCCAAGGTGAAGGTTGAAATCTTCGATTTTCGCTCCCATGGTTTCAACGTAAGCGGCAATAATTGCCAACGCGGCGAGTGCTGCTGCACCGATGGCGAAACCTTTACCGATTGCCGCAGTGGTATTCCCTAATTCATCTAAAGAATCGGTAATCTCGCGGGTCTTTTCGCCAAGTCCAGCCATTTCTGCAATACCACCCGCGTTATCTGCGACAGGTCCGTAGGCGTCAATGGCCATAGTAATGCCCACGGTTGCTAACATTCCAACGGCTGCTATACCAACCCCATACAATCCTGCTAAATGGGTCGAGGTAAAAATAATGGCGCAAATCGTTAATATTGGCACTACCACGGACTCCATACCCACCGACAATCCAGTGATCATGACGGTTGCGGGTCCTGTTTCTCCGGCACGTGCAATCTTTCTCACCGGTGAACTTGATGTGTAAAACTCGGTAACCAGACCGATCACGATACCACCAATCGCACCTACTAAAACGGCACCCCAAATCGCTGAATTAATACCAAACCAGTCGATAAGGAAATAGGAAGCAACAATGAAGATAACTGCGGCAGAGATTGTCCCGGCTCGTAAGGCCAATTCCGCTTTACTTCCGGACATTACTTTAACGATTAAAATACCGAGAATAGAGCAGACTAAACCAAGGGAAGCGAGCATTAATGGCAATGCCATAAGGGCATTACGATCACCGAGTAAGTCGACAGCCATGGTCGAGGCAATCGCAATCGATGCGATCATCGAACCGCAATAGGATTCAAAAATATCAGAGCCCATGCCCGCAACATCACCAACATTATCCCCGACATTATCGGCAATAACGCCTGGATTTCTCGGATCATCTTCTGGAATTCCAGCTTCAATTTTACCGACTAAATCGGCACCAACATCCGCACTTTTCGTAAAGATACCACCACCGACACGGGAAAATAATGCGACGGTTGATGCACCCATGCCAAAACCATGAATGTAATGTGTGGTTTCAGGGTCGCCACCGAAATACCAATAAAGCGTGCCCAGACCGATTAAACCGAGAGATGCAACGCAAAGTCCCATTACGGAACCGCCAAAAAATGCTACCGTTAGTGCCGGGCCTGCACCTTGTTCGTGCGCGGCATTGGTGGTTCGGACATTGGCTTTGGTTGCCGTAAACATACCAATATATCCAGCCAAAGCAGATGAAATAGCGCCGACAAAAAAGGCCAGAGCCGTATTCGGGCTGACGAAAAAGTATAGAAGTACGATAAGTACTAATGAAAATATGGCGAGCATCTTGTACTCTCGATGCATGAAAACCATCGCGCCAATATGAATTTGACTGGCGATTTTCTCTAATTTAGCACTTCCAGGCTTATAAGACTTGATAATGGTATAGAGAATAAACGCAAAGATCAGGCCGACTAGGCCCAGGACAGGTGGTAGATAAAGTAGATTATCCATAGAATCCCCATTGTTCTTGTTATCACAGGTTTTGTGAATACTTGTTCTTATTTTCGATCTCTGTTGAGTTACCGATAAGACAACATGGACATACGGTGGAACCCCGATAGTAAACAGCTAACCCTGGATATTTATCCAGAAACTGGGTAATACTGATACTGCGAACCCCGATTTTAACTACCTAGACCGCGCACGGTTAATTGTTACATTACTCCTAGTTCAGCAAAAAGTGTAGTCAATGTTAGGTTTTCTTGAGTGATTTGAGCCAAATACTGTGAAAATATTGTTTGTTTTGTCAGCGAATATCTCGAATTTATATTTTATCTGGGTATAATAATGCCCTTTTGAAAATCTAGCCTAACTAGTAGGAAGAGCCATGAGCCTTAACAAAGTACCTGCAGGTAATAATTTACCTGATGAAATTAATGTAATCATTGAAATTCCGGCTCACGCCGATCCGGTAAAATATGAAGTTGATAAAGATTCGGGTGCTATTTTCGTAGACCGTTTTATGTCAACTTGTATGCACTACCCAACGAACTACGGCTATGTGCCTCATACTCTATCGTTAGATGGTGACCCGGTAGACGTTTTAGTCCCGACGCCATTCCCTCTAATGCCAGGTGCGGTAATTCGTTGTCGCCCAATTGGTGTTTTGAATATGAGCGACGAATCTGGTGAAGATGCGAAAGTATTGGCAGTACCGGTTGATAAGTTATCCACTATCTATCGTGGCATTAACGAAGCGACTGAAATGTCAGAATTATTGCTGAACCAAATTGCTCACTTCTTTGAGCATTATAAAGATCTTGAACCAAACAAATGGGTGAAGATTGAAGGTTGGGCCAACGCTCAAGCGGCGAAAGAAGAAATTTTATCGAGTGTTAAGCGTTACGAAGACACGGAAGACAAACCGGCTTTCTAAAAGTGCGGTCACTTCCAAACTTAAAAGCACCTTCGGGTGCTTTTTTTGTTTTTGGCTATGGATATTTCAATGATTTGAATGAGTTAAATTAGTTTCTTACCGATCCATAGACTTGCTCTTCAATCAATTTCTGCTTTAATGACTAGGTTAAACGCGTACTTTAAACGCTTGTTTAAAAAAACTTGCTTTGCTTTGCAGGACAAGGCACACTCAGACAACTAAAATAAATACCAATCCGCCTGTTAAATTACCATTCATCGAAATTACTGAATGGGTCAGGCAACCCGCCCAGACAAACGAATGTCAATTGGAGCGTGGTATTTCTTTCTCGTTACAACAAGACAATCCTCATATTCAAAGAAGGAGTTTCGGCATGTTATATCAAGGCGACAGCCTAACTGCCCAGTTACTCGACGATGGTATCGTAGAGTTGCAATTCAATGCCAAAGGTTCAGTCAATGTTCTTAATCTGGCAACATTACAAGAATACAAAAGTGCCATAGAAGCGATCGCGGCGAACAGCGAAGCTAAAGGTGTTGTCGTGACATCGGCAAAATCTGCTTTCATCGCGGGTGCGGACATAACTGAATTTACAGAAATGTTTAAAACCCCAGATGATGAAATCGCTGGTGTATTTAAAAGCAGTAGCGATATATTTGACCAGTTTGAAGACTTACAGATCCCGACTATCGCAGCCATTACTGGTTTTGCGTTAGGTGGCGGCTGTGAAACCGCGCTGGTTTGTGATTATCGTATTGCCGATACCACTGCAAGAATCGGTCTGCCAGAAGTAAAGCTGGGTTTAATGCCGGGTTTTGGTGGCACTGTGCGCTTACCGAGAATTATCGGTGTTGATAATGCTTTGGAATGGATGACAACCGGTAAGCCCTATAAAGCGGATGAAGCCCTGTCTTTCAATGCAATTGACGCTGTCGCGGCACCAGACAATCTTCGTGATTCTGCAATTAAAATGTTAAAGCAGGCGATCTCGGGAACGTTGGACTGGCAAGCGAAACGCCAGGAAAAACTCGAGCCAGTAAAACTTTCTGAAATTGAACATGTGATGAGCTTTAACACCGCCAAAGGTATGGTTGTCGCAAAAGCAGGTAAGCATTACCCGGCACCAATGGCTGTTGTTAAGCTGTTGGAAAAATCGGTATTGCTGAACAGAACAGAAGCCATGCTAATGGAAAACCAGGCATTTGGCATGCTGGCCAAAACCGATGCGGCTGCGGCTCAAGTGGGTTTGTTCCTATCGGATCAGGTCGTTAAGGGTAAAGCCAAAAAGGCTGCAAAATCCATTGATAAAAAAATTGAGCGTGCGGCGGTATTAGGTGCGGGCATTATGGGCGGTGGTATCGCATACCAATCGGCTTATAAAGGCACACCGATCGTGATGAAAGACATTAATAACAAAGCGCTCGATTTAGGATTAAGCACCGCTGCTGATATTTTAGGCAAGCAGGTTGAGCGTGGTCGCTTGAACGCTAAGAAAATGGCGTCTGTACTTAATAATATTACCCCGAGTCTTAATTACGACAGCATTAAAGATACTGATATCGTCGTTGAAGCGGTCGTTGAAAACCCAAATGTGAAAGCGTCTGTATTAAAAGAGGTGGAAGGGTTCGTTTCTGACCGCGCAATTATCGCATCGAACACATCAACTATTTCCATTGATTTACTTGCCGAGAGCGTGAATCGACCGGAACGTTTCTGCGGGATGCACTTTTTTAATCCCGTACACAAAATGCCATTAGTGGAAGTTATCCGCGGTAAAGATACCAGTGACGAAACCATCGCGAGTGTTGTCGCTTATGCGGCGAGCATGGGTAAGTCACCGATCGTTGTTAATGATTGCCCAGGCTTTTATATCAACCGCGTGCTGTTTCCTTATCTGGCCGGTTTTAGTCAATTGGTGTTAGAAGGGGCAGATATCGCAACCGTCGACAAAGTGATGGAAAAAGACTTTGGTTGGCCGATGGGACCTGCCTACTTGCTTGATGTTGTTGGTCTGGATACTGCAAATCATTGTACCCATGTAATGGCCGATGGTTTCCCAACTCGTATGGCTCAAATTGATAATGACCCAATTTCTTTATTGGTGAATGACAGCCGTTATGGCCAGAAAAATGGTGTTGGCTTCTATGAGTATTCAAAGGACAAGCGCGGTCGTCCGCAAAAGACCTTAAGTCAGGATAGCCTAAAACTCTTGAATGCTGTAACTAAGCAAGGCGCTGAGTTTAGCAAAGATGAGATAATTGCTCGATTAATGATCCCTATGGTGAATGAAACCATTCGTTGTCTGGAAGAAGGGATAGTTGCCAGTGCTGCTGAAGCCGATATGGGGATGATTTATGGTCTCGGATTCCCACCTTTTAGAGGTGGTCCAATTCGTTATCTGGAAACGATCGGCTTGCAACAGTTTATCGCGATGGCGGATAGCTATGCGCATTTGGGTGAATACTATCAAGTCACTGATGGATTGCGTGATATGGCGGCATCAGGTAAGTCTTACTTCTCGACTGATGTAAAGAAAGGTTAAGGGAGCACAAATTATGATGAATGAAGTAGTAATAGTTGATTGCGTACGTTCGCCTATGGGGCGCTCCAAGGGTGGAGTCTTTAGAAACGTTCGTGCTGAAGAGTTATCAGCACAATTAATGCGTGCTCTTTTATTGCGCAACCCAGCGTTAGATCCAGCGGATATCGAAGATGTCATCTGGGGGTGTGTTAAGCAAACCAAAGAGCAGGGCTTTAATATTGCTCGAAATGCCGCGTTAATGGCAGGTATTCCAAAACACGTAGCGGCAGTTACCATAAACCGCCTTTGTGGCTCATCAATGCAAGCGTTACATGATGCATCGACTAGTATTATGGCCGGTATTGGTGATGTCTATCTGATTGGAGGTGTTGAGCATATGGGGCATGTTCCTATGATGTATGACATCGACTTTGCACCCGCGATGGCCAAATACATGGCTAAAGCCTCAGGTAATATGGGGCTTACGGCAGAATTGCTAGGCCGTCAGCATGGAATTAGTCGAGCAATGCAGGATGAGTTTGCGGCTCGATCTCACCAACGTGCACATGCAGCGCATTTGGAAGGTCGCTGGGCCAATGAGATTGTGGCAATTGCCGGACATGATCAACAAGGCGCACTAACCATGGTTGACCATGATGAAGTTGTTCGCCCAGAATGTACGGTAGAAAGCTTATCTGGCTTACGTCCGGTTTTTGACCCTGTCAATGGGACGGTTACGGCTGGTACATCTTCTGCAATATCAGATGGTGCCAGTGCGATGTTGGTAATGTCAGCAGAAAAAGCAAAACAATTAGGTTTAACCCCTCGCGTTAAAATTCGTGGTATGGGTGTTGCCGGTTGCGATCCTGCTACTATGGGCTTTGGTCCGGTACCCGCAACGAAAAAAGCGTTAAAGCGTGCTGGCCTTTCAATAGCGGATATCGAATTGGCTGAATTTAATGAAGCATTTTCGGCTCAGGCGTTATCCTGTATTAAGTCGTTAGGTATGCTTGATCAGATAGATGACAAAATTAACCTCAATGGTGGCGCCATCGCATTAGGTCATCCGTTGGGTTGTTCCGGCTCAAGAATTTCTGGAACCTTGATTAACTTAATGGAATCGAAAGATGCAAGTCTTGGTTTGGCAACCATGTGTATTGGTTTAGGGCAGGGTATCGCTACCGTCTTTGAACGTGTGTAAAGCTTATAATTTATAGATAGGGCACTGAACTGCACAAACAACAAAGCCAGCGTTATGCTGGCTTTTCTATGTGTTAAGCGGAATGGATTTTAAGACCCAGTAAATTACCGGTCGTCAATTAGCGATTATTTTGTGCCCAGGCATCTTGTTTAGCGCCGCCGGCGATTGCCGCTTTTACGGCAGCTTCCTGACTTAACCCTGCCTGTACGGCTTTATCTACCACTAATCTAGCATCGACTTTTTCCGATGAAGATATCGCGATCTCGACAACTTCCTCAGAGTTTTCCGGAAAATTTGAAAATGCATTATTCAAAAGTGACATAAACATATCCGGAAGCTCTTCAAAAGCCATGGTCATGATCAATTCAAATGCATCAGGATTTTCTTTTGCGGCACTATTAATAATGCTATCCGCCATAATGGGTTTAGTGGTGATCGCCACGCGCACTATTTGGTCGAGTTCATTTGGTCGCAATTGGGTCGCAGTCTTTACAATATCACTCGCATAACCAGGCTCGGCATCAATGGCGGTTGCGATAATCTCGTTACATGCAGCAACTTCATAGGCAAGCGCCATCGAAACAACATCGTCGCTTGAATGTGGGTTAGCAGATAACGCTCCGCGAATTATCTGTTTATAATGCTGCGGATAATTTTTAAAACTGTAATCGAGTATGAAGGCTTCGTGGTGGGGGTAATGTTTAATCAAGCTACTAACACTGCGTTTCATCGAGTTAGTACTAGACAACTGAGCCTCAAATAGGTTCTGTAGTAATTGCTCTTGCTTGCTGGCTTCGATAGCGAAGCTTGCAGAGGTAAGCGCTAGGTTACTGCATATGAGTAAAACTAAGCAAAATAGGCGTTTCATAGATATATGTTCTTTTAGGTCAATACTTCATACTATGCCCCTCCTATCTAACTACAAGGACAATTAATAATCAACATAAAATCCCTTTTGTTTAATTATCGTCCAGTTCTGCAAATAAATGAAATTTTTTGAAAAAAAGAGTTGACGGGAAACTCAAAATCTCTAAAATGCGCATCCACTTCCACGGGACATCCCAACGAAGTGTTTTGATACGATAACCACACGGGTTTAACCCGGTTATCACAACCGAAACTGAGAAATAATCGAAAACAACTTTTTCGAATTAATTATCAAAAAGCGGTTGACATCAAAACCGGATAGCGTAGAATGCGCATCCTGCTTCGGGCAAGGCCTGCAGCGAATTGAAGACTAAGCGAATGTGATTTAGTTTTCGCTCCCATAACAAGGAGCCGTCGAATGAATATTCTTCCATGAATCAATTCGACGTAAGTACATCTGTGTACAGATCTTTAACAATTAGTTATCAAGCAATTTGTGTGGGCACTCACGTTAAGATTGATTTTACCATTAGCTCGTAAGAGCAAATAGAAAAGTCTTAATGATTTGTGACACATGAGTCTTTATTAATTTATTTAATAATACGTTTATATGTCAGTTAC
>NZ_VCBC01000012.1 GCF_005843925.1 Thalassotalea litorea
GCAATCAAAGCCTTGCCTAAAAGCCTTTAAATTCTCACTGAGTGAGCAATAATTTAATGTGATTGGTATTAAAAGCTGTTGCCTTTATAACTTTCCGGTCGCAGTCGTTTACTCAACCAGTAACTTCAACTCTGCATTTTCGAGTTAAAACCAGCGAACTAACTTAACCAAATCAGGCTGATTATTATCATCTATCGGCTTTTGCGCAGAATCACTAGTAAGATCCCTCCTAGCACCATCAGACTGGAAAGCATAAGCCGAATAGTTATGCTTTCGAATACAAACAACACCCCGCCAATCGCCGCGATAACCGGTACAGATAATTGCAATACGGCTGCCTGAATATTACCAAGGGTGTTTAGCGCTTTATACCAAACGCTATAGCCCAAAGCAGATGCAAATGCGCCTGATAACACCGCTAGAAAAGCGCCTTTGACGGTGATGTTCGCAGAAGTAACAGTAAAGATAAACAGAACGATCACCAATGGCATTGTCCAGATGAAGTTGTTCGCCGTGTCTGTTAGCGGCGCTGCGCTTGCTCTACCTAAAACGGTATAAACACCCCATGCGACTCCTGCAATAACCATATATAGAGCACCGCTCATATTTGGTGTAGAAATGGTGGGATATAAAAGATAGATTAAGCCACCGAACGCAATAAAAATACCCGCCCCGTCAAAGACGTGAAGTTTTTCACCGCGAATAAATCCAATCCCAATCATGGTTAACTGCACTGTGCCAAATAAGATCAGAGCGCCAGTTCCAGTATCTAAGGTAATATAAGCGTAGGAGAAACCAATGGCATAGATAAATAGCGTCCCTGCTGCGAGAAAATTTTTACCGCTAAACGAAAGCAATTGCATGTTGTGCTTTTTACCGTTACGAGGAAACGCCAGCAGCACGATAAACATAACTACGCCGGATAGTAGGCGAATAGATGTAAAGCTTGATGGGTCAATAGCTTCGTCTTTCAAAGCGAGGCGGCACAATATCGAGTTAGCGGCAAACGCAATAAGCGCAACCGAGGTATATAACCAGGTTGAATTAATTTGCTTTAAACCCACGAACAATAATTCCTGTTGTTAATCTTCTATAGGGGCAGTTATATAAGGGCAGTGTCAATTAGAGAAAAAACAATAACATAATAATCAATAAGTTAAGAACCAATTAATGACGACTATGCCCCATTAATACCAATCCCATTAAATTATTGCTCACTCAGTGAGAATTTAAAGGCTTTTAGACAAGGCTTTGATTGCAGAGAATGGTTATTCCATTGTCAAAATCAGTAACGCAGGATAAATGCCTTTAAAACTCACCCGTAGGGAGTTAGTGAGAGGCCCATTTACTGCCCTATATTTCATTAATATAGAATGACTATATCAACGAAATCGATGTTGTAACTGAACCTCTGCCCTAACTCTGAGTTGTGCACAAACTTAATGGGATTGGTATAAGCTGCCCTATCAACCTTGTTAACACAAGTCTAGGTTACCGCAAATGCAAGTTAAACCTGGGTTATTTAACGTTTGCTTAATCACACATAAGCGGTTGCGAGTTTTGTAGCAGTGCAATAACACCATTTTGATTGGAGTAGACATCAAAAGTCATATCCGACTGTTGCTTTTGATTGGCGGCCAACAAAGAGTGTTCAATCACTTCATTTCGCAGTAACTCGCGTCGTTCATCACAAAATTCGATAAACCAGTCGCCATCAAGCTGAACCAGACGGCCTTGCCTTAATTCATCGGCAAAATCCAAGCCTGCCAATTGCGTGGCACTCACAGCTTGTTGTTTCAGGTTTTCAATCAGCTGATTAAAGTTTGACAGCTTTTGCTCAGGGGTGCTGGCGGCAATTTCCGTCAAAATAATTTCTGGACGCGTACTCATAGGCAACTGCGGTAAGGTAATCGCTAAACGAGCAGGAGTTGCTTCGTCGTCAGACACCAAATATTCCTCAAAGTGCACCTCTGCCATGATATCTGGTGCTGGCTTAATGATTTGGGTCTGCTCTTTTATCAAACTAAAAATTGGGACGATCAGAACTAAGGCAATGCTGCATAAAATAAGCGGTTTGACGTAGCTAAAACGTCGGTAGTGGCTTAAAAATCCATGTTGCACCGTGTCCTGAGTGTTGTGAGACACCTGTTCAATGCCTTCGAAGAGTGCTTCTTTTTGCGATCCACTTAATCGGTTTTCCGCCTTAAAATCCTGATACGTATTTTGTAATTCATTATCAAAGTCAGACTTGTTGTTACTCATGACTGATACTCCTTACCCGATACCAGCATTTCTTCTTTACCGACGGCCTCATTATTGGTTCCTAAATGTTTTTTTAATGCCAGCTTTGCGTAACGCAAACGAGATTTAACGGTTTCTGTTTTTTCCGATGTGATCATGGCGATATCCTGAATCGAGAAGCCTTCAAGTTGCAAAATTACCGATTCTCGTTGTGCCATCGGCAGTGCCTGAATTAACAACTGAAATGACGTCTCAGATATACCTTGCTGCTCACTGTCGCTCACTAATTGCTCAGTGGACAAGTGGCTTAATGAACTCTGGTTAAATGAGTCAGGGTTGTATCGTTCAGCATTGCTGTCTTGCGCGGCGATGGCATCATCAATATCACTAAAATCCCAGCGTTGATTGCGGCGCAAATCGTCAATTAATGTATTGCGAGCAATGGTAAACAGCCAACTTTTTACATTGCTTCCTTGTTTAAAGCTTTGATGTTTTTCAATCACCTTTAACCAGGTGTGCTGTAAAATATCTTCCGCCACTGCCACATCCGACTGAGCAATTAAAAAGTGATACAAATCATCACTATAACGCTCAACCAATGGTTTTAGCCGCGCAGCATCCGGTTGCTGACAATAGGCCAGCATTTGCTGTTCCGGGCTTAAGGCTGGGTTTAACCAGCCTTTAATCAGGGATGATATCTTCGCCAAATTATCTTCCTTTTGTACTTTTTCTATTGGCTTAAGCCTATGTCGCTATATTACTCACGAACCGCTGGCCTCGTCCATTTTAAAATCCAATTGCACCGTTAATTGTGTTTGTTTTACCGGTTTCCCATCCACCATTTTGGCTTTGTATTTCCACCGCTTCAACGCCTTAATTGCGGCTTTATCAAAAGTGCGTTTTGGTGAAGAGTCGATCACTTCAACATCGGTTACCCCGCCGGTTTCATTGATTGAAAACGCTAACTGCACCCAACCAGTAATGCCATCTCGAGCCGCAACTATCGGATATTTAGGACTAACTCGTACAATTGGTCTGGCATCTCCCCCCATATTCGGCCCTAGAATCGACGGTCCTGGATCATCTATGGTTAAATCCGGCCCCGGGACGTTAATTTTTGCAATGGATTCGTTTTGATCCACCGGAGTTATTGATGATGGAGGCTCTGGCACGGGTTTTGGCTCAGGCGGCGGATCCATCTTTTTCTTTTCCTGTACCTTACTGTCTTTCGGTTGCTCCATAAACTCTAATGGCACATAGGGAGAAGCTTCTGCTACAAAGCCTCCTTTATCTTTTACCAGTGCAGCCATAAACGCGAATAGTCCAAAACATACAATGAACGCTAAAAATGTAATATTAATTAATCGAGTCATAAACCTTTCCCACAATTGAAATGAATGTTGATTGCTTAAACAGGTCGTGATCACGAACGACTTCCCATGTCGTCTTATTAATAAAACGAATGAGAAATTAAAAAGGGGTTAAAGAAATGAAAATATTGGAGCGGAGAATAATCAAGGGGTCAGAGTTGTCGATTATTTTTTCTTACCAAAATCGATACGTACGCTGAGATTTTCCTGTTTCACCGGTTGGCCGCTTTGCATTTGTGGCCGATATTTCCAGCGAGACAAGGCATCGATTGCCGCCTGATCAAATATCTGCTCGGGCTGAGATTCAATTACCAGGATATCTTCAGGTACGCCCTGAGCATTAATAGAAAAACTTAATTTTACCCATCCGCGAATTTTTTGCCGAGCCGCACTAACCGGGTACCGCGGTAACGAACGATAGATTGGTGTTGCACCACTATTTTGAGGCGTTTCTTCTACAGCAAACTCCTGAGACTGTAACGTGCTGTCAATAGCAATGTCCGGCATTTTTATTTGCTTAACCTCGGACGAAGTTTTTGCTGGCACAGCGCGGACTGAGGCGATACCGCCAGGTTTTTGGGGAGGTTCAGGTGGAGGATCTAAAATTCGCTTTTTAAAAATGGTTTTACTGTCTTTGCGAGGTTCTGCCAACTCAACAACCGTATAATTATCATCCGGTTCAATATAAATGTCATCCGACGCAACGAGAGCAGCCATCACGGCAATTATACCCAAAGAGATAAAACCACCGGCAATAATGGCAACGAAGAATTTCACCTTTCCTCCTTTTACAGGGAAATTAATGTGCAAGCTTGCTACCTCATACTGCCTGACTCGCTTTAATTATAGTTGGTTGTAATCCAAATTTTACGTAAGTTTTACACTGCAAAATTTAATTGTCTTTTCGTCAACTTTTGTTTGCAGTACACTAACTTAACAAAAATACACAGGGATAAACAATGGAACATTCATTAACGATTACCGGTTTTTATGCAGGTATTCTTGCTCTACTTTATATTGCACTGAGTTTTAAAGTCATCGGGTTAAGACGCCGATTAAAGATTGGTTTAGGAGATGGTGGCGATAAAGAGTTGAGCAAAGCCATACGGGTACATGGTAATTTCGTTGAATATGTACCGTTTGCATTACTGTTGCTTGCAATTTTAGAAATAAACAACGGCTCTCAATTTGTAATGCATGCCTTAGGTGGCGCACTAGTGACTTGTCGATTTTTGCACGCGATCGGCATTGCTAAATCGTCAGGGAAAAGCTGGCAGCGTTTTGTCGGTGTACTTGGGACATTCTTGGCGATGTTGATTTTAGCCATCATGAATATCGCTTATATGTTGTTCTAACTAGTCTCGCAAATTTAATAAGCTCGAATATCAAGGGGCCAGAGTCGTTATTCTTATATCAACAACTCTGACCCCTTGATTTTGCAATAAATCCAACCCGTAAAAAACAGAGCTCTGCGAGCAAATTCAGTTATCTTTCAGGCTTATCTAATCCAAAGTGAAGGTATGCGCGTTCGGTTACCATGCGGCCACGAGGGGTTCGTTGTAAAAAACCCTGTTGTATCAAAAATGGCTCAATCACATCTTCGATGGTGTCACGTTCTTCACCAATTGCCGCGGCAACATTGTCTAACCCGACCGGGCCACCCATAAATTTGTCGATAATGGCGAGCAGTAATTTACGGTCCATCAAATCAAAGCCTTCGCTGTCGACTTCCAGCATATTCAATGCTTTTGAGGCCACATGCTGATCCGCTGTACCATCATTTTTTACTTCGGCAAAATCTCGCACCCGGCGCAACAAGCGGTTGGCAATTCGTGGTGTACCGCGAGAACGGCGAGCAACTTCAATGGCACCTTCATTGTCTAATTCGACATTGAGAAAATGCGCACTGCGGGCGACGATATCGGTCAGATCTTCGACTTTATAAAATTCAAGACGCTGGACAATACCAAAACGGTCGCGAAGTGGTGAGGTTAAGGCACCAGCTCGTGTTGTGGCGCCAATCAATGTGAATGGTGGTAAATCTAACTTGATAGAACGCGCCGCAGGCCCTTCCCCTATCATAATATCCAGTTGATAGTCTTCCATCGCCGGATACAGAACTTCCTCGACCACAGGGCTTAAGCGATGAATTTCATCAATAAACAACACATCGTTTTCTTCCAGGTTCGTCAATAGCGCGGCTAAGTCGCCAGCTTTTTCTAAAACAGGTCCTGAAGTGGTACGAATATTCACGCCCATTTCATTGGCAACGATATTGGCCAAGGTAGTTTTGCCCAAGCCTGGCGGGCCAAAGATCAAAAGATGGTCTAGTGGCTCGTTACGCTTTGTCGCCGCTTCGATGAAAATCTCCATCTGCTCTTTCACATGTTCCTGACCGGTGTAGTCAGCAAGCATTTTAGGGCGTATCGCCCTATCGACGGTTTCTTCTTCGCGAGTAGTGGGAGTAGGTTGTATTAAACGATCCGCTTCTATCATGTGTGTTGTTCGACCAATATTATTAAGCTGGGTGAATGCTATAGCGCTGGTTATAACATAGATTTAAGGGCATCACGAATAATCTCTTCTGAGCTCATGCCATTTTGATGCACACCAGAAACGGCTTTTTCCGCCTGATTCTGCTTGTAACCTAATGAGACTAATGCGGTAATGGCATCGTCCTTTTCATTGGTAACGGTAACGAACGTTGAACCATTTTCTTCGCCCTGTAATGCAAATTCATCGGCATTAGGCGTAGCAAGATCCTGTCCCCAGTCTTTTAAGCGGTCACGCATTTCAATCAACAAACGCTCTGCTGTTTTCTTACCAACACCCGGAATTTTTACAATGGTGCCAACATCATCAATTTGCACGCATAGGACAAACTGAGATGAGGACATATTCGACAAAATCGCCAGAGCAAGTTTAGGGCCAACGCCATTCACTTTTATTAATAAACGGAACAGCTTTCGCTCGGTGACATTGGCAAAACCAAATAGTTGCTGAGCATCTTCTCGCACCACAAAGTGGGTGTATATCACCGCTTCTTCGTTAATTTTGGGCAAATGATAGAAGCTTGTCATGGGTAGCGTCACTTCGTATCCAACGCCACCACATTCAATCACAATTTCCGGTGGTTGTTTATCAACCAATAAGCCACGTAAACGTCCTATCACTTTACTATCCTCACTATCCTCGTTTTAGACCCTCATTGAGGATCTTCGTGTGTCCTGTCTTGTCGCATCAATGTCGCTCATTTTTGCAGTAAATATTTTTAGCGCGAATATTTTTATGAGCGAATGCGAAACAATCTGTCACGATTTTATTATTTAAGTCCGATGAAATAGATACTATATATTTATACAGTAAAGTGCAAATTCTTTGTTGTGCATGCAATGATACATGGGAAGGGATTGCGCCGGAGATATCGGCTTGTACGAAAGCGAAAAAACCGTTTAACGTAAGCGCCCGCGAACGGTTTTGGTTGCTTTGCCCGCCATTTTCGCCAATGAGTCATAACTGTGGGCATGACAAATGGCCACCGCCAATGCATCTGCGGCATCCGCCTGAGGCGTTCCGGGAAGCTTCAAAATCGATGCCACCATATGCTGAACCTGCGTTTTATCCGCAGCACCGGTGCCAACGACCGATTGTTTAATTTGTCTGGCCGAGTATTCCGCCACCGGTACATTGTTATTGGTGGCCGCCACCATCGCCGCACCGCGTGCTTGACCGAGTTTTAATGCGCCAGAAGGATTTTGTCCCATAAACACTTGCTCAATCGCAAACAAATCCGGTTTGTACTGAATAATCAATTCTGAAACACCGGCAAAGATGATTTGCAGACGCAACGACTGATCATCCCCGGCAGCCAGGGTTTTAATGCAACCGCTGCCAAGATAATTAAAGGTGCGACCTTTTTTCTCGATGATGCCGTATCCGGTGATTCTTGAACCGGGATCGATGCCTAAGATTATGCTCATGAATTTAATTTATTTATTGTTATGTTTATACCTTAATGAAAAAAGGGCCAGAATCAAAATTAATTGACTCTGACCCCATTTCGCGAAAAACAAAAAATTTACTCTTCGCTTTTTTTCTCTTCAACGACAACTTGCACACCAAGCTCGGCTAGTTGTGCCGGGTTTGCTTTACCCGGAGCATTCGTTAATGGACACGCTGCGGTTGTGGTTTTCGGGAATGCCATCACATCGCGAATGGATGTCGCACCGGTCATTAGCATTACCAAGCGATCCAGACCGAAGGCCAGACCCGCGTGAGGCGGTGTGCCGTAGCGTAACGCTTCTAATAAGAAACCAAATTTTTCTTCCGCTTCTTCATCGCTAATACCAAGAATACGGAAAACTGCGGCTTGCATCGCCTGATCATGGATACGAACCGAACCACCACCTAACTCACAACCGTTAAGTACCATATCATACGCATTGGATAACGCGCCGACAGGATTGGCTTCTAACTCTTCTGCCGTTAGCTCCGATGGTGCGGTGAATGGGTGATGCAATGCATGCATATTACCATCGAATTCTTCAAACATTGGAAAATCGACAACCCAAAGTGGTTTCCATTCGTCGCTGACGATATCCAGATCTTCACCGAGCTTAAGGCGTAACGCCCCCATCGCTTCGGTCACAACCGTATAGTTATCGGCACCGAAGAAAATAATATCGCCGCTTTGCGCGTTAGTGCGCTCAAGCAAACCGTTTACTGCAGCTTCCGGCAAGAACTTCAGTATTGGTGACTGAATACCTTCCATGCCCGCAGCACGGTCATTCACCTTCATCCACGCTAAACCTTTGGCACCATAGATACCAACAAATTTACCGTATTCATCGATGTTCTTGCGAGAAAACTTCTCAGCACCACCGGGAACACAGATCACCGCTACACGACCTTTTTCATCGTTTGCAGGACCGGAGAATACTTTAAATTCTACGTCTTTTAATAAGTCAGCAACATCGACAAGCTCAAGTGGGTTACGTAAATCTGGTTTGTCAGAGCCGTAACGCGTCATTGCTTCTGCGTAGGACATACGCGGAAAGTCACCTAAATCGACACTAAGCAATTTATTAAACAAATCACGGATCATGGTTTCGGTTACTTCCATAACCTGATCGGCGGTCATGAACGAGGTTTCGATATCGATTTGAGTAAATTCTGGCTGGCGATCAGCACGTAAATCTTCATCACGGAAACATTTTACGATTTGATAGTAACGCTCCATGCCTGACATCATTAACAACTGTTTAAATAGTTGTGGTGATTGTGGCAATGCAAAAAAGCTACCTTTGTGAGTTCGACTCGGCACTAAGTAATCACGAGCCCCTTCCGGCGTTGCCGCGGTCAGGATTGGCGTTTCAATATCCATGAAACCTTGTGACTCTAACGACTCGCGTACCGCAGACGTCACTTTGGCACGAAAACGCAAACGCTCAGTCATTTCAGGACGACGCAAATCAAGATAGCGATATTTTAAGCGTTGCTCTTCCGAGTTGTTTTGATGATCGTCAAGCGTTAACGGCAATGGCGCGGCTTTGTTCAAAATGGTCAATTCCAGACCCAGAACTTCAATAGCACCGGTTGCCATATCTTTATTCACCTGACCTTCAGGGCGTGCACGAACTTTACCTTTCACCTGAACACAGAATTCGTTACGTAATGTGTTGGCTTTTTCCAACACTTCAGGGAAATCCGGATCGTAAACCACCTGCACGATACCTTCACGATCTCGTAAATCTAAAAAGATTACGGCACCAAGATCACGACGACGGTTTACCCAACCACAAAGAGTGACTTCCTGACCAATGTGAGATTCGTTCACCTCACCACAATAGACGCTACGCATTATTGACTGTTCCTGATATGTAAAAAGCTCGAACCCGTGTTTATTATAGCGGGATCATATCGGCATCGACTGATACCCATGAGAAAGGGTCGAATCAATGTCGGAAATTTAATAAAGCCGACATTATAAGGAAAACCCGCGGGATGTCACCTGAATTGGCGAATGCTGAACAGAAAAAAACCGAATTATTTAAATCGCTGCAAAAAAACCACCTTTTTAAGGATGAACTTTCAATAAGTCAGGTATTTAAGATAAAATAAGGCTCATAACATGCAACAGGGCTTAGCCAATGTCCGACAAAGAGTCCAAACCAGTGTCCCAGCAAGATAAAGATCTGATTTATTCAAAACCACAAGTAAACGTTGCGGATTTTCGTTTCGATGCGCAAGTGGTGGAAGTTTTTCCAGATATGATCAAACGTTCGGTGCCCGGTTACAACACCATCATTGATACGATTGGAAACCTTGCCGGTCGTTATGCAAAAGACAATACCAATGTTTATGATCTCGGTTGTTCTTTAGGGGCGGCCAGTTTAGCCATGCGACGCAGCATTGACGCGAAAGGTTGTAAGATTGTCGCCATTGATAACTCCTCCGACATGGTCGAGCGCTGTAAAATTCATCTTAATGCGTTCAAGGCGGATACGCCCTGCGAGGTAAAATATGGCGATATTTTGCAAGAGCCAATGGAAAACGCATCGGTCATTGTGTTGAACTTCACCTTACAATTTATTGAGCCAGACAAGCGCCAGCAACTGATTGAAAAAATCGCCGATGCATTAATCCCTGGGGGCTTATTTATCCTGTCGGAAAAAATCTATGATAATGACCCCGAGTGTCGAGCACTATTAAACGAATTGCACCATGATTTTAAACGCGCTAATGGCTACAGTGAATTGGAGATTGCCCAAAAGCGCTCTGCCATTGAAAATGTAATGAAGCCTGATGTGTTGGATAGTCACTTGTCCAGGTTGCAGCAAGCGGGGTTTTCCCACGCCACCCCATGGTTTCAATGTTTTAACTTCTTTTCATTAGTCGCAGTGAAATAGCGACCCTAAATATAGCCAGTCATTCATTATGTTTAATAGTTTCTATCAACAAATCGCCGGCAATCAGTTAAGCCACTGGTTAACCACCCTGCCCGCCCAACTAGATCAATGGCAAAAAAGCCACTTGCATGGCGAATATGGAAAATGGTTAAAAACCCTCGAGGCTCTGCCTGACACTGAATATTCGAACTTGGATTTAAAAAACAGCGTAACCATTGGCCAAAAGGATGATATACCTGAAGGGCAACGCAAGCGTATCGAAGCCTTATTGAAAAACTTTAAACCCTGGCGCAAAGGTCCGTTTCATATCCATGGTCTGCATATCGACACCGAATGGCGTTCAGATTTTAAATGGGATCGTTTATTACCCCATATCAGTCCACTAAAAGGTAGAACCGTGTTAGATATCGGTTGCGGTAGTGGTTACCATTTGTGGCGAATGCGTGGTGAAGGTGCCGAATTTGTAGTTGGTATCGATCCTACCCAACTGTTTTTAATGCAATTTCAAGCAATTTCCCATTTTATCAAAGATCCAAACGTCAATTTATTGCCATTGGGTGTCGATGACCTACCGGCGCTAAAATCTTTTGATACGGTGTTTTCGATGGGCGTACTTTATCACCGTAAATCGCCAATCGATTTTTTACAGCAATTAAAAGCACAGTTAAGCCCTGGTGGTGAACTTGTACTGGAAACTCTGGTTGTTGAAGGTGACGAGCAGACCGTGCTGGTGCCGGGCGAGCGCTATGCAAAAATGCGCAACGTCTGGTTTATTCCCAGTGGCGAAGCGTTAATGTTTTGGATGCGCCGCCTCGGGTTTAAAAACGTGCGTATGGTCAATACAGACCAAACAGCGTTTGAAGAGCAACGTAAAACTGACTGGATGGATAATGAATCGCTGCAGGATTTTCTCGACCCTGAAGATAGCAGTAAAACCATTGAGGGGTATCCAGCACCACTACGGGCAATTTTTATCGCCAACGTTTGATACGTTCCGCCCCCTCTGGGGTGATAGTAAATTTGCAATCGTATGACGGGAGACTGTGTGGTCTCCCGTTTTACTTTCCGCTTTCTACCTTCGCTTTCGTGTCTGATAAGATCAGGCGTAAGTGCAAATAGGCGTGAATAAGATGGATCAATGCCGCAAGCGCCAATAGAGATAATACGATTGTCAGCAATGCTTGCAATGAATAACTTGCCAGTAACGGCAGAAAAAACGCCAGTGGAACTAAATACGCTAACGTCCCAATCAACAACGCCAGCATTCGCCATACAAACCCCATATTCAAGCCAAAACAAACGGAACACATCGACCAAAAACTTAAAACCACTGAAGCGATCCAAATAATCAACAGCCCTACCTGTAACGGTGAATGTATTGCCGCATCAAGTTGCTGCTCAGAGAAACTGCCCGTTAAAAAGTTAATCAGTGAAATACCAATCGTTGCCAGTAACACCAATGAGGGTAACCAGGCAAAAACAATGGTGATATTAATAAACATGCCACGCCAGATACGCTAACTCCTTGAATTCCTCTAAGTACAGGGAAATTTTACTTGTCCACGAAACCAAATAGAGTAATCATAGAACGAAAGGAACAAATAATGTGCAATTTTTATGAACGAGCATTGGTTACAACGTAAATTTTCACCAAACGCGACCCGAATTCAGGATCATCGCTCCCCGTTTCAACGGGATCGCGCCCGTATTTTGCATTCCGCGGCCTTTCGTCGCCTGCAGGCAAAAACTCAGGTAATGGGCGTAGGTGTCAGTGATTTTTATCGGACCCGTTTGACCCATTCATTAGAGGCTGCCCAAATCGGCTCTGGCATCAGTGCCCAATTGCGAAACAAGCATAGTGAGTTGGCGGAAACGTTATTCCCAACCGATGATTCATTAATTGAAGCCATCTGTTTAGCCCATGACATTGGCCACCCACCGTTTGGTCATGGTGGCGAAGTCGCGCTCAATTTTATGATGCACAAACATGGCGGATTTGAAGGCAATGGCCAGACATTTCGTATTGTCAGTAAACTTGAACCCTATACCGAGCAATATGGGATGGATCTTACCCGTCGCACCCTGCTGGGCTTTTTAAAATACCCGCAAACCATCGAGCATTTGCAATCATCTTACCCTGAGAAGCTTCCCAATAACTATCGACAGTTAAAGGCCGGTGACTGGCATCCGCCTAAAGGGGTTTATGACGACGACCTGGATATGTTGCATTGGGTATTAGAGCCATTGTCATCTCATGACAAGGAACTTTTCCAAAGTAGTCTGGCACGAGACAATAATCATAAAAAAACACGTTATAAATCGTTAGATTGCTCCATTATGGAACTGGCGGATGATATTGCCTATGGCGTTCATGATATGGAAGATGCCATTGTCACCGGCGTGGTTTCTGAGCATTTATTTGTCGAATATGTGGCAAAACCCATGGCGGAAATTGATGATATCTGGGTGCAGGAAAATTATACGAGCATTACCGAAAACCTGTTTAGTCAGCAACACCACTTACAAAAAGATGCCATCGGTTCTTTGGTCAATTATCTGATCACCTCTATCTCGCTAGTGGATTTAAACGAAACCCAAGGCTGTGACTTTGACGAAGATTTATTGCGCTACAATGCCAAACTTTCAAAGGCACCGGCAAAGGTGCTTGGCTTGTTAAAAGATTTCGTATATCGCTTTGTGATCAAGCAAACGGATATTCAACGCTTAGAATATAAAGGCCAGCAAATCGTGATGGAGTTGTTTGAGGCGTTCGCCAGTGATCCACAGCGGCTATTGCCAGATTCAACCCGCCGACGTTGGCAAAAAGCCGTCGATGAAGGGCTAAATCCAAATCGCGTAATTGCCGATTACTTAAGTGGCATGACCGATGAGTTCGCAACTAGAGTCTACAACAACCTGTTTATCGCCAATGCCAGTGGTGTCAATGAAAAGCACTGCGTGTAATGGTGTTTAGTTGTGGTTAGCGCCGCTTGCCCCTGATATTTTAGTAATGACAATGGCAAGAACAATGGCAAATTCATTTAAAAAAAATTAGAGAGCTATTTTGAACGCGATTACCGATTTAAACCAATTAATTGCCAGCATGAAACCAGAGTTACAAGATGGCAGTTATGTATTTACCACCGTGAGTGGTGACATAAAAGAACACCTCGCATTAAATCCCCTTGCGTGCTTTCAAGAGTCGGAAGGCTTGACCCTAATACTTGAACAGGTACAGGCCGAACGCGCCAACATAACCTATGAAGGCGTGTTTAAACAGATCACTTTAACGGTGCACTCCAGTTTAGAGGCGGTAGGCCTGACTGCTGCAATCGCAACAGCGCTGGCGGAACAAGGGATCAGCGCCAATGTCGTTGCCGCGCATTTCCATGATCATATTTTTGTACCAGAAGAAAAAGCAACAAAGGCAATTCGCGCGCTTGCAGCATTAAGCGAGTCTGTTTAACGCAGTGAATTGCTCGACAATAACGTTATGATATTGCGGTGCTCATTATGCATTCCTCTTGGCACGCACCAATGTTCCCCGTAAAATATGCCATAAAATTTCGCCAGGAAGCTAAAATTCCGTGTTAGATATATACGCCGGCAACAACGCCCTTACGACGCTCAAGCAACAAGGATTTTCCCAATCCTTATTTTCCACCATGATTGGTGCCAGTGGTGGTCCTAAGTGGTTTTCTCTTTATGGTTTAGATAAATATATCTTTGGCGAATTATTTAAAGACCGGACATCTGAATTAAATTTAATCGGCTCTTCCGCCGGGGCTTTTCGCTTTGCCGCACTGGCTCAAAAGGATCCCGTCGCCGCAATTACCCGTTTAGCGGAAAATTATTCGCAAACCGTATACTCCGAAAATGCCGATGCGACGGAAATTACCGGAAAAGCTTATGAGTTAATGAGCGCCGTATTTGGTGAACATGGCATTGAACAGATAATCACTAACCCCGCCATTAAAGCGCATTTTGTGGTCTGTCGCTGTCATGGTTTAACCCGCTTTGAAAATAAAGCGCTACAAATGCTCGGCTTAGTGACAAGTTATGGTCTTAATCGCATCGACAGGCGTCTGCTCAAGCATCAATATCAACGAGTTATCTATCATCATCCTGACAGTAAACTAACAATAAACGACCCCTATCAGTTTGATACCTCCTATTTACCATTAACCCGGGACAATACCCTTGACGCCTTATTGGCGAGTGGTTCGATTCCTATGGTCATGCGTGGCATTAAAGATGTTGCTGACTCGCCCAAAGGTATGTATCGCGATGGCGGGATTATTGACTACCATTTCGATTTAGAAATTGAGAATCAGTCCGGGTTGATTTTATACCCGCATTTTACCTCCGTACCAAAGGCCGGTTGGTTTGATAAGTCAATGAATCGATTTGTCGATAAGAGTCATTACGATAACGTGGTGATGTTGGTGCCGTCCGAAAAATTCGTGGCCAATCTGCCTTATCAAAAAATCCCTGATAGAAAAGATTTCACCGATTTGCCGCCAGCAGAGCGAATAAAATACTGGCAAACGGTTCTTGCGGCTACCGACCAGTTAGCAGAAAGTCTGGATGATTTTATCGAGAAACAGGATATAGACCGGGTAAAGCCCTTGGCGTGGTAGACAAAACTTACGTTAGAGGGGCGCTATGCATAAAAACTTTGGCATAAGAACTGCCTGACCAGCAGGTCCTTTTTAAGGCGTTATAGATTCGTTAATGTTACATTAACGTTCGAGATATAAAAAATGCATAGGGTCAGTTCCGATAAAAAGAATTTTCCAATCGATAAGCCTCTCAAATGTACTAAAACAGTTGGTTTTACCCTCGCACTCCGCTAAAGTATAACCAACTGATTTTTAACCCCTTATTGCGGGCATAATACGCAAATGGAGATCGCATGAAGTATTTGTCGTTACTCACTATTATCCTGATATCAGGCTGTTCATCTCAACCGATTAGCCATCAAATCGCGAATGCCATTCTGAGTTCAGTTTTTGAAGGAGCGACCAATACGGATATCAGTCACAATGCTGCAAGTTGCCCGAATATTAAACGCAGCTGTTCAGATGGAAATTATCAAGAATGGCTTCAAAAAAATGGACAAAAGGCTTGCGCCTGCAATAAGTAATTGCATCTAGCGGTCTAAAAGCATCAACTTACCACTGCCTGTCTCGTTGACGGCAGGCCTGTTTGGCAGGGGCTTGGTGTCGAAACATCACATAACACACGGTTTATGCTTTTTCTAAACCTTAAACGCAAGATCTGAAGCGGAAACTAAAACCTGCCCTCTCCTTTCTAGTCTACCAGCGCCAAACAGTACCTAAGCGCCCGCTACGCTTTTTTAAAATAAAGCGCGCAGACTGCGCCAGCGGGATCCTTGATAATTACATATTTATCTTCACCGCCCATGGATTTAACTTCCGTTAGCAACTCCCCGCCTTTTGCGGTAACTGCGGCAATAGAGGCGTCGATATCGGCAACCAGAAAATAAGGCATCCATACCGGTGGCAAGTTTGCATTAACACCCCGTGCATGGCAAATCCCCGCCTGAGGTGAGTCATTGGCTGGGTTGTTCATGGCATAATCATCGTAGTCCCCCATAGAGCAGGCTTCTACTTCCCAGCCGACAACGTCCTGATAAAAATCTTTTACTTCCCCGGCATTTTCAACCGTTAAATCCAACCAGGCCATTTCCGTAATATTGTTGTTCATGATGCGTCCTCTATTTATGTGACTGATTCACGTCGATGCTTTCTTGTTTAGCTTTTCTTGTTTAGGTTTTGTTGTTTAGATTTTGTTGTTTGGGGTTTTTGGGATAAAACTTTTCCGGTAACTGATTCATGTGTTCGAAAAAGCGCGTGTCTTTATAAGGTAGTTTCATAAACCCAGAAATTCCTACGCCTTTAATGGTTGGTAGCAGTTCAATAATTTCACCCAGACACTGGGCAAACTCGTCGCGCTTGGCATGATTTAACAGCATCAGGTAGCTGTGAATTTTCAAATGATTTTCTAACACTTCAAAAATGATACAACCGGTATGATGAATTTTATTCAAGCGCGCCAAAACGGCCATGATTTTGCCCGGCAACCGAAGATATTCATCCGGGTCTTTGCCGTCTTCAAAGTAAGAATGGAGCCTTGAAGGTTTATCCATCTCATCAAGGTTACTGACCTCAAATGGAATAAATTGCCCTGTCGCCGCGGTAAACGGAACAGAACTGTCGCTACGCTCAATGTGCAATGTGTTACGTGCATCAAATAAACAGGACTTAAAGATGCCGACCCGAAATATCCCTTGCGCTAAAGTCACCATATTATTGACTGCAGATTTAAAGGCAGTTTCCAAACTCTGATCAAATAAAGTCAGATTTGAATCGACATAAACCCCGTCTTTTTCCCAGCGAATGGCAAGACCGCCGACCACTGGGTAACGGGCAAGGCGGCTGACGGCTGCGATAAAAGCTTTTTCAGTAGCCCCCATGCCGACAAGGAAATTTTTGTAATATTTTTCCAGTTGCACATCGTCAATATCAACCAGCTTGTCCCTTTCTGAGGATTCCCGCAAAAACGATTTACGCGAGCCGTAAACCACGGTATCCATCTGGGCAACTTTCGGTTTTATCCATACCGGGATCACCGATTTGATCAGGTTAATCTTAGGGTTTGGATTTAAAACCAGCTTTTCCAGCAACGGCAGTTGTGAGAAAAGGTAATCTCCGGCCTTTTTCCTTAATTCGGGATCATCGCCGAGCATGGCATCCAAAGACTTACCTAAGATTTTAGGTAACCCCAGCGATGCAGCGGTAATAACTTTGTAGCCATAGCGGCAGGATTGTCCGGAAGCCAATGCATACAGCGTTGCTGCCATGCCCTGTTCGTCAAAGCGCGGCGAAGACAAGCCGCCGTTTAATTGCTCTTCGCCGATAAAATAGATATCCCCCATACGGGCATTGGTATGGTGTAAATCACCGCTCATCAAGTCCATAACGCTTGCTGTGGTTGACTGGCCTTGATTATCGATTTGCGCCCAGACGGATGAGCCCCAGTCGATTAGCTGGATCTTTTCTGAATGTGTATCGAATACCAAATTTGAAGGTTTAATATCGCCATGAACAATAGGCTTTTGTTGTTGATGATTCGCAGGGTTTTTAAGGTAGTTGAGAATCTTGATCAATTGGATTGTCAGCTTAACCACCAACTCCGGAGCCAATGGCCCATGCTGATGGGAGTACACTTCCATATCCACACCCGGCGCTCGGCTCATCTGTAAAATCGATTGGCGTTTAATTTTTCGATATTCCACTAACTTGGGAATATTCGGATGCGTGATGGTTGATTGCATCAACGCCTCATCGGCAAGGCGATCCTGCACATGTTGTGGCAAGGTGATACGGGAAAATTTGAACACTTGCGAATCATCCGCGCCAGTGTCGCCGTTGCCAGCTTCACCGCAAAACACAAAACCGTAGGCGCCTTTGCCTAACAACTGAATATTGTGATACCCCAGTTGCCGTAATTGGCTTTTACACAGCTCTATCCATTGTTTGAGCTTTTCAGCGTCTTTATGGCTCAGCAAATATATCGATTGCTCTTCGGCAATATAAAAATGCTGGAGATTCTTATTTGGGGCGCTTGCTGCCAAGGTGCATTCTCGTAGCTTATCCTGTTCGCGAATACTCAACTCTAAGCACCTGTGTCATTTAAGTAAAGAGGCTAATACGATAAAGCGGCCAATACGTTAAAAAGCCTGGGCCTCTCAATGTTATTCCTCTGTGTCGGATTCTGACTCATTAACCTTGTTAAACTTAGCTTTTAATCGCGACCGATAGTTAGCTTTGGCATACAGTTGAAGGTCTTCCACAGAATCGCTTTCATCAACAATCTCACGCCCGAGAATGGTTTCAATGGTGTCCTCTAACGTAACAATACCGGCGGTCTGTCCGAAATGATCCTCAACTAAAAACAAATGCTCTTTACGTTTAATAAATACATCAAGCAAATTAAGCACAGGGAAGCTTTCGGAAATCCGATGTATCGGTGATGCCAGATCTTTCAAGCGAACATCGGCTTTACCCTGTCGTTCAGACTCGTAAAGGTGATTTTTAATAATCAAACCGGTGATATTATCGACGCTGCCGTCATATATCGGAATACGGGTAAAATAGACGGTTTGCTCTGCGGCCAGCGCTTCAGCTACGGTACATTCTTCACTTAAGGCATGAACCACACTGCGTGGGGTAAGAATATCTTCGGTTTTAGCGTCGCGGAGCTTTAAGATATTTTGAACTAAAAGGCTTTCCTGGGTGGCAATCGTCCCGCCTTTTTGTCCTAAAGTGGTTATCGCTAAAACCTCTTCTCGAGATATCGATGGTTGCTTAGCACCACTGAAAATGCGGGTTAAGAATCCAGAAATCCACACCAGTGGATAAACCAACTTCACTAGAAAATTAATAATAATGGCTGAAGGTATCGCTAGGGAGCGCCAGTAATGGGCGCCGATAGTTTTGGGAATAATTTCGGATAGATAAAGAATTGCCAGAGTCAGCAAGAACGCAATTAACGTTTCCCATTTTTCACCAAACACCTGCAGTGCTTGCGAACCAACGCCGGCTGCGCCCATGGTGTGGGCAAAGGTATTGAGGATCAAAATGCTTGAAATGGATTGATCAAGATTTTGTTTTGCCTGAGTAAGTTGCTGGTAACCCCGAGATTTTTTATGCTGCACTTCAGCAACAAAGCTTGGGGTAATCGATAAAAGTACGGCTTCCAAGATGGAACACAAAAAAGAAACACCGATGGCGATACATAAATAGACAATTAATAAAGTCATTAATAAGCTGCCGTTAATCCGTTAATTCGTGAATGAACAAAAAGTTTCCCCAAATATACCAATGTAACTACCCCTTAAGACACAATAAATAGGTACAGGTTCATCACCCAAACAAATACTAGCCAGGCGAATGCAACGAATACTAATGCTGAGCCAATGTCTTTGCAGCGGCCAATCAAGGGGTCGTGGTCAGTACAGACTTTATCGGCCAATGCTTCTAGCGCTGAATTGACTAACTCAGCAAACAATAGGAACACCAGGCTGAATATCAATGTTAACCAGTTTTCGATGGAGGTTGCCAATACAAAACTAAAAGGCAACATCACCGCTACAAGCAACAACTCCTGGCGAAATGCCGCCTCATACTTAAAGACGTCTCGAAAACCTTGCATTGAGCAAAAAAAGGCTCGGTAAATGCGTTCAATGCCCTGTCCATTAGGCTTATTTACCGATTCGTTGGGAGTTACCATTTAACCAAAATCCGAATATTCATTACCAATTATTAATTGTAGATAAAATAACGAGTTAGTTAAACACTTAATGTTATTGGCGGCTAATGACTGAAATACCAAGGGGTTTGTTATCAGGCGCACAAAGCTGCCAGGCACTGATTTTAGCATTGACACAACCACAACCACCGGTGCAATCCCCTCCGGTTATTGGCTCAATCTTACCCCGCTTGTACAACAGGGTGAGCATCGGCGCTAACGCATCGACACTCACTTTTAATTGGTTGACCAAGGCTTGCTCGGTCATGACCTGATTAGTGGCAAGCAGGGCTTGTATCTGATTTAACATGCTCTTCCCCACTGTTGAGCCAATCGCTTACCGCTTTTAACCCCATAATTTTGTATATCATCAGGCTGAAAATCACCAGCAAAGCAATGGTTACTGACTCATTGGATTGCCAGTCTTGCCAAGTTGCCACCTGGTAATACAGGCTGGCAGTAACATAGGCCAACGCACTGGCCCATAACGCCACAAACAATGCCCAGCGGCCATTAAATTCACGGGCCATGGCGCCCAGTGCGGACGCACAAGGTGAATAAAGAAGAATAAATAACAGATAGGCAAAGGCACCATGTTTGCCATCAAAATGGCTGGCCAGCCTTTCCATCGTTGTCATCGATACTTCTTGATCTTCTGCGGCCTGTTGTACGGACTCCACATCGGCAGACGTCAGGCCCAACGGATCGAGCAACAACTCGGCAATACCCATGAGATTATCACCGATGGAATCAACGGCTTCTTGCATCGATTCAGACAGCGAGAACTCCTCTTCTGCCCTTTCCGGATCCTGATACAAACTATTTAGGGTTGCCACTAATACCTCTTTGGCGAACAAGCCGGTAAATATTCCCACCGTTGCTTGCCAGTTGTCATCATTCACACCCATTGGCGCGAACGCTGGAGTCAATGTCTGACTTGCTGATGCCAACAAGGAATTGTCGGTACCGGTATTTCCAAAACTGCCATCTTTGCCCAATGAATTTAACAGGCCTAACAATGTCACCATTATGACTATCGTTTTACCGGCACCAAATACAAACGCTTTCAAACGTTGCCAGGTACGAAACCATAAATCCGATAATCTTGGTACCTGATATTGCGGCAACTCAATAATAAACGGACTACCTTCCCCTTTGGTTACGGTTTTACGAAAGACTAAACCGGTAAGCAGTGCTGCGACAATGCCAAGTAGATACAGCAAGAACACCACATTCAATGCATTTTCTAAAAAGAATGCCGCCGCAAATAACGCAAAAACCGGTAAGCGCGCGCCGCACACCATAAAGTGACTCATGGCTCCAGCCAGCACCCGCTCATGCTTTTGCTGTAAGGTGCGTGTTGCCATAACCGCAGGCACGGTACAGCCAAACCCCATTAACATTGGCACAAAAGCAGAACCTGGTAAGCCAACTTTTTGCATAATTCTATCGGTCACCACCGCGGCTCGCGCCAGATATCCGGATTGCTCTAATGCCGTTAAAAATAAATACAGACAGAATATCAACGGGATAAACGTCGCCACGGTCTGGATACCGGTTCCAACCCCATCAGTTAGTAAGACCACCAGCCACTCTGGCCAATTCCAACTGTTTAATTGATAAGCCAGACCATCTACCAGCAATGCACCGGCAGCAATATCAAAGAAATCGATAAAGGCACCACCAACATTAATGGCGAACATAAACATCAAATACATGGATAACAAGAACAAAGGCAGCGCGACCCATGGGCGCATTAGATAATGATCCAGCCACTCGGTAAATTTGTGTTGTTTAGACTCAGAATGTCTGCCAATTTCTGCAACGATGTTATGACACGTCTGATAGCGGCAAGAGGCAATATCCAATTCGTAATCCGTCGCAGATTCACCTTGTGAACTTTGCTCAGCGACCAGGCGGTTTAATTGCTGAAACCGGCTGCCTTCACCACTTAATGCATCGATAATATGTTTGTCATAGGACACTTGCAGGTTCGCTTGCGTATCACCATCAAATTCCAGTAACGCCTGCTCAATGTGCTGACTTGAATCGTTATCATTGGCACTGATCGCGACCACCGGACAACCGACTAATTCTTGCAATTTGTCTAAATCGAGATCAAGCCCCATTTGCTCGGCGCGATCCCATTTATTTAGCACCATCACCATCGGCAGCCCCAGTTCTCGCAACTGCAGGGTTAAATAAAGGTGGCGCTCTAAGGATGTCGCATCCACAATATTGATGACAGTCGAAGCTGGGTGCTCAAGTAAATAATTAAGTGTGACTCGCTCATCTTCTGAGGTTTGCTGTTGGGGAACGAGAGAATAAACTCCTGGCAAATCGACCAAAGAAATCTCTCGGTTGGCAATTTTCATCTCACCGGTTTTCTTTTCCACGGTAATGCCTGGAAAATTACCCACGTGTTGCCTAAGGCCCGTTAATTGGTTGAATAGTGTAGATTTCCCTGCATTGGGGTTGCCAACCAGTAATACTTGCTCCATTTATTTTACAACCTTCACCTGAATATCTTCGGCCAATGACTGGCGTATAATTAAATTTGCCTGGCGCACATGGATTTGCATCGCTTTACTCCACCCAAGACTGCGCTTCATCGTGATAGCGGTACCAGGGATCAATCCCAAATCCATAAGTTTGGCTCGTACCGATGGTTGCCGAGAAAAACCACTGATGATCGCTTTTTCTCCAGCTTTGACCTGATTTAGTGTCATGGTTAGGTTTATCCTTAATGAGAATGATTTTTATTATACGGTAGAAAATCTGACATTGAAACTCACCCGAGTACATAGAACGACAAGAAATCTGTACATCGTTATTTATCCGTGTATTTTTTGCAAAAAAGCACGGGGTTATTAACGCTAAAAATTGGCAATGAATGGTGCTTGTGGATGAAATTGGCGCCCTTGTGATACTTGCCGAGCAAGCTACATGGCTAGTCACTCGGATATTCACAGTGATAACATTACTGGCATTGATGCATTGATTGTCTGTTTAAAAATTTAACATCCACTGAGGCAGATTGTTGCCTTAACACCCTTTTAGGTCATTAATAGCAATAAAATTGTACACTTAGCACCACAAACAAAGCAAAAATCATATTGCATTGTGGAGTCATTAATCATATCGTATAAACATTGTTCGAAAAGTCAGTGCTGACTATTCGTTCAAGGCAGAGAAACTATAATAACTGGGGAAATTCTCGCATGTCGACGGTCGCAAAAATTCTGGCAAAAAACGTTGTTTTTGCCATTATCTTTCTCTTGGGTTTTTTCACTCTTAGCATTTCTGGTCTCAAGAGCTTTGTGGATTACCAGCATCAACAGCATCGGGTGCATATACAAACCCATGCAAAATCATTTCAAGGTTCGGAACTGGAACATTTTCCGACCCTGTTAAATAAAGCGTACAACTACAATACGTTAACGGTCGTTGATCAACAAAAACAGGAAGTAGGCTCGTATACAAAACGTAAAGTTGACCATCCGACTCTGGCCTCCTGGATCCATGCAGAAAAACCTTATCGCGTTTCGGCCAAACCATTAACCGCAACCGTGACTTACCAGCTTAATCAAAATCAACTGATAGGCTGGTTTAACACCCTCAGCATTTTTATTCTTTTATTTACCATTTTTGTCGTCATTATTGGCACAATTTTCACCAGCCAGTTGACGGTTAATGCAAACCGAAAAGCGTCAGAAAAAGTCTCCAAAGCAATTGCCGATGAAATTAAGCACGCAATCGACAATAAACAGGACATCGAACAATTTCAGTTACCCGGTGCGTTTGATCAGGTCAATACCATGATCCAGCAATTGAAAGAATTTATCGCAACGCGCTTGTCCAATACCGAAGAATTAAAACAAACCGCCTATGTGGATTCGCTCACCGGTTTGTCGAACCGTAATAGTTTTGCCGAGTTTTTTACCGCCTATGCAAAACACACCCGAGGAAGCAGCTTTGGCGTATTGTTTATTACCCGTTGTACTGAATTACGGGTGATCAATAAGGTTCACGGTTATCAGGAAGGCGACCGTTATTTATGTCAGGTTGGTAATATCCTACGCAGGCAAATTAAGAACATTGAAGGGGCGTCGCTGTTTCGCTTAAATGGTTCTGACTTTGCCACGTTTATTCCCAATATCACCTTAAAAGCGTCACAAACGTATGCGGATGAACTCACCGGCTTGTTTAATGAATATCAAGTGCTGGCTGATATCGATTCGGTTGCCTACACCGGTATCGTAAACTTTGAAATTAGCCGCCCACTGGGAGAATTATTAGCGCTTGCCGACACGGCAATCAGCATCGCCGAAACCAAGCACAAGAACTCCTGGTATATTCAATCCTATGAAGATATGGAAGACACCAGTGCAATTGGTTATGGTAGCCAGAGCTGGGGCAAAGAAATCGATTACGTTATTGAGCATCAAAATGTCTCGTTGTTAACACAATTGATCCAGCCTAATGCCCGCAACAATAAAATTTATCACGAAGTACTGGCTCGCTTCACCAATACCTCTGGCGAGCAAATGCCCACGGCGTCCTTTATCGCAATGGCGGAAAAACTGGATAAAATCATCCTGATCGACCGTTTGGTGATTGAAAAAGTTCTGTCGGAAATCCGTAATAAAAACCTGACTGAGCAATCCTTTGGGATCAATTTAAGTTCTCGTTCGATTCATGATGAACACTTTATTATCTGGTTAGAGCGCCGTTTGCTGAAAGATAAAGACATCGCAGCGCGGTTGATTTTTGAGGTCAGTGAATACGGTTTGCAGCAAAACGTCAAAGATAGTGTCTATTTTATCAATATGATCCACCGAGCCGGTGCTAAAGTCTGTGTGGAGCATTTCGGAGTTGGCATTACCTCGTTCAAGTTTTTCCGGGAATTATCTCCAGACTATATCAAAATGGACGGCAGCTATACGCGAGGCATTGAAAACGATAAAAACAATCAGTACTTCCTGCGCCTGATGATTGATTTAGCCCATCGTATGAGCATTAAAGTATTGGCCGAAGGCGTAGAAACTCAGGAAGAAAAACATACGTTTGATGAAATTTTGGTGGACGGTTGTCAAGGTTATTACATCGGTAAGCCGGAAGGTATTTAGCCTAAATTACAACGCCATTAAGCCCCGGGGTGGCAACTGTTGCCACCCTTTGTACAAATAAAATCCAAACTTAATTTGCAACCTCACCTCGCTGGGTTACATTCTCATTCTCATTTGATCCATTCGCGATGCATGTCGCGTTAGCGACTTTCTAATCATTGCCAAGTTCCAAGCAAAGCCTTGTCTAAAATCCTTTAAATTCTCACTGAGTGAGCAATAATTTAATGTGATTGGTATAAGCTTTCTCCATTAAAAAGGCGAAATAACTTGGTCTATTTGAGATATATGAGACAATCTAACCTATATAACTTCTCACATGGCTCATTATGAAACTTTTAGTTCGTAACTTATCCCGTTCAACCACTGAACAAGAAATCCGTATTTTATTTTCTGCCCACGGCACGGTTACTGAATGTAACCTGGTATTAGACCAACTGACGGGTAAGTCCAAAGGCTTTGCGTTTGTTGAAATGCCTGATGAAAGTGAAGCGAAATCGGCTATTTCCGCCCTGCATGAATCTCGGGTTGCTAAGAACAGGATCCGAGTGAAAATCGCGCAAAAATAGTTACGACACGGCTTAAGCGCTTGATTAATTGAGATCAGCTTCGCCATCTGCGAATATTTTTGCTGGTTAAGTTTAAGCCAGCGCCACGCCGGTCTACATTGACAGTCTGGGTGTTATGTAAAATTGCGAATGTATTCATCATTCGCTTTTATCTTTTTGCCTATTATTTTTACCGTTTACCGTTGAGTTTAACAAACGAAAATAGCGCCCTGCTATCGAATTTACGCTTTACCATTGTCGATAAATCGTTCACAACAAGTCTCTCTTGGATAAAGCGAAAGCCATGCTGACTCCGTCCATTCTGAACATAAATCCAGCAACTAAAATAACCCTACAAACTACAAGTTGTTAAATCGCAGATAAACAAGGATAATAAAGGTAATTTTTCGATGTATTTATGATAAATGACTGATTATCTATTACTTTTAGTTGGCACAGTTTTAGTTAACAACTTTGTTTTAGTTAAGTTTCTCGGCTTGTGCCCGTTTATGGGGGTATCTTCCAAAACTGAAACCGCCATCGGCATGTCCCTTGCGACGACATTCGTATTAACCTTAGCATCATTACTCAGTTATTTGTTCTCAACATACCTGCTAAAACCCTTTGGCCTCGAGTATCTGACGACCATGGGTTTTATTCTGGTGATCGCTGTTGTGGTCCAATTCACTGAGATGGTGGTTCATAAAACCAGTGCCAGCCTGTATCGCTTGTTAGGCATATTTCTGCCATTAATTACCACCAATTGTGCCGTTCTGGGTGTGGCATTGCTCAATATGCAAGAACAGCACAACTTTTTTCAATCGATTGTCTATGGCTTTGGCGCGGCCGTGGGTTTCTCCTTGGTTCTGATCCTGTTTTCCGCGATGCGTGAACGTCTTGCCAATGCTGATGTTCCTAAGCCTTTCCAGGGTGCTGCCATTGCAATGATCACCGCGGGTCTTATGTCGCTTGCCTTTATGGGCTTTACAGGCTTGGTGAAGTAGACATGAGTATTGTTATTGCGCTTCTAATTTTTGGCCTTATCGCTGTGGTGTTTGGTGCCCTGTTAGGTTTTGCGTCGGTGCGTTTTAAGGTCGAAGGTGACCCGCTAATGGAGCAAATCGATGCCCTACTGCCACAAACTCAGTGTGGCCAATGTGGCTATCCAGGTTGTAAACCCTATGCAGAAGCCGTCGCCAATGGCGATGCCATTAATAAATGTGCCCCGGGCGGTGACGATACAATAAAACGTATCGCCGATTTAATGGGGGTGGATGCCATCCCCATGGATGAAAGCCACGAGCAGGACAATACACCGAAAGTCGCCTTTATTATTGAAGAAGATTGCATCGGTTGCACCAAATGTATCCAGGCGTGTCCTGTCGATGCGATTACAGGTGCGGCGAAGCAAATGCATACGGTATTAATCGACGAATGCACAGGTTGTGATCTTTGCGTTGAGCCCTGTCCGGTAGATTGCATTGAGATGGTACCGGTTAAACAAACACTACAGAACTGGCAATGGGATCTCGATGCCATTGAAGTCGTTCAGATAGATTAAGAGGTAGTCATGGAATCTGTCATCGAACGTATTGATAAAAATAAGTTTTTTTCCTTTAGTGGTGGTATTCACCCACCCCAGCAAAAATTTCTCAGTAACGATAAACCAATACGTCCCCTGTCATTACCTCAGCGCCTGATCCTGCCGGTGCAGCAGCACATCGGCAATGTTGCCGACATTCTGGTTAAGCCCGGTGATAAAGTACTTAAGGGTCAGCCATTAACCGCGATAGCAACGCCAATGACTGTGCCCATTCATGCACCGACTTCCGGCGTCGTCAAAGAGATTAAAAAGGCCAGCATTGCCCACCCTTCTGCGATGGCGGAATTATGCATCATTATTGAGCCTGACGGTGACGATAAATGGCAGCCAAGAAAAATCAATACGGATTATCATCAGCTTAGCAAGGCGGATTTGGTCGCAAAAATTGCTCAGGCAGGTATTGCCGGCATGGGTGGCGCGGGTTTTCCAACCAATATTAAGGTCAATAGCCAGGCAGGCGTCAAGTATTTAATCATCAACGCTGCCGAGTGTGAGCCTTACATCACCGCCGATGATTTATTGATGCGGGAACAGGCTCCAACTATAGCCGATGGTATTGAAATCCTCGATCACATGCTCGAACCTGAGTATATTTTAATTGGCATTGAAGACAATAAACCCGAGGCAATCCAGGCGCTGAAAACCGTAACCAAGCACTTGGACAAAGTGCGGGTTTGTGTTCTCCCTACCAAGTACCCTACCGGCGGTGAAAAACAATTAATTAGCGCCTTGATTGGTAAAGAAGTGCCCAGTGGGTCTCTGCCCATCGACCTTGGCGTGATCATGCAAAACGTTGCCACGGTATTTGCCATCGCAGAAGCGATAATTCACGACATTCCATTGATCCGCCGTGTTGTCACGGTAACCGGTACTGCGTTGAAAAAGCCACAAAATGTCTGGGCCTTGTTAGGTACTCAAGTGCAGCATTTACTGGATCAATGTGGTTACCAGCACCATGACCAACAAAGAATTATCATGGGTGGTCCAATGATGGGCTTTACCTTGCCTTCCTTGCAGGTTCCCGTCGTAAAAATTACCAACTGTATACTTGCTCCAACTAATAGAGAGATTAGCCCGGCGAGTAAAGAAATAGAATGTATTCGTTGTGGTCAGTGTGCCGAAGTGTGCCCAAGTAATTTGTTGCCACAAGAATTGCAATGGAGTGCCAAGGCCAAAGATTATGATCAGCTCGAAGCGTTAAATTTATCAGACTGTATCGATTGCGGCGCCTGTGCCTATGTGTGTCCGAGTCATATTCCTCTGGTGCAGTACTACCGCGTTGCGAAGGCGGAGATTAAAGCGAAAAAAGTTCAGGAAGCGAAAGCCGAAAAAGCGAAACTTCGTTTTGAGGCTCGTAAAAAGCGTCTGGAAAAAGAAAAACTGGCGCGGGAAGAGAAACAGCGTCTAGCGGCAGAAACAAGGAAAAACAAAACCAAAAGCAGCGGTGCAACGGGTGCGGTTGCCGCAGCTCTTGCCAGAGTTAAAGCGAAAAAAGCACAGCAAGATGCATCGGAAAATAATGCCAACGCGGGCAGTTCAGCCGTTAACGAAGAACCAGCAACAAATTCGGTAAAAAGCGCTGCGGCAGCGGCAATTGCCCGAGCCAAAGCAAAACGTCTAGCGGCACAGAAAACAACCGAAAAAGCAGCAGACATTAGTCGATTCCAACGACCAAACGATACTAACGATACGAGCGCGACAAACGCTACGGACGCTACATACACAGAAACGGTAAAACGCCCATCGGATAACAAACCTGAGGGTGAAAAAGTCGATTCCAAAGCGGCAGCAATAGCGCGTATTAAAGCCAAGAAAGCCGCGGCGGAAAAAACCAACGTTGTCAGCACAAGTGAGCCTAAAGCAGCGAATGCGCCCGTTGAGACTCAAACGCAAGAAGATACTCATGCACTAAAAGATACTCACGCACAAAAAAATACTAACACCGATGCCAAGGCGGACAATAAACCGGATGCCAAAGCGGCAGCGATAGCGCGTATTAAAGCTAAAAAAGCCGCGGCGGCAAAAACCAACGTTGTCAGCACAACTGAGCCTAAAGCAGCGAATGCGCCCGTTGAGACTCAAACGCAAGAAGATACTCATGCACTAAAAGATACTCACGCACAAAAAAATACTAACACCGATGCCAAGGCGGACAATAAACCGGATGCCAAAGCGGCAGCGATAGCGCGTATTAAAGCTAAAAAAGCCGCGGCAAATAAGGCAAACTTAGATAAGGCTTCCAGCGAAATAGAGCCTGTTTCAAAAGAGCCAACTTCGGAAAAAGCAGTGACGGCAAAACCCGAATCACAAAAAGTTGATGTGGAAAAAGCCAATCCGACAACCGCTAGCAGTGAAGAAAAAATAGTGTCCGCGAATACGGTTTCTGAGACAAAAGCAACGTCTTCGAAAAGCGCGGCAAAAACAACTCAGCGTAAATCGACCGCAAACAAAACGTCTGCCAGTAAAACCGCAGCAAGTAAAACAACGGCGAAAGTGAAGCCGGCAACGAAAAAAGCGACTAGCAAAACTGCGACAAAGTCTGCTGTGACAAAAAAAGCATCCGCGCCAAGCAATGAAAAAACCGTTACCAAAAAAGCGGCTGAAAAAGCACCGACCAAAAACACACGTACAGCGACTAAAACCGTTACCAAAAAAACGAACGCGGTAACTAAAACTGCTGACCAAGCGAACACAAAAGCCGCAACAAAAACTACTGCGAAATCGGCGCCAAAAACAGCAACAAAAGCCGCAACAAAAACTGCTGCGAAATCATCGGCAAAGAAAACCACGGTAAAGTCGACAGTAAAACCGGCAACCGATAAAAACGCAAACGCTGAGACAGACATACAAACTGCGGCGCAAGCTAGTGAAAAAGTGACAAAAACGAAAACCCCAGCAACTAAAACCTCCGCAACCAAAACCTCAACAACCAAGAGCACGGTAAAAAAAGCGGTAACCCGAAAGCGAACAACCACGTCTGAGACTAAGGTTAAGGCCGCGACCCAAAAAGCGAGCGCCACCCGCAAAACAAGCACCAAAGCCAAGCAGGCGGATTTGTTTGATGAATCGGCGTTAGCTTCCGATAAAAACAATAACGCTCAGGTCAAAGAAAAAACATCCAAGACCCTGAGTGCAGAAGAGAAAAAAGCAAAAATAGCCGAAGCGGTAAAGAAAGCCAGAGCTCAGGCAGATGCAAAGAAACAACAAAAGGCAGATAGCTAAACATGGCATTTTGGATTGCAAGTTCACCCCACAATCATATTCAGGCACAAACGCCTAAATTGATGCGACTCGTTCTACTGGCGACCCTGCCGGGGGTTCTCGCTCAGTGGTACTTCTTTGGCTGGGGAAATCTCATTCAGATAGGCTTGGCGGTTTTATTCTGCGTTCTGGCAGAAATTACCTTTCTGGCAATTCGCGATAAAAATATCAAAGCGCAGATTTCTGATTATTCCGCGGTACTCACCGGTGTGTTAATCGGCATATCAATTCCTTCATTCGCACCATGGTGGATAACCGCAATCGGCAGTCTTTTTGCTATCGGCGTGGTGAAGCAACTTTATGGCGGTCTGGGTTACAATATTTTCAACCCTGCGATGGCGGGCTACGTGCTATTGCTCGTCTCGTTCCCGGTGCAGATGACATCCTGGGCGCCAGTGAATGATTTGATTGCCCAACCGGTCGATTTCCTCAACACCCTTTGGCTGATCTTTACCGGGTTTACCTGGGACGGATTTTCGGTTGAACAAATTCGGATGAATATTGACGGTATTACCATGGCTACGCCATTGGATACTTTAAAAACCGATATTAGCCGTGGGCTTACTGTAGAAGAAAGCTTTGTTAACCCAGTATTTGGACAATTTTTCAGTCATGGTTGGGAATGGATTAACCTTGGCTTTTTACTCGGTGGTCTGTATTTGATTTTTAAAAAAGCCATCGACTGGCGCTTACCCGTCAGCTTTTTAGCCGGAATGCTGCTATTCACGTTTATCGGTTATGTATTAAGTCCTGATAGTTCGGCATCCACCATGTTCCATTGGTTCAGCGGTGGTACCATGCTTGGTGCGTTCTTTATTATTACCGACCCAGTTAGTGGTTCAACAACACAAAAAGGGCGAATCATTTTTGCCCTGCTTATCGCTTTTTTGGTGGTTATCATTCGCAGTTTTGGTGGCTACCCGGATGCTATCGCGTTTGCTGTGCTTTTAGCCAATATGGCGGTACCGTTAATCGACCAATACACTCGCCCGAGAACCTATGGCCATAATCAGGGAGGAAAGTCATGAAGCAGGCGATTCAATCCAACGCGATGATTCTTGGGATTTTCGCTCTGGTTTGTACCTTAATGGTAGGGCTGGTTGATTTACTGACCGCAGAAACCCGGGCACGGCAAGCGGAACAACAGTTATTAAATACCTTGTATCAGGTGATTAATCCGGCGCGGTTTAACAATGATATTTATATGGCCTGCCAGCATGTTCAGGATAAGGACCTGCTGGGTAGCGACAAGCCACAAACGGTATACACGGCGCGACAGGATAATTTGCCCGTCGCGGTGGCGATAACCAGTGTTGCCCCGGATGGCTACAACGGCAATATCGAATTACTGGTGGCAATTAACAAAGATGGCAGCCTCAGCGGCGTAAGGGTGCTTGAGCATAAGGAAACTCCGGGGCTGGGAGACAAAATTGAGACGCGAAAATCCGAGTGGATTTACCGTTTTGAAAACAAAAAAATGACCAGTAAAAAAGATAGCCGTTGGGACGTAAAAAAAGATGGCGGTATGTTTGATCAATTTACCGGTGCTACGATCACCCCGCGAGCTGTGGTCAACGCGGTGAAAAACACCATGCTGTTTTTTGATAAGAACCAAACACAAATCTTGAGCAACACCACATCCTGTCGAGGTGAAAATGGCTGAACAATCCATCGATAAACCAAGCGAATATCGCGAGTTAGTCTGGCAAGGTCTGTGGAAGAATAACCCCGGTCTTGTTCAGTTATTGGGTTTATGTCCATTATTGGCCGTTACAACGACCTTTACCAATGCATTAGGGTTAGGCCTTGCAACGCTACTGGTGCTTATCTGCTCCAATGCCACAGTTTCCGCCATTCGCCAATGGGTCCCCAAAGAAGTTCGAATTCCTATTTTTGTCTTGATCATCGCCGCCTTTGTAACTTGTGTGCAATTGTTGATGAACGCATACGCCTATGGCATCTACCAGTCACTTGGCATATTTTTACCACTGATCGTGACCAACTGCGCCATAATTGGTCGCGCCGAAGCTTATGCGTCTAAAAATCCGATTAAGCAGGCCAGTTTTGATGGCCTGATGATGGGGATAGGCTTTGCACTAGTGCTAGTGGCATTAGGTACAATTCGTGAAATTCTTGGTCAGGGAACCTTATTTGATGGCGCTCATCTACTGCTCGGCGACTGGGCCAAGGTATTAAAGATCCAGGTATTCGATTTTGATGCACAGTTTTTACTGGCGATCCTGCCTCCCGGCGCTTTCATAGCCATGGGCTTTTTAATTGCCGGTAAAAATTACATTGATAATCGTCAGGCCGAGAAACTGGCAAAAGACAATAAGCCAAAAGAGATCGAACGGGTTCGGGTCAATTTCGAAGGCTAGCTCTGCCCTGTTTTGTTAACAGCAACAGCATTGTTTCTAACGTTAGAAATAACGTTTGAAACAACGATAAAAATAGCTATAAAAACAACTAAAACACCGATAACGAAAAATAGACATCGCCATGAATAAAGAAAAACGATTACAGATACTGACTCGTCTGCGGGATGACAACCCCAACCCAACCACAGAGTTAAACTTTTCCAATCCGTTTGAATTGCTCATCGCGGTTTTACTTTCCGCCCAGGCAACGGATGTTGGCGTAAATAAAGCGACCGGTCCGCTTTTTGCGGTGGCAAACAATCCCCAGGCAATACTCGATCTCGGCCTGGATACCCTAAAAAACTACATAAAAACCATTGGTCTGTTTAATACCAAAGCCGAAAACACCATGAAAACCTGCCAGATGCTGGTTGATTTGCATGGTGGTGAAGTCCCGGAAGATCGTGAAGCACTCGAAGCCCTGCCTGGTGTTGGCCGAAAAACCGCAAATGTAGTTTTAAACACTGCATTTGGCTGGCCAACAATAGCGGTGGACACCCATATCGACCGCGTATCAAACCGCACGAAATTTGCCATGGGTAAAAACGTAGTAGAAGTTGAACAAAAACTACTAAAAGTAGTACCTGCTGAATTTAAAGTCGATGTCCACCACTGGCTAATCCTGCATGGTCGTTATACCTGCGTTGCCCGCAAGCCGAAGTGTGGTTCTTGTATTATCGAAGATTTATGTGAGTATAAAGATAAGGTTGAGTAAATAGTAAACCGTAGTTCATTTGCCACTTATGGTACCGTAATTATTTGGCATGTTTAATTTCAAGATTTAGAATATCAATTAATTCTTGTTGAAGCTTTATTGTTTTGATCAATTGATTAATATGCATATGAGTCAAAGTAAGTTTCATAGAAACGGCATGTTCAATTGCTGGAGTTGATAAAAGTTTGGCTTGGTCGAAAGGAAAGTTACTCGGCCCAACGCCTTCAAGCTCTCCTGTTGAAGCAATTGAACTTTTCCAAGAATGGAGATCCAGCCAAACCTCAGCAGCAGTTTCTTGATGCTTAGAGATAGCTTGTTGCATAAATTTTATATGACTTATGACATTGGCCCATTTACGCAATTTTTCTTGGAGCTGTGTGTTGGTGATTAGATTGAAGTCTCCATTTGATTGAGACATATCAAATATTACTTTGTTTGGAGAGTAACTCGGATTCCAATAATAGTTAGCAACCGTATCATGGATTACAGAATCTTCGACTTTATCAGGTTTTGGCCCCATTAAATCCAAAAACGTCGTTAGTTTGTTTCGAACTTGTTCCAAGTCATTGACTGAACTCTTCAAACTCAGTTGATTGGATTCAAACTCACTTTTTAGTTTCGTAAGTAAAACTATCTCTTTCTGGCTATTTAACCTGTCCTCATTCCAATTGTTAATTGCCACAGCGAACATAATGCCCACAACAATAATGATAATTTCACCCAATGCATATACTAGGTATTTACCCGTTTTATTGGCCAGTAAAAAAGATCTTCGTTGTTTACTAAACAGGGGCATATTGTATTAAGCTTAACAAGAATTTTTCCAGAGTATAGCTTCTGTTAGTGTTTTGCAATGAACCTGTTTCAGTCTGTACAGGCCTTCCATAATACCAATCCCATTAAATTATTGCTCACTCAGTGAGAATTTAAAGGCTTTTAGACAAGGCTTTGATTGCAGAGAATGGTTATTCCGCTCTCAAAAACAGCCAAAATCAGTAACGTAGTCCAAACGCCTTTAAAACTCCCCCGTAGGGAGTTAGTGAGAGGCCCATTTCCTGCCCTATATTTCATTAATATAGAATGACTATATCAATAAAATCTATGTTGTAACTGAACCTCGGCCCTAACTCTGAGTTGTGCACAAACTTAGTGGGATTGGTATAACAGTGTTTAAACTGTGTCAGTTTAGGTGCTTCCAGTTAGCCTATCCATTTTGCTCTATATTAAAACCATTTGTAAGCCATCATTTGATTAAGAGCTTGGGAATATTAAGTCTAAGCCGATACCGGTGTTTTAACAGTAGAGTCTAATGAATTCAAAATCGATGTTCACCACTGGCACATTCTTTATGGCCGCAATACTTGTACCGCACGCAAACCAAAGTGTGATGTTTGTATTATCGAAGACTTATGTAAATTTAAAGATAAAACTGACTAACTTAAGTCAATTACTGTATTAAATGTTTTAAGTATCAGTCCGTTAACTTTGAAATACCGGTCACAATTGAGCAAGATAATTAATAACATCAGGTAAAACAGGCCTTTTAAATATATTGTTATACAAAACAATCACTTTGTTGGTACCAAGTATACGTCCACCAAAATTTGAACCGTAGCCAGCACCACCGTGCCCAACCATAGTCAATGCCTTTTCACCTACGTTAATAGTTATGATCGAAAAACCATAACCATAAGGTTCTTGGTGAGGTGGCGGCCATGCACCCTCAGGCACTTCTGAAGGCAATGAATGCTTTTTAAACATCAAATCCCAACTAGATTTTTTTAACAGTTTTGAAGAATAAATAGCCGAAAAAAAATGTCCCATATCCGTTAAATTAGATGTTTGTCCCCCATCACCAATCAGGTTTTCAGAAACCTGAGTATTAACTTTTCCGTCTTGCATAAGATACTGAGGAATGTTTTCTTCCAAATAAAATTTTGCAGCATGTCGAGTTTGGGTCATTTTTAATGGTTGAAAAATATATTGATTAAGGACTTGATTAAAGGGTTGATTTCGCGCTTTTAAAATTATTTTCCCTAATAATAAATATCCGGTATTTGAATACTCAAAAGCCGAATTCGGCGAAAAGTCCAACGGGTAATGTTTAATTTTTTGAAGAACTTGTGATTCATCCAAATCCGTTTTTAATTCACCCTTTAACTGCATCATAAAATAATCAGGCAAGCCCGTACGATGAGATAATAGCTGGTGGAGAGTGATTTCCTTAGCACGAGGGTGTTCATACTCTGGCAATAGCGATGTTAAATCATCATCAAGTGATATTTCCCCTTCTTCCACTAACTGCATAATAAGCACAGCGGTGAACATTTTCCCGATACTGTTAATCGAAAATCGATGATGAATATTGAGTGCTTCGCCTGTTTTATAATTGGCTAGCCCAAGTGCTATTTGATGAGTTTTTTGCGTGGCATCTATCAGTAAAGCACCGCCGTGAAATTTACCTTGTGCATACTGTTTAAGCATTAATTCATTAAATGCGCTACCTAAAGGATTTTGCTCTTGGGCTGATACCTTTCCTGTAAAAACCAGAAAAATTAGCAATAACTTAATTAGTGTTCCCGAGTTAAAAAATAGAACTTTTTTCATCTTTCTACTCCTTCCAATAGTTTTGAACCTGCAGGCAAATAACTATAGAGGCAAAATAATGGGATTAAAGCTAGTAACAACTTAACACTCGCGAAGAAAAATATAACACAAAGGTTATACGAATAAATAAGATTACAAAATTTAAAAGAGGTCAGAATGGTGAGGCTCTCTTCTTTTATGCAGGTAAAATGCCTCTAACGCCATTACTTGTTGACGTCTTAATCATGCTTTCTGTTTCTTGAGATGGATTTCACAGAATGAGAAATATAAGCGCAACCAATATGCAGCACAGCGCTCTATCCATAGAAATTCACCCTGCCCGGCCCCCATTTGCCAATGAGAGTGGATCACCCAACTGCTCAATTATTAATCTTCCGCATCGACTTTAGAGTCATTACTCTTTATAATGCGCGCGCTCTAGTTGGCATAACTGGCTCACAGACCGGAATTCCAGCTTGGCATTTAGGTTTTAACGCCACTCACATCAGGACTTTTCTTTTGATTACTACCGCGAATATCACAATGCAATTTGGCCCAGTGCCTTTATTTGAAAACATCTCAGCACAATTTGGTCATGGCAATCGTTATGGGCTCATTGGCGCGAACGGCTGTGGTAAATCTACCTTTATGAAAATATTAAGTGGTGCGTTATCCCCGACTTCTGGCAATGTATCGATTACCCCTGGCAATAAACTGGGTGTGTTAAGCCAAGACCAATTTGCGTTTGAACAATACAGTGTCGTTGACGCCGTTATTATGGGCGACACTAAGCTGTGGGAAATTAAACAAGAACGTGAACGCATTTACTCATTGCCAGAAATGTCGGAAGAAGACGGCATGAAAGTCGCGGACTTAGAAACACAATTTGCAGAATTAGATGGTTACACCGCCGAGTCGCGTGCCGGAGATCTATTACTGGAAGCGGGTATCGCCGAAGAATTTCATTTTGGACTAATGAGCCAAGTCGCCCCTGGCTGGAAAGTTCGGGTACTGTTAGCCCAAGCGTTGTTTTCGAACCCAGACATTCTGTTACTTGACGAACCGACCAATAACTTGGACATCCACTCGATCAACTGGTTAGCGAACGTATTAAACATACGAAAATGCACGATGATCATCATTTCCCACGACCGTCACTTCTTAAACTCAGTGTGTACGCACATGGCAGACATCGATTATGGCGAACTACGTATTTACCCGGGAAACTACGAATATTTTCTTGAAGCCTCTGCGTTAATTCGTGAGCAGCTACTCACCGAGAACGACAAAAAAAGTGCCGAAATTGCTGAGCTAACGGCGTTCGTCGCGCGCTTTGGTGCAAATGCGTCCAAAGCGAAACAAGCAAGTTCCCGAGCCAAAAAACTCGATAAAATAGAGTTATCGGAGGTGAAAAGTTCCAGTCGTCGCACCCCGTCTATTGCATTGAAACAAGACAAGAAGTTACACCGACAAGTGTTGATTTTGGAAGAGCTGGGGCACGGATTTGACGACGGAGTGTTGTTTCAAAACGGTAATTTGATCCTAGAAGCCGGAGCGAAACTCGCCGTAATTGGTGAAAACGGCGCGGGCAAAACCACATTTTTACGTTGTTTGATGGAAGAAATCAACGCCAACAAAGGTACGGTGAAATGGGCTGAGAATGCGACGATTGGCTATTGTCCACAAGACAGTTCCACCGACTTTGACTGTGATTTAAGCCTGTTTGACTGGTTAGGTCAGTGGCGCACGAAAAAACACGACGATTTACAAATTCGCGCGATGTTAGGCCGTTTGTTATTTACTGCCGACGATTTTGAGAAAAAAGTAAAAGTGTGCTCTGGTGGTGAGAAAAACCGCTTACTATTTGGCAAATTAATGATGATGGATGTTAATGTGCTTATCATGGACGAACCGACTAACCATTTAGATATGGAGTCGATTGAAGCCTTAAATAGTGCGTTAAAAGAATTTGATGGCACACTCATATTCGTCAGTCACGACACTCAATTTGTGTCTTCACTTGCCAGTCACGTCATAGAAATAAAAGATCAGGATATGGACATTTTTCACGGTTCGTATCGTGAATACCGAGCCAGTCAAAACCTTAAAATCCAGGCAGCATAACTACTGTCGACGGTTTCAATGTTTTACGCACCGCGTAAAATAGATCAAAACAACGCTACCCCACAGCAAGCTTCAAATGCTGTGGGATTGGCATGATTCCGTGCGCGTCTAATCAAATTGTCCATTGTTTTGTCGATAGGCTGACAGCATTGATCAAACATGCTTATAACCAGTTGCTGGGATCCTCACCAAAAATCAGAGTTTAGAATTCAGAGCTTGTATTTCAGAGCCAGGATTTCAAAGCTTAGAATTCAAAGCTTGTATTTCAGAGCTTGGACGTCAGAGCTCGGAACTTCCGCTTAAACCCACAGCGTATGTGCATTCCCGATACAGACTCCTCATTTATCGTGGCTGGTAATTTGCCATTTGGTGAGAAAAATCGCTTTTCAGCGGAACAAAATTTAATTAGAGTTGTCCCAAAAATAATTCAAGGTTGTTGTCTATCACTGGCCGATCTTTCACGCTCGTATTCTTAACATGGCCAAAAAGCCAAAATATGCATCCAGTATCGTTAAAGATAGTAGTGAATTGAAAGACATAACATCCGACTAAAAACGTACAAGGGCTCTATTAAGTCTCGATTAGGGACCCACTAAGGAATAACAATGAGAATTTTGCATACCATGCTACGCGTGGGCGATTTGGACCGTGCCATCAGCTTTTATCAAGACGTATTAGGCATGCGTTTATTACGACGCTCTGACAATGAACAATACCAATATACGTTGGCCTTTATGGGCTACGACGACATGGCCCACTCGACAGTACTGGAATTGACCTATAACTGGGGGGTGAACAGTTATGACTTAGGTGGTGCATTTGGTCATATCGCCATTGAAGTCGACAATGTTTATGCCGCGTGCGAAAAAATCAAATCCCTTGGTGGCGTGATCTCCCGTGAACCTGGGCCGGTAAAAGGTGGCACGACGGAAATCGCCTTTGTTAAAGATCCCGATGGCTATGCAATAGAGTTGATCCAAGCCAAAGAAGATTAAACCGAGCGCTTTAAACGCGACAAACGCAAAAACGAATTGAAACGGTGCAGGACGTTGCTGCGCCGCTTTCCCCTTTGAATCTTCGCAATCTTGCCGATAACACGTTATTATCCGACTGAATTTTACTACAACCTCTCAGGAATCCCCGTGGCTCAAAAATCCACCATTTATAAAGCCTCTATGCAGGTATCGGATCTTAATCGTGAAATCTATCCGCATTTTCAACTCACGGTTGCTCGCCACCCTTCGGAGACCGAACGTCGCTTTATGTTGCGGCTTATGGCTTTTGCTCACCAATACCATGAACAACTGGAGCTGTGTAAAGGTATATCCGCAGATGATGAACCGGATATCTGGATAAAGAACTTTAGTGATGAAATAGAGCTTTGGGTCGAACTTGGACAGTTAGACGAGAAACGTTTAAAAAAAGCCAGCAACCGTGCTCATAAAGCTGTGATATATTGCTATGGTAGCGCCAGCGACATCTGGTGGCAAAAAGTCCAGCACAAAGCATCACAGTTTTCCAATCTCACAGTGTGGCAAGTTAATGATGAACAAAGCACAGCCCTAACCCAGTTATTGCAACGCACGATGGAGTTGCAGTTTACCATCGATGGTTCGCAAATATGGGTGAGTGATGAGAACTCTGCGATCGAGGTGGATATTATCCCGCTTCTAAATCACGAATAAAGAATATTAATGACCTTATGTCTATCAACAAAGCCATTACTACCATGGCATTGTTGATAGCCACAGCGTATGAATAATCACGATGGAGTTTCGCGAATATTCATTTATCGATCAAAAATCAGCTAAATTTGTTACAAGATACTTCATAACCCCTCCTTTCTATTGTTCTAGTCCGATTAATTCGTTATGTTTCCTCAGTTAATATAAAAAGATTAAAGACGGCTTAACATCATCATGAAAAGAACCTATCAAACAACCTTCGGTGCACTAGCGTTAATTGTTGCCCAATCTCTGAGCACTGTCAGCGCAGCGGAAATTAGCATCGAACAAGTGTCCGCCGACGTCGTGGCACTCGCAGGTGATAATACCTTAGGCCGAGCAGCCGATGGCGAGGGAATAAAACTGGCGGAAAAATACATCGCCGACGAATTTAAAGCCGCAGGGTTGCAACCCTTTTTTGGGGAAAGCTATTTTCAGGGCTTTTCTTTATATCATTATCAACCCCGTCCTTTTCAGATAGAAATTAATGGTGTGGCCTTAAGTGAAACGCAGGCGTTTGCGGTCGGTAGTGCAAAAAACATTGATTGGCAGATGGCAGACAGCAATATAATCCGTATTGGCGCACAACAAGATTTTCGCGCAACTTTAGGCCAGTTAAACAGTTCTGGCGAAAGTGCACTTGTTCTTGTCGATAAGGCTCACGAGCAACTTTTTAATGGCTTTGCAAATTATTTAAAATCCGGCACTAAATCATTAACAGAAAAAAATGGCAATGCTCTGGTATTTGCGCTGAGCAATGAGCAAGACATCAAAAGCCTGGTGGTTTCCGGTGGCTTTGAGCAAAAGCAAGTCACCTTAAACAATGTCGCCGGCGTTTTGAAAGGCAAAACCCGAGCAAACGAATATGTAGTATTTTCGGCCCACCATGATCATATTGGTCATCAGGACGGTACCGATAGTACTGAAGACACTATCTACAATGGTGCAAACGACGATGCTTCCGGAGTATCAGCAGTGCTCAACCTGGCTCGCTATTATCAGCAATTTGCAGACCGTGAACGCAGCATTTTGTTTATCACCTTTACCGCTGAAGAAATGGGTCTATTGGGTTCTGAGCACTTTGGCACAACAATTGATGCCGAAGAAATGGTCGCGATGTTTAATATTGAGATGATTGGTAAAGCATCAGAATTTGGCCCAGGCAAAATGTGGATGACAGGAATGGAGCGTTCTAATTTAGGGCAACTGTTGAACACCAACCTACCGCAACAATTAAAAGATGAAAATTATCGAATCGAAGCGGATCCTTACCCGGATTTTCAACTTTTTTATCGGTCCGATAATGCGTCGCTGGCTCGCTTAGGAGTTCCGGCGCACAGTATTTCCAGTACCCAGATATCGAACGATCGGGATTATCACAAAGTCAGCGATGAAATTTCAACACTGGATTTCAATCAAATGACTGACATTATCAAAGTGCTATCACAGGTAAGTCAGCCTATTGTCAATGCTGAGCAAACACCTGAACGGATCCAACCGCTACCCGCAAGAAGTCAGGGTCACTTTTTTTAATCGGTTCTTTAACCACTTTATAAGAAATTTTAATTAAAACCTGGGTGTTCATCCTGTTTAAGGCGAACTCAAACAGACGATTCCCCCCAAGACAAAGAGTTGTATCAACTATGAAAAAATCACTTATTGCCTTAACGATTTCAGCAAGCCTATTGGCTGGCTGTAATTCTGCCGGCCAAAATCAAGCAGCCGCGCCAAAAGCTGAAGAAGCGACGACTGAGGTTAAAGTCCAGACTGAATCAGAAAAACTGAATGCATTTTTCGAGCAGGTGTTTATGGACTCGGTTATGCGCAGCCCACAGTTTCAAACCTACCTTGGTATAAAAAAGGACTACGGTAAGTGGGACGATAATTCTGAACAGGCAACCGCCGAAGAGTTGGAAATCACCAAACAAAATCTTGCGGCATTAAAAGCATTCGATTATGACGCCCTAGATGAGCAAACTAAAATCAGCTACATGTTAGCTGAGCAGCAAATGCAAAAGAGCATCGATAACCATAAGTGGCGCTACCACAACTATCCGGTTAATCAGATGTTCGGCATGCACTCCAACATCCCTTCATTTTTGATTAACCAACACGGTGTCAAAAGCCTGGATGATGCAAACGCTTATGTTAGCCGTTTAAATGGGGTTGATACCGTTATCGAACAATTGATCACTGGTCTGAAAATTCGCGAAGATAAAGGCATTATCGCCCCATCTTTCGTATTTCCACACGTGATCCGCGACTCGCAAAATATTCTGGTTGGCGCGCCATTCTCTGAAGGCGAAGACTCGACGTTACTTGCCGATTTCCGTAAAAAAGTCGATGCCTTAGAAATTTCAGATGATGAGAAAACGGCCTTGATTGCGGATGCGTCTAACGCTCTGGTAAGCAGTGTCCAACCGGCCTATCAAGATCTCATTGATTATCTGATTAACCTGGAACCAAAATCTTCCGCAGATGCTGGCGCCTGGAAGTTCCCAGATGGCCTTGAGTACTACAACATAGCGTTGAAAAACACCACCACCACCAACCTGACTGCAGAAGAGATCCACCAAATCGGTTTGGATGAGGTTGCCCGAATTCATGGCGAAATGCGCGTCATTAAAGATAGTGTAGGTTTTGAAGGTGATTTGCAGGCGTTTATGCAGTTTATGCGTGAAGATGATCAATTCTATTACCCAGATACTGAAGAAGGGAAACAACGTTACCTTGATGAAGCGACAGCTTATATCGATAACATGAAGTCCCGCTTAGATGAGCTATTTATCGTTAAGCCAAAAGCCGATCTTGTGGTTAAGCGTGTTGAAGCTTTCCGTGAAAAGTCTGCCGGTAAAGCCTTTTACTCAAGTCCAGCGCCAGATGGCTCTCGCCCAGGTATGTACTATGCAAACCTGTACGATATGAAAGCTATGCCAGTCTATCAAATGGAAGCCTTGGCGTATCACGAAGGTATCCCAGGTCACCATATGCAGTTAGCGATTTCTCAGGAATTAGAAGGTTTACCTAAGTTCCGTAAATTCTCTGGCTTCACTTCGTATTCCGAAGGTTGGGGTCTGTACACGGAATTTTTACCAAAAGAAATTGGTTTGTATGAAGACCCTTATTCCGATTTCGGTCGTCTGGCAATGGAGTTATGGCGCGCATGTCGCCTGGTAGTTGATACCGGTATGCACGTCAAAAAATGGACACGTGAAGAAGGTATTGAATATTACGTGACCAATACGCCAAACGCCAAATCCGATGCCGTTAAAATGGTTGAGCGTCATGCGGTAATGCCGTCTCAAGCAACCGCATACAAAATTGGTATGCTGAAGATCCTTGAGCTACGTGGCAAAGCGCAAAAAGAATTGGGCGATAAGTTTGATATCCGTGAATTCCACGATGTTTACCTGAAAAATGGTCCACTACCGCTTTTCGTTGTTGAAGATATGGTAGACCGTTATATTGCTGAGAAAAAAGGCGCTTAACAGACCATAGCTGTTTGTGCCAAACATAAAAAAGCCTGCTTTAAGCAGGCTTTTTTATTGAAACGTCTCACTCACGTTGCCGCAAGGCTTATAAACCATCATCTCATCATCCCTTATTGGCAAATAGATTTTCATAAAATCAACGGCTTAATACGGCACGGTTCGAAAATTTTGCAACCAAGTGGATTTCGCCTGATAAACTTAAACTATGAATAAAGCTTTAGCCTGTACCGTCTGCAAATGACTCTAAATCGTTTACTAGTGCGATTATTACTATTATTGGTGATTTTAATTGTCGCCAATATCATTGCCTTTCATTTCTACAACAAAGCGATTGCGGAATTGATTGCGGTTCATGATGATCGTCTCGCAGTTGTAGAGTTGTCGGGATTGATGCGTGACACTTCCAACAAACACACGCGCACGTCTCGCACCTATGTAGTTACCGGTGATAAAGCCTACAAAGAATATTTTTATGAGACCATCGATATATGGCATGGCCGCAGCGCACGCCCAAAAAACTTTTTTAGTATCTACTGGGACAAATACCACACACAACGCCTAAGAGAGATCCACCACTCCACCCCAATACGGGATCTTATTCAACATTTGCTGTCACCAAAAGAAATTCTAACCGAACTGAATAGTGCAGCAAAGTTGTCTAACAATCTGGTCAATTGGGAAGAAAAGGCGATCAAAATTTACGAAAATGATCTGATTAATGGGCAATCCAGAGCGCTGAGAATTCTTTATGGAACGGATTATCGAAAAACAAAATCCGATGTGATGGATCATATCGACCGGTTCGAAGAACGTTATGATGAATGGCATATTCAGGAAATACAATCGCTCGAATCCGAAATCAAAGTGTTTCGCATCGGTAAAACAGCGGTACAGTTAATCCTGATACTGGCACTGTTAATTGGAAGTTTCTTAATTTCACGAAATGTGAGCCGCCCGGTATCGCGTCTGGTTGAACTGGCAAAAAACATCTCCGAAGGTCATTTCAGCACACGATTGCAATTAAAATCTTCTGTCGCCGATATCAAGTGGCTGCAACGAGCAATGAATGAAATGCAGGACAATATCGCCGAAACCGTCCAGCAATATGAACAACAGGCGTTGGTCGCAAATGCTGCCAAGCAACAAGCGGAAGCGGCAAATAAAAGTCGAGGTGAGTTTTTAGCCAATATGAGCCATGAGATCCGCACGCCAATGAACGGTATCATTGGTCTTAGTCAACTATTACAGCAACAGGAATTGTCCTCGGAGGACCGAGACTATGTTGATAAAATCCTGTCATCCTCTAGTCAACTTCTTGATATTCTGAATGATATACTCGATTTTTCAAAAATAGACAGCGACAAGCTGCAAATCGAAGCGCTGGACTTTGAAATAATGGCGATATTTGAACGTCTGAGCAATGTGCTTGGCATTCAAGCTCAGGAGAAAGGCTTGGGGTTTTACTTTGACATCCCACCGGGCTTTAACCAGGATTACCACGGCGATCCCGTGCGTATCGGGCAGGTTTTATTAAATCTATGCTCAAATGCCATTAAATTCACCAGTCATGGCCGGGTTGAGGTGATTCTTGAACCGTTACCGGATTCGCAAGAAATTGCATTTCATGTTAAAGACACCGGAATTGGTCTGACACCAGAGCAAGTCGACTCGATATTCGATCCTTTCAGTCAGGCGGATAATTCCATCTCACGAAAATTTGGCGGTACCGGTCTTGGTTTAGCGATAAGCCAAAACCTGGCGAAAATGATGGGCGGTAGAATTGAAGTAACCTCAAAACTCGATGCCGGAAGCACATTTAGCCTGCTCCTACCCGACCGCTGTATCGACCGCCCCGCCATTTCAGTACCTGACGAAATCAGCGTATATTTATTTAGCAGCATCAGTCATCATATCGAAACAATCAAACGAAATTGCCAGTTTTACGGTATCCACTATCGTCATTCTCCAATAGAAACATTGGGAGAGGTGAGCGATGATCACGGCAATTCACTTTGGATCATTGTCGATGCCTGTGGTCATAACGATCAATCTCTACCCGATTTGGTCGCCAACAATCAAAAATGGCTTGAGAAAAACAGCACAAATTTGATTTTAATTACCAATATCAACCAACCTGGCGTTCGTGAGTTATTTGCATTCAAAGAAGAGCTTGTTCACATACAAGCACCGCTGCTAATTCGGGACATTGGCGATATCTTTTTAAAATCGGACGTTAGCGAGCACCCGAGACAGGGAACCGATTGCTTTCCTGGTACCCGGGTTTTACTGGCCGAAGACTTTAAGCTTAATCAGATAGTCGCGAAAGGTTTGATGGAAAAACTCTGTTTAGAAGTGGATATTGCCGAAAATGGTAAACAGGTTTTACAACTGATTCAACGCCATGACTATCACCTTATATTTATGGATGTTCATATGCCGGTCATGGATGGCCACGAGGCGACGCGTGAAATAAGGCGTCATCCACAATTTGATAGTATTCCTATCATTGCGTTAACCGCGGATGCCCAAAGCCACCATATTCAACAATGCCTGGAATCGGGGATGAATGACTTTCTTGCGAAGCCATTTTTGCTTTCCGATATTGAAAAAATGCTACACAAATACGTGCGTTAAATCCCAGGTCAAATGTTGAATTGAGATAGATAAAAAAAAGGCGAGGTAAATAAGAAAACCCTCGCCAAACGGAGCATGTAATACCAATTCTAATCAGGTGTTGAATTGGGTTACAATAGTAACTTAACGGAAGAATGTGACAAATTTATGACATTGATAATAAAAAGTATAAAAACAACTTTTGCGTGTATTTTCCTCGCCAGCTGCTCCTCTAATATGCAGGTTGAAACCAATCTCGATGAAGATAACTTTACCGAATACTTTGCCGCCGGTTCCGTTGAGGTCTTTGAGAGTACTAATGCATTACCGGGTCCTGCTAAGTTTATTGGTCTGGTTGAAGGGGAAAGCTGCCAGATGAACCCGTCCGACGCGACAGCAAATGCCGCAGACGCCCGCACCGCAGCCAGAAAAAAAGCCGCCGCAATGAAGGCTAATGCCGTGGTGTTTACTTCCTGCGTGAATATAGATGAACCTCAATGTCACCAATTGTTAGTGTGCTATGGCAAAGCTTATCAATTGATATCGGAAACCACGAAGAAATAGTCCCAGTGCAAGAATACACCTTTACGCCCATTGCGATTGCTCATACGCCCTACCGGGAAAAATTTGCAATACCTCGCCAACCTGGGCTTGTCAGTGCCGCGAAAGGCACAATTGAGTTGCTGCCACCGTTTAACGACATGCAGATGTTAAGAGATATTGAGCAACATTCCCACCTTTGGGTGTTGTTTGTGTTTCACGGCACTGCAGACAGAGGCTGGAAGCCACTTATTAAAGCGCCGCGCCTTGGCGGCAATCAAAAAACCGGTGTTCTGGCATCACGGTCAACCTTTCGTCCGAATCCAATTGGCATGTCGGTAGTTAAGCTCGATGGCATAAACCTAGATGGGGAAAATCCATGCCTGGAGATTTCTGGAATGGATTTGATGGATGGCACACCCGTTATCGATATCAAGCCTTATATCCCTTACTCCGATGCACTCAATGATGCCCGTTCTGAATTTGCACCTGCGCCAGAGCAACACGATATTACCGTTATTTTTTTAGATCAAGTTGAGCAACAACTGGCAAAGCTTGTCAATGGCAGCGAACTTAAAGAACTGATATATCAGGTACTGCTACAGGATCCCCGCCCGGCGTATAAAAAGAAAGATTTGAACAGCCAGGAATACGGCATGGCGCTAGATAACTTTAACGTTCGTTGGCAAATTAGCGGCAAAAACTGTGTCGTCATCCACATCGAATCTATCACCTGAATCCAACGGATTCAGTGCTAGAAAGTAATATTTCCCCTAACCTTATCAATTGGCGACTGCGTTTGCGGGTAATCTCTAAGTCTCAGAGGTGATTCATAACGAGATGTTGCAATGGATAGAAGAAGTCGTTGTAAATTTCCCTATTTATGTGACGCTCACGTCTAACTATCAATATCAGAGTGGATTGTTAAAACCTGTCATACGTTCAATTTCACTGTTAACCGACGAAAAAGCCGGCGAACCGGCTTTTTGATTCAGTCATTGTACAATGACTGTTTACCACCAGGTCGAATAGAGAGCCACAAGAATAACAATGACACCTAATGCTGCAATATTGAATGTTTTATCGGTTGCAAAGCTCACTTCATCGAGACTGACGCTATGATCCACTTGTGGTTTCTTACCCAGAATCGAAACGATGTAACACAGAGCAAGACAAAGCAGAAATACCAGACCAACCCGGTCCATAAATGGCAATTCAGGCCAGAACTTCATTAACAGGTAGGATAACGCCGCGGATCCGATAGCAGCCGTTAAAGCGCCTGCGGATGTCGTACGCTTCCAGAACATCCCCATCATGAAAATAACCACAATACCCGGAGTAAAGAACCCAGTGAATTCCTGAATATATTGGAAAGCTTGATCGAATTTACCTAGTAGCGGTTCAGCCACAATCAACGCAATACATAAAGACACGAGTGAAGCAATACGACCAATGTGTACATAATGGCGCTGGCTCTTACCGGGTTTGATATGACTATAGATATCCATGGTAAATATGGTTGAGATACTGTTGGTCATTGATGCCAATGAGGAAACAATCGCAGCCACTAATGCCGCAAATACTAACCCTTTAATACCGACCGGCATGAGCGCCATCATTGATGGATAGGCTTGGTCCGGAGCTGTTAACTCTGGATACAGAACAACCGCAGCAATACCCGGTACCACGACGATAAGTGGCATCAAAAGTTTTAAATAGGCAGCAAAGGCAATCCCTTTTTGTGCTTCCTGTATGTCTTTTGCTGCAAGTGCGCGCTGAATAATGTACTGGTTAAAGCCCCAGTAACTAAAGTTCATTACCCACATACCACCGACAAGCACAGAGATCCCTGGAAGGCTCATGTAATGCTCATTTTCCGGGGAAAGAATCATATCAAAATGACCCGGAAGCTTTTCCGTCAGTACCGCGAAACCTGCGATCATACCTTCACCATCGCTTACCGCGACCAATGCCAGGTAACTTAAGAATAACCCACCAAAAATAAGCAGTACGACTTGCAGGATATCGGTATAGGCGACTGCCTTTAAACCACCATACAAGGAGTAAGCGACTGAGAATACGGCAAGGAAAATCATCCCGAACATCCAGTCAACACCGGCAACGGTTTCGATTGCCAAACCGCCGAGCCATAAAATAGCTGTTAAGTTTACAAACACATACACACCTAGCCAGAAAACCGCCATGGTGGTTTTCACTTCTTTACCGAAACGTTGTTCGAGGTATTGTGGCATGGTGAAAATTTGGTTCTTCAGGAAAATCGGTAGCATATATTTACCGACGATAATCAGAGTGATTGCTGCCATCCACTCATAAGAAGCAATGGCTAAACCGATTGCATATCCTGAACCGGACATCCCGATAATCTGTTCTGCAGAAATGTTGGATGCAATAAGCGAAGCACCGATAGCCCACCAGGGAAGTGCTTTCGAGGCGAGAAAGTAGTCTTTGGTGTCAGCGCCACCTTGCTTATCATTACGTGAGATCCACAGTGCAAGACACAAAAGACCGATAACGTAGGCAATAAAAACACTGCTATCGAGTGTTGATAATGTTGTTTCCATAAAAAGGTTACCTATAATTTTTGTTATTTTTGATGGGATTAGGAATTATTATTGAAATTACTCTAACTGTAACGCGATTCAATTGAAAGCTAGATGTATTGTTTTCGATGGTATCTTTCGAATACCTTTTCTCATGTCAGCTTTCAAAAACCTCAACATATTGTATTTTTAAGGACGTTATTTCCCAGTGCATTGTATGGAAGCTAAGCGCTAGTAATAACACCGTCAACCAGGGCTGATTCTTTAAAAACACCATGTTTTATCTGTGAGTTGTTAGGAGCGCGCTCATTCCTCAAGAGATAGCGGGTTCATCGGTATCAACAGAAAATCAACGCGTTCGCGAAGGGGGCGCCTTTACCAGGGGTTTTGTTGTCTTATATGCCGCATACATACACACATACATACATTGGCGAATCGTCAGACAACGGCATAAAAAGCCCGTCGGAAAAGCGTTGTAGTTTGATGCATTGTAAATAAATAACCTTACATGAGTTGTGGTATTGCCTCGCGGCATTGATTTTCTTATAATGCGCTCGATTTTATTAACCCTGCGCCAGTTTTACGTTCTGGACAGCAAGAGGAATTTACATGTCACAATTCGTAGTTTGTGCTCTGTATAAATTTGTCCGTTTGGAAAATTTTGAGCAAATCCGAAAACCCTTACATCAATCCATGGAAAATAACGACGTCAAAGGGACTTTGTTATTAGCGCATGAAGGTATTAACGGCACCATCGCCGGCCCACGTCAAGGCATCGATAATGTCTTAGCGTTTTTGCAATCTGACCCGCGTTTGTCCGATATCTCGTATAAAGAGTCGTATACCGATAATGCCCCTTTCAAACGTTGCAAAGTTAAGTTGAAAAAAGAAATCGTCACCATGGGCGTTGAAGGTATTGATCCACTCCAAGTAGTCGGTACTTATGTTAAGCCAAAAGACTGGAACGAATTAATTTCCGATCCGGAAGTGTTTGTTGTTGATACCCGTAATGATTACGAAGTGGAAATCGGCACGTTTAAACACGCCGTTAATCCCGATACTGAAACCTTCCGCGAGTTTCCAGAGTACGTTGCTAAAAATATGGATCCTGCGAAACACAAGAAAGTCGCAATGTTCTGTACCGGTGGTATTCGTTGTGAAAAATCCACCGCCTATATGAAAGAGCAAGGTTTTGAAGAGGTTTATCACCTTGAAGGTGGTATTTTGAAATACCTTGAAGATGTGCCGGAAGCTGAAACCCTTTGGGAAGGCGACTGTTTCGTATTTGACGATCGCGTAACGGTTAATCACAAATTGGAAAAAGGTATTTACGATCAGTGTCATGCCTGTCGTATGCCAATCACCGAAGAAGATAAGCAACGTCCAGAGTATGCAAAAGGTGTTAGCTGTCATCGTTGTATCGACAAGGTGACGGATGAACAACGTGCCCGTTATGCTGAACGTGAAAAGCAGATTAATCTTGCCAAAGAGCGTGGTGAAGACCACATTGGTGGAAATGTCAGCAAGCTAATCGAGCAACGCCGTGAAAACAAGAAAGCGGACATTGAGCGCCAGCGAGAAAGCCAAAAAAATTAATTTTTATTGCTCAATAAATACATTGCAGAAAAGCCAACACTTAATTTAAGCGTTGGCTTTTTTAATAAATTCAAAATGATAGCAAAGCTCTGTGAAAACAGGTGTCCAATCCCTCAAAAACCAATGGTTTAAAGTTGTTAACCTGATTGGCGAAAATGGCACTTATGTTTTAAAATTGGCACTCGAACTGACCACTTTCGAGGTACCATTGTGGCGGAACGCAAATCCGATAATGCCGACTTAGTCGACGCACGCATTACAAGTCTATTCCCTTCCAAACGCATGGAAAAATCTTCGCATTCTGCGATAGAACATGGATTTCAAACCGTCTCGTGGTGGCTTAGCGGTCGCCGAAGATGCCATAAACATACCCTAGTAAAACGTAACGCAATCCGGCGTAAAACTCGCTATTAGATGCATTGGTCCCAGATATACCATGTATCATTACTAAGTGGTATTACTTACTGGTATTACTTACTAGCATTACTTACTAGCATTACTTACTGGTATTACTTACTGGCATTGCTAAGCGCCATAGCAATCGCTCAACCGTAACGTTACGGCCATCTATGGTCATCTATGGTCATCTATGGTCATCGTGAAGAATATAACACCAACACCATGCTTAGCAGGGCTCGATAATTCAACAAAATGTCTCAATACAGTCGTTTGTTAAGGGGATTGTCAAATTAGCGCTTTGTCCCCTACCGTTGTACTGATAGAATATCCGGCAATTTTTAATTCACTCATCACTATGGATTTGTAGAGCAATGCGTACCAGTAAATATCTTCTTTCTACGCTAAAAGAAACTCCGGCAAACGCCGAAGTTATCAGTCACCAATACATGTTACGAGCAGGTCTTGTTCGCCCTGTTGCTTCAGGTTTGTACACCTGGTTGCCAACCGGCTTGAAGGTACTGAAAAAAGTAGAAAATATCGTACGCGAAGAAATGGACAAAGCGGGCGCTATCGAAACCTTGATGCCGATGGTGCAACCTGCCGATTTGTGGGAAGAATCTGGACGCTGGACCGATTATGGCCCTGAACTTTTGCGTTTGGAAGACCGTCACCACCGCCCGTTCGTGTTAGGTCCGACGCATGAAGAAGTGATCACCAAGTTAATCAGCTTTGAATTATCCAGCTACAAACAATTGCCATTAAATCTGTATCAAATTCAGACTAAATTCCGCGATGAAATCCGTCCTCGTTTCGGTGTGATGCGTGGCCGTGAGTTCCTGATGAAAGACGCCTACTCTTTCCACTTATCTCAAGAATGCCTGTCTAACACCTACCAGGATATGCATACCGCCTATTGCAATATCTTTACCCGTTTAGGTCTTGATTTCCGCCCAGTAATTGCTGATACGGGTTCTATTGGTGGTGACGCCTCGCACGAATTCCATGTATTGGCAGATTCTGGTGAAGACGATATTGCATTTAGTGATGGCAGTGATTATGCGGCGAACATTGAAAAAGCAGAAGCCTTGGCGCCAAATACCGAGCGCGGTGCCGCTAGCGCAGAGTTAGCCAAAGTCGAAACGCCGAACGTTCACACCATTGATGAAGTCTCTAAGTTCTTTAATGTTGCCGCTAAAGACGTTGTCAAAACTTTGTTGGTTTTAGGTGAACATGAAGAAGGCGAAACCGCACCTGTGGTTGCTTTGGTATTACGTGGCGATCATGAACTTAACGAAATTAAAGCGGAAAAGATTGCTGGTATTGCAGCGCCGATAACCTTTGCAACCGACGAGCAAATCAAAGCCGTTGCGAATTGTGACGCCGGTTCTATCGGTCCAGTTGGTTTAGATATCGACATTATTGTCGATCGTAGTGCGGCGGTTATGTCTGACTTTATCTGTGGCGCCAATGAAACTGGTTATCACGTCACTGGCGCTAACTTTGATCGTGATATCAACAACTACAACGTCGAAGATATTCGCAATGTTGTCGCTGGCGACCCTAGCCCTTGTGGTAACGGTAATCTCACCATCAAACGTGGTATTGAAGTGGGTCACATTTTCCAATTGGGAACCAAGTATGCTGAAGCGATGAAAGCGGGTGTTCTCACGGAAAACGGTAAAAACCAAACCTTAACCATGGGTTGCTACGGTATCGGTGTTTCCCGCATTGTGGCTGCTGCTATCGAGCAGAACCACGATGAAAACGGCATTATCTGGCCAGATGCCATTGCGCCATTTAAGGTTGTTATTATTCCGATGAATATGCACAAGTCGCACCGTGTTCAGGAAACCGCAGAGAAGTTATACGCAGAACTGACGGCCGCCGGTGTCGAAGTGCTCTTTGACGATCGTAAAGAGCGCCCGGGTGTAATGTTTAAAGATATGGAGCTAATCGGTATCCCACATGCCATCGTTGTTGGTGAGCGTAATATCGATAATGCTCAGGTTGAATACAAAAACCGTCGCAGTGGTGAGAAATCACTTATCGCTATTGATGAAGCGGTTGAGTTTGTGATCAACCAATAACTCGAAAGTTAAGATTTATTGAGATTTAAAAGGCCGCTTAAGCGGCCTTTTTCTTGTCAGTAAATCCGTTCTGTAAAGTCGGGAGACTTTAACAGGCCTCCGATAAACTCCCTACGGGTGAGCAATACTTTAATGTAATTGGTATTATCATTTTTAAGCCGGTGTTTTTCACCAGATATGCATTTATGTTCGCTCAACACCGCAACAAAACTCCTGAACCTTTCGTAACACTGCCAAAATAGCTTTATCGACTATACTTGCTTGCAAAGATGAGGCTTATACCAATCACATTAAGTTTGTGCACAATTCAGAGTTAGGGCAGAGGTTCACTTACAACATAGATTTCATTGATATAGTCATTTCTATATTAATGAAATATAGGGCAGGAAATGGTCCTCTCACTAACTCCCTACGGGGGAGTTTTAAAGGCGTTTGGACTACGTTACTGATTTTGGCTGTTTTTGAGAGCGGAATAACCATTCTCTGCAATCAAAGCCGTGTCTAAAAGCCTTTAAATTCTCACTGAGTGAGCAATAATTTAATGTGATTGGTATTAACCAAGACTTCGTCAATGTTTTTGCCTTGCTAGCCTGATAAGTAGAAGGCTTCATTGGATTAATACGTTAACGTTTTAGGTAGTAATGATGAGTTCATCCATTTTTCTAAAGTTTTGCGCCATCGCGTTGGTTCCAATTGCACTCGGCTACGGCGCGGCTCCCGCACAAACAATGTCGATGCTGTATGACGTAACGGTCGACAATACTAATTTAACGCATATTCTCAGAGCTGTGATGGGCCTTTATCTTGGCATGTCAATCCTCTGGTTTTTGGGCGCGGGCAAGCCGGCTTTACTCGGCCCGGCTTTGATCAGTTGCGCTGTATTCATGTATGGCCTTGCTGTAGGGCGAATTTTAAGCCTGGCATTGGACGGCATGCCACATCCACTGCTTATGATTTACATTCTTCTTGAACTCGTGATGGGGACGATAGCAATCATGCTTTATCGTCGCGATGTGAGCAATATTCAGAGTCACTCCTAATGAAGACCTACCCTTTTATCTACGCTCTTTTAACGCTAATTATTGGGCTGTTTCTTCAAGGTTGTAACCCAAAGCCCGAAGATATTAGTGATCAGCGATACAATGGTCCCGACAAGCTTTATCAACAGCTTGAAACTAATATAAAAAATCATGCTGATTTTGACTTTATCGTTGATATTGACCACTCTCGCCTCGCTAAAAAAGCAGGCTCAATCATGCCTCCTGCTCATGTCATTATCTGGTCATACCCTCAACTTGAAGCAGACGTTATCCGGGAACAGCCTTTGGCGGCACTGGAATTTCCCTTTCGCGCTCTTGCTTATGAGCAAGCGAAAAGCCAACAGGCGAGCGTAATAACGAATAGTTATCAATATTTAGTTAATCGCTACCAACTTAACGCAAATGTTGATAGAGAAAAACAATACAACTCAGTGGTGGAAAGTGCTTTTTCTGGCATTCCAGCCCAAAATATCGAGACGTTGCCCGATGAGGTAGAAGCATTTGCCGGTATCACGACTCTCGACAGTCCCTATGATTTTGAAAAAACTAAGCAACGAGTAATGTCGGCCATTAAGGCGCAATCGGACACAGTTGTCTTTGGAGAAGTTAATTTCAATGAACGGGCTAGGTCTTACGGTGTCGATTTGCCACCACTGGTGCTGGTTCTATTTGGAGGCCCCGGACCTGGCGGTAAAGCTATGGCAGCCGCGCCGACGCTTGGGCTTAATGGTTTTTGTCAAAAACTACTCATTTGGCAGGGTGACGATGGTAAAATAAACGTTAGTTTTAACGATTTATTAGATATGGCAAAGCAGCAAAATGCTGAGACCACATTGCCGCTCAGGGTCGTTAATCGAAGATTGAATAAAACCTTTTCAGACGCTCTGGAATAATACTTTTCGTTCATATTTACATGGCTCAAACAACAAACAATCAGTCTTACCTATAAATAACTCGAAAATGGAGCCTTTTTTCATATTTGTTCTTTGTATTTTCGCTTAACGGCTTTCAATTTCCATAAAAATATGGCGAAATCTCAACATTAGAAAAACGTGCAGGCTTTCTCTTCTCGCCCCTAACGTTTAAGTCATTGCACAGACACAAGGCAGTATCAGTTTGTTAGTTAAATTATTTTCTCGTTTATACCAATTCGGTTTAAAACTCTTTGCACTGTTTTTTCCTTTTCCTAAGCCTGAGCTTTATCAAGGCAATGAAGGCCTGCAGGACTGGGCCAAAACCATTAAAGACAAAGGCGAGACCAAGTTATTAGTGGTGACCGATGAAACCTTGGTAAATCTCGGTATCATCAATCCGGTTATCGCGGCTCTGGAAAATGAACAGATACGCTATTCCACGTTTAGCCAGGTGCAGCCAAACCCTACCATTGCCAATGTTGAACAAGGATTGGTGCAATACCATAACAATCAGTGTCAGGCGATTCTTGCTATCGGCGGCGGTTCGGTAATGGATTGCGCTAAGCTGATTGGCGCCAGAGCGGTGAAACCGAAAAAATCGGTTAAACAGCTTAAAGGCCTGTTCAAAATTCTGAAAAAACTTCCGCCTTTGTATGCGATTCCTACAACCGCGGGAACCGGCTCCGAAACGACAATTGTCGCGGTAGTATCAGATCCCGATGCTCAAAAAAAATATGCGGTTACCGATTTAGTGCTAGCACCAAAAGCGGCAATCTTATTGCCGGAATTAACCTTGGGACTACCTTCGCACATCACGTCGACAACCGGGATGGATGCCCTCACCCACGCCATTGAATCCTATATTGGTAAAAATTCAACGCCATTTACCCGCAAACGCTCGCTCGAAGCCTGTAAGCTAATTTTTGAAAATCTTCGGCTTGCGTATAACCATGGCGAAAACTCTCAAGCCCGGCTTGCCATGTTACTCGGCTCATTTTATGCCGGCGAAGCATTTACCCGCGCAAGCGTAGGTTATGTTCATGCTATCGCCCATCAATTAGGTGCGATATACAACACCCCGCACGGCCTTGCCAATGCGGTGCTCTTACCCAAAATATTACGGTGGTATGGGCAAAGTTGTCAGAAAAAGCTCGCTGAAATTGCCGATCATTGTGGCTTAGATCAGCACGCTACCACCGTCCCTGAAAAAGCACAGGTTGTGATCGACACGATCGAAGCCATGAACCGTGATATGGCCATTCCTAATCAGCTACCGGAAGTGAAAAACCAGGATATCGACAAGATAGTCGATGCCGCGCTAAAAGAAGCGCAGCTGGATTATCCGGTGCCTAGATTTATGGAGAAAGCAGATTGTCGCAGTGTGGTTGAGCAGTTATTGGCTTAGTTTTATCAATAGATTCTATAAAGTGTTTGTATATTTCCAGTTATTATATTTAGTTAATTAAAAGTTTATTCTTGTCGCTGTCATTGGATCCCTTCCATTTTAAGCATTTCTTTCGCTCGATATGGACAAAATTATCAGACCACTGGTAAGGAAGATGCCAATGCCATTAATCCTCAGTTAATCATTAAATCAGTGGGATAGGATTAGGATGAATACAAATAACGCAGCGACATTTAACACCATTAACCGTGGTTACAACCAGACGTTTCAACCGGGTAAGCTGAGCTTAGGATTAGTCGTGCCTATCGAACGATATGAAAATGGGCCGTTGCCGAGTATGCAGGATCACTTGCAGAAAGTGCAGTTGGCTGAATCTCTGGGGTTTTCTGCCGTTTGGTTACGGGATGTGCCTTTCAATGTTCCATCTTTTGGCGATGCCGGTCAGGTCTTTGATCCCTTTGTTTACTTAGGTTATCTGGCAGCTGCTACCAAGGATATCGCGTTGGGTGTGTCTAGTATTATCTTGCCGTTGCGACACCCTGCCCATGTGGCAAAGGCTGCAGCCAGTGCCGATCAGTTGTCCGATGGTAGATTGATTCTCGGTGTTGCTTCAGGAGACCGCCCGGAAGAATATCCAGCAATGAATATGTCCTTTGACGATCGCGGCGAGCGATTTCGCGAAAGCTTTAACTATATTCAGGCCATGTGGGAAACACAGCCAACGCTGCAAAACACCCATGGCAATATCAATGAAGACAAACTTAATCCTTTGGATATGCTGCCAAAGCCAGTGGCAGGAAGACTCCCGTTGTTAATCACTGGTAGCAGTCAACAATCGCCAGAATGGGGCGCGCAAAATGCCGATGGCTGGATGACTTACCCGAGAAATCCCGTCGACCAAATGCGAGCAATTAGCGAATGGAAGCGCAATGTTGAAGCCGCAGGTCGTGCGCCACAACCTGTAATGCAACCTTTGTATATTGATTTAGTCGAGGATGACAATGCTCGGCCAACCCCCATTCATCTGGGTTTCAGAACCGGCGTAAATTATTTGCGAGAATATTTGCAAACCGCCGAGCAAATTGGCGTCAACCATCTGGCACTTAACTTAAGGTTTAACCGGGCAGATATGGATGAAACATTAAAACGCCTGGGCGAAGAGATATTACCTAATCAAAATTCAATGCAGCTTGCCAGCTAATTATCTGGCAAGCTGATATTTCAAAGTTACTTCATTGGTGCGTAAAAATGCAAAGACGATAACTGCTCATCAATTAGCGCCAGCATTTGTCGATAAGATACCGACTTGGTATTCACATAATCTACAGAAAATTTATTTGAATCAATCCCTTCTGGCAAATCCTTCGGAAATGGGATCAGTTCACTTTCCATTGTAATATTGGCAAATGTCTGCTGAATCGCTCTGGCGCTCGCCTCATTTTGGGTGGCATAATGCGCAAGTCGAGTTCCGGCTCTATCGGCATACAAATCAACAAAACTAAAACCGCTTCCCCCTTGATTGGCATCTAACAATTCTTTAAATTCTCCAAACGCAAAACCAGCATTGGCATCACTGAGCAGCTGTAACGCCATTGAATAGACAAAGTGCTTTTGCAGATCATTGCGTTCAAGCAAAGTCACTGTGCGCTTATGAGCATTTCGCAAAGTCTGCTGCAGTGGCGATATCGGCTGCAGTTCGCCAGTAAACAAGGTAAATTTATTTGAACCAAAATACAGTGCCAAGGCCATCATCGCATCGCGATTTTCTTTCACGGCATTACCAGAGTGCAATTGTGTTTTTTCACTGGCCTTTGCAAATTGGTATTTTAGAAAGTGCAGAAGGCTTTTGTCGGAATTCGGCTCCTGTGACTCCTTGGCGGAATAATCAAGCAACGCATCATAGTAATGTTGCACATTTTCGAGATTAGCGACCGGACGCAGGGAATTCTTCAAAGAGAGAATACTGGCCAGTCTTCCTTTGTCGGCGAATGAGTGAATACCTTGATCAATATTGATTTGCAATTGGCTTGCCGTCACTTCAACCCGCTGCACCATATCAATAAGCTCATAATGCTCTGGTTTTAGGTAGTGGTTAAATACACGGATGCCAGTCTCAAGCAACCATTGTCCATCGAGTGTTATCCCACCAATGGACGCGTCGCCGAGCAGCAATCCATGTTGGGATTCGAGTAAATCCAATGAAAAATTTACATAGATTTGTGATTCAAATGGTTTTAGCTGGCCAACAAATCTGGCTCGTGTTTCGGATAACTGAACCTTAGTACGGATTTTGGGACTAAGATTATTTGCCAGCAGACTTAAACTCTTCAGCTCCGTCTGACTAAAATTTAATTGTGACTGTCCGCCCTGCTTTATCTGTTTGGCAGTGCGTTGCATGATAGACCGAGCCTGAGATGCACTGGCACTGGTAAGTATTTCTTGCGACTCCATACTCGGCTTCGTCTCGACGACCAACCACAGTACGACAATCGCGCCGATAAAAATCGACAAACACAAAAATTTAAAAAACCGGCCTAAAATTTTCAATCGGGATCCCTGTTGTTTTTTCGATTAATCATGTAGCTCATTGACTACTTTAATAAATTTAACCACCAAAGTACCAGCAATTATTATTTCCAGCCGTCCCATCGATCCCAGTAGACAATACGGTTGGTTTTACGGGATAGGAAATTATTTAGAAGATAGAAGGTGGTGAGATCCACTTCCTGCCCCTGGACACAGGTCCAGACAAAACGATGACAATTGTTTTTGATCAAATCGTATTGTTGAAAACTGTAAATCTTCTTTGCTGCGCGTTCCGCGGTCATTTGCGAGGCGATTGCCTGTCCTTTCGAGTCACAGGCAACATAGATTTCACTGCCAGAGCGTTCCGCCAAAAAACGTTCCGGCGAAATCGCTTTTACCAGCCCTGAACCGTGGAGTTCAACAATGGTATGTTGATCTATATATATGCCGGTGTGCTCAAGCATGCCACCTAATCCACAACATAAAATCGCGCCGGGTTTTATTTGCGCCAGCGTTTCTTTTTCTGCTTTTTTAGCAAGCTTTTGCTTGGGATATTTACCAATACCGCTGGCGTATTTGTCCAATCCTTTGCGAGTGTGACCATGGGGGGTTGGTCGACGCAACTCTGCCTGGCGATTGCGCTCGGATAACTCCCCTACGGCCACCGCAGACGCAATGGCGGCGCCAACCCAAATTAACGGTAAAACCATAACTTTTCCTTAAAACCGCTCTTCTAATTGATAGTTATAAGAAATATTGAACTATTATGCTGAAATAAATTGTCAGAAAGTGTTGCAATGCGTATGGTTAGCAGACGTAAAACAACAAGATAATCGAAATCAGAAACGTCAGTGACCGCCATGAAAACCTTTGAAAAATCTTCCAAGCTCAGCGATGTTTGTTACGACATACGAGGCCAAATCGCGGCTGAAGCACGTCGTTTAGAAGAAGAGGGTCATAAGATCCTAAAACTTAATATCGGCAACCCTGCCCCATTTGGCTTTTTGGCACCAGACGATATTTTGCGCGATGTCATTCATAACTTACCAACGGCACAAGGATATAGCGAGTCCCAGGGGATTTACTCTGCCCGGGTGGCGGTCATGCAATATTATCAGCAACGTGGCCTGAAAAACCTGAATGTCGATAATATTTATATTGGCAATGGGGTAAGTGAGTTAATTGTCATGGCAATGCAGGCTCTGTTAAATAACGGGGATGAAGTTCTTATTCCTGCACCGGATTATCCTTTGTGGACGGCAGCGGTGTCACTTTCGTCGGGCAAACCGGTTCATTATCGTTGTGATGATGCCAATCACTGGTATCCGGATCTTATTGATATCGAAAATAAAATTAACGATAAGACCAAAGCTATTGTTCTGATCAATCCAAACAACCCAACCGGCTCCGTGTATCCAGAAGAAGTCTTGCAAGGCATTATGGCTTTGGCAAAAGAACACGATCTGATTGTCTTCTCTGATGAAATATATGACAAAGTTCTGTACGACGGGGCGAAACATGTGCCGACGGCAAAACTCAGCGAAGATGTCCTGGTGGTGACTATGGGTGGTCTATCGAAAAACTATCGCATTGCCGGTTTTCGCGCCGGCTGGATGATGTTAACCGGCCCTCTGTTAAGAGCCCGGGGATATATTGACGGATTGAATATGCTTTCATCCATGCGCCTGTGTGCCAATGTTCCCTGCCAACATGCGATCCAAACAGCCCTGGGTGGATATCAGAGTATCAACGAATTGGTCAATGATGGCGGACGTTTAAAAAATCAGTTAGATATTGCCCATAAAATGATCAATGCCATTGATGGCTTAAGCTGTCATAAAGCCAAAGGCGCGATGTATTTATTTGTAAAAGTTGATGGTGAGCGATTACACATCAATAATTGTGAACAGATGGTGCTGGATATTCTTCGTCAGGAAAAAATTCTGTTAGTGCACGGTAAAGCGTTTAACCTTAATGATGGTGTCTATTTCCGACTGGTGTTTTTACCGCACTCAGAAGATTTAGTAAATGCAATCAATCGATTGAATCATTTTTTCAATCACTACTCTCAATATTAACGACACGCCATTAGACAATAATTCAGTGCTTAGATATCGTCGACGCACTGACGACAAATAGGGAGAATCGGATGGAAAGTACCTTTCTGGCCTGGATGTTCCGCATGCCGTTGATCAAGCGCTGGGCATTGATGTATTGCGTAAAAAAAGAAAACGTAGCCGAGCATTCTCATCAGGTGGCGATTATTGCTCACTTACTGGCGGTCATTAAAAACGAAAAATTTGGCGGCAATATTAATGCCGATAAAATCGCGACCATTGCTCTGTACCATGAAGCCTCAGAAACCCAATATGGTGATATCGTCTCGCCAACCAAGTACGCCAATAAGGAAATCTCCCGGGAATTTAAAAAAATTGAAGCGTTAGCTGAGCAACAGTGCCTGGATTCATTGCCCGAGGATATCCGTCATGTATTTCGAGACATCATAGTGCAGGACAATGTCGACTGTAATTATAAGGCCATCGTAAAAGCCGCCGACAATCTCGCCGCCTATATCAAAACGCTCGATGAACTTCGCCATAACAATGTCGAATTTGAACATGTCGAACAACGCCTACGCGCGAAGCTGAACGAGACTCAAAAGCACATGCCTGAAGTTGGCTATTTTATGGAAACCTTCCTGCGGTACTGTACTGCCAGTGTCGATAAGTTGAGCGAGAAGCGAAACTAAATCTGTTTAATGGCCGTTTCACGTTTTTAAAATACGCGATCGTGCTTTTCTTGCCAATTGCGTAGGTTAACGTTCTGGTTTTAAATCATTTTTAGTCCTGCTACAATCCCTGCGCAAATGGTGTCGGAAGTTTCCGATATAAAAGGGAATGTGGTGCGAGATTTTGTTATCGAATTCGTTATTGACGTTAACAAACCTTAACTCCACAACTGTACCCGCAACTGTAAATAGGGCCATTATCAAAATCCACTGACTGTGATTGAAAACAATAAGGTTGGGAAGGTTGATACTGGGATATCTCTATGAGTCAGGATACCTGCCATTTTGAACATGCCATTCAGCTTTCCACTAAGCAATAACGCTTATCTTGGTAAGTTTTGAAAGGTTACGAATACATCCGTGCGGGAAAACACGGCGATGTATGATGAATACAAAAAGCTATCCGGCACTTCATTCAAAGATGAATGCTGATTAACCCTATATATGCTTGTCTGCTAATGCGTTGGATTTAACGTTAGCAAGCCAGAGTTGAATAGGCCCGACGATATGTTAGCGCGGGCATGCAAATCGCTTTTTTATTGACTCAAACATCTTTGCTGCTTCTCACACATGAAACTAACTCGTTGCAAACAGTGGATCCCATGGCGGTAAATAAGCCCTTACAATCTGCGCTTCATGTCCAACAACTCAGCTGGACTGTGGCCGAGCATCGTATTCTGAAAAATATCGATTTGTCGGTTACTCAGGGTGACAGTGTCGCATTCATCGGCCCAAATGGCGCTGGAAAAACCTCGCTGTTAAAGTGTATCGCCGGACTGCAACAAGGCTATCAAGGCAAAATATTCCTGCAAAACGAATCCCTGGAAGCTTTATCCACCCGACAGGTTGCGCAACGGATCGCTTTTGTGAGTCAACATCAGGATACCCCATTTGACCTAACCGTGAATGATATTGTTCGCATGGGCTTGCTTGCCAACAAACCACTATTAGCGTTTGATGACATCAACGATGACGAAAAAATAGCCGATGCTTTACATTTAGTTGGTCTTAAACACAAACGCTGGGATTCCTTCAAAACCCTATCCGGCGGTGAGCAGCAACGAATTTTAATCGCCCGTTCGGTGATTCAATCTCCGAATGTTTTGATCATGGACGAACCAACCAACCATCTGGATATCTATTATCAACACCAGATATTATCCCTGGCCAAAAAACTGGACTTAACACTGATTTTCTCCATCCATAACCTAGAGCTTGCCAGCCAATATGCCGATACTTTAGTGCTTATCGATCAAGGCCAGATTGTCGAGCAGGGCAATGCCGATACGGTGCTGACAGCAGAACGTTTAGAGCGGGTTTTTAAACTCCCTTGTCAGGTAGAACCTCACCCCACAAACCCTGGTAAACGTGTCACCTTTTTTTCAGGGGGCACTGGCCGATGAAACGCATACCGCTGCCTGTCAGTGCGACGATGATAGTCTTATTGCTATTCGCTTCGGCGTTATTTTCATTGGGTATGGGTACTCAGAGCGTTGGATTTGACGCCATTTATGCCTGTGTGTTTGCACACTGCAATGGTCCATTTGATCAGCAAATTCTGTTTGATATTCGTCTGCCCAGGATCATTACTGGCTTTCTTGCCGGCTTTGGTTTAGCTATGACCGGCGCCCTAATGCAAAATATTACCCGTAACCCGCTAGCCGACCCTTATTTATTTGGTATTGTCGCCGGCGCTGGATTAGGGGTTACTCTGGTCAGTTTTTTCGCCGAAGCCATCACTCTGTCAATTCCTGTTGCGGCATTTATTGGCGCACTATTGGCCGTTGTACTGGTAATTGGCATTGTCTTCAACCGGCACTGGCAACGGGTTGAATTTTTATTACTGGCAGGCGTTGCCGTATCTTTCCTACTCAGTGCTATCACCAGTTTCACCCTCTATTTAAGCGATGCCTTTGCTGCCAATCGCGTCATCTTTTGGTTGATGGGCTCATTAGCACGAACGGACAACCAGGCGATTATTTGGATCACACCGGTGATCTTAGTCGGCCTGGTGATATCGCTATTATTGTCCCGGCATCTTGATGCCATGTTACTAAGCGACGAAAGTGCGAAAAGCCTCGGCGTTCCGGTCAATAAAGTACGGATCTTTATTCTTATTTTATGTGCGGCCATCACCGCTGTCATCGTCGCTTTTTGTGGTGGTATTGGCTTTGTGGGCTTGATGATCCCACACCTGATTCGTAAATGGGTTGGCATTACCACGGGTAAATTGCTCATTTTTAGTGGACTGCTTGGGGGTGTCTTTTTAATGCTGGTTGATGTTGTTGCAAGAACCGCACTTAATGGCCAGGAAATCCCTATCGGGGTGATAACCGCGGCCATCGGCTCGTTATTCTTTCTGGCATTAATGCGAAAAGCGTAAGGCTTGAGGAATCTAGATGGTTAATGCTAGCAACAAAAACATAGCGCCTACTCTGATGATTCAGGGGACGACTTCCGATGCCGGTAAATCCACGCTAGTCGCTGCCCTTGCCCGGGTATGGCAACGCCAAAAGTTATATGTCGCTCCAATGAAACCACAAAATATGGCCTTGAACAGTGCTGTCACGCCCTGCGGCGGCGAAATTGGCCGAGCCCAGGCAATTCAGGCCCAGGCGGCAAAGGTTGAATTGAACGTCCATTTCAATCCAATTTTGTTAAAACCAAGTTCCGATACCGGAGCTCAGGTGATTGTTCACGGTAAAGCCCTGACAACCATGCAAGCGGCGCAATATCAGGATTACAAGAAAACCGCGATGAACGCGGTATTAGAGTCGCATAAATACCTGCAACAGCATTACCAGCGTATTGTCGTTGAAGGTGCGGGTAGTCCGGCGGAAATTAATCTTCGCAAAGGGGATATCGCCAACATGGGCTTTGCCGAAGCCGCAGACTGTCCGGTAATTATCATTGCCGATATCGACAAAGGCGGTGTATTCGCTCACCTTGTCGGTACCTTAGCGCTCTTAAGTGAATCTGAGCAGGATCGGGTTGTGGGTTTTGTAATAAATCGCTTTCGTGGTGATATCAAATTATTGCAAAGTGGTCTCGATTGGCTTGAGAAAAAAACCGAAAAGCCGGTGCTCGGTGTTCTGCCCTATTTGCACGGGTTAACCCTGTCGGAAGAAGATGCCGTTAATGGCCGTGTTGTTGCAAGCGAGCGCAGTTATCAGAAAATTAAAGTCATTGTTCCTGTGCTTCCGAGTATGAGTAATCATGATGATTTTGATCCCTTGCGCTGGCATCAGGACATTGATTTTGAATTCGTTTACGCCAATCCTGATAATCCAGAGCCTTTACCGGCTGCGGATTTGATGATATTGCCGGGCAGTAAATCGGTTGCCGCGGACTTAACGTTTTTGCGCAATCAAGGATGGGACAAGTCGATTTATCGCCATCTTAGATATGGCGGTAAGGTTATCGGTATTTGTGCAGGTATGCAGATGCTTGGTGAGGACATTAACGACCCATTTGGTGTAGAAAGCACCGTATTAAAGGCTATCGGTTTAAAGCTGTTGCCGATAACTACGAGTCTTGTGGTGGAAAAGACCCTAACCAATGTGCAATTTACATTAAATTCAGAGTTACAGAATGCCAAGGTAAACGGCTATGAAATTCATGCTGGGCAGAGCATGCTGACCGAGCGGACGCGAACCAAAGCCCTGTATAAAGATGCACCAATGGAGCTAGGTCTTATCAGTGTTGATGGGCTGATAATGGCAACCTATGTCCATGGATTTTTCAATCAGCCGCAGGTATTACAAGCGATTACCGAGTGGTGTGGACACAAGATATCTCAGCCTGAATCGGCCTGGCAGTTGCAAGAAAGCGCCATCGACCGTCTGACTGATGCCTGCGAACAACATTTAAATCTTAACCTAATTGAAGACATACTGACTAAGTGGTACGCAAATGACAAATGAAAACCAAGAGTTAAAGCATAAAGAGCCAAGCCGCGAAGAGCAGCGCCACAAAGAGCGGCAGCAAAAAATTAAAGAAAAAGTTGATGAGAAAATCGCTCAGGCACAGGAAGAACGAGGCCTGATGGTGGTTATTACCGGTAATGGCAAAGGCAAATCAACCTCTGGTTTTGGTACCGTTGCCCGGGCGGTCGGCCATGGTCAAAAAGCGGCTGTAGTACAGTTTATCAAAGGTACCTGGGAATGCGGCGAAGCCAATCTTTTAAGGCAACATGGCGTTGAGATTTGCGTGATGGCAACAGGCTTTACCTGGGAAACCCAAAATAAAGAAGCGGATATTGCTGCAGCCACAGAAACATGGACAGATGCTAAACGATTATTGGCCGATCCGAGTATCGATATGGTCCTTCTCGATGAACTGACCTATATGGTCAGCTACCACTATCTGGATTTGGATGAGGTTATTCAGGCCATCGAAAATCGCCCTAAACACCAACATGTTTTGATAACGGGTCGCGCCTGTCACCGCCGCTTAATAGACTTAGCAGATACCGTATCTGAGGTTCAGGAAGTAAAACATGCCTTCCAAGCCGGTATTAAAGCGCAAAAAGGTTTGGACTGGTAATGATGAAACTGGCTCAACAACCGATGCAGTTGGTTATGGTTATGGTTATTCTGGTAGTTTTTTCCAGTATCAGCGCCAGCGCGGTTGCGAAATCTGACGATAAACCCGAGACAATTCGCATTATTGCCCTGGCCCCGCATATTGTTGAGATGCTCTATGCCATCGATCTGGGTGACAATATCATTGCCACCTTAGAACACGCCGATTATCCTCAAGCTGCGAAAGCCATTCCTCGGGTTGGCAATTATGCCCAGCTAAATATTGAACAAATTGTCGCTCTTGAAGCGGATGTGATCATTGCCTGGAAGACGGGTAATCCGGATGCCGATATTCAACGCTTAAAGCAACTTGGACAAACGGTTATTTATTCGCATCCACAACGCCTTGTTGATGTTGCCAATGAAATCGAACGCTTTGGTGATCGTTTTGGCAACGCTGGCATCGCAAAGGCAAAAGCCGATGAGTTTCGACACGCGCTTGAGCAATTACACAAAAATTATCAGGATAAAACGCCAGTAAAAGTGTTTTACCAGTTGTGGCCGCAACCACTAACCACAGTTGCTGGCAATGCCTGGCCGCAACAGCAACTGGAGTTATGTGGCGCCCAAAACCCTTTTAAAAACGCAGACAATGACTATCCGCAAATAAACATTGAAGATGTTTTAGTGGCGAATCCAGAATTATTCATCATTCCGACCAGCAAACACAGTAATGATGCTTTAGCGATTACTTGGCAAAAATACACAAAACTGGACGCGGTAAAACATCAGCAATTTAGTCAAACGGATGCTGACATGTTGCATCGCATGACATTACGTATGCCAAAAGAATTGGCCCGGCTTTGCCAACAAATCGATAAAAGCCGCCAGTATTACCAGTCCATTATCGATAACGATTAATGACGAAGAAATGGGGTGAGAGTCATTGAGCTATTCAATGAGCTATTCAATGAGCTATTCAATGACTCATATTAAGACCGTGAGTTAAGCTAAATGTAATCATGACACTGGCCCCATGATTAAGAATTTGTCGGCGCCAAAACGCAGACAATATGTAGTGTTGGGTTTACCCCCAGCGTAGTTAAGGTTGAAGTGCTCGCGGCAATTTTGTCAGAACGAGCAACTTGGGAAACAGGTGCAAAGCGCTAAGCTCAATTCCTGTACTGCCCCCGCAACGGTGATAAATGGTGGTTCTTTAAAAGACCTTCATTTTCAGTCCGGAGACCGACTTCAACCAATTTTTTCAGGTGCGGTGGGCACCTTGTGTGAGGAAAAAATGAAATCTAAAGCAATAACAACGAACCAACGCAACCGGATTGCGTTTTCATTAACCGCCCTGTCTGTGACAGCCGCAACCAACTTTAGTCTCGTTAATAACGCCAATGCTGAAGCGCTAGCGTCTGTCGATGATCGCATTTTAGTTACCGCCAATCGTAGCGAAGAACCTAGATCCCTAAGCCTTTCATCAAACGTGGTTATTACATCTGTTGATATCGAACGATTACAGGCGAAAAACCTGAGTGAGGTTCTCGATCAGGTCGCTGGTATGTCAGTGACATCTCAAGGTGGTCCTGGACAGGCAAGCTTTGTCTTTACCCGGGGCAGCAACTCCAATCAAACCCTACTGCTAATTGATGGTGTACGGGTAAATTCTGCAACCCTTGGCCTTACCGACTTTTCCCAAATAGCACCACAGCAGATTGAACGTATTGAAATCATCAAAGGTCCTCGCTCTTCTCTTTGGGGCAGTGATGCCATCGGCGGAGTGATTCAAATATTCACAAAACGCTATGCCCATGGCAGCGGCAATGTTGGTGCCAGCCTTGGCAGCCATGGCTATATGCAAGGCTATGCTGGCATTGGCTTTGGTAATGACGAGCATAACTTGAGCCTTAGCATGAATGCCGAGCAAAGTGATGGTTTTAATGTCTTTGAAACGGATCCAGATAACCCTTATGACATTAATGAACCAGACAAAGACGGTTTTGAACGTATTAATTTATCGGTAAATGGTGAGTCTTACATCAATGATGAAGTACGTCTGGAATTAGTGGGTCGCTATCAAAAGGGTAATAACGAATACGATGCTTCCTATCCCGATTCGCCTTGCTGGAACGATCCTTCGCAATCCTGTCCGTCGTTTTATGCCAATGAGCAGGACAGCGAAAATTCGCACATCAAGCTTGCCAGCGTTTATGAAACCAGCGCCATCACTTCCAACTTATCATTGGCTATTATCGAAAACTCAGCCACGACTTTTGGTAATGGCATTGACCGTGCCGATGGCGATGAAATCACCACCAAGCGTCAGCAAGTCGCTTTCATTAATCAATTCAGCATCGCCGACAGCTTTCGGGTAAATCTTGGTCTTGACTGGTACAACGAAGAAGTCAGTACCAATCAGGATAAAGATCCCTGGACTGAAGGGTTTCAGGAATGGCAAATCGACAGTCGCGATGTGACCGCCGTTTTTGTGCAAGGCCGACAAACCATTAACTCGTTGATTATCGAAGGCGCGGTTCGTTATGACGATATCGAGAAAATTGGTGACAAAACGACTTACAACCTATCCGTGGGTTACAAAGTATCGCCAAACTTATTGGTAAGTTTGAACCGTGGCACTGGCTTTAAAGCCCCGAGTTTTAACGATCTATATTGGCCTGGCAGCGGTAATCCAGATTTAGACCCGGAAGAAGCGACTACCAACGAGTTTCTCGTTCGTTACTCATTCGATTTCGGACAATTAGAACTTGCCGCTTATGATTCTGACATTGATAACCTGATTGCCTGGGCACCGAATGAATTTGGACTGTGGCAACCGAGTAATGTCAATGCAGCCAAAATAAAAGGCATTGAGAGCACCATTGAATTATTGCTCGGCGCAACCACCAATACATTGGCAATATCTTACACCGATGCAAAAGATGCAGTGACCAATTTAGATCTTATTCGTCGTCCGGTGCTTACCGCTAATTACACTCTAGGGTATGAATGGCGAAACTATCAGTTTACGGCCATTGCCAGTTATCGTGACAAAAGCATTGATAGCGGTATGAATGAATTGCCGAGTTTTACCCGATTTGATCTGGGCGCACAGTATGCGGTAAGTACGGCACTGACCTTCAACGTGAAAGTGAATAACCTGTTAGATCGCCAATATCAAACGGTTAACCAATATGTTGCAGATGGTATCAATGGTTATGCGGGATTAAGCTACAAGTTTTAAACTCAGTGGTTGTGGCACTTAAATTATAAGTGCCACTTATCCTTGTCAATTTAAAGTCCATTGAAACATTTGCGATGACACGAAAGTACCTATCTAGAGAATGATCGTCGTAATAGATGAAACTCCCTGCTCTACCCCTCTTATATAAGTGTGAGCAACAAAACGCAAAACTAACTTCCTTACGTTTTAGCTTTTTCGGATTTACATTGACTCCGGAGAAAATGGCACACTGTCGATAAATGAATAAAAATCACTTTAAAAACAGAACGATAGCCACCAGAATTGAAAACAATGGCAAAATTCCATTTGATTCGTACAAATCGTTGATAATCAAAAAGTTGCACAGCAACATTCGTTCTAGCAATTAATGTAAATAATCAATGAAAGGAATCAACATTATGAAAGAATTATCGAAAGATGAAATAACCAACGTATCTGGCGGTAGTGACGCTGGTGATATTGCCATGGCTGTAGGTGGAAGCTGGGCAGCGACAGTGGCGGGTTTTGCTATCGGTGGACCTGTAGGAGCCGTTGCGGGTTTTGCCCTTGGTAGTTTAATCAGCGTGGGTTATACGTTAGCAACTGACTAACAAAAATGGCGCTAAACCGGTGTTTAGCGCCATTCAATGAAAGGACGTTATGATGAGCAGCATTAAGAAAAATTTAACATACTTGTCTCTGGTTTGGATCAGCTGCCTTGCTGGGCCTTTTGTGCTTTTTTTATTGGTTCCAATCTATATGTTTAGCCTGTTCGATGTGCAGCCATATTGGTTAGTCTACCCAGTGCTTGTCAGTGTATCTGTAATAACGAGCAGCTATTTATATAAACGTTTTAAACCATAGCAGTAATGATATTGTTACCGCTGAAAACGATATACCGAGCCTAAATTCAGGATTTGTGTCAGTTCATCAAGCGCAGTGCGAGATTCCACCAACAGTGACGGATCGGTTAAATCATCAAAGCTCAGGCGATCACGGTAGTGTTTTTCTACCCAATTAACCAAGGTCCCGTAAAGCTCATCGTTTAATACACAGTTCGGATTTACCGCAGCCAATTCAGACTCTTTTAACGCCACGCGTAAACGCAGACACGCCGGACCACCGCCATTTTTCATCGACTCATTGACGTCGAAATACTTCACTTCTTTAATTGGCGTCCCCATGGTCACCAGATTATCCAAGTAGGCTTTTACCCGTTCATTTTCATAACAATGCATCGGCGCAACAATGGCCATAGAACCATCGTTTAAGGTAATAATCTGAGTGTTAAACAGGTAGGTATTAACCGCATCCTGTACCGTCACGTCATCACTGTTTACTTGAATACAGTGCAGGTCGTCGCCTGAAAATTTCTGACGTAATTCCCCTAAAAATTGCTCAGTATTTAAAAACGCTTGTTGATGATAGAAAAGCACATTCTGATTACCCACGGCAATGACGTCATTGTGAAATACGCCTTGGTCAATCACTGCTGGATTTTGCTGAACATAGACTACACGATTGTCATCCAATTGATGCAAACGTGCGACCGCCTGACTCGCTTCCAGCGTTTGCCGTGCCGGATACTTCATCGGCATTGGTTTCGCTCGGTTAAACGCATAACGACCGAAAGTAAATATCTGTACGCCAGCGTCATCATAATCTGTGCACAAACGTGTATGGTTTGCCGCGCCTTCATCACCAAAATGATCATTGTCATTCAGATGTAAATGATGCTCGAACACGTTTTCATCATTAAAAACGGCTTTTAGAATATTGCCGGTAGTTTCTGGTTCTAGTGAACGATGAAATTTATTGGTTAAATTGGCTGGGGTAAAATGCACTTTACCATCAGCGGAATCCGAAGACGGTGAAACCGTTGCGGCATTTGCTGTCCACATACTTGATGCGGAGCAACAGGCGGAAAGTAAGGCCGGTGATGTTTTCGCAGCTTGTGCCAGTACCGAGGCATCACTGCCACTAAAACCTAAGCGGCGCAATGAAAATATATCAGGGCGTTCCTGTGGCGCCAAAACCCCCTGCCCCATGCCCATATCGTGCAAGGCTTTCATCTTTTTTAAACCTTGCAGAGCGGCGTTCTTCGGACTGGAAACATCGTGAGCATTAGACAATGACGCGACATTGCCATCTGATAATCCTGCGTAATTGTGAGTTGGTCCAACTAATCCGTCAAAATTTACTTCCAAACTCTTCATACTTGCCCCATTTTTCATTAATTGCCTGCTAAAAACTGGTATGTTTTTGCTAATTTTTCAGCCATTGTAACGACTTAATTTTCCTTGTAAATGGCCTGTTCGGCGCTAAATCACTAATAATCGATGCAAATGTTAATTAGTTGTTGACATGTCTCTTTAAACCCCTTAAATATAAATGAACAATTCTTAATTAGAAATTTACAGTGAAATTTATTAACTCAGTCATTATTCTCCTGCTGGTCGTGGTTTTAGTACCAAGGGCCGGGTTTTGACTGAATAATTAAGAAACGCATAAAAATTCACGAAGCCCTCGCCTAACCACCGAGGGTTTTTTAGTTTTTCTAAGCTTAAAAAAAGGCAAAAAAAATGACAACAGCGTTGTACAGTGGTTCTCAGTTACTGATAAAGGCCCTGGCAGAGTTAGAGGTGGATTACATCTTTGGCTATCCTGGCGGTTCAGTATTAGATATCTATGATGCGATTTTTCAGCAGGACAAAGTCGAGCATATCCTCGTCCGTCATGAACAGGCTGCAACTCATATGGCCGATGGTTACACCCGGGCGACGGGAAAAACCGGTGTTGTTCTGGCAACCTCAGGCCCCGGCAATACCAACTGCATAACCGGGATCGCTACCGCTTATATGGATTCAATCCCAATGGTCGTGCTTGCAGGCCAGGTTCCTTCACAATTGATTGGTGATGATGCGTTCCAGGAAACCGATATCATTGGGTGTTCTCGCCCTATCGTAAAACACAGTTTTAACTGCCGATCCGTTGTCGAATTGCCCAATGTTCTGGCCAAGGCGTTTTACCTGGCCGAAACCGGCCGCCCTGGGCCTGTCGTCATTGAATTGCCCAAAGATATATTGGTCCCAACGAACACTGCACCATTTGAATTGAATAAAGAAGTAAAAATTCGTTCCTATAATCCCAATGTAAAAGGCCACAGCAAGCAAATTAAAAAAGCGGTAAATACCATTATCAATGCTGAACGCCTGGTCGTTTATACCGGCGGTGGCATTATTTTGGCGGATGCCAGCGATAAGCTTACCGCTTTAGTAGAGCGATTAAATGCTCCGACGACGAATACGTTAATGGGCCTGGGTGGTTTAAGTGGTTTACATCCAAACTTCCTCGGCATGCTAGGTATGCACGGCTCAGTAGAGGCCAATAAAGCCATGGCAAATGCGGATGTTATTCTCGCCCTTGGTGCAAGATTTGACGACCGGGTGACCAACAAGGTAGAAAAGTTCTGCCCCAATGCGACGATTATTCACGTTGACATTGACCCAACGTCGATCTCAAAAACCGTGAATGCCCATATCCCTATTGTCGGTTTGGTGGATGTCGTTATTGATCAGTTAATGGCTGGCCTCGATGAAGCGAATCATCAATATAATGAACAAGCGTATGCTGATTGGTGGAAGCAAATTAACCAATGGCGCAGCTTAAACAGCTTTAGCTATGAGACAGATGAAAACAAAATCAAACCGCAACAAGTAGTTGAGTCCATCTACAAGCATACCGAAGGCAAAGCGTATGTGACCTCAGATGTAGGTCAGCATCAGATGTTTGCCGCGCAATACTACCCATTTGATAAACCCAGACAATGGATTAACTCCGGTGGTCTGGGCACCATGGGCTTTGGTTTTCCAGCGGCCATGGGTGTCAAGGTTGCATTTCCTGATGCTGATGTCGTGTGTGTTACCGGCGATGGCTCGATTCAGATGAATATTCAGGAGCTTTCTACCTGTTTGCAATACAACCTGCCGGTAAAAATTGTCTCTTTGAATAATCGCTCGCTAGGTATGGTAAGACAGTGGCAGGACATGATTTATGGTGGTCGTCACTCCTCTTCTTACATGGAGTCATTACCGGATTTTGTAAAACTGGTTGAATCCTATGGTCATGTGGGAATTCAGGTAAACCATCCGAGTGAATTGGACGAAGCCATGGAACGTGCTTTTGCGATGAAAGACCGATTGGTGTTTGTTGATGTTCTGGTCGATGAAACCGAACATGTGTATCCGATGCAAGTGCGTTTTGGCGCGGTTGATGATATGTGGCTTAAAAAGGGAGAGAAAGTCTAATGCGCCGTATTCTATCTATTTTGCTCGAGAACGAGCCCGGCTCTTTGTCACGAATTGTTGGCTTGTTTTCACAACGGGCTTACAACATTGAAAGCTTAAGCGTGGCGCAAACCGATGATGCAAGCCTTTCTCGTATTACCATTACCACCCGTGGTGACGACAAAGTGCTTGAACAAATCACCAAGCAGGTAAACAAACTAGTTGATGTGATCAAGGTAGCCGATTTAACCGAACGAGCCCATATTGAGCGAGAGATGGTGCTGGTTAAAGTGTTGGCGATGAGCGATAAAACCCGTACCGAAGTGAAACGTGTCGCGGACATTTTTCGGGGAGATATCGTCGATATCGGCAAGCAAATTTATACCATTCAATTGACCGGTGATGAAAGTAAAACATCAGCATTTATTAAAATCCTCGGCCATGAAACGGAAATCATCGAAGTCGTGCGTTCTGGTACCGTCGGCATCGCCCGCGGCGAAAAAGCCCTGCGCGCTTCTTAACCGAAGCGCCTTTAATGGGGTCAGTGTCAATTACCAAAAAACATTAACGATTATTATCAATACGTTAGGTACTATAAGTTAACGACTCTGTCCCCTTAATACGATGTCCCATGTCAGAATTTCTCATCGAAACCGCCGATAAATCCGATAAAAAAGCGATTCAACGCTTTTACAAGCAGCAGCGCTATTCCGCCCGCTTTCTTGGTGACGACGCCACCTACCTGGTCCGTGATAATCAGGACATCATTGCCTCGGTTATCATCTCTTTTAAAGACAGTCACTCGTTTCTGCACGCTCTTGTAGTCGACAACAATCATCGAGGCCAAGGCATCGCCCAATCGTTATTAGCGAAAGCCGCAGAGCAACACCCACAGCTTTATTGCTTTTGTGGGAATGAACTGATGAGCTTTTATCAAAAACAACATTTCGCCGTTATCGAAGGCTCATTATTACCCGATGAATTACGCCAAAGGTATCTTGCTTACCGTAAAAAACACGAATTGATTGCCTTGTATTTAAACAGCAACTAGTTTTCGACTTTTATTAATACTTTTCTATACTTACCCCATCTTTAAAACAAAGGACCCCGTTGCAGCACTAGCTCAAGCGGTTCAACGCAGCGGACGCTGGTTATAGCAAGCAAAGCGGGGGGCATGATGAAACTCAATCGCACCACTCTGGTAGTCAGTTTATTGCTGGCATTCGCCGCCAACAAAACCGTCATCGCCCAAGCTGAAAAATACGACAAAGAATATTCGCCATATCAGGGCCTGGACACCCCCAACAATGTCTATTTTGGTGACACCCATTTACATACCTCCTGGTCTACCGATTCAGGGATGGCCGGTGCAACCTTAACCCCGGATGACGCGTACCGCTTTGCAATGGGTGAAACCGTAACCAGTAACCTTGGCTGGAGAACCCAGTTAAGACGGCCTCTGGATTTTATTGTTGTTGCCGATCATGCGGAAAACCTGGGCCTTGCCGATTTCATTCGCCGGGAAGATCCAATACTGATGGCCAATGAACAAGGTAAAAAATGGGTTGAAATGACCAAAGCAGGCAAAGGATATGATGCATTTCTTGAGTGGATACGAGCCGAAGATAATGATTTAATCGATGACCCGAAAATGGTGAAATCCGCCTGGGATAAGGTGACCACTAACGCAGATAAATATAACCGCCCTGGCGTGTTTACCGCTTTCCACGGTTTTGAATGGACCTCGCACCCAAATGGCAATAATCTGCACCGAGTTGTTATTTTCCGTGATGATAAAGAAAAAACCAATCAAGTGTTACCCTATTCCCAATTTGACTCGGTCGATGCAGAAGACCTGTGGAAATACATGCAAACCTATGAGGATAAAACGGGTGGCAAAGTATTAGCGATTCCCCACAATGGAAACCTGTCCAATGGATTTATGTTCGATACGAAGACATTAAGCGGAGATCCGATAACCGAAGCGTATGCCAAAAATCGGATGAAGTGGGAACCAATTGTTGAAGTTACCCAGCAAAAAGGCGATGGTGAAACCCATCCGTTTTTATCCCCGGATGATGCGTTTGCAGATTTCGAAACCATGGATGCTGGCAATATCAGTGGTAAGGTACCAAAAACCAAAGACATGTTGCCAGGTGAGTACGCCCGCTCCGCATTAAAAGAAGGTTTGAAACAAGAGTCCGAACTGGGTACCAACCCGTTCAAGTTTGGCATGGTAGGTTCCACTGATAACCATACTGGCCTTGCGACAACCCGCGAAGATAACAACTTTGGTAAAGCCCATTTTGTTGAGCCTGACCCACACCGTATCGAACATGTACTCATTGAAGGGGTTAAACCTGAACTGTCTTTATACGCGAAAGATTTGGGCGCGTCGGGCCTGGCTGCGGTATGGGCACGGGAAAATACCCGGGAAGAAATTTGGGATTCGATGGCCCGCAAAGAAGTATATGCAACCTCCGGTTCACGCTTAAAAGTTCGCCTTTTCGCTGGCTGGAATTTTCAGGAATCCGATTTAGCCCGAGAAGACTTTGCCAGTAATGGCTACGTTAATGGCGTCCCTATGGGTGGTGATCTAACGCAAGCACCGTCTGGTAAAGCCCCGATTTTTTTAGTGAAAGCGATGAAAGATCAAGATGGTGCAAATCTCGATCGAATGCAAATCATTAAAGGCTGGCTAGATAAGGACGGAGAAACTCACGAACGGGTTTATGATATTGCCGTGTCTGACGAAAGAAAAATTAATGATGATGGCGTTTGCAAAGACGACGTTGGTAGCACTGTAGATGTCGAAAATGCAACGTATAGCAATGAGATTGGTGATGTTTCTCAACACGCCTATTGGCAGGATCCGGATTTTGATGTCAGCGAAAGAGCTTTCTATTATGTGCGTGTCATCGAGATCCCAACGCCACGATGGACCGCATTTGATGCCAAATTTTTCAATCTGGATTTACCCTCTGATGTGAAAATGGTGGTTCAGGATCGCGCATACACGTCACCCGTTTGGTACGACCCTGAATAAATAGAGTGTCGCGATACTATTGAACCATCGAAGCCAGGCATACGTCTGGCTTTTCTCATTTCAAAAGCTTTAAGAGTATTAACAAGACACCCACCTCAAACATCGAAAACAATATTAACAAGACACCCACCATAATCTAAAAATATCGGCGAACTGGTCTTGGCGTTTAATTCTATGAAGAGGAGGAGGATGTTTAGATCTCTATATGATACAAATCAGCTTTGCACCTATACCGTTTACCTTTGCTTTTCAGCGCATTTTCTTAACGCATGTTGATACGGAAGCACCGCAATGTGATAGCGAACAATGGGTGATCAAACTTTATATATACAGGCATAACAATTCGTTCTACACGTCACACATGCTCTGCGCTAAACATTGATTTCAACGAATAGAATAATGACATCCTCCTCCTATTTATCGCGATAAAAAAAAGCAAAACCTCTTCAAAACTTAGCTTCGACTATCATGGGTGTCTTGTTAAATCACTGGTTAATTACTCACTTCTAATGATGGGTGTCTTGATAAGTCATTTGATAATAATTGCGACGAACGTTGGGTGTCTTAATAAGTCTAATTGTTCGCTGCTAACGATGGGTGTCTTAATAAGACATCTCAATAAGAAACTTGATAACTAATACCAATAGCGGTGGGTGTCTCGTTTATATTTATGGGAATAAAGCTGTGGGATTGTTTATCGGACTTATAAAAAAGCCAGGTCATTGACCTGGCTTTTGTACAATCAAGTTATGTTAACGGACATGGTTAACTGAATTAGTTTTTCGCCGACAACATGTATTTTGCCACGGCCAGACGGGTTTCTTCGTCCAGGTAGTTTTGCGGTGGCATTTCCGGGTAATCGTCACGTTTTTTGGTTGGGTTAGCAATCCATTCAGCCAATCCTTCCGGGTTATCCATATACAATGCCTGAATAATTTGCACTGGTGGACCAATCATACGACCGGAATAGGTATGACAACCGGTACAGATCCCAAGGTAAGCGATTTTACCACGCTCTGAAGCATCGATATCACGCGGTGGTACTGGCTTGTCTAGCAGGTACGTGTCGATATTATCAGTGTTGGTAAAGTCACACTCTTTCCAATCATCAACACCGACGGTGATATAGCGATGACGGTTAATAATACAAGAATCGACACCACCGCCAACTTTGACGATATCCGCGTCACCCTGTTTGAACTCGGTAAGCATTAACGCTTTTACTTCATCAATGGTGTCATAACCATTTTTCATCATCACGTTATCGAGGATCATGGTGCGATCTGGATTCGGCTCTGAGTCTGGATCACCCGTCGCATTACCAAATGAGACATGGTCAGAAATCAAGATACCGGCAGTTTTGTTATTGGTAATGATATTACCTTCAATAATGACATCATCACCAGCCCATACGACGATACCAGAACCCGGCGGGATCATTGCAACCATAGAGCCTGGAATTGCGAAGTTTTCGTGGTTGTTGTCCACCACGAAGTTGTTGCGGATAATTACATCATAAGTGGTTTTAATTGGAAGGCCCGGGGTGATAAACGCCAGAATACCGCCGGTGTTGTTGTGAACATAGTTATTCTCAACAATCGCGTGACGTGAGTTTTCAATCTCAATTCCAGCCACCGATTCAAATACGTCATTGTATGCAACCTGGATATTGTCACTCATGCCAACATAAATCGCCGCATCTTCGATACCAGAGATCACATTGTGCTCAACGATGCCGTTTTTACCAAGTTGTGGGAAAATTCCGTACACACCAGTATCGACGATGACATTATTACGAATAACAAAGTTGTTACCCGCTTGCCCCATAATACCATTGCCCTTGTAACGGGTAATTTTCAGGTTTTCTACACTGAAATTATTACCGGAATACAAAATCGCATCGTTAAGTACGCCCTTACCATCTAATGTGGCCCGGTTGCCTTCTTTGATCACGCCAACAATCGAGATACTTTCTTTATCGACATAAACAGTTTCATGGTAGGTGCCCGGCATGAGTTGAATGGTATCACCCGGTTGTGCGGCTTTCACCGCATCCATAATCAACTCACCTTCGTTAACGACAATCACTTTTCCTGAGGCTTTTAGGTCAACGACATCTGTGGTTCCTGCCTGCGCCTGGATATCTTGTGACTTATCATAGCCACCGGTAAAGCTCGCCCCGCCAGTACTTGAGGTGATCACTGGCGCGCTGTTCTTACCGCCGTAGTAAGTGCCTCCGGCAAAGGCAGCAGCAACCAGTACTGCTGATAAAATAATCTTTCCTTTACTCATAAATATCTCCGCTTACTTCCTTTACGTTATCTTGTTGTTGATTGTTAATGGATGACGCCATTTGCTTATTATTCTTGCTAGATAAAGGCATCGGTTTATCCCCTGATAAATTCTTTTGTCGCTGTTTTCTGGCGGCGAATTTTGCATCAACCGCTGGCAAACCCGATGGCAACACTTCGGGTATTTGCGGGGCGAGACTTTCATCGCTTAAGGTATGTAAGAAGTCGACAATGCGATCCAGCTCTTCATCTGTCAGATTCGGCTCCCAAATATGCCAATGAATCAATAACTCTTCCCGCTCGGGAATCGCATGGCCACGACCTTTGGTATAAAACTCAGCCGCTTCTTTTAAGCTACCCATACCACCAGAATGCATGTATGGTGCTGTTTTTGCAATATTTCTTAGTGTAGGCACCTTAAATCCACCACGCATTCGCTTATCATTAAAAGGCACTTGCGCGCCTGGATCAAATGGTAACCCTTCAGGCTCTGGTGTACCGATTACGGCAATTTGACTATTGGTGAACAGTGGCGGTTGATGACATTCCGCACAACGGGCAACAAACGAGCGGAAAATATTCAGGCCCTTAATTTCATTTTCATTTAAGGCATCATGAAAGCCATGAGCGTATTGATCGTAACGGGAATTTAATGAAATAAGTGACGTTTGAAACGCGGTTAATGCCGTGGCGATTTGTGCGATTTCAATTTGATGACTTTGTGGAAATGCCTGCTTAAACATGCCTGGGTAGACCGAATTCTCGCGCAACGATGCCAACAACTGCTGTGGGTTATTGCCCATTTCTTTCGGGTCGAATAACGGGCCGACTGCCTGCTCTTCTAACGTATCGGCACGCCCATCCCAGAAAAACTTATCTAAAAATGCAACGTTCCACAATGTAGGTGCACTACGGGTAACTTTTTCGCCAGTGATCCCGACGCTACGGTCTAAATCGTCGCTAAAGCCTTTATCCGGTTGATGGCAACTGGCACAGGAAAGCGAGCCGTCTTTTGACAAAAGTGGATCAAAGAATAAAAAGCGCCCCAAATCAATCTGCGCTGGAGTAAATCCGTCGCGATGATCCGGTAAAGATGTTTGTGTGCCGCCAACACCACGGTTTTGTACTGAGTCATAAAACTCGTACATGGTGCGCAACATACAATGCCCCTTCGCATTTTTCTCAAAGCTTGGAGGGCAATGTTGCTTCAGTGAAAAATCCGATTTATCACTGGCCCTGGCATCGGAGAACGAGGCAAAGAGCATCGCCAATGTCAGACCGCCGACAACAGTAATCAACGGACTCAATACATTTTGAAATTTAGATTTTACTGCAATCATAAATTTCATTTCGACTATTTATCCAAGGTCTGGATAAAGGCGACAATGTCCTGCAGGTTCTTGTCGTTGGAAATCATATTTGCCATCATTCGCATTTGCTTGCCATATTTATCATCCTGATGATAACCGCGAATTCCGGCTTTATAGTTTTGTAGTTGTCGAGTGAGGTAGTCACTCGATAGCAAGGTCAAATTTGGCGATTTAAGTGCAACATTGCCTTTGCCATTAGATCCATGACAAGCGCTGCACTGAGCATTGTATTGGCGCGAGCCATCACGTAACGTTTCAGCGCTAGATTCAGCCGCTATATCTGCGGTTGCTGCGTTCTTAGCATCCAATGTTGCGATAAATGCTAAGACATCGGCTTTTGCATGTTCATCTGCAACCTGTTTCGCCATTGGCAGCATTTGCGCACCAGCGGTGTCGGCAGCGTCAGTACCTCGTTTACCCGTGTTGTAATTATCCAGTTGCTGAGCCAAATACCAATCGTACTGCCCAGCGAGTGCGGGTGCCTGCAACGCATCATTGCCCTGCCCGTTATCACCATGACAAGCGACACAGGTTTGATAGAGTTTCTGGCCATTTTCTGGGTCACCACTTTGTGCACCAGTATTTTGTGAATCTGCTCTTGCAAATGCCGATGCAAATGCCGACGTTAAAATTAGAGCGACAAATCCCAAAGCAATTTTAGAGGAAATCATTTTTATCATTTTGTGTATCACGAAAGTCACCTTCTGGATCTGTAAAGCTACAGCTTAACTATACAAATTGACAATTTAAATGCTTGCGGATTCCTGAAAAACTCTGACGGAATCTTTACAAACCCGCATTATTTATAGGTTATGCCGTGATTCTTGCGATATTGACTGGGGGTAATACCATGGGTGTCTTTAAACGCTTTATTAAATGAACTTAGCGAACGAAAGCCACTGTCCATCGCCAGAGTCAGAATTGGAGTGGCTGAATTTTCGCTACGCAATAGCTGCTTGCTGACTTCATCGATACGGAAATAATTCAGATAATCATTAAAATTTCGATAGCCTAAAACCCCATTAATTAATGCCCGCAGTTTTTGTTCACCTAAGCCTAAATGCCCCGCAAGTTTGGCAATAGTAAGGCCTTCTTGTTGGTACAACTTTTCACCACGCATAGCTTGCTCAAGTTGTAGTAACTGCGGTTCATGGGATGGCGTTTTTTCACGAACCTGCTGGGGCGGTTCAAACATGGAGTTTGGTTTTATCTGCATTAACAATACATTTAACCCAGTAGCAAGTAACGCCAGCAATCCCAACTTACCGGTCAGTAACCAGGAAGCCTGTACATCCAATAATTGCTCAACAAATATCACCAGAAAAATATAGGCCGAGCAAAAGCTGATCACAGAGCCGCGGATAAATCGCCGTTCTTCAACCAAATCATTGCGCCAGTATTTCAACGCAACAAACAAGGCATACAATATCAACGCCAATTCCAGCAACATCACCGCAATTTTGAAAACCAATGCCAGTGTTTCCACGCCCGTACTGGCTGGGTTATTCAACGCCAGTACAATTTGTGCGAGTGAAGCAAGTGTGACGGGGGTAAGCGCCAGCAGGTATTGCCAGGGTTTAATTTCGATATGATCACTAAATACGCTAAGCCCGACCAGAAAAAACACCCCGGGCAATATATTTGAGGCGATAAATACCAGGATCCAAACAGGACTGTATAGCGGCAAAGATCCGAACATTTGTGGCACAAGGTACAACATTACGGTGGCCATCAAAATACAGTACAAACGTATTTGTAATGACTGTTTCGCTCTTGGAAATAATATCAACAGTACAAGCGTAAACTGAGCGAAGGCAAAATGACTCAAAAACAGGTTCAATGAACTCATTTATTTGAAAATAACCGGGACGTTGTTTGAATATGGCAGAGATTAACACCGCAATACCGCTTTTACTAGCCAATTGCCGGTGATTTAGAGTGTTTGCAATCGGTTAATTTTTAGCGAATCAAAAAAACGTTTGTTTTTCAGAATGTTTGTCTAAAAAAACTGCAAGATTAGATTAATCACTCTAATTTAACTGGTCGGATCTTATTGACAACAAAGGATTTATTTGGGATTTTAGACCCTGACTTAACCTTGGTTAATATCTGACCATAATTAGAATATTTGTTCTAGAAGGTTAATTTTAGTGAACCTACGGATGGGTGCCCAAAAAGCAAAATCGAGCCATTTTTTGGCTTTGGTTTTGATTTAAGTAAGAAAATAGGATTAGGTATGTTTGTTTGAAATAACCATATCTAATCCTTTTTCTGCTACTTAACATTTATTTTTTTTACAAAATCGAGAAAATGTTGGCGATTGTGTTGGTATGTTCCGTCAACGCCTAGGTAGGCCGTTAAATAGTTGCCCGAGGGCGTGGACTGAAAATACAGCTCCTTGTGCATTAGTGCATCTTCTTGATATACATATAGACTCGAAGATTCACCTAATTGTCTGGGCTGATTTTCTTTAGCCGCAAACTGTTCCGTCCAAAATTTCTTAAACTTTTTTTCGCTTCCTGGTGGCGAATACACAAACATTAAAGTCGCTTGTGACCGACCTGGTTCTGACTTATCTTTGCTTGCTCCAGTTGAAATAATCAGCAGCTGCACAGGAGTTCCATCCTTGGCTACAAACTGTTTAATCTCACCAATCATAAAGTAGTATGGAAATAATAATGTCCAATTTCCATGTTCTGCTTCAATACGATACATGTCATGCATCGTAGTGATACGAATACCTTCTGGAGGTAAAACCAATGGAGCTATTGGCGGTGCTGATCTGCGTTTTACCTTGTTATAGAACTGGTTAGCACCATAGACCCCTAATTTCTCACTCCAAGCAAATAGCGATTCCAACACGAGATCCGGTTCATCGGGTAGTATTTTTCCGGTTTTTGAATGAAGATCTGATATGTAAGAGGAAATTAAATAATATAAATATTCACGAGGTCCTTTCATGGATTTCTGATCAAGATTCTTATAATTAGCATTTAGCCAGTTATTAAAAGTTGCCGAATCCACCATAGTGTAAGTGTAATCAAATACGGGTTCAGCCAGAGGCTCGCTTGAATATCCCATCATTATGAGATCATCCGTTGAATGACTCTTCGCTGAGCTAGAAACTAAGACACATACCAACATCAGCACGCGTAAAATTAACCTGTCTTTCATAATCACTACCTGTTTTTATCATAAGGTACAGAACTAACATAAAGTATTTAAAGGTATTGGTAAATCAATTAAGCTGTTGATTTTTGCTGAAAAACCGATAAATAAGAGCGGCAATAGACAATACCGAAAAGTTACAACTATTTGGCAGTAAGTCGCGATTGCAAGGCCTAAAAAGCCAAACGAAAAGTGATGACCTAAATGATTCGAAAGACCTTTTTTGCCCAATGAACATTCAATTTAAGACTGGAAACAAAAAGGCAGGTGAACTATCACCTGCCTTTTTCGCATATAAAGATGTGGAAAATTAGAAGCCGTATTTCACTTCAACACCCGCTTCTAAACCACGGTTTACAGTAACGTATGGCGTACCTAATACATCGGCGGTACGGCCACCTAAGCTACCTTCAACATAGCGGTTATCCAACAGGTTCTTACCCCAAATCGCAAGTTCCCAGTCTTCATCTTCGCTCGCCCAGGAAATACGCGCGTTTAAGTCCTTACGATCATCGAAGTAATTTGGAATATCTTCAACAAACGCTGGTTGACCCACTTCAAAGACTCGGGTGTTTTCTGCGAATACATAATCAAGATGTAAACGGGTATCCCCTAAACCAATGTCCATCATCCAGTCATAGGTCAAGGTGTAATTGACACTGGATTCACCGGAAATGGTCATCGCATCAATCAGGTCACCTACCGCATTGTAGAACGCTTCGGATTCTTGATCCGTTTCACGATAATCGGTCACCGCACCGAACGTCATACCATCAACGATTTCCCAGGCTAAGGTGATTTCAACGCCATTGAGCACCAGGTCTTCATTGACAACCGTTGGCAGGGCCTGATTCTGGCCCGGAGGCTTAGACTCAACACTGCGTTGACGGCCATCAAGAACCGTGTGATAAAACGCTAACGTGGTACGTAAACTGTCAGAGAGTACACCTTTATAACCAATTTCAAGGTTCTTTACTTCTTCCGGCTCAAAAGGTTGTGCCTGACTGGAGATATTTAAAGAATCATAACCACCGGCTTTATAGCCTGTCGCATACGATGCAAATACCATGTGATCATCATTGATTTGATAACCGGTACCGATACGGCCGGTTAACTCATTCCAGGAGTCTTGTGCACTGATTTGTGGCAGCGCCGGGAATAAAATGTTGGTCACACCAGGACGCTCTTCGGTAAATTCGGTTTCGGTAATTTCCCAGGTGAATTTTTTATCATCGCGAGTATAGCGAAGACCAAAAAACGCATTCCACTTATCTGTGAATTGATAATCAAAATCGGAATACACACCGTAACTGGTGAATTCACCCGTATTGACGAAGTTTTCAGACCAGAACATGCCTGAAAAGCTGGGGCCAAAAATCAAAGGCGAGCCGAACATCTGCGCCGCCAGGTCATAGGTTAAATCACCCGTTGCAGCAACAAACTCCGGACTTGCATCCATACCAAATGCAGACAAGACATTTGACCATTCACCGGCATTCCACAAATGGTCCATTTCTAAACCGGAGTCGGCATAGGCTTGATCAACGACATCAGCAAAGCTGACCTGTCCGATACAATTGGAAGGATCAAGTCCTTGCAAAGTACAGGCATAAATCGCCGCGGCGGTGTCGACATCGCCCATCGCCATATCAATCAAACCCGCTTGTTTTAATCCAGATAAAACTTCGCCGCCAACCACTTGCTTCACCTGGGCATTTAAATCACCGGTGACCAAGCGAGCAACAGTATCTGTAGTCACATTGATTTCAGATTCCTGCCATACGTCTTCTTTGGAATAGGTAAAGCCACCCACGTAGCTCAGCTTTTCACCAACGTAGTTGAACTGCAATTCATTATAGAAAATATTGGAATCTTCATTATTCGAGGTGTGCAGGTAGCGAGTTATCTCTCCGGTACCATCTTCTTCACCTCGGTTAACGGTTTCCCACTCACGGTAACTGGTCACAAACTTCATCGACCAATATTCGTCAAACTCATGATTCAGCTTCATGGTATAGGCAGTCATATCGCGACCTTCCTGACCATTGCGTAAATCGTTTTCAACTTTATCCGGGAATGGATTGTAGTTACCCGACACACCGTCGCCAGGGTTTTCGTCGTAGGCATATGGGCTTAAACCAATGGCCATCGGTGGTGCCTGATCCAAATCATCCCAATCAAAGGAAAAGTTCAAATCGGTACGATCGCTTACCTGCCATTTGATAGCAACGCGTGCGGCATCATGATTTTCGGCGCCTAAGTCCCAAATTTTAGAATCTTCATTCCATTCAGGACGAGCGACGTTTTCAATAAAGCCATCTTGTTCGTTGGTTAAGAAATTGGCACGAAGGTAAACATCTTCAATCAACTCAAAGTTAATCATACCTTCAATACGAACCAGGTTATCGGTACCAAAGGTGCCTTTAACAAATCCTTCAAAATCTTCCTGCGGTGCGTTCGGGATCATATTAACAACCCCCATCGCCGCATTTTTACCAAATAGGGTACCCTGTGGGCCTTTTAGCACCTCAATACGCTGCATGTCGGAAAACAATACGTTCTGTGCGGCGCGAGGCATATAGACATCATCAAAGAATGTTGCAGACGACGGATCCTGGCCGACACTGATGTTGGGGCTGGAAATACCACGGATGGTCACACCCGATTGGGTCATACTGCCTTCAGAGAAGTCAAAGCCGGGAATGAATTTGTCGATATCTTTTAGCAAGATAGAGCCAGATTCTTCGATGGTATCGGAAGAAACACTGTCTACGGTGACTGGGACTTTCATCACATTTTGCACGCGCTTTTGCGCGGTCACGACGATTACATCGCTAATGTCTTCTTCGGTTGCGCTTTCCTCGGCCGCAAACGCGCCAAAGGATGCCACAGCCAGTGACGTAGCCACGGTCTGAGCAATAAGTTTTTTTCGAAATCTCGCGCAAGATTTCCCTGTATTATGTGTTACGGACACTTCATTTCCCCAATTGTTTTTATCTTTGGTGCACTTCCGTGGTATCGCAGAAGCGTTAATAGGTTCACGAAGGCTTAATTTTAGTGGGCTGCACCCCTTGCAGCTGATGTATTGATACCACATCAGGGAAAAAACCAAAAGGAATTGTTGGGTGTTGCGGTGGCTATTTGTTGACTACCTATCAAATCCTACGCATTTCGTTCAAAAAACAGTCGGCAAAGCCATTATTTGAATCGCGTCAACTGAGCATTAACGGAGCATTTATTGAGCGAAAATTGAAATTCAATTGAATGTTAATTGATCTACTAATGATGCGTTCACTTCAGGCAAAAAAAAGCGGAGAGTGCAATCGTACACGCTCCGCCTTGCAAGGGACTATCGATGTTGCTTAGAAGCCGTATTTAACTTCGACACCCGCTTCAAGACCACGGTTTATGGTCACATAAGGCGTACCAAGTACGCCCGCAGTACGACCACCCAAGCTGCCTTCAACGTAACGATTATCCAACAGGTTCTTACCCCAAATGGCAAGCTCCCAGTTTTCATTCTCGCTCGCCCAGGAAATACGGGCGTTTAAGTCCTGACGGTCATCATAGTAGTTAGGAATATCTTCAACAAACGCTGGCTGACCCACTTCAAAGACTCGGGTGTTTTCCGCAAACACATAATCGATATGCAAACGTGTATCGCCAAGGCCAATGTCCATCATCCAGTCATAGGTCAAGGTGTAATTAACACTGGACTCACCGGATATCGTCATCGCTTCAATCAGCTCCCCTACCGCGTTGTAGAACGCTTCGGATTCTTGATCCGTTTCACGGTAATCGGTCACCGCACCAAAGGTCATACCGTCGATGATTTCCCATTCCAGCGTCACTTCAACACCATTAAGCACCAAGTCTTCGTTGACAACCGTTGGCAATGCCTGATTTTGACCCGGAGGCTTGGATTCGACACTGCGTTGACGACCATCGAGTATCGTGTGATAGAAAGCCAATGTTGTACGTAAACTCTCGGCTAAGACCCCTTTGTAACCAATTTCCAGGTTTTTCACTTCTTCCGGTTCAAACGGTTGGGTGGCACTGGAAATATTCAACGAATCGTAACCACCGGCTTTATAGCCTGTTGCATAGGATGCGAACACCATATGGTCATCATTGATTTGATAACCGGTACCAATACGACCGGTCAACTCATTCCAGGATTCTTCCGCGCCAAACTGTGGCACCGCCGGGAATAATATATTGGTCACACCAGGACGCTCTTCGGTAAACTGAGTCTCGGTAATTTCCCAGGTAAATTCTTTATCATCCCGGGTATAACGAAGACCAAAAAACGCATTCCATTTATCGGTAAACTGGTAATCGAAATCAGAATAAATGCCGTAACTGGTAAAATCCCCGGTATTGACAAAATTTTCAGACCAGAACATCCCTGAAAAACTCGGACCAAAAATCAATGGCGAGCCGAACATCTGCGCCGCCAGGTCATAGGTTAAATCACCGGTCGCAGCAACAAACTCCGGACTTGCATCCATACCAAATGCAGACAACACATTTGACCATTCATCAGCATTCCAAAGATGGTCCATTTCTAAACCGGAATCGGCATAGGCTTGATCAACGACATCCGCAAAGCTAACCTGACCAATACAATTGGAAGCATCAAGTCCTTGCAATGTACAGGCATAAATTGCGGCAGCAGTGTCAACATCACCCATTGCCATATCAATCAAACCCGCTTGCTGCAATCCAGACAGAACTTCGCCGCCAACGACTTGCTTCACCTGGGCATTTAAGTCTCCGGTGACCAAGCGAGCAACAGTATCTGTGGTGACATTGATTTCAGATTCCTGCCAGACATCTTCTTTAGAATAAGTCACACCACCTACATAACTTAACTTGTCGCCAACGTAGTTGATTTGCAGCTCATTGTAGAAAATGCTTGAATCTTCATTATTTGAGGTATCGAGATAGCGGGTGATATTTGCAGTCCCGTCTTCATCCTGACGGTTGACGGTTTCCCATTCACGATAGCTGGTGACAAACTTCATTGACCAATACTGGTCAAAATCATGGTTGATTTTCAGAGTATAAGCGGTCATATCACGACCTTCGACACCGTGACGCACATCGTTTTCCGCTTTATCCGCAAACGGGTCGATGTTACCAGGAACGCCATCATTAGGGTTTTCCCAAGCGTATTCACTCAAGCCAATGGCCATCGGCGGTGCTTGCTCCAGGTTATCCCAGTCATAAGAAAAGGTGACATCCGTCCCCTCGCTCACCTGCCATTTCACTGAAGCTCTTGCGGCATCATGATTTTCCGCACCCAACTCCCAGATTTTCGTGCCTTCATTCCATTCGGGACGGGCAACGTTGTCGACAAAACCATCTTGTTCATTGGTTAAGAAGTTTGCTCGAAAATACACATCTTCAAGCAATTCGAAATTGATCATCCCTTCAATACGAACCAGGTTGTCAGTGCCAAATGTGCCTTTCACAAACCCTTCAAAATCTTCCTGTGGCGCATTCGGGATCATATTAACAACCCCCATCGCCGCATTTTTACCAAATAGGGTACCTTGTGGGCCTTTTAGCACCTCAATACGCTGCATGTCGGAAAACAATACGTTTTGTGCAGCGCGAGGCATATAGACATCATCAAAGAATGTTGCTGATGAGGGATCGGAACCGACACTGATATTGGGGCTAGAGATACCGCGAATGGTTACGCCCGCCTGGGTCATTGTGCCTTCAGAAAAATCAAACCCAGGAATAAACTTATCAATATCCTGAAGTAAAATTGAACCGGATTCTTCAATCGTATCCGCCGAAACACTATCAACCGTTACCGGAACTTTCATGACATTTTGCACACGTTTTTGTGCGGTAACGACGATGACATCGCTAATGTCTTCTTCCGGCTCTGATTGTTCAGCGGCCAACGAGGTGAATGCTGCTGCAGCCAATGACGTAGCCACGGTCTGAGCAATAAGCTTTTTCCGAAATCTGCCGACAGATTTCCCTGAATTGAATGTAAGAGACACTTCTTTTCCCCAATAAGTTATTGTTATCTTCGGTTACTATCTGGTTCTGGAAGGCTAAATTTTAGTGTGTTGCAACCCTTGCAACACATTATTGATATCACAACGACGTATTAACACAAAGATATTTTTGTTACCTTCTTTGAAAACTTGCCAAAAATTTGTTAATTTTTGCTCGCAAATCAACTAATTCATTAACAAATAGAAGCAGTAAAATGATGGTCAGTATTAACCCTGCAACAACAAAAATGTCTGTTTTCCCGGTCCTGTTCGTGTGCCTTTGTGCGCTGCTGGTCAACGGTTGCGGTGGCCCACAATTAAAGCCATTAGACAGTGATGCCACCATTCTTGCGTTTGGGGATAGCCTAACCGCCGGCAAAGGCGTAGCTATTGAGCAAAGTTACCCGACAGTGTTAAGCCAGCTAACTGGGTTGGACGTGATCAATGCCGGAGTTTCCGGTGAAATCAGCAAAGATGGCCTTGCGCGTCTACCAGAGGTGCTTGACCAATACCCGGTCGATTTAATGATATTGATAGAAGGCGGCAATGATATTTTACGAAATCTGGATCTAAGCCAAACCCAGGAAAACCTGGATCAGATGATTCAACTTGCTAAACATCGAGGCATTGACGTTGTGCTGTTTGGCGTACCGAAAAAGAGTCTATTTTCTGACAGCGCAGATTTTTATCACGTTTTAGCCAACAAACATGGGTTAATTTTTGATGATGAATTGATCGCAGATATGCTGCGTTCATCGCAATTTAAATCCGACAGCGTTCACTTTAACCAAAAAGGCTATTACAAGCTCGCGGCTCGCGCCCATGAACTACTGCAAGATAACGGCGCCCTGTAATCCAGCAATGATTACCCTAATTCGGTGATCCTGCGATTGATACCCCAATAGAGCAAAATATTATTTTGCATATCGATTAAAATCGGTTCAATGGATCTTTTCATCTGCCTTTATGGTCGTATAAGTTATCAATATTTATGAGTCAAAGACGGTTAGCTATCGTCCATTTGGGTATTTTCATCAAACCATTTCAAATGTGCCAATGGGTAGCCTAAAAAGAATTTAGTCCGGTCTAACACGATCCGAGTCTTGATACGTTTAATGCAAAGTTCAGATTTGTCAGACAACCTGTCGCACGCTTCGTTAAGCGCCTTAATGTCTGAAAAGCAACACAAAGAAATAAAGTCCACTTCTCCACTCATGCGCATACAATCCATAATCTGGGGGATCTCATCAATCGCAGCAGCGAATTTTCGACATACCGGCGCACTGTTATCCGCCAGAGTAAATTCAATGTAAGCCAATACATGTTCACAAATCTGCTCAAGATTGACATCTGCATGGAAGGTTCGAAAATAGCCCGCTTCTTTTAATGATTTAACGCGTTGAAAACAGGCGCTGGGAGACAGATTCACCTTTGCCGCCAACTCGACGTTGGTTAAATCCGCCTGCAAATGCAAGGTTGCTAATATCTTTTTGTTATAACTGTCAATTTTTATCGTTTTCTTCATTTGAACCATGGCTTAGAAAAGGCAACGTTATGACTACCAACACAACATTTGAGGTGGTAGCTAATTATTTATAGTGTCTGAACTACAATTTCAGAAAATTATCTATTACTCAACCGGCTATAACAAAATATTATTTTGCCCATCAAGTAGACAATAGACATCAAGAATAAAAACATACCGTTATCATACCCCAAAGGTGGAAGTTATGAATAAAAGAGTTAGTGGTTATTTTGCGCCGTCAATACTGGCCAGTGCAATTGCGTTATCGTTTTCATTGCCTGTATATGCTCAACAGCAGGAGTCTGCTAAAGACCATAATGACATTGAAACGATAGAGGTGACCGCCCGTGGTCGTGTAGAAACCATTCAATCGGTTCCCGATTCCGTTACGGCGTTTAGCGCTGACGATATTGAAAGTGCGCGAATTACTAATATCCGCGATGTTGCCAACCTAACTCCTAATCTCACCGCTTTGGATAATTTCCGTCCGGGTCTTGCAAGAATCAATATCCGTGGATTAATCACACCGCAAGTCGGTGATCCACCGTTAGCCTTCGTTGTTGATGGTGTAACCGCCTCAGATATTGAATTTATTAACCAGGATTTGGTTGATATTGAACGTATCGAAGTCATGCGAGGTGCGCAAGGCGCATTGTATGGTCGAGGTGCGGTTGGTGGTGCGATTCTAATCACCACAAAACAACCTTACGAAGACCTTGAAGGCACCATAAAAGGCTCGATTGGCAATGGCAACACCTATGAATTAAACGGGGTGTTATCTGGTTCATTGAATGAGCAGGATACCGCTTATTTTCGCATTGGTGGCTACTCCAAAAGTACTGATGGCTTGATCAATAATACCTTCCTAGACGAGGAAGCCGATTACCTTGATGAAGAATCAATTTTTGGTCAACTGCATTTCGAATTATTCGATGCAACCACAGTGTCGTTAAAAAGTCGTTTCACTACGAGTGACGCCGGCTTTGCTTATTATCAGGGAGTCACTGAAAACTCTGTCGAAGATTTCTCGATCGAGACTTCACAAAATATTCGCAACAACGATGTCCGAGATGTGAAAGAGTTTAGTGCTAAACTGTCCCATGATTTCACGTTTGCCACTTTGGATCTAATTTCTGCTTACCACAGCTCAGAAAACGAACACTTTTACGATGGTGACTACTCCGCGGATCCAACCTATGAAGAAGACGAATTCGGATTTATCTTACGGGCGCCATTTGGGACCGAAGGTTTATTTGACGTAGAGTCAGTAACGGTCGAAGCACGATTAACCTCATTAACAGACGGCGACCTGCGCTGGGCGGTTTCAAGCTTCTACCAAGATAAAGAGCGTGATAACACCATCAATTTCTTTGATGATTTATTGGGTGATGTCCCACTCGCACGAAGTGATTTTAGCAATGACTTAATTTATCTAACCATTGCCGACATCAACTCGAGTGAGGCCTGGGCGATAGCAGGTCAGGTAAATTACGATGTCACGGATAAACTGGAGCTTACCGGTGCACTTCGTTATGACTATGATGACCGTCAATCCTTTGATCCTAATTTCAAAGACGAAACGATTGCGAATAAAGATTTCAGCCAATGGCAACCAAAAGCCACTCTTGCTTATCAGTTAAACCCTGATTTACTAATATATACCGGCTACTCAAAAGGGTTTAGAAGCGGAGGTTTTAACGAACCCGCACCCGGTATTGACCGAGTCTATGATAAAGAAACATCGGACAGCTATGAACTAGGGTTTAAATCGACATTATTTGATGGCATGGCAACCCTAAATGGTGCCCTATTCGCGATCGATCAAACAAACGCGCAGATCACTCAATTTAACGTCGATACGTTTACCTTGGAAAATCTAGCGATTGATGAAGTGATGACCCAAGGTTTAGAATTAGAACTCGCACTTAACCTAACCGATAATCTGGACCTGCAATTAAGTGGTGGCTGGATAGACTCAGAGATCAAAGCGTTTTCCAGACGACCTGAATTAGAAGGTCGTTCACAGGTTTGGGTGTCGGACTTTAACTATGCGATGTCACTGAATCACAGTATTGTGATCAGTGAAAACTGGTCGTTAAATTCACGAGCAGATGTGCAGATGCTTGGGCCAAGATATTTCGACATTGAAGCACCAGAAATTGAATCTTCAACGAATACGTTTTTGAATGCCAATATTGGCCTGGTTTCCGATCAGTGGGCAATTCAACTGTATGCGAAAAATCTTACCGATGAGCGTACTATTGAAGACAACTTTTTCTATGGCGATGGCGTGACAGAATTTGCGCGCTTGCCGAACAAGCCCCGCAGTTATGGCGTAGAAGTAACATACAGTTTTTAATCGTTAATTTGGCCCCTGCAAGGGGCCTTTATTTTTCGGAACAATAATGCCCGAACCTAGTAACAGTTCTCAGTTAGAGAATAATGATTATGCAACCCAACCGGTGCAAAAGTCTGACACAGTCAATGGCTTTAAAATTGCCATGATTAATGGCAGCCTTGCATTTTCAGTCCCAGGTTTAATCACCGGTATCGAAGTGGGGAATGCTATAGGGTTCCAAGACAGCCTTATTGCCTTTCTCATTGGCGGTCTGTTTCTCGCAATTCTCGGCGCTATTACGGGGATTGTCGGTCGTCAGAATCGCCTTACATCCTGCATGACATTGAAATTCGTGTTTGGCCGCAATGGTGCGGATATTATTAGTGCATTATTTGTTCTGGCACTACTCGGTTGGTATGGCATCAATCTTGATTTATTCAGCGCTTCGCTATCCGAATTGAGTTGGCAGCTATTTTCCTATACGCCCGATATAATCGCCTTAGAAATTGTTATCGGTATGGTAATAACTTTCACCACCATTTTCGGCTTTAGAATGATTGAGAAGATATCCAACTGGCTGGTTCCTGTATTTATTATCCTGCTGTTATATCTACTGTTTCAAAGTCTGATGACTATCGACTGGCAAAATATTGCCCCTGGTGTTGCGGCATCTATGAGTTTATCTGAAGCGATTGCCATTGTTGTTGGCAGCTTTATTGTTAGTGTCGTTCTTATGCCAGATTTCACCCGTTTTGCCCGCACAAATAAAGATGCAGTCACGGCTTCCGTATTACCATTTTTAGGCATTAGCAGCTTCGTGTATATCGTATCTGCCATAGCCGGTCTGGCAGCCGCCAGTAATGATGTATTAGCGGTAATGTTAACGCTTGGCTTGGGTTCTGCAGCGCTATTTTTGCTAATCGCTTCAAGCTGGATCACCAACGTTGTTAATTTGTACAGCGCAGCGCTTGGCACCAATGCGATCGTGAACAAGTGGCAAGAAAAAACCATCATCATCGCGATGGGGGTCATTGGCACGATCGTCGCTTCAATGAACTTACTTGACCGTTTTACCGATTTTCTGTTTGGATTATCTGTTGTTTTTACACCCGTAGCCGCAATTTACATCATCGATTTTTTTGTCATTCGTGCGAAAAAACTGTACTCAATTTCCGATTTAGACCAGACCGCGAGATTTTCATTTGCAGCACTTTCAGCTTGGTTATTGGGGATAGCAATGGCCATATCCGTAAACTCAAATTATTTCACAATAACCACCTTTGAAGTGGTTGATGCGTTATTGATTGCGGCTCTGGCGTACATGGTATTGATAAAAGCCGAAGAGGTTTTTAAGGCTAGTAAGGTTTAGTCATTAATTTTTAAAACTTCGCTAATTTCAAAATATTCATCGGCAAATCGCCTACAGGTGTAAATACTATATTGCGCCGAACACGATAAAATCGACGAAGACGAATTCAATCGAATATAACACTGAAGGTAGCATTATTTTGGACCAGATATTCCCATGAAAGTGACAAATTTAAGCCGTCTCGATCTCACCGATATTCTCTATGGCTGTGCTATTTTAGGTACCGGGGGCGGAGGTGAGCTAGAAGAGGGATTCGACTACATAGATCGGGCTTTTGCCGCAGGAAAAGAGTTTAAGTTAGTCAGTATCGATGACGCGCCACAAGATGCAATGGTATGTACTCCATACATGTTAGGTGCGCTCACCCCATTAGCTGCAGAACAAGAATTGCAGTATAACCACCTGCCCAAAAACACCGAACCGGCAATAATGACCGCTTTCAAACGCCTGCAAAAATACACTGGCGATGAGTATTTTGGCACTATCTGCTGTGAGCTTGGTGGCTCTAACACCGCGATTTCTTTTTATCTGGCGGCAATGTTTGATGGCTACATTATTGATGCAGATCCGGCTGGCAGAGCAGTACCTGAAATTACCCATTCCACTTATTACTTTAATGATCTTGACGCAGCTCCTATCATCACCGCCAATGAATTTGGCGAATGCTTCGTATTGGAAAACATCATCGATGATCAACGAGCGGAGCATGTCGTGCGAGCACTGTCCATGGTGAGTCGCAACGATATCGCGGCAATCGATCACGCCATGTCAGTATCAAAAATCAAAGATGCCGTTATTAAAGGAACAATTTCCAAGGCGTTAGCCATCGGCAAAGCATTTCGCATCGCCAAGCAGGAATCTTTGGATATCGCCGCTCAAGTTGCGTCCCATGGCGGAGGTTATATTGCATTTAAAGGCGTAGTTAAAGACTTTAAATTTTTCACCGAAGATGGATTCACATTAGGTCAGGTCGTAATTTCGGGTATTGATCAACATGCAGGAAATACCTATGAATTGCAGGTGAAAAATGAAAACCTGGTTGGTTATTGCAATGGCGAGGTAGACGTGACCATACCGGATCTAATCTGTTGTCTTGATTTAGATAACAAAGAACCTGTGACAAATCCTAATTTTCATCACAATATGCAAGTTGCGATAATTATCCTGCCAGCGCCTAAGGAATTCACGACCCCTCGTGGCCTTGAGGCATTTGGTCCCAGCTATGCAGGACTCGATATTCAATATGCACCTGCGATAAAACCGTTGCGTTAAAAATCTGCCGATCACCTAGCACAGTGGTCGGTATTATTGGCAACTGCGTGCTTGCCATTTCGTATCAACCCACTCTTTCAACCATTTAAACTAAGTTTACAATTTAACCTTAGATAACTGACACACAACAATGTAAATAAAATGTAATTTCTTTGCATCAAAATGTAAAGGGTTCACTTTTTGACCACTCTTGTTACAAAGATGTAAAGAATTAAAAACCACTTAAAATATATACAAAACAATCGATTAGGATAATAACCAACAATACCAAGCATTGTTTAATTATCGACCTATTGATGTTTTTTTAAAGAAAACTTAACCTCTTGCCACACTTTTACTGAAACCCGTATTTTCTTTATTCAGTAACGCCAGTAGTGAGGTTATATGAGCATTGTTTCTAAAAATCGTCGAAAATTCATCCAAAGCTTAGGGGGTATTGCTATCCTTGGTGCCTCAGCGCCTTTAATGAGCACGAAAGCCTACGCCAACATCCTTGCGGGTAATGGTAAGGCACTAAAATTTTATAACCGTCACACTCAAGAACGCGTTCAAGGAGTATTTTGGCAAAGCGGCCAGTACAACAAGCAAGTATTACAATCATTTGACCATCATTTGCGTGATCACCGCCAACAAGAAGTCGCCAGTCTTGATCCGAAACTGTTCGACTTTATGCATGCCATTTGTGAAAAGCTAGGCATAGACAAAGAGATCCACATTATTTCGGGTTATCGCTCGCCGAAAACCAATGCAATGCTCGCCGGCAAAAGCACAGGCGTTGCCAAAAAGAGCTATCATATGCGCGGCATGGCGTTAGACTTTGCCATTCCCGGCGAAGATTTAGCGCGACTGAAAGATACCGCAAAAGCCCTGAGATTAGGTGGCGTCGGCTATTACCCAGAGTCAGGATTTATTCATATTGATACTGGTCGGGTAAGAAGTTGGTAATTTAACGAACAACTTTTCACTATCATGTCGGGTTTTTGCAAGTATTGTAAATGCCAATGCCATACAATAAGACTTTCACAATGAATTCATCTGCCTTGTTGTCAGCATAGAATCGTTTATGAATCACTTATGAGCCCGAATGAAAAAGCACATGGCAAACTCTGACTTACAAACACCTGAGGTAACTGATTTCACTCAAATCGACGCCCAGGTGTGCCATCGTGCGAGAATGAGTCGCGATGCACGATTTGACGGTCAATTTTATACTGCGGTACTAAGCACTGGCATCTATTGTCGACCCATCTGCCCTGCCCGCTCACCCAAAGAAGAAAATGTACGCTATTACCTGAGTGCAGCCGAAGCCGAATATCAAGGTTATCGCCCTTGTAAACGTTGTCGCCCCGAACTTGCACCGCAATCTCATCACTCGACATTATCATCCATGCTGGAGCAGGTTAAAGGAGATCCCGGGATCAAGGTAAAAGACCTTGCCGCATCACTGCAAATCAGCGAACGGCAATTACAACGTCAATGTCAGGACGCCCTCGGGATGACACCTAAAGCTTTTATCAACCAACAGCGTGGGATTTTTGCTCGTCAATATCTGATTGGTTCTGACTTATCGATTACTGACGTCGCTTATTTAAGCGGGTTTAATAATCTCCGTAGCTTCAATAAACACATAAAAAGCCAATATGGTTGCAGCCCTAAAGAACTTCGAGAACAACAAAATCGACCGGTAGATAACACCCAGAGCTTTGACTATCGGCTCAATTATCAAGGCGATTTGAACTGGCCTTTGATGCTGTCATTTTTAAGGGGAAGACAAATTCCTGGGGTTGAGTGCGTTGACGAAAATAGTTATCAACGCAGTATAGAAATTGACGGTATTACTGGCTGGTTTAAGGTTACCAATGCCAGTGATAAGAAACTCAATATCAATGCTCTGAATTTGGAAATTTATCTCACTGATTATTCGGTATTGGATAATGTCGTGCGCCGGGTAAGGCAAATGTTCGATTTAGACTGTGATATTGAGCAAATTCGCAAAACGTTAAGCCGTGACAAACAGCTTGCAAAGATTCTGGCAGGCAACCCCGGGCTTCGCCTTCCCGGTTGTTGGGACATTTTTGAATTTACCATTCGTGCCATCCTTGGTCAGCAGATCACCGTAAAAGCGGCGACAACCCTTGCTGGCAGGATTGCCAATCGTTTTGGTACACCGGTGACGTTTCCCAACAGTTTAAACGCTAAGGTCGATAACCTGTTTCCAACGATTGATTCCATGATGACTCAGTGTTTTGATAATTCTGGTGAGCTAAAGGATTTTCAAGACCTTGGCATTACCACCACACGCCAAACCACCTTGATGGACTGGCTGAGCTTTTACCACCAACACCAGCATTGGTTTAATCCACAGGTAGATTTTGAAAAGTTCGTCGATTTATTGTGCTTGCAAAAAGGCATTGGCCCATGGACCGCACATTATATTGCGATGCGCGGTGTTGGCGTTGTCGATGCGTTCCCTGCCGAAGACTTAGGAATTATTAAGGCGCTGGCTGTTGATGGGGTAAGACCGAAGAAAAAAGAGATACTACAAAGCGCTGAAAAATGGCGTCCATGGCGAGCCTATGCGGCCATTTATTTGTGGCACTCACTTAGTAATTAATATAGGTACAATAGACAATTAAAAGAGCAGAAACTATGTATTATCATGTTGTTACAAGTAGATTTGGCGATATTGCGTTGCTGGCCAATGAGCAGGGTCTTACTGGGCTAAGCTTTCAACAAGGTAATGTACCTATCGACATCAAAGCCGAGTATCAACACGCACCGGAAAAATTTACTCAGGTTTGTCAGCAGTTAACCGAGTACTTTGACGGTAAGCGCACGGAATTTAGTGTCAAACTGGCGCCCGTTGGCACCCAGTTTCAAAAGCAAGTTTGGCAAGCTCTGCAGAAAATTCCATTTGGCAACACCAGCAGTTATGGTGAGCTGGCAAACAGCATTGGTAATCCCAAAGCCGTTCGTGCCGTAGGCACTGCAAATGGCGCGAATAAAATTGCCATCATCATTCCTTGTCACCGCGTCATTGGCGCCAATAAAACCTTAACCGGTTATGCTGGGGGATTGGAGTTAAAAGCAAAATTGCTATTTTTGGAAGGCGCCGATTATTTGGCCTAACGCGCTTTCGATGGAAAACGTAAACCTTAATAAAATCCCCACCGCTGTGGTACTATCCGTGCATTCTCAAAGTCTCAGACAGTTAGAACAAATAAAATGGAAGTAGTACTTGTAAGCCTCGCGGTGATCCTGATCGGTTTTATGGTTTGGAAGCTTATCCAAGCTCGACAGTACAATCGTTTTATCGATTGGCTGAATCAGGATATTAAGCCTCAATTACTGAGTATGATTGAAAATGAACTGGTCGAATCTCGCTGCGATTTAACGCCAAATAATGAATCCCATATTCAAGCCACCAAAGCCTTTTATAGTGCTTATCCCATTCGTATTTTAGAAGCAGCACTAGCCCGTGAAATTATCCCGGTAGAATGGCTCAACGCTCGCAAACATAAACGTTTTGCTTCACACATGATGGCAGCACAAGGCCAATATCGGGTCAAAGCGAACTAAACGGGAGCAGAGACTCCCTGAGCAAGTATCGCAGCCAATACTCCAAGCACGTGACAGAAAACGTCACTTCGGGTACACAATCAAAGATTGTTCCGGGTTGCCGACATGGACGTTGACATGCAGAATTTCTCAGGAACTGAAAATATGTAACCGCGACATAATTCGTCGCTCCCAGCTCGCTGATGTCATCAGCTCCGAGTACACGCGGTTCATAGCAAAAGCAAAAACCTTGGGTCATACCCATAGGTTGATCTCACAGTCATTAACGGCCTGTTAGCAACTTCTCATGTACAAAATTTGATTTCCCCAACACGACAAATAAAAAATCTCCTTTATACTGAAAATTAAGCAATATTTAGCTTCTACTCTATTGTTTAGAGTCGGCTGTACTATGATTAGAAACTAATTGGGAAACCTTTTGAATGGATTCAACAAACGACGTTGGTAGTTCGGTGCTTCAAATCCATTCAGGAGACAATGATGTTCAAGATAAAACGCTTTGTAAGTTGCCTAATACTTACATTTATAATGCTGTCAAATCCACTCTTCGCGGCAGACAAGCCAAATATTCTGGTAATTTGGGGCGATGATATTGGCTGGCAGAATTTAACTTCCTATGGCCTCGGAGTTATGGGGTACTCGACCCCAAATATCGACCGTATCGCCAATGAGGGACTTCGATTTACCGACCATTATGCTCAACCCTCTTGCACTGCAGGACGAGCAGCCTTTATTACTGGTCAGTATCCAATTCGCTCAGGGATGACCACCGTTGGACAGCCCGGCGATTCGCTAGGCTTGAAAAAAGAATCACCGAGCCTGGCCGAGGTATTGAAAGATGAAGGCTATGCAACGGGCCACTTTGGTAAAAACCATCTTGGTGACCGCAATGAGCACCTACCAACGGTACATGGTTTCGACGAGTTTTTTGGTAATCTATATCACTTAAATACTCAGGAAGAATCAGAACAACGCGATTATCAAAACTTTGGTAAGCAGTTTTCCGGTGACATAGAGTCCTATGAAAATAAATTCGGTACTCGTGGTGTCATTCATTCTTTTGCGACAGATAAGAATGATAAAACCGAAGATCCAAGATTCGGAATGGTTGGCATGCAAACGATTAAGGATACCGGACCACTAACGCAGGAGCGCATGAAAAACTTTGACGAAGGCGAAGTTATTCCCAAAGCGTTTGATTTTATGAAGAATGCCAAAAAAGATGGCAAACCCTTCTTTGTCTGGCTTAACACCAGTCGCATGCACTTATACACCCGCCTGAATGACAAATGGCGTTATGCTGCGGAACAATACACATCAGAGGCGGATTATCACGGTTCTGGTATGTTGCAACACGATCATGACATCGGTCTTGTGCTAGATTTTCTCGAAGACAACGAACTCGATGACAATACGATCGTCTGGTATTCCACCGACAATGGTCCAGAGCACGCTTCGTGGCCGCATGGTGCCACCACACCATTCAGGGGCGAAAAAATGACGACTTATGAAGGTGGCGTTAGAGTACCCTCAATGATCCGCTGGCCTGGTAAGTTTAAAGCAGGAGCTGTCTTAAATGGCATTCAGGGGCATCAGGATATGTTTACCAGTTTGGCCGCCGCTGCTGGAGTTACAGACGTCGCCAAAGACATGATGGACGAAAAGAAACAGTACATCGACGGGATAAACAATCTACCTTATTGGATGGGGAAATCCGATAAATCAGCCCGTAATCACATATTCCACTACTATGAGTCAAAACTTACTGCGGTTCGAATAGGTCCATGGAAATTCCATTTTTCCACCAAAGAAGACTATTACGCCAACGTGATCCCAAGAACGGTTCCATTGGTATTTAATATTCGTATGGACCCGTTTGAATCTTACGATAACAGTGACTCCTATGGACACTTGATGCAGAAGGTTTCCTGGCTTATTCAGCCTATGGGTGTATTGATGGGGGCACATTTGCAATCACTCGCGGAGTACCCGCCAGTACAAGGTGGTAAGTCGTTTGATATGTCAAACGTAGTCGAAGAATTTATCAATAAAGCGAAGCAATAGCTTCTGGTTTCCGCTCAAGTGCAGGTAGCTCTCACCGAGTTGCCTGCATTCATTAACTTTTTCTATGACTGGGTAATATTGCATTAGGTCGATTTAGGTAATCGACCCAATGACGCAGGTGCGTATATCCTTGAACGCCTAACAGCTCACTATAGTCATCCCAATCTGGATCAGAATAATGCAACAAGCTCCAGTCAGTTTCTTTAAGCAAAATTTGAATTCCAATACAAACGGCTCATACTTTTAAGTAATTCCAATCACATTAAATTATTGCTCACTTAGTGCGAATTTAATGTGATTGGTATAAGTTCAATTTTCCGGAGCTGTTATGGATTTAGAAGAAAGAGATGAAGGCGTTATTGCCGTTTTATTTAAGCGCTTTGAAGATATAACCTACCCAAAAATTGAACAGATGCGCGAAAAGGTAAATGGCGGCGGTGTACTTGATGACAGAGAAATCGCTTTTTTAGATAAAACCTTTAAAGACGGACATCAGGTTCTGTCCGTGTTAAAACGTCATCCGGAATATGATGCATTGGCCAAAGGTGTCATTTTAATATACGAAGAGATCATGACTAAATCCCAGGAAAACAGCAGAAAGTAGCAGCGATGGGCTCAGAGCTTGAAAAGCTCTGAGCCCATTGCCTTGACTAGCGTTTTTTAGGTCCCTGACGACGTTGTTGATGTTTCTTCACATTGCGGCGAATTTTACGACTCTTGGTATTATCAATACGCTTTTCATCTACCTTCACTTTTGACTGGGTTTCCACCGGCAACTGCACCAGTTTGCGATAATAGTTAACGTCCTTTAACCCCAGCTCCAGCCAGCCACCTAAAGGCAATCGACGCTCCATCGCTAAATCGCCATATCGCACCCGGATCAGGCGTGAGACCTGCACATCCTGACTTTCCCACAAACGACGGACTTCACGATTACGTCCTTCGGTCAACACCACATGGAACCAATGGTTGCGACCTTCTCCACCTTTGTAAGTGATTTTCTTGAACTTGGCCAAGCCATCTTCAAGCTGAACACCATGGCGTAAACGCTGTAACATGGCTTCATCAATTTCTCCGAATACGCGCACGGCATACTCGCGTTCCACTTCATGGGATGGGTGCATTAAACGATTTGCAAGTTCACCGTCATTGGTGAAAATTAGCATCCCTGAGGTATTGATATCTAAGCGTCCCACCGCAATCCAGCGACTACCGATGATTTTCGGTAAACGGTCAAACACCGTTGGTCGACCTTCAGGATCTTTGCGGGTACACATTTCACCTTCCGGTTTGTTGTATACCAATACCCGACAAACATCCTCAGTGGCATCTAAGATTTTTACCGCATGGCCATCTAAGCGGATCTGCTCTGTACCTTCAACGCGATCGCCAAGATACGCAACTTTACCATCAACGCTAACACGACCGGCGCTGATCATGGCCTCCATCTCACGACGGGAGCCCTTGCCGGCACGGGCCAGCACTTTTTGCAATTTTTCAGACATGTATGTTCTCTAAGGCAAAAGCCAGATTAAGCTTCTGCGGTTTCTAACTGTTCATCAACCTGTTCAGTATCCAGGTTAATTTCAGAGACTGGCATTAATTCTGGTAATTCTGCCAGTGATTTTAATGAAAAGTAGTCAAGAAATTCCTCGGTTGTCGCCAGCAATGCCGGTCGTCCAGGAACTTCTTTATGGCCCACCACTTTTACCCAGTTGCGTTCTTGCAATGTCTTAATTATATAACTAGACACAGAAACGCCACGAATATCTTCAATTTCGCCTCGGGTGATGGGTTGACGATAGGCAATAAGCGATAATGTTTCCAACATAGCCCGGGTATATCGAGGTGCTTTTTCTTTCCACAATAACGCGATTTGGTCGGCATGTTCATTCGCCGCCTGAAAACGAAAACCACTGGCGACCTCAATTAAATTCACGCCGCGTTCGGCATAATCGAGTTGCAGTTCGCTGATAATGGCTTGCAATTGTTTTCGGGTTAAGGCGGTGTCGTCTTCCAGCGTGGTTTGAATCGCTTTAATTGACAATGGACCATCTGCCACAAATAACATGGATTCAATTAGGTTTTTCAGTTGCTGGTTATGATTCATAATTCGCCGTCCCTGATGTTGAATCGACTTTATTGATTGAAAGCACTAAACAGATTTCACCTGAATATGGCCAAATACCTGTGATTGCACACATTCTACCAGAGATTCCTTAATTAACTCCAGAATTGCCAGAAAAGTAACAACAACGCCAGCTCTACCTTCTTCTAAGAGAAACAAATCACTGAACTCGACAAATTGTCCCGGTTTTAATTTCGCCAATATTTGACTCATGCGCTCACGGGTCGATAGGTTTTCCCGTTGAATGTGATGATGCTGAAATGCTTCTACCCGTTTCAATACCCCTTGCATGGCCAGGACCAGATCCTGTAAATCCACTTGGGCTTCGACCACTCGCGGCTTGTAGCTTTCCGGCAAGTCAACATTGGGAAGATGTACATCTCGCTCCAGACGTGGCAATTCATCGATATCTTCAGCCGCCCGCTTGATGATTTCGTATTCCTGCAAGCGACGTATTAACTCAGCTCGAGGATCATCTTCTTCATCGTCAACCGTCGTTTTAGGCAACAATAATCGGGACTTAATTTCCGCGAGTATCGCCGCCATCACCAGGTACTCTGCGGCCAATTCAAGTTTCAAAGACTTCATCACATCAACATATTCCATATACTGATGCGTGATTTCGGCAACGGGTAAATCAACAATATCAAATTTTTGTTTGCGGATAAGGTACAACAATAGATCCAGAGGCCCTTCAAAGGCTTCCAGGATGACTTCCAGGGCATCAGGGGGAATGAATAAGTCCAGTGGTTTTTCGACCATAGCTTCGCCATGTACGAGCGCCAGGGGTAACACCTGTTGCTGCATTTCCCCGAGCTCAGAATTACGACCGGAATCAAGGACCGAATTCTTGTCGTTTTGAGACGCGCTGTCTATTGCTGTTGTTGTCAAATTCAATCCTATTACTCAAACGGCAAAGGGTCACCTTCGCCGTGGCGAAGAATTTTCGGGTAATCGTCGGTTAAATCCACCACTGTTGTCGGTTTTTCCCCGAGATATCCACCGTTTAAGATTAAATCTACGTGTTTCTCTAAGTTATCACGGATCAGTTCCGGATCAAATTCGGTACTGTCATTTCCCGGTAAAATCAAACTGGTCGACATCAATGGCTCACCGAGTTCTTCAAGCAGCGCCATGGCAATTTGGTTTTCAGGAATGCGGATGCCGATGGTTTTCTTTTTGTCGTTTAATAATCGTCGCGGCACGTCTTTCGTGCCTTTGAAAATAAACGTGTATTTGCCTGGGGTATTATTTTTTAACAACCGAAAATAGGCGTTATCGACTCGGGCATACGTGGCCAGCTCCGATAAATCTCGACACAACAAGGTAAAATTATGTTGTTTATCAATATCGCGAATTCGGCAAATTCGATCCAATGCAGGCTTATCGCCAATATGACAGCCTAAGGCATATCCCGAGTCGGTGGGATACACGATCACAGCGCCTTGATGGATCATTTCACAAGCCTGCTTGATTAAACGGGGCTGTGGGTTGTCGGGGTGCATATAAAAAAACTGGCTCATACGGAATTCCTTCTACTTTTCACTAAGCGGCTACAACATAGTCTGGCTGTCATTACGTCCATTGTTGCCAAACAACCGAGGTATCTTCAGGGACGGTTAAATTGCGTCCTAAGTCACTCCAACGGTTAGGGTAATGAAAATCCGACCCTACCGAGGCAAGTAATTCATAGTCTTTACAAAATGCGAACAGCATTTGTTGCTGCTGCGGGTTCATTTGTGGTGATGCCACTTCGATTGCCTGACCATTTACCGCTTTAAAATCGAGGATCAAACGGCGCAGCCATTTGGTCGATAAACCATATTTCATGGGATGGGCGATAACCGAGATACCGTCAGCATTTCGAATGGCCGCGACCGCTTGTTCTATATCGACCCAACCCGGTTTTACATAAGCACGTTTGCCTTTGCCTAAATATTTGTCAAAGGCCTTTTGCATGGCACTAACATGCCCTTGATTTAACATAACTTTTGCAAAATGCGCACGAGTAATACTGCCATCACCGGCAAGTTTTTTTGCCTCATCATAGACATCAATAAAACCGGCTTTTGCCAATCTTTCACCGATTTGGCTTGCCCTGTGTTCCCGAGTATTTTGTTGCTGTTGCACCAAATCAACAATCGCCGGATGATTTTCATCAAAATTTAAACCAACGATATGGATTTCGAACCCTTCCCAGCTTGTGGAAATTTCAATGCCGCTAATCAGGCGTATCGGTAAAGATTGCTCGGCAATGTAAGCTTTGGCAATCGGTACCGCGGCGACCGTGTCATGATCGGTAATGGCAAGCTGATCGATTTGATAGGTGCTGGCCCGCTCGATTAATTCGTGAACCGTTAAGTGACCGTCGGAGCATTGAGTATGGGAGTGCAAGTCCACTCTCAGGGGTTTACGTGAGTGCTCGGATTGTGCCGGGGAATCGCTTTTCTGCAAACGCGGATTCTCCGAAATCGAATGGCCTTCAGCACTTTTTTTCACGAGTTTTTACTCCAGAGGTTGACTTGAGGCGTATTTTGCTGTTTTCTATACAAAGAATTTAACATTTTACGTGGAAACAATCTGTAATGGTACAGGCAAAGCAAGCAATTACTATGATTATTTGGTGGTGGCATGACTCAACATAGTGGGTTATGAGGCTTTGCGCATTCGCGAAAAATTACTTGAAACCCGCTTAACTGGCGGGTTTTTTCGTTTTTAAGCATATAAAACAATTAGTTATAAATAATAATGAATTATCATCAATACACATTTACCACCCAAGTACAGACTGAAATACTGACGGGCGCCTATCAACAGGATCCTTTGTCGCTGTTTGCTCACCTGACCACCGATAAACAGCATTGTTTATTATTGGAATCAGCGGAAATATCCGACAAACGCCAACTCAAAAGTATTTTGTTAGTCGATTCCAGCATCAAAATTGAATGCCACGGCCATCGCGTTGACTTGTATGCGCTAAATAATGATGGTGATGCATTGCTGAAAAAGTTAAAAACATACTTTGTCACACCGCAATTTCACCAACAAATCCAGGTGACAGATTCGCACGACAGTGCCAAAGTGCCAGAACGAACTGTCAGTCAATGCCATTTATTTTTTGCACAACCTGATAGCCAATTGGATGAGGCATCGCGCTTACTGGCCTTAAATCCGTTTGAAGTGCTACGAACGTTACAAAATATGGCCCCAAACAGCGTCAGTCCTTATGCGACATTTTTAGGGGGAGCATTTGCGTTTGACCTTATCGGTGTCAGTGAGCAGTTACCTGAGGTACAAGACAGTGCCAATCAATGTCCTGATTACGTATTTTATCTGGCCCAGTCTTTAGTGCTGATCGATCATCAGCAGCAAACCACAGAGTTTATCAGTAATAGTTTTAGTGCCGAACAAGATAGTCAGGTGAAACAAGGGTTAATCGACCTACACAAGCAATGCCAGCTATTAGCTGATAATGCCAATAAAAATACAGGCATACATGATGGCAAAAGTAACAACATGGACTTTGACCAATCCACACCTGCAAACTTGCCGGTTGATGTAAATGTCAGTGACAATGAGTTTTGCCAGCAAGTCGATACCTTAAAAGAGCATATTCGTGCCGGCGACATATTTCAGGTGGTACCGTCGCGAACGTTTTCGATTCATTGCCCGGATACGGTTCAGGCATATCGACAGCTGAAGAAAACCAACCCTAGCCCTTATATGTTTTACCTCAAAGACGAGTGCTTCGAGTTATTTGGTGCATCACCGGAATCGGCATTGAAATTTACCGCCGCCAATCGCCAGGTTGAACTTTATCCAATTGCCGGTACTCGTGGTCGGGGATTTAAGAATGATGGCAGCTATAGTACTGACCTCGATGGTCGCATTGAGTTAGAGCTACGAAATGATATCAAGGAAAAAGCTGAGCACTTAATGCTCGTCGATCTGGCTCGCAATGATATTGCTCGGGTGAGCGTCGGAGGCACCCGACATGTGGCCGAATTATTAAAGGTGGATCGCTATTCTCATGTCATGCACCTCGTATCTCGGGTGGTGGGAACATTACAAAATGAATTAGATGCCCTACATGCCTATCAGGCGTGTATGAATATGGGCACGTTATCCGGAGCACCAAAAGTTCGGGCGACGGAGCTTATTCGTCAATTTGAAGGGCAACGACGGGGCAGTTATGGTGGCGCCGTTGGCTATCTCAATGCTGATGGTGATATGGATACATGTATCGTCATTCGCTCGGCATTTGTGCAAGATAATACGGCATATATTCAAGCCGGTGCTGGGGTCGTTTACGATTCCGATCCACAGGCAGAAGCCGATGAGACCAGACAAAAAGCACAAGCGGTGATCAAAGCCATTCAACTTGCGTATCGCCAAACAAGCACAAATGCCAAGGAGGCGGTGTAATGCAATCGGTAAAATTATATATGTTAGATAATCTCGATTCATTTACCTATAACCTGGTCGATGAATTTAAAACCCTTGGCTTTGCACCGGTAATTTATCGCAATACGGTTAGCGCCGATTATATATACCAAACAATGCTCGCAGAAACGGATCCGGTGATCCTGGTGGTTTCACCAGGTCCCGGCTCTCCGTCCCAAGCCGGTTGTTTGATGGACTTACTGAATTTGTGCTGCGGTAAATTTCCGATCCTTGGTATCTGCTTAGGGCATCAAGCCTTAGTTGAGCATTATGGTGGTAAAGTCGACCGTGCCGGAGAAATTGTTCACGGCAAGGCATCGCTTATCAGCCATCAACAGCAAGGACCATTTGTCAATTTACCCAATCCATTACCTGTGGCTCGTTACCATTCCCTGATTGCAACAAAAATGCCGCAAACTTTGCAGGTTATCGCCGACTATCAGGGTATGGCGATGGCAATAGAGCAACACCAGGATAGAGTCATTGGTTTTCAATTTCACCCAGAATCGCTATTAACATCCAAGGGCAGTCAGTTACTTGAACAAAGCTTTCAATATTTACTTGCTGACGCACACTTTCCAAATTTACCCAGCAATCCAATGCATGATTAAGGAACAAGGATACGTACCATGTCTCAGATACTCGAACAATTAATCGCCGGTGATGATCTTAGCATCGCTCAATCTGAACAGTTTTTTAGCCAAGTTGTGAACGGTGATGTGCCCGGTGAACTTCTCGCCAGTGTATTAACCGCCTTAAAAATGAAACACGAAAGTGCCGATGAAATTGCCGGAGCCGCTATTGCAATACGTGATGCTGCAATGCCATTCCCATTAAAACAAGCGGATTTGGTCGATTGCGTCGGAACCGGCGGTGATGGTGCGCATACCATCAATATTTCCACCACATCAGCCATAGTTGCTGCAGCCTGTGGCTTAAAAGTCGCCAAACATGGTAACCGCAGTGTCTCCAGTAAATCTGGCTCGGCGGACTTGCTCGAAGCCTTTGGTGTGAATCTGCATATGTCCCCTGAAACGGCGGCAAAATGCATTGAGCAATCGAACTTGTGCTTTTTGTTTGCGCCGCAATATCACAGTGGTTTTCGCCACGCCGTCCCAGTCCGAAAGGCCATGGGCGTCAGAACCTTATTTAATATTCTTGGTCCATTAGTCAATCCTGCCAGCCCAAGCATTATGTTGCTGGGTGTGTATAGTCCGGATTTATTAAAACCGATGGCAAGCGCGCTACAAAAAACGGGCGTGAAACGCGCCTGGGTTGTGCATGGTAGTGGCCTTGATGAAGTGGCCATCCATGGTGAAACACAAGTTATTGAAATCGATGGTGATCGTTTGACCGAGAAAGTGGTTTCTCCCTCTTCTTTTGGCTTAAACCAATATGCGCTAAGTGACATCACCGGCGGTGAGCCTCAAGAAAATGCCAAATTTACGCAAGCGATTTTAGCGGGCACAGGCAAAGATGCGCACCGTGACGCGGTCGTGATCAATACCGCCGCCCTACTTTATCTCGCCGGTAAGGCCAATAATTTAAAGGATGCGGCACAACAGGTTTTATCGGTACTGGATTCCGGTGCGGCAGTTAACACCTTAAACGCGATAGTGGAGATCAGTCGTGGCTAATATTTTACAAACCATTGTTGAAGATAAACGCATTGAAATAGAAACTCGCAAACAGGAGTTTCCCCTATCGCTTTTTATCGATGAGTTAACCCCGAGCACAAAAGATTTTTATGGGGCGCTGAACCAAGACAACGCGGGATTTATTCTCGAATGTAAGAAAGCGTCCCCTTCAAAGGGATTGATACGGGACGATTTTAATGTCGCCGAAATTGCCGATATCTACCAAAATTACGCGGCAGTTATTTCCGTGCTAACCGATAAAAAGTACTTTCAGGGAACATTTGAATACTTACAAGAGGTTACCAGCCGAGTGACCTGTCCGGTGTTAAACAAAGACTTTTTCATCGATGAATATCAAATATACCTTGCTAGATACTACGGTGCGGATGGCGTGCTATTAATGCTGAGTGTGCTTAATGACGAGGAATATATTACCTTGAGCGAGCTTGCTCACTCTTTGAATCTCGGGGTTCTAACGGAAGTCTCTAATGTTGTAGAGACTGAGCGCGCCATACGTTTAAACGCTCGCCTTATCGGTATTAATAATCGTAATTTAAGAGATCTCAGTACTGATATTAACCGTACCTTAGAATTAGCGCCGATGATCCCAAAAGATCGCCTGATTATTAGCGAGTCAGGGATTTATCATAACCACCAAGTTCGGGAAATTGCCCCCGCGGTACATGGTTTTTTAGTGGGCAGCTCCATCATGGCACAAGTCGATATTGATCTGGCCTGTCGTACGTTAATTTTTGGTCATCATAAAGTCTGCGGATTAACCCGAAGTGAAGATGCGATAAACGTTGCCAAAGCTGGCGGCATTTATGGGGGACTCATATTTGTTGAAAAATCTCCTCGTTGCGTCACTAAAGACACAGCCAAAACCATTGTCGATTATGTTGCCAGAAGTAATGTCTCTTTGCAGTTTGTCGGAGTATTTGCCGATCATAATATTGCCGACGTCATTGCAATCGCGGAAGATTTAGGACTTAGTGCGGTTCAGCTACATGGTAATGAGGATGCGCAATTTATTAAACAGTTAAAACAGCAATTGCCATCAAGCTGTCTGGTGATCCAGGCGAAAAAAGTGATTGATTGTGTGCCTGAGTTAACCGAACCAAGTGATTTTTTTCTGCTCGATAATGCGCAAGGTGGTAGTGGTGAAACATTTGATTGGCAACTCATCGAGCAAAGCGATGTGTTGTTTCAAAACTGCTTTCTCGCAGGTGGTTTAGCGCCTGATAATATTGACCAGGCTCTGGCATTAGTCGATAGCCAGGAATTTTATGGTCTGGATATGAATTCCGGACTCGAGCAGGCTCCAGGAATTAAATCTGCGCAAAAGATTGCACAGGCATTTTCTAAAATTCGAACCTATTGAGTTTAAAATCGAATAACATAAGGCATTAAAGGCGAGTCATGAATAAGACAGAGACACAATACAATGACGCATATTTTGGCCAGTTTGGTGGCATGTACGTCAGTGAATTACTGGTACCGGCACTCGAACAGCTGGATCAGGCATTTAAAAATTCCCAACAAGATACTGAATTTCAACAAGAGTTTGAAAAGTTACTGACGAGCTATGCAGGTCGTCCCACTCCTTTGACATTATGTCGAAACCTGGTCTCGAACCCTCTGGCAAAAGTGTATTTAAAACGTGAAGATTTGCTTCACGGAGGCGCCCATAAAACCAATCAGGTTTTAGGACAAGCGCTGCTAGCAAAGCGGATGGGAAAGACCGAGATCATCGCCGAAACAGGAGCGGGTCAACATGGTGTTGCCACTGCCCTAGCCTGTGCATTGCTTGGGTTAAAATGTCGGGTTTATATGGGGAAAGTGGATTGTGAACGTCAGCAGCCGAATGTGTTTCGAATGAAGCTAATGGGCGCTGAAGTGATCCCGGTGACGGCCGGCAGTGGCACTTTAAAAGATGCGGTAAACGAAGCCTTGCGTGACTGGTCAGCAAATTACGATAACGCCCATTATTTACTCGGCACTGCGGCGGGTCCTCACCCGTTTCCGACCATAGTGCGTGAATTTCAAAAAATGATCGGTATTGAGGCAAAACAGCAAGTGCTTGACGAGCAAGGGCGCCTCCCCGATGTCGTTGTCGCTTGCGTTGGCGGTGGATCCAATGCAATCGGTATGTTTACGGATTTTATTAATGAACCTGAGGTGAAATTGGTCGGTGTAGAAGCGGGTGGTAAAGGCGTTGATACCGACAGTCATGGCGCTACTTTAGTCGCAGGTAGTAAAGGGATGCTGCATGGCGCATACACCTATATTATGCAGGATAAGTTTGGACAAATCGAAGAGTCCTATTCGGTTTCAGCGGGTCTCGACTACCCTGGAGTCGGCCCACAACATGCATTTTTAAAAGAAACAGGTAGGGCTGAATATGTGCCGATTAACGATGATGAAGCCTTAGAGGCGTTTCAGTTATTAGCGCAAAAAGAAGGAATTATCCCGGCGCTGGAATCTTCTCACGCCTTGGCACACGCTTTGAAAATTGCTGACAGCGCCACTGAAGAAACCGTGATTCTGGTAAATCTATCCGGTCGCGGCGACAAAGATTTACAGCATGTTTATGACATATTACAAGGCGATAACTACCGGGAGAACCATTCATGAGCCAGGCAGGGTTTAGATACAATCAGTGCTTTGAACAATTAGCGCAACGCAACGAAGGCGCCTTTATTCCTTTTGTCACCATTGGCGATCCCTGTGCAGAACAATCGTTTTCAATCATCAAAACATTAATTGATGCCGGTGCAGATGCACTCGAGCTTGGGATCCCATTTTCGGATCCAAGCGCTGATGGATTAACCATTCAAATGGCGGCAAATCGTGCATTAGAGGCGAACATTGATACCGATGTTTGTTTTGAAATCTTGGCGAAAGTACGCGCATATTCTCCCCAAACACCAATCGGGTTGTTACTGTATGCGAACCTGGTATTTGCTTACGGGATAGATGCATTTTATCAAAAACTGGCAGAAATTGGGGTCGATTCAATTTTGCTTGCAGATGTGCCAATTCGAGAAAGCAAACCCTTTGTCGAAACGGCAGAAAAACATGGTATCGCGCAAATCTTTATTGCCCCACCAAATGCCGATGAAGCGACTTTGCAACAAGTGGCTGAGCTGAGTAAAGGTTATACCTATGTATTAAGCCGCGCTGGGGTAACCGGTACTGAAGTTGCAGTGGCCATGCCTTCTGACCAGTTATTAAACAGGCTAGCCAAGTATGGCGCGCCAGCACCCGTGTTAGGGTTTGGCATCTCCACCGCGGAGCATGTGAAAGACGCGATAGTTAGCGGTGCAAAAGGCGCGATTAGTGGTAGCGCCACGGTAAAAATTATTGAAGAAAACTTGCATCAACCGGATATTATGCTGACAAAACTTGCAGAGTTCGTGGGACGTTTAAAACAGGCGACGCTAAAATAACCGACGGATTTTCACAAAAATTGCGATACCCGGACAGCAGATTTTTTCCTGACCGGTTATCGCCCAATTAACCAACATTACGGAGAAGCTATGAGTATTGGCTCCCTACTGATCATTATTGCCATACTTGGCTTTATTGTTGGCGGCGTGTATTTTTTATTTAAATCGGCCCGCAAATTTAATCTTAGCGACGAACAGAAACAGCGTATTGACGAGCGTAATAAAGCCTTAGATAAAGAAGAACAAGCCGAACAAGAAGATTGATCCCAGCCTCGTTGTCTGGGTTTTTGCTCACTTAAAATACCGTAAATCGACACAAGTTCTCACCGTAACCGTATCCTCCCTCTCCTTACCTTTTCTGTTGAAATGCTATTCCCCCCTATAACCGGCTTGATAATAATCAATAATCACAGCTCTGAATATTTTTCAGCTATCCTTTAAGCAACACAATATCTGTCCTTTCCAATTCATTGACTCAAAAAACTGAGTCATTAAATTGGCTATAAAAGTTCGGGTAATCAGTTTTCATAAAGAGAGGTTTATGATGGAAACACAAAGCTTAATACTATTTCTCATTATTGGTGGTGTCGCAGGTTGGTTGGCTGGATTGCTGATGAAAGGCGGTGGATTCGGCCTGATCGGTAATATCATTGTGGGTATTATCGGCGCTGTTATCGGTGGATATGTGTTTGGATTACTGGGAATTTCCGCTGGTGGCATACTTGGTTCAATCATCACCGCCACTGTCGGCGCGGCGATATTATTATTTATCGTCAAATTAATTAAGGGTTAGATCCGCAGCATTCAACCTTCACGAATTCTTTTACCCTTTATACTCACATTGACAGCCAGATTGCCTTGTCATATCAATGCAAGGCATTTGGTTGGCGTGCCTTTGAGACAAATCGACGTGCATGAAAAAAAGTCGAGATACCCTAGTGTCGTTGTCATTAATTGCGATAGATTGTTTGAATTAAATGAAACCCAAACTGAGTTTTTACCGGGCCGTGAATTTTCAACACTTCCTTTTTAAATACCACATCATCAAACGCTTTAACCATTTGTCCTTTACGAAATTCACCTAAATCACCGCCACGCTTTCCCGATGGACAGGTAGAATATTTTTTCGCGAGCTGACCAAAATCTTCCCCTTGTTCCAGACGTTTTTTCAATTTATCTGCCAGGAATTTATCAGACACTAAAATGTGTCTGGCGCTTGCCGTTGCCATTACCACTCTCCACAACCAAATTTCGTACCTCAATTCTAATCAATGATTTCGATTTTGCCTAACAATAACTCCACCACTTCGACAATTGTAACTGATTAGACCATCATCAATTCACTTCACTTAAATCTTTCTTTTTCTTACAATAGCTCAACCGTAAACCTATTCAGAGACTTCATATGAGCGATATCGATCATCTATTTGAGCAAAATAAACAATGGGCACAAAAGATCACCAGTGACCAACCCGAGTTTTTTGACCAGTTATCAAAACAGCAAACACCTGAATATTTGTGGATTGGCTGCTCGGATTCGCGCGTTCCCGCCAATCAGCTATTAGGTTTACCCCCCGGAGAAATTTTTGTTCATCGCAATATCGCCAATGTGGTTGTCCATACCGACTTAAATTGCCTGTCAGTCATTCAATACGCGGTTGAAGTGTTGAAAGTAAAACATATCTTCGTATGTGGTCATTATGGTTGTGGCGGTGTCGCAGCATCAATGACAGATGCTCAGCATGGCCTTATCGATAACTGGTTGCGTCATATCAAAGATGTGCAGCGCTTTAACAAGGACGAATTAGAACGCCTATCTGATCAGGAAAGATTCAACCGTTTATGTGAGCTAAACGTCATTGAACAGGTGAAAAATGTCGCTAACACGACGATGGTTCAAAATGCCTGGAATGACGATCAACCGGTTACAGTGCACGGTTTTATCTATGATATTCAAAATGGTATTTTGAAGAATCTTGAGGTGAGTGTAAGCGGTAATGAATAACGGGAATTTCTGCGAATGCGAGAACGTTCTGTTTAAATAAAACGTGAATTCACCCTAGTTAAAAAAAAGCACCAAGACAACAATCTTTGGTGCTTTTTTGGTTGGGAACAAGTCAATGGCTTTCAGGGAAAGCCAAACAGCAATTTATAGGGTACCGCGCTCCATTTGGTTCAGCTCAATGGATTCAAACAAGGCCTGGAAGTTACCTTCGCCAAAGCCAAAATCACCTTCACGTTGGATCATCTCAATAAAGATTGGGCCAAAAATATTCTTAGTGAAAATCTGCAATAAGTAGGTATTTTCTTTTTGGCTATCGACCAGAATTTGATGCTCTTGCACGCGCTTTTTATCTTCTTTGATCCATGGAATACGATCAAACACATCATCGTAATAGGAAGGAAGAATATTCAAGGTATCAATATTGTCGCGACCCAATTTATCTAAAGAGCCAACAAGATCTTTGGTAATAAACGCCAAATGCTGAACGCCTGGGCCATTATACTCATCCAGATATTCATCAATTTGATTGTTATTAGAGCCTTTACCTTCGTTAATTGGAATGCTGAAGTTGCCACACGGTGACTGTAATGCATAAGAAACCAAGGCTGACTTTTGGCCTTTGATGTCAAAATAACGTACTTCCTGGAAACCAAATACCTGTTTGTAAAAGTCTGCCCATTTTTGCATGGTTCCCTGATAAACGTTGTTGGTCATATGGTCAATCGCAAGGAAGCCTTTATCTTCAACCATATTGCGTTCGTCTTCAGGTAGCAATTCAAAGTCGTTTTGATAGATAGACCCTTTGTCACCCCAAACGTCGATGAAGTAAATTAAGCTATCACCAATTCCATAGATCGCCGGATAAGGAAGATCTTTGTTGGTAGCACCCGTTGCAGGTTTCGCACCACGACGTACTGCTTCTTCAAACGCGAATTGTGCATCTTGGACACGCCAGCCCATCGAACAAATCGCCGGACCGTGGGATTTCGCAAACTCACTCGAAAAGCCATTACGCTCATTGTTCATTAAAAAGTGAATATCGTTTTGGTTGTAATAAACGATATCTTTGCCTTTAAATTTGCGTACTTTTGAAAATCCAAACTCTTCAAAAACTTTGTCCATAAAATCTGTATCGGGTGTGGCATATTCTGTAAATTCGATACCACATAAACCGATCGGGTTTTTCACGTCTTTCATAATTCTTCTCGAAAACTTTCATTAACCTAATTATTAATCGAATCATGTCTGGGAAAAAGGCCGCTACGGCAGCAGCGATGGGCGGATCGTAAATCAATTTTTACAACATAAATGATTAACCATGCATCACCTTGCCGCCAGCGTTATACATGGGTTGCCTGCAAGCTGTAAGGATTTACTTACATAAAAACATCGCAATGGCAGTCGCGTCCAAATTATTGTTCCCGCAATGGAACACATCCACTAAAAATTTCCCCATCTTTCGTTCCAATCCAACGAATATATCGAAAACACAGTTAAGGTTTCGCTCAATTTTTCTTGAGACACCCATGACAATACGGGCCAATGATCAGCGAATAATTGGTGCTGACTTTAATTCGAAAAGAGGTGCCACTTATCCTTTTTTGTATTTGTGTCCCTATTTACCATGGGTGTCTTGATAAGCTCAATCTAACAACTAAACATGGGTGTCTTGATAAGCTCAAGCCAACGACTAAACATGGGTGTCTTGATAAGCTCAGTTCAACCGCTAAACATGGGTGTCTTGATAAGCTCAATCTAACGGCTAAACAAGGGTGTCTTGATAAGCTCAATCTAGCGGCTAATCATGGGTGTCTTGATAAGCTCAAGCCAACGGCTAAACATGGGTGTCTTGATAAGCTCAATCTAACGGCTAAACATGGGTGTCTTGATAAGCTCAATCTAACGGCTAAACATGGGTGTCTTGATAAGCTCAAGCCAACGGCTAAACATGGGTGTCTTGATAGTGTGGTTCGGGAAATTGCGGATATTGAAAAATATGCGTATCAATGAAAGACACAAAAAAGCCAGCACTATGGCTGGCTTTTAATTTTATCTCGCGTTAGCTGTATTAACGGCTTGGGCGATTTGTGCGTGGGCGACGTTGTTGAGCAACCACTGGCGCGTCAGAGACTGAAATATCCAACTCCTGACGACGTACACGAACTTTACGCAGTTGGTTGTACGCTTCTTTTGGCATGCCTTTTGGCAATTGCACGAAGCTGTGACGATCGTGTAAGTTGATTTGGCCGATATAGGCACTGTCCAAAGAGATTTCATTCGCTATTGCGCCAACGATATCACCTGGTTTCGCACCGTGCTCTTTACCAACTTCCAAACGATAGGTCTGCCAATCTACGTCAGAACGGTCTGCTTGACTGCGACGACGCTCTGGACGTTCACCACGGTTACGGTCACCGCGATCACCACGTTCACTTCGCTCGCCACGACCACGACGCTCATTGCGATCACGATCTCGGCCTCGACTTTCACGATCTGCGCGTTCACGACGTGGTTTCGGATCTTCTTTTGGCTGGAACGGCTGCTTAAGCTGAGCATTATACAATAACGCTGCTGCGAGCTGTTCTACAGTCAATTCAGATTCTTCAGACATTTTTTGCATGATTTCAGCCATTTTATCAAGCTCAACATTTGCAACAGTTGTCGCTAAAGCCTGACGTGCACGTTCGATTCGACGCTGGCCAATCTCTTGAATACTCGGTAGTTCAAACGTATTGATGGTGCCCGATGTTGCACGCTCATAATGACGTAAGTTATACATCTCACGAGGTCTTACAAAAGAAATCGCAGTACCTTCACGACCCGCACGACCAGTACGACCGATTCGGTGAACGTAGGATTCGCTATCACCAGGCAAGTCGTAGTTAAGAACTAAATCAATGCGTGGAATATCCAACCCACGAGCAACAACATCAGTGGCGATCATGATAGAGATCTTACCATTTTTTAATTGTTCAACAGTGCGTTCACGTTGCGCCTGGTTCATATCACCGTTAAGTGCAGCACAAGGGTAGCCTAGACGCTCCAGTTGCTCAGCCACGGTAACGGTATCGTTACGAGTACGTACGAAAATCAATAAAGCGTCGTAGTCATAAGTTTCAACAATACGCTCGATTGCTGTGTTCTTATTGATGCCGGTAACTTTCCAGGCTAATTGAGTAATGTTCGCTTTTTCTTTCTTTTGTGCCGCAATTTTTACATGCTCTGGCTCTGTCAAAAAGCGATTAGCGACTTTACGAATCGCTGCTGGCATGGTTGCTGAAAACAATGCCATTTGTGTTTCTTTTGGTAAGTGATCAAGGATCCACTCGATATCTTCTAAAAAGCCCATATTAAGCATTTCATCGGCTTCATCCAAAGCACAGAAAGAGATATCACCTAATTTCAGGGTCTTACGACGCAAATGGTCCATTAAGCGACCAGGCGTACCCACAACAACCTGGGCACCTTTTTCTAGCTGTGATAATTGTGGGCCGTAAGATTGACCACCATATAAGGTTGCGATGCGCAATCCACGCATATTCGCTGCAAAACCTTCTAACGCTTCTGCAACCTGGATCGCTAGCTCACGAGTCGGCGCAAGCACCAACATTTGCGGTTTGCGAATATTTACATCGATGTTGGCAAGCGCAGGCAAACCAAAGGCAGCTGTTTTACCAGTACCGGTTTGTGCTTCACCTAACACATCTTTACCAGCCATCAGTGGGCCGATTGTTTTTTCCTGAATTGGAGTCGGTTGTGAAAAACCAAGTTTTTCAAGTGAGGATAGAATAAATTCAGGCAAGCCAAGGGCTTCAAAGCCGTTATCGGCATTGATAATATCAGTCATTAAATTGTCTTCTCAGTAGGCAGGTAAACCTGCAATAAAAAAAGAGGAAACCACCGGAAGACTTATGGCACGTAAAAGAGCATTTTTTGAATTTATGCTCGGCAAGTCAGTTGGCGGAAAAACCCCATTCCCAATCCTGGCCATGGCTTTAATTTATAAAGCTGGCATAACCCGATATAATCGAGCACAGGAATAATCAAGGCGCGAATCATACCGAGTTAAGAATTAAATGCAAGAAAAACCGAACAAAAATCACTCATTATTCGGCCATATTTACATTTGTGCAAACATTACTTCAGCTTTGCGCGTCCGATAGTATTGCTATCGGTTCCAAACCAAACCGTATCGTCGGCTTTATGGTAGTACATATAACGAATCGTTCCGCCACCGCTTGCTACCGTAACGGAATCGACAAAGGATTCGCTTTCTATATCAAAAACCCGAAGTTGATTTGGGCTAATTCCAGTAACGGCTAACCAAATACGCTGTTGACTATCAATGGCGGAACCATATAAATTCGCGTCGTCTTTTTCGGGTAACAACCACTGACTAAAGCGTTGTGATTTGGGCTGATAACGTCCCAGGTAACCCGATTCGTGATCTAAATACCAAACCTGATCTTGCGCATCGATTTCTAACCGCCGCGGACGCTGCTGTTCCTGCGGTAAGCTGTAAAGGGAAAACTGCAAACTCTCTGCATCTACCCGTGCCAAAATATTGGTACCGAATAATACAATCCAAGGTTGATTATTGGAATCGATTTTGATCCCATACGGTCTCGATTCAGGTAGAGGGGAATCAACAAGGTCAACCTTGCGATCATTAACATTAAGTCGCCCGACTTTATTACCCCACTGAGCAGTAAACCAAATATTATTGTCGGTATCAAATACCAGAGTGTGAGGATCAATCGGATTTTTGCTTGGCATCTCAATCCGTTCAATGTCGCCACTCGTCGGGTCTAATCGGCCTATATGACTGTTGCGATTTCCGGCATACCAAATAAAGTCATCGTTATCGATAATCAGATTATGAGGATAGGTTCCATTGGGTAATTCAAACTGTTTAAATTTACCGGTTTTCGGATCAAGAGAGGCGATATAGTTTCCAACCTGACCACAAAACCACACCACGCCTTTACTATCCACGGCAGGATCCCGTGGACGCGTGTCTGGCCAGGGTACCGTCCATTCTTTAATTTCGATGTTGCTTTTGCCTTTGGTCTCGGCTTTATTCTCATGAGTCTGTTGTGGTGTTGACTCAAACGCGAGAAGTGGCAGGGATAAAATATATAAGCAAGCAATCGTCAGTAAAACCTTGCTTGATATCGTCGCTAACCTATTCATATTAAAACGCTTATCATTAATCAGTTACGATAAATAATAGCCAATCGAGTTTGATAAAACGAATTTGCAGCGACATTAAAAAACCGGAGGCTCTTTACAGAGGCTCCGGTTTCAAGACATAAACGAGTGGAACTCAATGCCAGTTATTAGCTACCGATATTGAATCCACCTTTAACGCCGGTAACATTTAAACCACCGGAGCCGGCTTCAGTAATGGTTAATCCCCCTGCGTCTTTCACCGTGATACTGCCGGAACCGTCATGGATCGTCACTTCACCAACGACCTCTTCGATTAGCAACTCACCAGAACCATCATCAACGTTTACATCACCGCCAACACGGCTGAGGGTCAACGAACCAGAACCATCATTGACAATAACATCACCGCTAACTTGAGTAATCGTCAATGAACCTGAGCCATCATCCACATCAACTTTCCCCTGAATGCGAGCAATATCCATGGAGCCGGATCCATCTTCGATATCGAGATCACCATTGATGTCGGTAATCGACATTTCACCGGAGCCATCATCTACCGTTAATTTAATATGCTTGGGTACCGTGACCTGGACGTTAATATGTGGAGAGTCACCGTTCCAGAAACCGCTGGTACTGCCGTGCTCTGCCACTAAAACCGCAGTATCACCATCTTGTTCCAGAGTGAAGGTATAGTCTTTGTCTTCGGTGGTGTGAATCTCCGCCTTAACCTGAATTTCTGTCGCCCCTTCAAGACCGACAATATTAAGCGAGCCAGCACCGGCACTAATGTCTAAATGGGCAATATTTGCCGATGAGATGGCTAATTGTTCATTAATTTCCACGTCTGCCGAGGCAGCACCAACGTGAATGATGCAACCTGATAACAATAAGCTAGACGTTAAAACTGCGGCAATTGTGTTAAATTTCATATCCCTGGACCTGTTCTGTTATTTGTAATGATATTAACTAAATATGAGAGAAAATTTTAGTCATGATTAGCAATTGTGAGCTGCTCTGCATATTTAATCTTCTCAGGGGATTATTCAATTACCGGGCCAAAAACACTAACCCATTGAATTGATAGGAAATTACACAAAAGCACAATCATTCAAATGAATCCATGCTTTAGGAAAGTAGTGAGATAGTTAAATTTATTAACGTTTTTACAATTTATTCGTCAAAAAAGCTAATTAAAACCGTTGACTAGCCTCATTGAATATAATCGTGACTTGTTCCGATTGAAAAATCAGTTGGCTGGCTAAAATATCTGGAAATAAACCAAGCGCCACAATAATCACGGTTAACATCCCCATAACCGTGGCATGGGAAACCGTAAAGTTTCCCACTTTATCGATGGGTGTTTGCGATGTTGTTTCCAGCGGTTTTGCCAGGATACAAAAAATAATGCTTAAGTAATAATACAGTGCGATGCCACTACCGATTATCAGTGCCGAAATAGCTCCCCAAAGCTGATTTTCGATTGCCACGGTGAATAAATAGAATTTTCCAATGAAACCTGCGGTCAGCGGGATCCCGGCCAATGACAACAATGCCAGAATTAAGCAACTACCTTGCAACGGACGCTGCCAAATCAACCCTTGCCATCCGCGCCAATCATCGTTATCCGTAATTGCGTGCGCCTTGGAACGACCGGACAGATAAATCATGATCACAAGAGTGGCAATGATATAAACCAAGATATAAAAAACACCGGATTTTAACGCCCAGGCAACGGATTGCTGTGATTGTATTGCTAATACGATAATCAGATAGCCCATGTGAGCAATTGACGAATACGCTAAAAGCCGTTTAATGTTTTGCTGAGTTAAAGCAAGAAGATTACCGACCAGCATCGATGCAATCGCGATACAAACTAACAAGAACTGCATTGAATCCTGGTTAAAAATTGCTGAAACTAGCCAGAACTTCACAAAGATGGCAAACATCGCCGCCTTTGAAACCGTGGCCAACATCAAGGTTACTGGCATTGGCGCGCCTTGATACACATCCGGTGTCCAGGTATGAAATGGCACCAAGGATAATTTGAAACAAAAACCAACCATGATCAGCACTAACCCGGCCTGGCCAAGCAATTGTAAATCTTGCTGCTGAGGTACCTGATAAGCCAGGCTCATGTCCCCCGTAGCACCGTATACGAAAGCCATGCCCAGTAACATGATTGACGAGGCGGTTGCACTCAAGATTAAATATTTAAACCCCGCTTCAAGCGTATGTTCACGCAAATGCAGATACCCAATCATGCCAACTAAAGACAAAGACAGAAGCTCAAACCCTAGAAATATCGCCGCAAAATGATTGGATAACACCAAAATATTGGCGCCAAGAACCGCAAGAAGTAACAAAACATAATACTCGTCGTGACACTCGACAGCCGAGCGTAAATAACCATAACTGACCCATACTGCGACTAAGCTGCAGGATAAGATCAGCACATTAATGGTTAATGAAAATACATCCACATATAGTAAAGGCGTCACTGCAAGATTGACATTGGTCATGGCTGGGTAATGGGCGAACAGGGCGAGTAAAATCGCACTAACGGTAAAAAATGCAATGCTATGTTGCGAACGCTTAAATGCGATTAACAATAGCTGCATAACAATGGCAAGCGAGAGGAGTAGTTGTGGGGCAATGGCAATAAATTGTTCGACGATCATAGCTTGCCTCCAATTAACTGGGCATCTGCAACACTTGGGTAAATTGAATCAAAGTGCATTAGCAGAGCTTGAGGAAAGAGTCCGAGGTAAAGCAGCAACCCAAACAGCAAACTGCAAAGTAGCCACTCATGGGCGCGTAAATCCGGGATTTTTACGTTTTCCTGGGGTTTACCTTGAAAGCTTTGTTGAAACAAATACATGCCGTAGATGGCGGAACCAATCATCGCGGTGGCGGCAAAAGCGGTGGCAATCGGATGATGGGTAAACGTCCCCGTTAACGTCATAAACTCCCCGACAAAATTTAATAAGCCCGGCATACCAAACGCGCCGGCAACAAAGGCCAAAAGCATCCCGCCCATGCGTGGCGCACTGGCGAAGAGACCGCCCATTTTCTTGAGATCCCGAGTATGCAGCCTTTGATATAACATGCCGGCCATCGCAAACAGTGCGGCACTGCTTAAACCATGTGCCACCAAGGTGACGATCGCGCCATGGTAAGCAATCGGAGAAAATGAAAATAACGCCAAGGTAATAAAGCCCATATGACTGATGGACGAGTAGGCCACCAATCGTTTAAAGTCGGTTTGCGCAAATGCCATAACGGCACCGTAGACTATCGAAATAACCCCAAGGGCAATTGCCACCGGTGCAAAATGCGTTGCCGCTTGTTCGAACAAAGGCAAGACAAAGCGCATTAAGCCGTATGCTCCGGTTTTTAACAGAACACCGGCGAGTAACACTGAACCGGCTGTGGGTGCCTGAGTGTGCGCATCGGGCAGCCAGGTATGGAAAGGAAAGGACGGGAGTTTCACCGCAAAGGCAACAAAAAAACCTAACATCAACCAATACTGCAACGGCATTGCGATATTGAGTTGTTGCCAGTCAAAGTAGTTAAAACTGATGTCGCCAAATTGTTGTTGGTAGATAAAAGCCATGACGATAATGGCGACTAACATCAGTAAACTAGAAACCTGGGTAAAGATAAAAAACTTAATTGCCGCATATCGTCTGTTCTCATGGCCCCATATCGCGATCAATGCCGTCATGGGCAACAGCATCACTTCCCAGAAGAAAAAGAACAAAAACAAATCGGCCGCAGCAAATACACCGACAATTCCCGCTAACGCCGCTAATAAATTGAAGTAATAGAAATTTTGATATTGGCTGATTTCACTCACCGAAACCAAAATGCACACCAGCGCCAATATCAACGTCAGCGCCACTAAAATAAAACTTAAACTGTCAATAAACGTGGCGTATTCAATCCCCAGGCTGGAGATCCATGGAACAGAGACTAATGGCATTGCCTGATGAAACAAATCATGATGATTACTGGCAAAGTGTGCCAATAGCGCAAAACTAATTAGCACGCCAATGGCGGCAATATAAGGCAAAGTGCGCGCAAACCTTTTACCAACCAGTAACGCGATAAACGCACTAACCATTAAAACGGCAATAATATTGGTGAAAATCATAGGATGACTCCCAATAACAATAATGCGGTGCCGAGCCCAAGAGTCGCCGCATACCAGCGTAATCGTCCACTTTGTGCGGCTTTCATGGCACTGTGCCAGGTAAAGGTGTTCCAGCTAATCAGCTGCACCAGTAAATCAATCACATCTTTTCGATTAATGTTTGCTAGCCAGACAAACGGCTTAACAACTAAGGCGTTATAGGTCGAATCAAAACCAAGTCCGTTATGACTAAACCGATACACACTGCTTGTACCCGGCACAGCGGGCGAAGACTCGGTTTTGGGGAAGTACAATAGATATGCTACACCGATACCAAGCAATGGCGCGATAATCGCGACGGTATGCAACCAGGCAGGTCCATGTTGACTGGCAACGGGCGCACTGAACACCTGCTCTAAGTGAGTGGGAATATAGCCACCACCAAGTGCCAACAATGCCAGAATGACCAGCGGCAGGACAATTAGCCCATGGCGCTGAGGAAGTAATTCATGCTCTGCTCGATATGGCCCAAAAAAGGTGATAAATACCAGGCGAAAACTGTAGACGCTGGTAATAAATGCGCCGACAACCGCTAACCACCAGAATACTGGGCCTGCGGTTTTTGATTGCCATAGTTCGGCAATGATCGCTTCTTTAGAAACAAATCCTGATGTACCTGGAAACGCGATCAGAGCCGCGATACCGATTAAAAACAAAATCGATATCAGGGGCATTCGTTTTAATAACCCCCCCATTTTAAAAATATTTTGTTGATGATGCACCGCCAGAATTATTGCGCCAGCACCAAGGAATAATAATGCTTTGAAAAAGGCATGGGTCATAAGGTGAGTGACCGCGGCGACATTGGCACCAGCCCCTAGCCCAAGCATCATGTAACCGATTTGGCTCATGGTGGAATATGCCAGTACTCGCTTAATATCTTCCTGAGCTAGCGCGGCAATGCCAGCGATTAACAAGGTTAGGCAACCAACCCAGGCGACCAGATTGAGGATTTCCGGAGCCAGTAGATATACACCTTGCATACGGGCGATTAAATAGACTCCGGCGGTGACCATCGTTGCCGCGTGAATTAAAGCGCTAACCGGCGTCGGACCTGCCATAGCATCGGGTAACCAGGTATGTAAGGGCAGTTGAGCAGATTTACCTACCGCGCCACCAAGCAATAATAAGGCAATCCACCAAGCCGCTTCGTCGCTTAGTGGCGAGGTTTGCTGTTGTGCCAATATCTCCTGAATGTTTAGCGTATTGGTTTCCATAAATAAATAAAACAAACCTAACGCCAACAGCGTGTCGCCAATTCGCGTGACAATAAATGCCTTTCGCGCGGCAATGGCATTGTCAGGGTCTTTATACCAAAACCCGATTAACAAGAAGCTGCATAACCCCACGCCTTCCCAGCCCAGATACAATAGAACCAGATTTTCGGCCAGCACCAGAAGCAGCATTGCACAGATAAACAGATTCATATAAGCCATAAAACGGCTGTAGTTTTCATCGTCGCGCATATACGCGGCGGCAAAACCATGGATCAAAAACCCCACCCCGCTTACCACCGCGATCATCACTGCAGTAAGCTGGTCCACGTAAAACGCAAAGCGAACCTCATGCTCACCGAGCATAAACCAGGTCCATAAGGATTGGGTCAGGCCTTCGCCACTACTAGCACTTACATTTAACGATTGGATCACCACAATGCTGGCGATAAAGCTCAAGCCTATTCCGGTTAGTGCAACAGCAGTGGCAATATGCCAACTCAGACGTTTGGATAAAACAATCAGGACCAGAAAGCTAAAGAGTGGAAAAAAAGGTAATAAGGTCAGTGCGGTCATTATCAGCCCCTTAATTTCGACAGGCCATCAACATCGACATTATGCCGTTGATGCTGCATCCGAATTAACAGAGCTAAACCGATGGCAACTTCCGCGGCGGCAAGTGTCAGGATCAAAATAAACATGATTTGTCCATCAGCCTGTTGCCATAACGAACCTGCACCGACGAACGCCAGTCCCACCGCATTTAACATGACTTCTAAACTCATCAGCATAAATAGGGTATTGCGCCTTGCCAGAACGCCGATAAAACCAACGCAAAATAACAATGCGCTGATCAGGAACACGTGAGTGATTGCAATATCGATCATCGGTGCTCTCCCTGAGTGGAGTATTTGGCAAAGTGATAACCTGCAATAAGGCCTGCCAACAGTAAAAACGATGCGATCTCAACCGCTAGGAGATAGGGTCCATATAAGGCAATGCCCACTTGTTTCGCGCCGACGATGCCCGGCTCGATCCCTTTGTCAAACGTGCCATTTAGCAGAATATAGGTCAGTAATATGGCCAAGGTAAACGTAAGAGCAACCGGCCCTAACCAGGTCGCGCTCCAGGACTGTTGGAATACGGCGGGCTGCCTGTCTCCTTGCAGATCAAACATCATCACCGCAAAGACAAACAGAACTAAAATGGCTCCGGCATAGACAATCACTTCAAGGCCGGCAGCAAAAGGAGCGCCGAGCAGATAGAAACACATCGCGACGGCGAGCAATGATACCACCAGATAGAGCAATGCATGAATGGCATTCTCACCGGTTACGACTTTCACACTGGCAACAAAAGCAATGGCAGCGGCGAAGTAAAAAATCCATTCCAGAGTCATAAACTCACTCCTGTCGTTTTAATCATGGCATCAATCCTTTGACGTTAACCGGCGGCTTCTCACCTTCGGCTTCTCCTTTATTTTTGGATTTAATGGCGATACCGCTGTGTTGATAGAAACTGTAATCTGGATATTTTCCAGGCCCATCAATGAGTAAGTGTTCCTTTTCATAAACCAGGTTCGACCGTTCATATTCCGCCAACTCGACATCCGGGGTAAGTTGGATGGCGTAGGTCGGGCAAGCTTCTTCACAAAATCCACAAAGAATGCAACGCGAAAAGTTAATGCGAAAAAATTCCGCCCGTTTACGGCCGTCAGGATCGGTGGTTTGTTGCAATGCAATACAATCGACCGGACAAGCCACAGCGCATAAATTACAAGCCACACATCGCTCCTCGCCGGAAGGGTCTCGCGTCAATACGATCCGCCCCCGATAGCGTGGTGCTAAATAGGGTTTCTGCTCAGGATATTCGACCGTATCGGCTTTGGTAAACGTGTGCTTAAGAACGAGCCACATGGTGCGAAACTGACTAAACATGAACACCTCCAAGCACACCGGTGAGCCTTAAAATAGCGGTCATCAGCAAATTGATTAGCGATAAGGGCAACATGACTTTCCAGCCAAAGGCAAGTAATTGGTCGAACCGGGGACGTGGTAGCGAAGTGCGAAGAAGAATAAAAAACATGATGAAAAATAGTACTTTAATCGTAAACCACACCATTGAAGGAATTTCACCAAGCACTGTATCGGCAAGAAAGCCCGGTGGTAAATATCCGCCAAAAAACAAGATTACGGTCATCGCCGATATTAGCGTGACGCCAAGGTATTCACCGAGAAAAAACAAGGCGAACTTAAACCCGGAATACTCGGTATGAAAGCCGGCAGTCAATTCTGTTTCCGCTTCCGGTAAATCAAATGGCAAGCGGTGACTTTCCGCAATACCAGCGACTAAGAATACGAAACATCCTAACCACTGACTGGTGATAAACCAGCTTTGTTGTTGGGCTTCCACTATGTCACGTAAGCTGAAACTACCCGCCAGTAACACTACCCCCATCATCGAAAGACCCATAAAGACTTCATAACTGATGGTTTGTGCCGCTGCACGCATACCCCCTAATAACGCATATTTATTGCGTGACGCCCAACCTGCCAAGACCACGCCGTAAACCGCTAAAGAGGTCATCGCGAGAAAGAACAATAAGCCGATATTTAAATCGCTGACGCCAATGGTTTTCGAGAAAGGAACCACCGCAAAACTCATTAATATGGTAATTGCGCCGATAAATGGCGCAAGCAGGAAGGTAAAACGATCGGCAAACTTGGGCGTAAACTCGTCTTTGCCAAGAATTTTTAACAGGTCGGCGATGGATTGTAATACACCACCTGGTCCAACGCGGTTCGGGCCAAGTCGATCCTGCCATATACCAATCATGCGGCGCTCCACCCAAACCAAAAAAGCGGCAATGAGGATCAGCGCCAGAATAATGATGGTCATTTCGATAAACGGAAATAGCGGTTCGATAAGGCCCATTAGCTCCCCTCCCCGACAATTTGGATAGGTATCCGCTGATCAGTTTGTTGCAACCGAGCCAGATTGCGATTTTTTTGCTGTAAAATTTGCTCTAAATTTTCGCTGAGTTGCTGCTGATGTGCGCTTATATCCGCGTCGCTAACCGTTGAAATGGATACGACCAGATCAAGCAAGGGGCTTGTATTGGCTCTGGGGTGATGCAGATAGGCCACGCCTTTGGCAATATCTGCGCAAGGGATAAGTTGCACAATGAATGATGAATTGTCGGTCAATTCGACACGGACATGACTGACTGTGCCCTGATTAAATTTACCGGTATCGTCGGTATTGATGAGTAAACAAGGCGGCGGCGCCATCAGATTGAACTCGGCAATTTTTCCCGCAAACTCATCATTGGCAAACAAGTGCTCTAACTGGCGAAGTTGAAGTCCGAGGATACGTTGTGACCTGTGGTTACGTTTGGCCGAAGATGATGTTTGAGCACGACTGGCACTCGGTTCGGATTGTCCAACCAAGCGGATCATGTCGGCACGATTGCTCATCACCCCACCCACTTTGACCTGATACTTACTGATAGATTGGTTGGAGTTCCATCCCGGCGCCCAGGAAAATGAACGTGGCAACGCATGGCCATAGCCATCGTCATTACCGGGTCCTTCCATGGAAAAACTATAAGGGGAATCAGAATCTACTGGGTTTTTCGGTTCATGGACGGTCTGATTGGCAATCATCGCCGTGCGCCCGGAATACCGCATCGGTTGACGTGCCGATTTGAATAGCAAATGCTGTGCAAACATTGCATTCATATCAGGGTATCCAGTTACATTGTCGGTAAGGTAGCTCCGCAATTGCGACAGCTTTTGTAAGCCAATAAGAGTGCCCTGGCCAAAGACATCATCGAGTAACTGACACCACTGCCAGCTACTATGCATGGGTTTTACTTGGGGTTTTACGGCGAAAAATGGTTGCGCCAGTCCTTGATAATTCACAGCGACGCCATCGCTTTCGGTAAATGCAGTCGCGGGCAAAACAATATCGGCAAGTTCTGACAACTGGTGCCGACTGTGGTCGATCACCACTAAGGTTTCGGCCTGTTCAGCCAATTGTTTTCGTTGTTCCGATGACCACGCTGGCAATGAGTTTTCCATGGCGATTACCGCACTTGAACTCAAATCTTTGGCTTGCAGTTGCTCAAGGCTTAGCGTGTGTTCATCCATTAAGCTTACCAAGCCCATCGCATTTACGGCATCAGGGAGCAATGCAAATTGCCAGTTTTTTGGGGCATGAGTCGCTAATTTTTCAACGGCCTGCAATAACGCTAAATGCCAATGGCTGCATCCGGCAATAATCACTGGCCGTTTCGCGTGTTGTAATGATTGAACAATGCGAGATAACAGTGTTTGCGACTCTGAGTGACTGCCTTCAGTACGCGTTTGCGCAAGGCCTAATGGGTGAGGGTTATTCGCGAAATCTGATATGTCCCTTGCCAGCTCAAGAATTTGTTCCGGTAGCATGGGCTCGCAAAAAGCGGCGACATCGTCAAGTTTGCAGCTTTTGCTTTGCAACAGGTAGAGATCCGAACGTAAATCCTGAGCGGCAGTTCTCACCGCATCATCCTGCCAGCGGGGGATCCCCATTTGCTCGGCTTTATCAAACGCGGCATTGCGGGTTGCCTGACGCACGGCGAGCGCAATGCGGGCTGACGTTTGCGTTAAATCTTCGTCAAGTACAATGATACAATCGCTTTGCTCAATATCGCTAATGCTCGCCTGGCGGTTTTGCAACATCAATGCCTGACACGAGCGAAGACACTCTTGTTGCAACTCGGTTAAACCACTGCAAAAATTTTCTCTACCGACTAATTGTTTTAATGCTGCATTACTTTCCTGGCTTGCTCTGGCCGAGCCGATACCAACAGTTGTTTTGGCGTTATGTCTTGCCATTGCGATTGAGAACTCATGGGGCTTAAATGCCGTAGCCAGCTCAATGCCAGAAATTTTATTGATCCTGTCATCACCATTGACGTAGGCAAAACCAAACCGTCCTTTATCACAAATAAAGTAGCCGTTGATATCATTATGATACCGATTGATCACCCGCCGGACGCTGCCATATCGCTCTCCGACGCTAATATTGCAACCGACGGCACAACCGTGGCAAATCGATGGTGCCGATTGTAAATCCCATTTGCGGGTATAGTGTGCGGCAAAAGGCTTATCGGTAAACACGCCAGTTGGGCAAACTTCAACAAGGTTGCCTGCAAATTCGCTTTCCAACACGCCGTCTTGCTGTCGCCCAAAGTACACTTGGTTTTTCGAGCCACAGGCGGAAAAGTCTTTGCCACCGGCATAATCTTTGTAAAATCGCTCACAGCGATAACAGGTGATACAGCGATTCATTTCATGATTTACCAAAGGGCCCAAATACTGATTGGTAAAGGTACGTTTAAGGCCTTGATATTGACGATGAGAATGCCCGGTCATTACGGTCATGTCTTGCAAATGACAAGCCCCACCTTCGCCGCAAACTGGACAGTCATGGGGGTGATTAGTCATCATCGCAGCGATGACTTGTTCTCGAAATTCAGCAGCAGGGGCATGCTCTAAGCCGAGAAACATACCATCGACCACGGGCGTCATGCACGCCATAATGGTTCTGCCTTTTTGCTGAGTTTCATCCGTAAACTGAGTTATCGCACATTGCCGACAGGCTCCAATGGATCCCATCGATGGATGCCAACAAAAATAAGGAAGGTTGTACTTTTTCGACAAAATCGCCGCCAGTAGGTTTTCCCCTTTTGGCAATTGCACCGCTTTGCCATCGACGTGCACAGTCACCAAATCTGTCTTTACTTCCATAGGTTTGGCGATTTCTGACTGCGTTGTCGATTGGTTAGGTTGAAATTTATCCATGGTCTAAATTTCCCCGTTAATGATGGCCGTGATAAGGACAACAATGCTTATCGATATGTTGTTCGAAATCGTCGTGAAAGTACTTTAGTGCACTTTGCAATGGTTCAACGGCGCCGGGCGCTAGCGCACAATGGGTTTTTCCGAGCCACATAAAGTCACAAAGTTTGTGTAAACTGTCGAGATCTTGCTTAGTCCCCTGACCTTGTTCAATGCGCGTTAATGTTTCCACAACCCAAGCGGTACCGTCACGACAAGGTGTACAAAACCCACAGGATTCCTGAGCAAAAAATTTCAACAGATTGAGTACCATGCCAACCGGACAATTGTGATCATCAAGGACAATGATGCCACCAGTGCCCAATCGACTTCCGGCCTGACTGACTTCGTCATACCCCATCACTAAATCGAGATGATCCGCCGTCAGAAAGTCCGTGGACGCTCCGCCCGGTAAAAAGCCTTTCAAATTAAGTCCTGGTTGCATACCGCCGGCATGTTTAAACAACAACTCACGTACTGTGATGCCCATAGGTAATTCCCACAAACCGGGTCTTTGTACTCGCCCACTGGCACCATATATTTTGGTGCCGGCATCCTGATTATTGGATAGCGCTTTAAACCAGCTTGGACCTTGATTAATGATGTGAGGCAGGTTCGATAAGGTTTCGACATTGTTGACTATGGTTGGCTTACCAAATAAGCCGCTGACTTGCGGAAATGGCGGTTTGGCTCTGGGGTTCGCCCGTTGCCCTTCTAAGGCATTAATTAACGCGGTTTCTTCGCCGCAAATATAACGACCAGCACTCGTGTGAAGGTATAAATCCAATTGATAGTCGCTTTGCTGAATGTTGCTACCAAGATATCCGTGCGCATAGGCTTCATCGATAGCCGTTTGCAAGCGCCTGGCGGCTAAGTGATATTCACCTCTGAGAAAAATAAAGGCTTTATTCGCGCCAATTGCGTAACTCGCAATAATCATCGATTCAATTAACTGGTGTGGCACACCCTCCAGCAACCAGCGATCTTTAAACGTGCCGGGCTCCATCTCGTCAGCATTGCAAATCAGATATTTATCTTCGGAATATCGAGGATCCTGGGGTTCAAAGTCCGGTACGAAACTCCATTTCATCGCCGTTGGAAAGCCAGCCCCACCACGTCCTTTTAATCCGGAATCTTTTACAACCGCCATCACCTCTGATGCCGACATTTGCAGCACCGCTTTTTTGACACTTTGATAACCACCAACATCAACGTAATCCGCCATCGCGAGTGGCTGAGCCAGGTTAATGTGTTTTGTTAACGGCGTTTCTGTCGTCATCAGTGCCTCGGTTTATTGTTTGAGATTTAGCGCATCTCTAATTTGTTGCGAATGTATCTGCTGGTTATTTCTGCGTTGTTTCTGGTTTCTTACCGCGTTCCTGTTGTAACTGCTGCAAAATGTCACGTGCAGACTGTGGTGTTAAATGCTCAAAGTGATCTTCGCCAATCATCATCGCTGGCGCTTTGTCACAACTCCCCAAACACGCATTGGTTAACAATGTAAACATGCCGTCCTCTGTAGTCTGGCCGTAACCAATCCCGAGTTGCGCTTTGATTGCTTCACTTACTGCCTGATAACCGGTCAGGTAGCAGCTGATGGAATCACACACATGAATCACATACCGACCAACCGGTTGGCGATAGATCAGGTTGTAAAACGTGGCGATGCCTTCGAGTTGACTGACTGTCATTTGCAAAAGCTCGGCGATGGCATATAGACTGTCATCGGATATCCAGCCACGGTTTTTCTGCACCAACTTTAACGCTTCGATCCCCGCCGCATGTCGCTTGCCCATGATGGATACTTCATGCTCAATGGCATCAATTTCATCCATGCTCAGATAGTCTCGATAGCTGAGCTGATTGATCTCAATATTGCCTTCCCCTGTGCGGGGTAATTGTGTTGCAAGAGACACGGTTATTTCCTTATTTGATTGTGTTGCATTTGATTGATTCCCTTATCTGTCAACATCGGCCATGACGTAATCAATGCTGCCCAGTGTGGCAATTAAATCCGCGACCATCTGCCCTTTCGAGATTAATGGCAGCATTTGTAAATGAGCAAAAGACGGGGTGCGAATACGGGTACGATAACTGACGGTGGAACCATCACTGACTAGGTGATATGCCATAATGCCTTTCGTGGCTTCGACACTAACACTGACCTCTCCGGCTGGGATCACAGGCCCCCAGGAAACATTGACAAAGTGCGGGATCAAAGTATCGATATCCTTCATGGTTCGGCTTTTATCCGGCGGAGTCGTTTGTGGATGTTCGGCTTTATAAGGCCCTTCTGGCATATTGTTGAGGCATTGTTCGATGATGCGGATGCTTTGTCGCATCTCCTCGACCCGCACCCGACAACGATCATAGCTATCGCCCTTGTGCCCAATCGGCACTTCAAATTCAAACTGATCATAGCCACCGTATGGACGTTGTTTTCGAAGATCCCAGGAATATCCCGTGGCACGCAAACCCGGACCAGTAACGCCATATTCGATGGCTTCCTCGGTGGTATATGCGCCGACATCAACGGTTCTGGCTTTAAGTAAGCGGTTTTGCATCACCATTTTTTCATATTCATCGAGGCGTTTTGGCAGATAATTAACGTATTCACGCACCAAAGTATCCCAGCCTTTCGGTAGATCCATTGCCACGCCACCAATGCGAAAATAACTCGGATGCATCCGAGCACCGGTAAATGCTTCGATGATGGCAAATAGCTTTTCACGGTCGATAAACATGTAAAAGATGGGCGACAGTGCCCCAACGTCCTGGGCAAAGGTTCCGTAAAAGAGTAAGTGGCTAAGAATGCGAAACATTTCGGCGGTCATAATGCGAATAACCTTCGCCCGTTCTGGCACTTCAATGCCCGCCAGTTTTTCAACCGCCATGACGTAGGGGAAGTTGTTCATTACCCCGCCGAGATAATCAATGCGATCCGTGTAGGGAATGTAGCTGTGCCAGGATTGCCGCTCTCCCATTTTTTCCGCGCCGCGGTGGTGGTAGCCGATATCCGGTACGCAGTCGACGATTTCTTCCCCTTCCATTTGCAGCACAATACGAAACGCGCCATGCACCGATGGATGATTGGGACCCAAATTGAGGAAGGTAAAATCCGCATCGGCACTTTGCCGTTTCATGCCCCAGTCTTCTGGACGAAACTTTAACGCCTGTTGCTCAATATCTTGCTGCTTGTCACTTAAGGTAAACGGTTCCATTTCGGTTGCGCGTGCCGGGTGGTCTTTGAGCAAGGGGTGGCCAACCCAAGTTGGTGGCATTAGGATCCGAGCCAGGTGCGGGTGATTGCTAAAACGAATGCCAAACATATCCCAAACTTCACGCTCATACCAATTTGCGTTTGCCCATATACCACAAACACTGTCGATGGATTTATCAGGTTCTGACAAGGCAACCTTGATACGAATATCCTGATTGCGTTGCATCGAACGAAGATGATACACCAGCGTGAAATCTCCACATTGACTGGTGAGTTTATTCTCCCGGACCCGCTCATCAACGGCAAACAGATCAAAACACATATCAAAACCATTGGGGATTTGTTGTTTTAACAATTGCATCAAACACAGCAATTGCGACTTTTCCAACCAATAGGTTTCTATTTGATCCTGGACTTGCTGTTCCTGTAATCCAAGGTCAGCGTTTATATGGGCAATTTCGTCGCGCAGCGTATAGTCATCGCCAGGTTGCCATGCACTAATATCTACGGGGTTTGCCTGATTCATATCTGGTCAGGCTCCTGCAAGTTTTTGGTATGAATTCGATGTTCATGTTTAATATCGCGCAATGAGGGTTTGGCAATTTCCTGTACCCCTTGCTCTCCTACCATATAGCTCAATGGCCTGGGTTGATGGGCTATCTTTTGTTGCAGTAATAACAATCCTTCCATCAACGCTTCCGGGCGCGGTGGGCAGCCAGGCACGTAAACATCCACGGGAATAAATTTATCAACCCCCTGAACCACGGAATAGATATCGTACATACCGCCGGAATTCGCGCATGAGCCCATGGAAATTATCCAGCGAGGTTCAAGTAATTGATCGTACAAGTGGCGAATCACAGGGGCCATTTTGCGAAAACAAGTACCGGATATCACCATTAAATCCGCCTGTCGGGGCGTGGCACGGATCACTTCGGCACCAAAGCGAGCAATATCATGCCGGGAGGTAAAACTTGTCGCCATTTCGACATAACAACAGGACAAGCCAAAGTTAAACGGCCATATTGAATTTTTCCGTCCCCAGTTAACCATGTCATCAAGCTTGGCAAATAGCACCGAACGTTTGAGATCTTCCTCGACGATATGTTTGGATTGGGACATTTGCCGATCAAGTTCGGCTTTGGTAAGAGACCATTCCATCGTTTATTGCCTCATGCGAGCTGGACGATGCTTGCGGATCAGTTCCAGAGCGCCAATGCGCCATAGATACACTAATGCCGCCAGCAAGATAGTGATAAAAATACTGGCTTCAATAAAACCCGCCATGCCGCTCTCATCAAATGCGATAACCCAGGCAAACAGAAAAATCGTTTCTAAGTCGAATATGACAAAGAATATGGCATACAGAAAAAAGTGATTGGTAAATCGGGTTTTGGGGGCATCGACAGGCACAATGCCGGACTCATAGGCGGTGTGAGTGTGGCGGCCTCGGGTTTTTGGACCGAGGAACATGGCCAAAGCAAGTACGCCCAATAAGAGGAAGATTAAAATGACAAAATAACTGGCGACGGGCCAGAGTTGATCAATGCTTGTTGCTACTGAGTTGTCTGTTATCACATTGGATCCTGAGATCTTAGATTAACGATAGACAACCAGACCTGTGATACGGCTAAGGCGACAAACTATCATGACCGAAATCCTGGCAGGGAAACCGATCGGTTAATTGTTATTGCTTAAAGAATAGTCAAAGAATCGTAAAAGCAACAAGTTAGAGGGAATATATGAGCGTTAGAAAGTGAAACTCCCGGAAGGTGGATAAATAAACCCGCTTCTTTGGGTGGAAATTGCGATAGATCATAATGGTGCGATAGTGCGAAATACGCATTGGCGACCATGCATCAGTCGATTCTATGATGCAGCATGCCTATATCATCCCGACGAAGCTCATCCATAGGAACACATGCATCAGTCGATTCTATGATGCAGCATGCCTAATCATCCCGACGAAGCTCATCCATAGGAACACATGCATCAGTCGATTCTATGATGCAGCATGCCTACATCCATTTAGCAAACCCTCCCTTGTTACCATCCATGGTACGGGAGGATACATAAACGGACTTATCGAATGTCGGGATATCAGGATGGCAATATCCCGACAAAGCACATCCATTTAGCAAACCCTCCCTTGTTACCATCCATGGTACGGGAGGATAAGCACATCCATTTAGCAAACCCTCCCTTGCTACCATCCATGGTACGGGAGGATAAGCACATCCATTTAGCAAACCCTCCCTTGCTACCATCCATGGTACGGGAGGATAAGCACATCCATTTAGCAAACCCTCCCTTGCTACCATCCATGGTACGGGAGGATAAGCACATCCATTTAGCAAACCCTCCCTTGCTACCATCCATGGTACGGGAGGATAAGCACATCCATTTAGCAAACCCTCCCTTGCTACCATCCATGGTACGGGAGGATAAGCACATCCATGTGCAAAAAAAAACCTCACATAAGTGAGGTTTCAAAGAAATTAACTGGAATTTCTTATTGTTGTTGTTCGATTACAAGGTTAACTTCCGTATTCTGAGAGGCATTTGAAGAAGTAAACATCGCGGATACTCCCAATACCAATACTGCGATAAATACAGTACTCAGCTTGACTTCCCTTAAAGACGATTTATTCATAACCTGTGCCTTCAAAAGTCGATGAATTGTTTATTAGCACAACCAATTTATCCCTTTTATACGTGGGTTACAAGGATAAACTTGATAAATATGCAAAAAAATTTGCATATTGTAAAAAATCGTCTAAGCACTCTGTGACATTTATCGTCCCACTCATTGAGCCGCGAAACTATCAGTAACCCTTATTTCTATCCACTATATAGCTAAGTCGCTGTCCTGACTGTAAATTTACATAGTGACTGGCGATTTGTTCAATGATATTTTGCTGCTTCGTAACTGCAGCAATATGCGGTGTTATCACCAGGTTACTTTGCTGCCAAAAAGGATGTTGCTGAGGTAAAGGCTCGGTTTTGAACACATCAAGGCAAGCACTGTGGATCACCTTGTGCTGTAACGCATACAGTAAATCCATTTCCACCACGGAATTACCACGACCAACATTGATAAATAACGCATGAGATTGCATTTGTTGAAAGAACCGTAAATTAAATAGATCATCCGTATGCTGGGTTGCGGGTAGCAAACTGACCACACAATCTGCATTTGAAACCACCTGCGTCAGGCCATCATCACCATGAAAGCAAGGGTAAGCTCTATCCGGTTTCGGACTATTACTCCAACCACTGATTTGAAACCCTCGATTAAGCAAGTCATTGGCTACTTGATGACCTAATTGCCCAACCCCCAATAAAGCCACAGATTTAACAGTCGTTGCCTTTCTCTCTTGCCACCGGCTTTGAGATTGTTGCTGGTTATAGGTGGTAAATTGATATTGAAAATTTAAAATCTGAGCCAATACATAGTCACACATTTGTTTGCTCAGGTTTTCCTCGACAATTCGGCACACGGGCACTTGCGGTAAATCCTTTAACGCTAAAATGCCATCTACCCCCGCCCCTAAAGAACAGATGGCTTTAAGATTTGGCAATTGAGATAGTAAATTTTCAGGACAATTCCATGCAACCACAAATTCGATGGCATCTAAGTTTGTAAGCTGCGGCCAAACCTGAATTTCTACATCTTTTAGAACGTCTGATAAACCAGACCTCAGGGGTTGTACATCTCGTCCTTGAATAATTAATGCGACTGTCATAAATGAATCCAACTTGTGGTTATTACTAACCTATAAAAAGAAAACTTTCAAAGACCACTACAAAAAACAAAAAATTATGACAACCCTTTGTTTTGTATGGTGCTAACAGCAGATGCTGACAAACAACGACCCATTAAAATTGTATCTATACCGGGACAAACCAGTATTAGATGAAAAAAATCTACACAATTTCATTGCACCTAATGGCTAGGTAAGGGAAAATACCTCGGTTTTTTACAGGGCGTTCACAAAACCCTGTTTGGATCAAGAGCGATAATAGGCATAAATATATGGCTCGTCTATAGTTCATCAAGCTAAGGTCATCCAAAGGTGTTAAACCCGATGAGATCACCAGGATTCTGAATGAGACTATCGCACCGATTAATTTTCCATATTCTAAATGAAAGGTCGTTTCTATGACCTTTGAATTATGACAATAAAAATTGCAATAAATGGCTTTGGCCGAATTGGCCGATCAATTTTGCGGGCTTTGTATGAAAGTGGCCGTACAGACGAATTTCGGATAGTAGCCATTAATGAACTGGCAAAGCCCGAAGGCATCGCGCATCTATTAAAATATGATACCAATCATGGCCGATTCTCTTTTGATGTGAGTTTATCCCATGGCTATTTAAATGTCGGTTCCGACGCCATTGCGCTAATCCATCAACCTGAAATTACCGGACTTCCCTGGGGAGAGCTGGACGTCGATATCGTGTTGGATTGTACCGGCATTTATCAGGGCAAACATGAAGCGTTAAAGCACATCGCTCAAGGCGCCAAAAAAGTTTTGTATTCCCAACCAGCATACAATGACGTAGATAAAACCATCATTTATGGCATTAATCACGACACTTTAGAAAGTCGCGATCAAATTATTTCCAATGGTTCCTGCACCACCAACTGTATCGTGCCGGTAATACAGGTGCTCGACAATGCCTTTGGTGTACAAAAAGGCACCATCACCACCATCCATTCCTCAATGCATGATCAACAGGTTATTGACGCTTATCACGATGACTTAAGACTTGCCCGAGCCGCCAGTCAATCGATTATTCCGGTCAATACCAAACTGGCCGCAGGCATCGAGCGGATATTACCGAAATTTGCCGGTCGTTTTGAAGCCATTGCCGTGCGGGTGCCAACGGTTAATGTTACCGCGATGGATTTAAGCGTAACACTTACCACCGATGTCGATATTAATGCGGTAAACAGCGCCCTTAACGAAGCCCAGCAAAGCGGGTTAAGCGGCATTCTCGGATTGACCATGGAACCCTTGGTATCTTCTGACTTTAATCATGATCCTCATTCTTGCATTGTTGACGGCAATCAAACGCGAGTTAGCCATAACCGACTGGTTAAATTACTGGTGTGGTGTGATAACGAATGGGGCTTTGCGAATCGAATGCTGGATACAACATCAGCAATATTTAATACCGCCGATTAGCCCACGAGGTAGTGAGAGCCAGCGGCGTCATCAAAAACTTGTAGCTTAATGGAGAAAACTCATGTCTGTCATCAAAATGACTGAACTTGATTTAGCGAACCAACGGGTACTTATCCGTGAAGATTTGAATGTTCCGATAAAAGACGGAAAAATCACCTCTGACGCCCGATTGAAGGCCGCCCTACCAACAATTAAACTTGCCCTGGAAAAAGGCGCAAGCGTCATGGTAATGTCGCACCTTGGGCGTCCGGTCGAAGGTGAATTTGATGCCCAGTTTTCATTACAACCTGTCGCCGACTACCTTAAAGCGGCTCTGAATGTACCTGTGCGATTAGTCACTGACTATTTAGAAGGCACGCAACAGCAACAAGGTGAAGTATTGCTCTTTGAAAACGTTCGCTTTAATAAAGGTGAAAAGAAAAACGAGCAGACATTGGCCAAACAATTGGCCGCACTTTGTGATGTGTTTGTGATGGACGCCTTTGGCACCGCGCATCGCGCTCAGGCGAGTACTTATGGCGTTGCTCAATTCGCTCCTATTGCCTGCGCAGGTCCATTACTTGCCAATGAGTTATCTGCCTTAGGTCAAGCGTTGAATAATCCGGCTCGACCTATGGTAGCAATTGTGGGTGGTTCAAAAGTATCAACCAAATTGACCGTTTTGGATTCTCTTTCAGGCATTGTTGACCAATTGATTGTTGGTGGTGGTATCGCCAATACGTTTATTGCCTCTCAAGGGCACAGCGTTGGAAAATCTTTGTATGAAGCCGATTTAGTCGAAGAAGCGCAGCGCCTGCTAAACGCCGCACAACAATCCGGTGGCGATATTCCAATTCCGAGCGACGTCATTGTCGGTAGTGAATTTTCAGAAAGCGCGATTGCAACCACTAAACCTGTGGCTGAAGTCACTGATCAGGATATGATTTTTGATATTGGCCCAGATTCGGCCAATACTTTAGCTAGCATCCTGGAAAATGCTGGCACGATTGTCTGGAACGGTCCGGTTGGCGTATTCGAATTCGATCAGTTCGGAAAAGGCACTGAAATCATTGCCAAAGCGATTGCGCAGTCAAAGGCATTTTCCATAGCCGGAGGTGGTGACACGCTAGCCGCCGTCGATAAATATGGTATCGCCGATAAAGTTTCTTATATTTCAACCGGTGGTGGTGCCTTTCTTGAATTCCTGGAAGGAAAGAAATTACCCGCAGTCGCCATCCTTGAAGAACGCGCAGCACAACTAAAATAATAAAATTATATTGCGGCGAAAACAAAAGAAAAACGAGTGGCGGTCTTACCGCCCTTTTATTATTGCAGGAGAATTTTTATGCCTTTAATTTCTATGCGTCAAATGCTGGATCATGCTGCAGAGCACGATTACGGTATTCCGGCGTTTAACGTCAATAACCTGGAGCAGGTTCGCGCAATTATGATGGCCGCTAAAGCGACCAATAGCCCCGCGATCTTGCAGGCTTCAGCAGGTGCGAGAAAGTATGCCGGTGCACCATTTTTACGTCACTTAATTCAAGCCGCTATCGATGAATTTCCTGAGATCCCGGTGGTAATGCATCAGGATCACGGAACCTCACCAGCCGTTTGCCAACGCTCTATTCAGCTCGGTTTTTCATCGGTGATGATGGATGGCTCGTTAATGGATGATGGCAAAACCCCGTCCAGTTACGAATATAATTTAGAAGTGACACAGCAAACGGTGGCCATGGCTCACGCCTGTGGAGTTAGTGTCGAAGGTGAGCTCGGTTGTCTTGGTTCGCTTGAAACTGGTATGGCCGGCGAAGAAGATGGGGTTGGCGCCGAAGGTGTGCTGAGTCATGATCAATTATTAACAGATCCTGAAGAAGCAGCGGATTTTGTCGCCAAAACTCAGGTAGATGCTTTGGCAATCGCCTGTGGTACTTCCCATGGCGCATACAAGTTTACCCGTCCACCAACAGGCGACATTCTCGCCATTGATCGCATCAAAGAAATTAATCGTCGCATCCCAAATACTCATTTGGTTATGCACGGCTCTTCATCGGTGCCTCAGGATTGGTTAGCGGTAATTAATGAATACGGTGGTGCGATCCCAGAAACTTACGGTGTGCCCGTTGAGCAAATTCAAGAAGGCATTAAAAATGGCGTTCGTAAAGTAAATATCGACACTGACTTACGTTTGGCGTCTACCGGGGCAATTCGTCGCTTCCTCGCTCAAAATCCAAGTGAATTTGACCCGCGTAAATATCTGGCAGTAACCACGCAAGCGATGTATGAAATCTGTAAAGCTCGTTACGAAGCGTTCAATACTGCCGGCCAAGCCGATAAAATTAAGCCGATTTCTTTAGATGATATCGCAATCAAGTACAGCCAGGGTCAGCTCGCCGCATTGATAAAGTAATTTGTCTGGCACTTACTCGATAACGAATATTTGCAACGTTCTTTGGTAAAAAACTTCGAGCAGTGGTCAATTAATTGACGACTGCTCGTTTTTTTTGGATATAATGGCCACAACCCTCTAATAACAACACAACAAGGCTGATGGATACCATCAGTGATGGCTATGAACAGAATAATAACGTTGCTCGGCTTAAGCGCCCTTTCTTTTTCCTTGTTGGCTGCTCAGGATTCGGAAAATATTTCTGAAGCAAACGAAGCCTTGGTTCGCACACTCTATGATGAAAAAGAGCTGACATGTTATAACTTTACCGACGAAATTCCGCCGGAAGAATACATTGCATTACCAGAGTGTAATAACATCCCCTCTTCATTTACCGGTGCATTTGAAATCGGTGCGTTCTTTAAAACAGATGTGCGTAATTCTGCGTTTGCAAAAACCGGACTCGATTTAGATCACGAACGGGGAAAGTTAAGAACCAATGTCCGTCTTGACTTATTTGTTCGAAAAACAGAACAGACAGATTCTGACACTCAAGAAACGGATTACGAAACAACCGATCAAAAGTGGTCTTCGACAATTCAAAGTAATTACACCTTTGAGCGAGGCGGTAAAAACTACGGTTTTGGCTTTGGTTCATACGAAGATGACCGCTTTAACGGATTTGAGTATCAAAGCTCAATCGCAGCGGGTTGGGGTCGCCGTTGGTTTGAAGACGACATTTCTTATTTTGATGCGGAAATCGGTCCGGGTTATAAAATTGACGAGTTGAGCAACCCTCAACCTGACGAAGACAAAACTCAAAAAGCATTTATTGTTCGTACCGCTGCGACTTATGAAACCCGGGTATTCGAGTCGATTCAATTTAAACAAATCGTCAGTGCAGAATTAGCACCGAAAAGTGGCGAAAGCAGTAAATATAAATCGATCACAGCGTTTAGTACTCAACTGATCGACGCCTTAGCACTAAAGTTTGCATTCACGGTTGATTATAATAGTAAGGTTCAGGGGAACATCCAAAAAACCCGTACCGAAACGTCACTTACGCTGGTTTACAGTATTTAGATTGACCCGATTGTATGTAACAACGAGTAAGGTATTTCAATGAATTTAGCCGATATTGATTTAAACTTACTCGTTGCTTTCGATATTCTCCTGAGAGAGAAAAACGTAAGCAGAGCCGCTGAACAACTAAATATTACCCAGCCGGCAATGAGCAGTAGCTTAAAACGTTTACGAAAACTGCTCAACGATCCGGTGTTGGTCAGAACGTCAGAAGGTATGCAACCTACCGAAAAAGCGAAAAAATTAGCGCCAAAATTAAGAAAAATACTCCTCGATTTAACCGACGCCCTACAAAAAGTCGATAGTTTCAACCCGAAGACTAGTCAACGTTTATTCCGCATTATGGCAAGTGACTATGCGGCTTCAACACTGTTGCCATCACTATTAAACCAGCTAAATGAGTTAGCCCCAGGCATCACTTTGGACATCATGACACCGAGCGATGTCGATTTCGTTGATGTAGAAAATGGCAAGATTGATATGGCCATTAACCACTTTGAAAAACTGCCACAGTCTTTCCACCAAAAAGTGCTGTGGCAAGATAGTTTTTCCTGTATCACTCACAGTGACAATCCGCAGACATCACCACTGACATTAGAAAACTACCTGAAAGCACAACATGTTTGGGTTTCAAAAACCGGTTTTGGTGTGGGTGTGGGTATGAACCCCAAAGACGTACAAAAACTTGGCTGGGTAGATGAAGCCTTGGCGAAAATCGGTGAAAAACGCAAAATCAAACTGTTTACGCGTAATTATCAGGTCGCGATGCAGTTGGCCCACGATGATCACCTATTGGCGACTCTGCCGAGCAAAGCCGCAAATATTCACGCTTCGCGCCCAAATTATACTGTGCAAGCCCCGCCGTTTGTCATTCCAGACATCGAATTAAAGATGATATGGAGCCCACTCATCCACCATGAGCCTAGCCATATCTGGCTGCGACAACAGGTAATAGAGGCAGCCAAGCGAGTCTAATTACTCGCATCAAATGGCATGCCTTTTTCCCTCTGTCGGGCCACGCTTAATAATTAACACTTAAGACGAGCGTCGACGACAACCTATCAACAATAGACCCGCCGCAAGTAACAGCAGACTTCCAGGCTCAGGAACCGGTTGTGGTTCTGTCGGAGGTATGGTCTCATCTGGCCCAGTACCATCCGGATTATTGCCATTGCCGCCACCAGGATCCGTCGGACCCGTTAAATCACCGCCATTGCTATCTGGAATGCGAGTATAAATCGATGTAATAAACACCTCACCTTCGCTGCTCGCCCCAGCATAGTCAAAGTTGACTTCTAAGTAGGTCACAATACCTAATGGGTTGGCATTCGGATCATTACTAACAATATATAACGTCCCGCCCTGCTCTGATTGGCTAACTTGATATTGCAAACCTTCAAAGTCGACAGTCTCGCCTTCGTAGGTAAAGGTAAATTGAAGAAATTCGCCTACACCCAAAGTTTCCAATGGATTTGAACCACAGCCACGATTTCCTCGACAGGCAAGCAGACCATTATCAGGGTCGAGTAGCTCATTAAAGTCAGCGGCATTATCTATGGTAAGACTGAGCCCTGGTTCAATAATATCCAAGGGCAAAGAAAAGTTTTGGGAATTACTTTTAACTGTGCGTTGATTCGCCAGTTTTTTAAAGTCAACAAGTTGCACGAGCTCGGCCAGAGTGCCAGAGCTGAATACAACCAACAGCGTTAAAAGGGTAATCCTGAAAACGTTAATCAATTTCATATTACAACTCCAAACATCGGGATATGAAAACATCGATAAAACAACGTTTATTAATTTTACCCCGCAAGTATAGTACAAATTAGAAAAATCAATTTTGACAGCTGGATAGCAGAAATTAAGGTGTTCCGATGGTATTGGATACGAAACAGCGATGTGGCGACAGATAGGCGCCCGAACGGCCATAGACAGGCTTTTATGGCTCGAGAGGATAAGTACATCCATAACAACCCCTCTCTAACACCATCCATGGCTCGAGAGGATAAGACCATCCATAACAAACCCTCTCTAACACCATCCATGGCTCGAGAGGATAAGACCATCCATAACAAACCCTCTCTAACACCATCCATGGCTCGAGAGGATAAGTACATCCATAACAAACCCTCTCTAACACCATCCATGGCTCGAGAGGATAAGTACATCCATAACAAACCCTCTCTAACACCATCCATGGCTCGAGAGGATAAGTACATCCATGTACAAAAAAAAAGGCCGCGATGCGGCCTTTTCAATTCAAAGATTAGAATCTTCGATTAATAAAGTGTTGCGTCTGCTTTTGATAACGTACGGACAATTTCCGCGTTAGCTTTAAGCTGTTCGATATAGGTTGCATAAGTAGATTGAGACAACATACGTTGTTGTTGCTCAGCCAGGTTCGCATCTTGCGCACCGGCAGTACCTTCATCGACGGCAACAACTTGTAACACCGCATAGTCACCATTCGCTAGTTCAATACTGCTAAGGGATAACTCATCAGCTTGTGGTTGCGGTAATGTAAATGCATTTTTCACAATCGCACCATCAACGGTCGCATCCATTCTTGTCAGCGCTGCATGCTCAACAAATTCTGAATTCAACTCAGTCAAGGCCACATCTACGTCATTACCTGATTTCACTGCTTCGATAATTTCATCAGCTTTAGTGCGTGCGATTTCAGTTGCTTTTTGTTGAGTCAGAAGAACGGTAATTTCCTGCTGTACGTCAGCCAATGGCTTAGTATCCGCCGCTTGGTAATCTGCAATACGGATAACAATCGATTGCTGCTCAGGCGTTACTTCATAAACGTCAGAGTTCAGACCGTCTTCCATCAACTCAACTGAAAATGCTGTGGCAATTAAATCCGCGTTATTAAATGGCGCGACATTGCCTGAGCGAGTTAACCAATCACTGGTTTTAACATCGGTATTCAGTGCTGTTGCTACTTCTTCCAACGAATCTGAACTTTCAAAGCTCAGCTGCTCCATCGTCGTTTGTTGTTCATAAAACAACTCAAGCGCCTGATCGTTTTTCATGGTTGCCAGAATTTCATCTTTGACTTCATCAAAGGTTTTGATCTGCTCCGCTTCCATATCCGTCATTTTGATGATGTGGAAACCAAAATCGGTTTCGACTAAATCAGCAACCGGACTTTCTTCCGATGCAGAAAACAAAGCGTTGTCCATAGACTCTTCATCCATAGAACCTTGCGTTTGCCAATCAAGATCACCGCCATTCTCGGCGCTGAAAGTATCCGCTGAATACTCTAATGCCAGTGCGGCAAAATCATCACCAGCTTTGGCTTTGGCAAGCGCTTCTTCAGCTTTTGCCTGAGCCGCGGCTTTATCTTCACCAAACTCGACCAAGATATGCGCCGCACGTCGACGTTCTTGTTTTGTGTATGACGTTTTATTCTCTTCATAAAACTCTTGAGCTTGAGCTTCAGTAACAGCAACTTCACCAGCAATGTCATTCAGGTTTAATTCGACATATTCCACTTTGACCATTTCAGGCGTTGCAAAACGACCTTGATTCGCCTGGTAATACTCTTCAACCTCTTGTTCGCTAATTTCAATACCGTCTTTAAAACCTTCCGTTGACAAGATTGCATAACGAACGTCACGACTTTGATTAATCAGCTTTACCATCATTTCCTGTTGGTAAGGCAAGCTAAATTCTGTCGTGCTAATGCTTTGAACCAACTGCTGACGTACCATGGTTTCATTCAGATAACGACTGAATGAAGACGCGTCATAAAAGCCGGCTTGCTGAATTAGTGCTTGAAAACGAGCGTTGTCAAACTTGCCATCCAATTGAAATTCAGGCATTTCAAGAATAGTTTGCTTAATTTGTGCATCGCCAACGCGAAGATTCAGGGCAATGGCGTTTTGATCCAGCAATTCTTCACTGATCAATTGTTCCAGAACACTCTCTCTCAGGTTTGCCATATATGCATCATTGGCTTCCAGTGTCGCAAACATTTCACCGAACTGGCTTTGCATCCGATTACGTTGCTGACGATAAGCTTCCTGAAACGCTTGTTGACTGATCGGTTCGCCGTTTACTGTGGCGACTGACGTATCTACGGTATTTGTGTAGCTTCCTACACCGGCAAATATAAAGGTAGCAATAACCAAACCAAGAATGACTTTGGCGGTAACTCCTTTCGAGCCTTCTCTAATTCTTTCTAACATGAGTGTCTCTTTTTAATTCAGGACCTTAAAAATTTATCGCCTGATTGTAGCAAAAGCCTTTCAGTGCTCCTAGTGAATATTGCAAAAAAAATGACTTATTGTTAATCAGAATAAGGGGTAGAGAAACACAAGCGTTGCTCTTTGTGTAGTTAATCAATGAAATGTAAAATCGATGTTAAGCTTTGATTGGATTCTCAATCAAAAAAAATTGACGACAAAGCGACGACAAAAAGATTTTCTAACGCAAATCAACACTACAACTGAAAGACAGCCGGTGCCATTGGATTTGCACCCAGTGAATTAACGAGTCGGCGACAAGTTATGGTTAAGATTATTGCGACCAGGAGTCCCATTTTTGATTTGCGGTATCGTGAGAGCTGATACCAACATTTAAGCCATTGATTAATGGTTCCTGTAAATCGGGACTTAACCCCGCTTCAACATAATTCAATATCTGTACGTTGCCTTTAAGTTTAAAAGGGTATTTTTGATACATTTGATAAGCCAGCAAGGGCTCTACCATACCATTTAGCCAAACTTTATAAAAATAGACATCCTGTTCAGAACCATCGTCCATCGTTACCATACCGTCCTGGGCATAGGACCATGCATCTGCCGATAAACTTAACTCTGCCAATTTGGCTTCCGCATTATTCACCGCCATTTCCTGGGTTTCCGCTTCAAAATCGATAACAGTAGGATGGTTATCTAGCACGGAGATCACGAATGGCACCATAAGCTCCCTTTCTTTTAGTTCATCACCAATTGACGCGCTATGCGCCACGATAAAGCCTAACAGCTGCCCGATATTTTCATGATCCACTGTGTTCTCCGAATTCAAATTGTTGTTAAATATGAGAATAGTTCAAATGTCGGGTTTTAACTTGTACTCGCTTCGAATTATTTTGATCATCGTGAAAGGAAATGGCTTTGATCAATGTCCTATGGAGTACTGGCTGAGAATCAAAACACAGAGGTGGCGTGGATAAATCGGGGGGTGCGGTGACAAATAGCATCTCTTCGAAGGGAAAGTATCCGCTGGAGAATGAAAAACAAAAAAGCCGGCAAAAGCCGGCTTTTTTTTAAATCAGGAAACTAATCTTAGTTTACTGCATCTTTAAGAGCTTTACCCGCTTTGAAAGATGGGATTTTAGCTGCAGCAATCTCAATGGTAGCACCAGTTTGAGGATTACGGCCAGTACGAGCAGCACGGTCACGTACAGAGAATGTACCGAAACCAACTAGAGCAACTTGCTCACCCGCTTTTAACTCGTCAGATACCGCGTCGATAAAAGAATCTAGCGCACGACCTGCAGCAGCTTTAGAAATATCAGCGCCCGCAGCAATTTTCTCGATTAGTTGAGACTTATTCACAATGTCTTCCCCTTTATTTGTTATTATACGAAGCTTACTTAAATGCTCTAAATTTTTATATCAAGCATTTTTTTTAAACGCAAGCCTCAGGTTCCAAAAATAAGATTTAAATTCAATTTCAAATCTTATGAACAAACACCTACTCCCTTGCTTCTATAAGCTTTATAGGGGGATAGCGTGGCTTCGATTTCCAGACTACCACTTTTTTTATGTTTGAAAACCCCTAAATTCAATTTTTTTTACAAAAAGTTCGAAAAAAAGGATTTTCTTAACAAAAAATCACCGTTTATTGGTCTACCGACCACTTTTCAACAGGTTCTGCCAGTGCCAATTCCAACACTTCGTCTATCCATTTTACCGGATGAATCGATAAATCCGCTTTGACATTATCTGGAATTTCTTTCAAATCGCGCTCATTTTCGTGCGGAATGACGACGGTTTTAATACCACCTCGGTGAGCCGCCAACAGTTTTTCTTTAAGACCACCAATGGCTAACACTTCGCCACGAAGGGTAATTTCACCTGTCATCGCGACATCCGCTTTAACTGGATTCCCAGTTAAACTAGATACCAACGCGGTACACATACCGATACCCGCACTTGGGCCATCTTTCGGCGTTGCACCTTCCGGTACATGGACATGAATATCGCGCTTTTCATTGAAATCTTCGTTAATGCGCAATGTTTCTGTCCGACTTCTGACAACGGTCATCGCCGCCTGAATGGACTCTTTCATCACGTCCCCTAGCGAACCGGTATAGGTAAGCTTACCTTTACCAGCAACCGAAGCAGCTTCAATTGTTAAAAGTTCTCCGCCGACTTCAGTCCAGGCCAACCCGGTAACCTGACCAATACGGTTTTCATCTTCGGCTTTACCGTAATCAAAACGTTGTACACCAAGAAAATCTTCGAGGTTATCCTGATTAATGGTGACTTTTTTGACGTCATCATTCAGCAGAATTTTCTTGACCGCTTTGCGACAAAGTTTAGAGATTTCTCGCTCCAGACTACGCACACCGGCCTCTCTGGTGTAAAAGCGGATAATGCCAATGATTGCACTATCATCAATTTGAATTTCTTTGTCTTTCAAGCCATTACGCTTAATTTGCTTAGACAATAAGTGACGACGTGCGATATTCAATTTTTCATCTTCGGTATACCCCGAAAGACGTATCACTTCCATCCGATCTAATAAAGGACCTGGAATATTCATGCTGTTAGACGTTGCGACAAACATCACGTCAGACAGGTCATAATCCACTTCAAGATAATGATCGTTGAAATTATTATTCTGTTCTGGATCTAAGACTTCAAGCAATGCCGAGGCGGGATCACCACGCATATCCGAAGACATTTTATCGATTTCATCTAACAAAAACAGTGGATTTTTAACCCCTGCCTTTGCCATTTTCTGAATCAGTTTACCCGGTAAAGAGCCAATATAGGTGCGGCGATGGCCTCGAATTTCGGCTTCATCACGAACACCACCTAACGCCATGCGCACATACTTGCGGCCGGTAGATTTTGCAATCGACTGACCTAATGACGTCTTACCAACCCCCGGAGGTCCAACGAGACACAAAATAGGGCCTTTTAACTGACTCACCCTTTGTTGTACCGCTAGATACTCAATAATCCGTTCTTTGACCTTCTCAAGGCCGTAATGATCTTGCTCTAACACTTCTTCAGCGAGCTTTAGGTTACGCTTGAGTTTACTGCGTTTTTTCCACGGTACACTGATCATCCAGTCAATATAACTGCGCACCACGGTCGCTTCCGCGGACATGGGCGACATCATTTTCAGTTTTTGCAGCTCAGCCAACGCTTTTTCTTTGGCTTCAGCGGGCATTTGCGCTTCTTCAATCTTGTTTGCCAGCTGTTCGCCTTCGTCCGGCACCTCGTCCATATCGCCTAATTCTTTTTGAATGGCTTTCATTTGTTCATTGAGGTAATACTCGCGCTGGCTTTTCTCCATTTGCTTTTTCACCCGTGAACGAATTTTCTTCTCCACTTGCAGCAAATCGATTTCACCTTCCATCAAGGCCATCAGGTATTCGATTCTTTCGTTTACACTGATGATTTCCAGAACGTGCTGTTTATCTTCGAGTTTCAGCGGCATATGCGCTGCCATTGTATCGGCAAGTTGCTCCGCATCTTCAATCCCAGATACTGAAGTTAAGACTTCCGGTGGGATTTTCTTATTCAGTTTTACATAACCTTCAAACTGAGAGACCGCTGAACGAACTAAAACTTCAAAGTTTTGTTCATTAACTTCCGTGGATGCGATAAAGCTTACATTGGCGATAAAGGATTGGTCTGTCTCAATAAATTCATCAATAGTGGCGCGCTGAATGCCTTCAACCAACACCTTTACCGTGCCATCGGGCAACTTAAGCATTTGCAGTATGGTAGCAACGGTGCCTATCTTATAGAGATCTTCGGGGTTTGGATCGTCAACACTGGCATCTTTCTGGGCCACTAAAAACACTCTTTTATCCGTATCCATTGCCTGCTCGAGACAACGAATGGATTTTTCTCGGCCGACAAACAAAGGAATAACCATCTGCGGGTATACAACGACGTCCCGAAGGGCTAATACGGGGGTTTCAATCTGTCCTGAATGCTCTTTTGTCATGAATATCTCTTGGAAAAAGTGGTTTACTACACTCAATGTCGAAGGAGGTAAAGAATCGAGTACTACCTCATTGAGTTGATTAACGAATTGTTGCTTTACTGAGTATATGGGGATAGCGGCAAGAGTTTCAACGTGTTAGTAAAAATAAATCCCACTAAGGTCACTTTATCACCGGCTTTATACGTGTTTCGTTTATTTTGTGTCTGATCGATAAATAAGTCCTAAAGGTTTCAACCTATTTCAAAACGGAACATCGACATAAAAAAAGCCTCCATTGAGGAGGCTTTTTTCGTTTGCAAAATTAACGCTATTCGGCGTTGGCCTGCTGCTCTTTCGACGATTGATAAATCACTAAAGGTTTACTTTCACCTTTGATCACCGCTTCGTCAACGACAACTTTGATCGCATCCTGACTTGACGGTAAATCATACATGGTATCGAGTAATACACCTTCCACAATCGAGCGCAAACCCCGAGCACCGGTTTTGCGGATCATCGCTTTATTGGCAATCGCTTTTAATGCATCCGGACGAAACTCTAACTCAACCCCTTCCATATCGAACAGGGCGGTAAACTGTTTCGTCAACGCATTTTTCGGTTCTTGCAAAATTTGAATCAAGGCATCTTCATCCAATTCGCTTAAGGTTGCCACTACCGGCAAACGACCAATAAACTCTGGGATTAATCCGTATTTAACCAAATCTTCCGGTTCGACTTCCTGGAACCGTTCAGTCAATGATTTTTTCTGGTCTTCGCCTTTCACTTCAGCACCAAAGCCAATACCGGTTCCGGTCAGTAAACGTTGTTCGATTACCTTATCAAGCCCCGCAAACGCACCACCACAGACAAACAGAATCTTCGATGTATCTACCTGCAAAAACTCTTGTTGCGGATGTTTACGACCGCCTTGTGGCGGTACCGCCGCAACGGTACCTTCAACCAGCTTCAATAATGCTTGTTGCACACCTTCACCGGAGACATCGCGAGTAATTGATGGGTTATCAGATTTGCGGGAAATTTTATCTATTTCATCGATATATACGATACCACGTTGTGCTTTCTCAACATCGTAATCGCATTTTTGTAATAATTTTTGAATGATGTTTTCAACATCTTCACCGACATAACCGGCTTCCGTTAATGTTGTCGCATCCGCCATGGTAAATGGCACATCAAGTAAGCGCGCTAAGGTTTCTGCGAGTAATGTTTTACCACTACCGGTAGGACCAATTAACAGGATATTACTTTTACCCAGTTCAACACCATTGTGAACATCGCCATTTTTCAGACGCTTGTAGTGGTTGTATACGGCTACAGAAAGTACCTTCTTGGCGTGTTCCTGGCCAATCACATACTCATCTAAGTGATCCCGAATTTCCACTGGAGTCGGAAGCTTTTCAGCATCGGCTTTTGGCGAAATCTCTTTGATTTCTTCGCGGATAATATCGTTACACAGCTCTACACATTCGTCACAAACGAATACCGATGGACCCGCAATTAATTTGCGAACCTCATGTTGGCTCTTTCCGCAGAAGGAACAATACAATAATTTTTCGTTATCACCGCTACCTTTAATACCATCGGTCATACGGTCAGTACCTCATCTTTTATGCTGCCTGCCATCAGGCGACTACACAACAATCGCTATGTATAAGTATTTCACAGATTACGTAAATCACAACGCTGGATATCAGTCCTAGCGTTGTTTAAGGATGCCATCAACCAATCCGTATTCAACCGCATCTTCGGCGCTTAAAAAGTTATCTCGGTCAGTATCTACAGCAACTTTATCATAAGGCTGGCCAGTATGGTCCGCCATTAAACGATTCAAGCGTTCCTTAATAGACAGGATTTCTTTCGCATGAATTTCAAAGTCTGATGCCTGACCTTGGAAGCCACCAAGGGGTTGATGAATCATGACACGAGAATTCGGCAGACAAAAACGCTTGCCTTTTTCGCCGGCGGACAATAAAAATGCGCCCATACTGGCCGCTTGTCCCATACAAACCGTGCTTACATTTGGCTTGATAAAATTCATCGTATCGTAAATTGCCATGCCGGCAGTCACGCTGCCACCTGGCGAATTAATATAGAGATAAATGTCCTTTTCCGGGCTTTCTGATTCAAGGAACAATAACTGTGCCACGATCAGGTTTGCCATATGCTCTTCTACCTGGCCACATAGAAAAATGACACGCTCTTTTAATAAACGAGAGTAAATATCATAGGAACGCTCCCCTTTGGCCGTCTGTTCAACAACCATAGGAACCAACGCATTTTCAATCTCACCGTGTTTTAAGTTAGAAGTAAACAATGATCATCCTTATAAATAAAAAAATGGCTTATATGCACTCATATAAGCCATTTAAGCTATTGCTTAGCACAAAGTCAATCACTAATCAGTGATTAAGCCTGTGGATTCATGATTTCAGAAAAAGCTGTTTCTTTTTCAGACACATCCGCTTGATCAAGTAGCAATTCAATTGCTTGCTCTTCCATCGCAACGTGCTGCATTTGCTGTAGCATTTCCTGGTTGTTCATGTAGTAATCGACAACTTCTTGTGGATCTTCGTAGGCAGAAGCTGCAGACTCAATTAGAGACTTCACTTTCGCGTCATCGACTTTCACGTCGTTGACTTTGATCACTTCACCAAGTAACAAACCAACTTTAACGCGACGTTTTGCTTGTTCAGTGAACATTTCAGCTGGAAGCTGTGGCATATTCGCAGGGTCCATTTGACCACCAAAACGCTGCATGGCTTGCTGACGTAACACGTCAACTTCCTGATCAACGAGTGCTTTAGGCACATCAAGTTCGTTGCCTTCAACCAGACCGTCAAGGATTTGCTCTTTAACTTTCGCTTTAACAGCTTGTGTTAATTCACGTTCCATATTCTTACGGACTTCATCACGTAATGCGTCAACACCACCGTCTTCTACACCAAAAAGCTTAGCGAACTCATCGTCAATTTCTGGTAACACAGGACCTTCAGTCTTGTGAACTTTGATATCAAACTCTGCGTCTTTACCTTTTAGGTTTTCTGCGTGGTAATCTTCTGGGAATGTGATGGTGATAGTTTGCTCTTCGCCAACTTTCATACCGGTAATCGCTTTTTCAAAGCCCGGGATCATGCGGTTAGAACCTAGTTCAAGTTCGAAACCTTCCGCTTTACCACCTTCGAATTCTTCACCGTCTACACGACCGTTGAAATCGATAGTAAGCTTGTCGCCCTTCTTAGTCTTACGCTTGTTTTCTTTCCAGGTTTTGTGCTGGTTTTGCAAAGTCACGAACATTTCGTCCAAGTCTTTGTCCGTTACTTCAACCTGTGGTTTCTCTACCTTGATTGTTTCAAGGCCAGAAAGCGCAACTTCAGGATAAATTTCGAACGTTGCTTCAAATGCCAACTCTTTGCCTTCTTCATTGCTTTTTGCAACAAATGCAGGACGACCCGCTGGATTTAATTTTTCCGCAACAATCGCTTCAACAAAATGACGCTGCATTAGTTCGCCAGCAACTTCTTGACGAACAGACTTACCATAACGCTTCTGAATGACAGAAGGTGGTACTTTACCAGGACGGAAACCGTTAATTTTTTGAGTCTTTGCGATTTGTCGCAAACGATTTTTAACTTCTACATCTACTGTCTCGGCTGGAACAGAAATTGATAATTTACGCTCTAAACCTTGAGTAGTCTCAACTGAAACTTGCATTTACATACCTCAAATTCTGACGTTTTCGACGCCATTTCATCCATCTATTCAGGCCTTAACAAATCACCATAATGGCAATAAAAATCCATGAAAGATGCTTAGTGCTGATGATTGGAAAACCAATATCAACAAGATTAAAATTATGTGACGCGGGATTATAACTAGGCTTCAGGCAAGAGTAAACAGCTTTTAATCAATAGTTAGCAAACATCGAGCGTGGGTTGCAAAGTCATTACAAAACACGACTAAGTCGCACAAATGAAACCGATTAACGAGCAGGTAAAATAATGGTGAATGTGGACATTGAAGAATCTAGAAGAACGATACCTGAAAAAGTTAACGAGGTATTGATTTTAATGAAAAATTCAGGGAGAAAAGATGGTCGGTGATGCAAGATTCGAACTTGCGACCCCTTGGACCCAAACCAAGTGCGCTACCAAGCTGCGCTAATCACCGACAAGATGGGGTGGCTGATGGGATTTGAACCCACGACAACCGGAATCACAATCCGGGGCTCTACCAACTGAGCTACAGCCACCACTGTATGGCACGCCCTGTAGGAGTCGAACCTACGACCCACGCCTTAGAAGGGCGTTGCTCTATCCAGCTGAGCTAAGGGCGCATAAACTACCTTACAGGTTAGTTTAGCGAGTAACGAAATCAAACGCTAAACATTTCTTCACTAAAATAATAAAACCTTAGAGAAGAAAAGTGGTCGGTGATGCAAGATTCGAACTTGCGACCCCTTGGACCCAAACCAAGTGCGCTACCAAGCTGCGCTAATCACCGACACATGGAACACTGTCGTGCTCCAACGGATGCGCATATTACCTATGCACGATAAGGTCGTCAAACCTTTTTTTAGAATTTATGACTGTTCGCTCAATTTTACAGCGTTTTGCCTTGTTCCAGTAAAAATATGGTCTTCACTGGAATATGAATTACTATTTTATACGAACAAACTCACTAAGGGATCATTTATATTATTTCCTTCCTTGCCCCTACAACAATGTAGCAATATGTGGGAAAATACCGAAAAATTTTTTTAGCTAAGTTACCAGAGTATTTTATCTAATGTCAGCGACCCTAATCGATGGAAAAAAGATAGCGGCACAAATTCGCAAAAATGTGCAAGCGAGTGTCGAACAACGTATTAACCGCAATCAACGTGCGCCTGGGCTTGCGGTGGTCTTAGTTGGTAACGACCCGGCATCAGAGGTTTATGTTGGTTCCAAACGGAGAGCCTGTGAAGAAGTGGGTTTTGTATCAAAATCATTTGATTTGCCAGATACAACATCACAGCAAGAATTACTGGATGTTATCGACCAACTCAATCACGATGCTGAAATCGATGGTATTTTGGTGCAATTGCCTTTGCCGGCAGGATTAGATGCTAATTTAATCATTGAGCGGATTGACCCAAACAAAGACGTTGATGGATTCCATCCGTTTAATGTTGGCAAGTTAGCTCTGCGCCAACCGGGCCTGCGTCCATGCACACCAAAAGGTATTATGACCTTAATCGAATCGACAGGCGTTAAACCCCATGGTTTAAACGCACTAATCATCGGTGCGTCAAATATCGTTGGTCGGCCAATGACTTTAGAATTACTGCTCGCCGGTTGCACCACCACTACCACTCACCGCTTTACCAAAAACTTAGAGCAAAAAGTTCGCGAAGCAGATTTAGTTGTCGTTGCAGTCGGTAAGCCAGAGTTTATTCCTGGCGATTGGATAAAAGACGGGGCTATCGTAATTGATGTAGGTATTAACCGTTTAGCCACAGGAAAACTGGTCGGTGATGTCGAATTTGGTGTGGCAAAAGAAAAAGCGGCTTTCATTACTCCAGTACCTGGCGGGGTCGGACCGATGACAGTCGCAAGTTTGATTGAAAACACCTTAATTGCCTGTGAGCAATATGGCGACCGCCAAAAATAAATCGAAATCACGGTTTCACGAATTAAAGAAAAAAAAGCCGGGATATTCCCGGCTTTTTTATTTTAATGACAATTTCAAGGGTAAAAAAACGTTAACCTCGGCGCCAAGTCGTTTTTCCTGCACTGTCTTCAAGCACAACTTTCATTGCCTTGAGTTTATCGCGTGCTTCATCGGCTTTAGCCCAATCTTTATCGGCGCGTGCCTGATTGCGCTGGGCAATGAGCTGTTCAATTAATTCACTTTCATCATCTGCACCGCCACTGCCTTGCAAAAACTCTGCAGGTTTTGACTGGGCGATGCCAATAATCGCCCCAAGTTTGATCAGTACATAAGCCAACTCGCCGGCTTTTATCGCATCAATTGATTTTAAGCGGTTTACTTCCTTGGCAAGTTCAAATAAAACCGGAAGTGCTTCCGGCGTATTAAAGTCGTCATTCATGGCCGCTTCAAAGCGCACTACGTAATCATTATCCGCCAAAGACACGGTAACCGGTTTTACATCACGCAATGCCGTGTAAATTCGCTCAAGACTCGCCCGTGCCTGGGTCAAGTTTTCTTGCGAGTAATTCAGCTGGCTTCGATAGTGACTGGAAATTAAAAAATAACGGACTGACTCGGCGTCATACTCTTCCAAAACACTGCGCAGAGTAAAGAAGTTGCCCAATGACTTGGACATTTTTTCTTTATTGATCTGAACCATACCGCCGTGTAGCCAGTAGTTAACATAAGGCGTGTCAAAAGCGCAGCAAGACTGAGCAATCTCATTCTCATGATGAGGAAATTGCAAATCGCTACCACCACCATGGATATCAAAATGCTCGCCAAGATGCTTTGAATTCATCGCCGAACATTCAATATGCCAACCGGGACGACCTTCACCCCAGGGCGAGGACCAGGAAGGTTCACCCGGTTTAGCCATTTTCCAAAGGACAAAATCCAATGGGTCTCGTTTTGCTTGATCAACATCAACACGAGAACCGGCTTGCAACATATCCAGATTTTGCATGCTTAGTTTACCGTAATCCGGGAACGAACCCACATCAAACATAACGTCGCCGTTGCTGGCAACGTAAGCATGCTTGCGCTCAATTAAGCGCTCAACCAATGCAATGATTTCCGGCATATGGGTTGTGACTGTCGGTGCGATGTCTGGGCGTTCAACATTCAAAGCGTCCAAATCGGCGTACATATCTGCAGTCATACGGCTCGTTAGGCTATCGCAGGTTTCATTATTCTCTGCTGCCCGTTTAATGATTTTATCGTCAACGTCAGTGATATTGCGGACATGGGTAAGGTCAAAGCCTAAATGTCGCAAATAACGAGCAATGACATCGAATGCTACATACGTTCGGGCATGGCCAATGTGGCAGTGATCATAAATCGTAATTCCGCACACATACATACCCACCTTGCCTGGTGTGATTGGTTGAAACTCTTCCTTTTTACGACTGAGGGTATTGTATACGTGTAACATTAAACGCTCTCGATTAACTAATAACATTGGGGAATTAATGGCGGCAATTGTACATTAAGCCCCGACATAACTAAAGACTATAAACTCGCGTAATGTAACGCCATTCACCAAAACGCCTCTCCTTCTTAATAAGGCCTTTCTTCGCCCTGTCTTGTACTTACCCAAAAGGCTAAGTACAATTCAGCACCTATTGTATTATCATTGCCACGTGCATGTTTCCCAAAACAGGAACCAACTATGATCACATTTAAGACCAATTTAGGCGACATTAAAGTCGAACTGGATTTTGAAAATGCTCCTAAAACAGCAGAAAACTTTCAGCAATACTGCCAGCAAGGCTTTTTCAACGGCACAATATTCCACCGTGTAATCAAGGGCTTTATGGCTCAAGGCGGTGGGTTTGAATCCGGAATGACGGAAAAAACCACCGGTGCTACGATTGAAAACGAAGCCAATAATGGTTTGAGTAATAAACGCGGTACATTGGCAATGGCCCGTACTCAGGATCCACATTCTGCAACCGCGCAATTCTTTATCAACCTTGTCGACAATGGTTTCTTAGACTTTAAAAACGAAAGTGTACAAGGCTGGGGCTATTGCGTTTTCGCACACGTAGTCGAAGGTATGGATGTGGTTGATAAAATGACATTGGTTGAAACGGGTCGTTTCGGTTTCCATGATGATGTACCGAAAGAAGACATTATCATTGAGTCGGTGGAAGTTGCCTAGCCTTGTCTCGATTGATTTACTTTATTGCAGATTTGCATCTTAGTGAAGAGCGAGTCGATATTTCGACTTGCTTCTTCAACTTCCTAAAAGACACCGCTCCAGCAGCAGATCAATTATATATCCTTGGTGACTTATTCGAATACTGGATAGGTGATGATGATTTTAATGCATTGTCCAATTCGGTGGCCAAGGAACTGACCAGTCTCAGTCAGACAGGAACGGAAATCTTTTTCATTCAAGGCAACCGTGATTTTTTGCTCGGCGAAAAATATGCCAAACGTTGCAGTATGACGCTATTACCGGATACCCAGCTGATCGATCTCGATGGCAAGCAAGCGTTGATCATGCATGGCGATACTTTATGTACCCGTGATGTGGATTACCAAAAATTTCGAGCCAAATCTCGAACCTGGTGGTGGCAAGGCTTTATCAAATGTCTGCCGTTGTCAGTGCGTCGGAAAATGGCGCAGAATTACCGCACCAAAAGTGCGATGTCTACAGCACTAAAAGCGCAGGATATTATGGACGTTACCCAGTCCGAGGTGGAAAAGGTTTTAACACAAGCAGACTGTGACCTGCTGATCCATGGCCATACTCACCGACCGGACATCCATCACTTTACGCTCGGTGAAACGCCGGCCAGACGCATTGTGCTTGGAGACTGGTATGAGCAAGGTGCCTGGTTAAAGTCAGAAAATGGCCAGCTTGAACTTCTTTGCCAGCCATTTGGCAAAAACTGATTACCCGCGAACTTTTTCCTAATCTTTTACCACGGCGACTGCGCCGCCAAGCGGCGCATCTTCAATCCATAGATTAACGCGTTTTTCGAGCAGATGCAGAGGTAATGCACCACTCGTTAATACGGTATCGTGAAATTGCTTCAGGTCGAAATCGCCTTCCAGTTGCGCTTGTGCCTGTTTGCGTAACGACTGAATTTTCATCATACCCACTTTATACGCGGTTGCCTGACCCGGCCAGACCAGATAACGACGAACTTCGGAGCGGATCACATCTTCCGACAGTGGAGTATGTTGTTTGAAATACGCCACGGCCTGCTGTTCATTCCAACCTTTTGCATGCAAGCCACTATCAACCACCAGACGCACCGCACGCCACATTTCCGTCGTCAAACGTCCAAAGTCGGCATAAGGATCTTGATAAGCCCCCATTTCCTTTGCGAGATATTCCGCATAGAGTGCCCAGCCTTCAATATAAGCACCAAACTGGGCCTGGGTTCGAAATTTGGGCAGTCCAGTGAGCTCTTGAGCAATCGATATTTGCATATGATGACCTGGATTACCTTCATGGTAGGCTATCGCCTGCATATCATTTTTATGCAACGCCGACATATCTGACATGTGGCTGTAATAGACCCCTGGCCTGCTTCCATCGGGCGTTCCTGGGTAATAATGTGGCGCCGCACCGTCTTGTTCCCGGTACGCTTCCACGCGCTTAACCTGCAATGCGGCTTTTGGCAAGGTGGTGAAATAATCCGCGAGTTTCTCTTCAATAAATGCCAGGTTCGCTTCGGTTTGCTGCAAATACTCCTGTCGGCCTTCATCGGTATTGGCATAATAAAAGCGATGTTCGGTTTGCAAATAATTGAAGAATTCATTCAAGTTACCGCTGAATCCAACCGAGTCTTTTATATCGATCATTTCTTCGGTAATTCGGTCTACTTCATCCAGGCCAATTTGATGTATTTCATTGGCGCTGTAATTACCATTAGTCGCTAAACGCAAGCGATATTCGTAATAAGCGTCGCCATCTGGATACCGCGAAACCCCAGTCGGATTGTCTTTAGCCAGACGCATATCTTTTTGCATCCATGAAGTGATATTTCGATAAGAAGAATACAGATCTCGAGTCAACGCTTTGCGGGCATTGAATCGCAGACTTTGAGCTTGAGATGCTGTGATCTGGCCAGATGTCTGTAATGCCGTCACCTTTGCTTTCACATCACTCCATAACGGAGAATCGGCGCCTTGGTGAAATGGCTCTCCACGGATCAGGTTGTTGATTTGCGCCATCGCTTCTTGATAGGCAAATTTTGGGGGACGATAACCGGCTGAAGATTTAGATTTTGCCAATTCTAACAGAGTATTAAGCGCCACAGACATGCCTTTAATGCGTTCTATATAGGCTTCCATGTCGGCTAGGTTGTCGACTCGATGGAAGTTGATTAACACCTGAGGTAATAAGGTTTGAATACCCTGCATTTGCGTAAATACATATTCATGGCTGAAATATAATCGCCTGTCTCGGGCCAATTGAAATTGATAAACCCAAATGTCGTAGGAGATTTGGGCTTCAGGAGTGAGCGCTTGATAGTCAAAATGGGTTTTCAATTCATCGACGGTATTCGCATACCAGCTTAATTGGTCATCCATCGCCTGCAATGAAAAGTCGTCGACTTTATCGTATTGATCTTTACGACCTATTCGAGTCAACATCAGTGGACTCATCTGCAGTTGCTGTTCGTATTTATCTTCAAACCAAAGATTTAATCGTTCCGACTCACTGACAGTCGTAAATTCACCTGTCCCGTCAGGGGCAGAATGCGGATCACTTTGTGCGGCAGGCACAGATGTTTGCTGAGTTGAGCTTATTGTTTCGGGTTCTGAGGTACTCTGACATCCCCAGAGCAATAGACAAACCACAACCGCGAGGTTGCGGGTTTTAACAAAATATCGCATTTGCTTCGTTCCTGAATTATTTTTCCATACAGCAGGAATGAAAAAGAGGGCTTAATCAAAATATAAGCCCCACCAGCAACTAGCGCAAATTGTCAGAGCAAAAGATTAGGGAATTTAAGAAAGACTATTGGCCGGGACGCCACTATGAAAACGTAATTCATCGTCGGGCGCAGAGATTAATGTTGCTTCCACTTCGCCAAAATAACGCACGCGCTCACTGATGTCGTGCCCCGCGACCTGTTCGGCGAGTTTAAGATAATCCTGATAGTGACGTGCTTCGCTGCGCAGTAATGAGATATAAAATTTATGTAACTCATCATCTAAAAATGGAGCAAGCTTAGCAAAGCGTTCACACGAACGCGCCTCAATGTAAGCGCCACAAATCAGCTTATCGACCAGAGTTTCTGGTTCATGAGTTTTCACGTGTCGGATCAACCCTTTGGCATAACGGCCTGCGGTAATATTGTTATAGACAATGCCGCGCTTTTCCATGATTTCCAATACCTGATAAAAATGATGTAGCTCCTCCTTGATCAACAACACCATTTTATCAACTAACTCGCCACCAACCCCAGAATTTGCTTTCGGGACAATGGCTTTGGAAAACTTAAGTTTTAGGGACAAGGATTTCAAACTCCCTTCCTTACGATAGATAAACTGCTCATAAGGCTGCAACCAATTCAATAGCTCATCGCCACTCTCTTTATCGACGGCATACTTGCGAATTAACCACATCGCGGTTTGTGCGGCTTTCAATTCACATATCATGTGATCTGTGAGTAACAAAGACAGGTTTTCGGGTTTTCGAGCTTCTTCTACCCAGGCATCCGGCGTCGGACACTGTAAAAATGCGTGAATGGGGGCCAACAGGTTTTCAGTGGACATTGAATCTATGTGATTTTCGACGAACTAAAATAATACGACGATTTTATCATAGCTATGCAGAGAATGATGATAATTTTCATTACCTGGCGTGCACGCCGTAAACAGAGAGAAAAAAAGCCCAATAATGGGCTTTTTTTTCATTTTGTGGTTAATGTTTTACAAAATTAAATCACTATTGATTAATGCAGCACTATTGAGGTTGATCGACAAATCAGCCATACCATCACCGTCAACGTCGCCAGATAATTGCCCATTATCATAACGAAGCTCGCCAGCCGTATCACTAAAAGCATCGGCGCCAATAAACGTGAATGTAACGCCGGTATCGCGAAGAACAATGACGTCTTTGCCGGTCTCGAAATCGGCAATTTCATCGCCTGATTCAATATTCGAAAAGACAAAGGTATCGTAACCTTCCCCACCAACATATAAATCTGCCCCAGCCAAACCATTAAGCACATCGTCGCCAGAGTTTCCAGTCAAGACATTGTCAGCACGATTACCTTTTAAATAATCTCGCTCACTAGAACCGATTGCATTTTCGATTATGGTACCGTAAGCAATAGCAATATTGTCATGGGATGTAACACCCAGCCCTTGCACCCCTGTTTCCCATGCCAGATAGCCTGCGTGCGCGCTCGTCGTTAAACCTTGCCAATAATCACTGGTACCCGGCCCAACATTGCCTAAGATTGTATAGCCGGCATCGCGCATAAGCTGCCGTCTGCTATTAATCACATCATCACTTGGGACCGCTGATGCACCAGAGCTATACTGACCATCATTAAGATTGATGTATACGCTCGCATTCGCACCGGACATGTCGATGGTATCGTTACCGCCGGCATCATAAATTGTCAGGATTGGAAATAGGTTTTGAGAAAAGTCATATACCGCGTTACCTGCGGTGGAATTCCAGCCGTAGACAGTATCATCACTGCGGGTGGTTAAATCCGCACCATACGCAGCCTGTATCGACAGGATATCATGTAACATGGGTGTATGCGGATAGTTATAAAACCCCGTACTCCAGTCAACAATACCTGCCGGGAATGGTTGATTGGAGGTTTCTTCATCGCCCCAGTATGACATCAATGTGTATTGATTACTGTCCTGTGCATATTCAGCCTGGCTGACATAGTTGGTGGCACCAGCGCCATTATATGCACCTGGATGACTTAACCCGAGGGTGTGACCGATTTCATGGACTAAGGTTGTTACCCCATAGCCGCCAAAACTTAACCAGGCATTGGTCCAGTTTAGCTCCGGAGTCGCGACAAATATATCACTAAAAAACTTATAACCTTTGGCATTGGTAAAGCCATATTCAGGATAATATGCATAGGCTTGGCCAGGATCTTCGCTGTTAGCAAACTGAATATCGGCGCCATTGGCACTATTTTCTTTAAAACTAGGCGCTATCAGATCATCCCACAATTGAATGCTGTTGCGCGCGGCATCTTTCTGAGCCTCAGAAAAGCCACTCAAGCCATTACCCGCCGTAAAGCCATACTTAGGATTGTTGTATAAACCCGTAAGCTTTTTTCCTTTTGGGAAATTATAGGTGATGACACCAGCGTTAACGGAATTGTTGTAACCCGTCCAGATTTGATTGATCACTCGCGGTAAGGTTGCAATTTCCTTTTCTCGAAATATGCCCCCCGTAAAGCCATCAATACTTAAATTTTCAGGGTCGGCTATCACACTCAGATCCGGTTGTAATTGTTCCGGTAATGCCTCCGGTACTGATGCGAAGCTATTCATTGAAATTAATGTTGTACCCAAGGTCAGACTCAAGGCAAGTTGTTTGTTACTTAAACATTTTACAGTCATGCGTTTCTCTTTTTATTAGGGAATGGGGAACTCATTAAAAAATGAGTGACATACAAAGCAATATTTAACTATGTTATCTGGACAGAATACGGACTTGTTCAACAACGACAACCTAATAATTATTACAATATTTTCAAGCAGTTGTAAAAATTCAAATGATTTTAATTGTGCCTGACAGGTGTAACTAAATATTTACTAACTCAAGCGAGACTGCGGCGGGTTTGGATATTTATAAATAATGCAAGGGTAAGGTTAGTTGAAAGCAGAACGGCATTCTGCTTCCAGCGAGGTGTCCATTTTTACAGGAACTAACGGCGTATAATACGCGCTTTAAATTTTCGGCCTTTTAGTTTGCCCTCGACGATTTTAGCCAATGCAACATTACGAATTTTTTGTTTTACCGCAACATAGGCTAAATTATCCAACAACTGAATTTTGCCAACGTCATCAGCGGATAACTCCTGTCCCCGGGTTAAGGCGCCAACGATATCTCCAGCGCGCACTTTTTGTTTCTTGCCCCCCAGAATTTGTATGGTAGCCATCGGCGGCTTGATCACCGGCAATTGTAAGATATCCTTATCAGGCAATCGTTCGGGTACGATATCGGTATCCATTAAATCATTAAGCAGGGCCATCTTATGATGATCTTTTTCGCTGTAAAACGAGCAAGCGACCCCCTGATTTCCAGCCCGACCTGTGCGGCCAATTCGGTGAGTGTGTATTTCGGTATCATGGGCCAGTGAATAGTTGATCACCAGATCTAAGTTGTCCACATCAAGACCACGCGCGGCAACGTCGGTTGCCACTAACACCGAAACGCTTTTGTTCGCAAACTGGATCATGGCCTGATCACGTTCCCTTTGTTCAAGATCACCATTCAATGCGACAGCGCTGTAACCACAAGATTGCAATTGCTCACTCAACTGCACCGTTTCCAATTTAGTATTACAAAATATCACCGTCGAAACAGGTTTATGATCCTGAATCAACAAACGTACTGCCAATAGCTTATCGTCAGCGCCATGTACCTGATAAAACCGCTGGGCAATCGTTTGTTGATTGTGGGTTTGCGCAACCACAATATGCTCAGGTTTATGCATGTAGCGACGACTGATGGCATGAATATTGTCGGCAAATGTTGCACTAAACAACAAGACCTGGGGTGACGCTGGAATTTGCTTGAATATGCGTTCTATCGCAGGTTCAAAGCCCATATCCAACATCCTGTCGGCTTCATCTAAAACCAAGGTGTTCACATGGTTAAGATTTAGCGACCCACGACCGAGATGATCTTCGACCCGCCCCGGAGTACCGACAATAATATGAGCCCCATGGCGCAAAGAGTCGACTTGCCTACCGGTCGGCACACCGCCGCATAACGTCAGCACTTTAATGTTATGAATTAAGCGTGCCAGTTTTCGGATCTCTAAGGCAACCTGCTCAGCAAGTTCTCGGGTTGGACACAGTACCAGCGTCTGAATTCGAAATGCTTTTTCATCAAGCTTTTGCAGCAGACCCAGTCCAAATGCGGCGGTTTTACCGGAGCCGGTTTTTGCCTGCGCAATCACGTCACGTCCGGAAACGATTGCCGGTAAGCTAAGTGCTTGAACTTCAGTCATTTGTTGGTAGCCGAGATGGGTAAGATTATTCGTTAATTCAGAACGAAGCGGTAGTGTTTGAAATTGGGTATTGTCCACGGGTTCGCCAATAGCAGGAATATGAGTTAGCAAGTATATCAGACAAAGTATCTGGACAATTCACTTTCATTGCATTGGATTTGTTTTCAGTTGCGCTGATTGTACTGGTATTCGTGTTGCTGCCGATAAGATATTTTACTCGCCACCGTATGATTATTGTTTTTTATCAGTATCTTGTTGACGTTAAGTTATCCACACGACTTTGTTCGCGTTAAGTGGTTCACGCTAAGTGGTTCAATCGTGGTTCTACTTGTCGCTTACAGCGAGTTGGCTCGCAGATATAAGGCATAGTCATAAAGCAAGGTCATAACCTATAACGCTATGCTCTATATGCAATTTCCATGGGTCTCGGAATGATTGTTAACTCATTGCTATTAAAAGGAAAATAAAAACCATTGCCTAAATTTACACAAGGCATTATGGTAGTACTTACAAACCTTACAAGCCAATAAAAAAGAGCAAGGATGTATCTATGGCACGGACAAGTTTGAAAAAAAGCCCTAAAGGTGAGCAAACTCGAGAAAGGATCCTTAATGCGGCGATTGAGGTTATTGCAAAGTCCGGTATTAAAGGGACAACCCATAGAGCTGTCGCACAGCAAGGACAAATCCAGCTATCTTTAACCACTTATTATTTCGTTGATATCCAACAACTGGTGCGTGAAGCAATTCAATTGAGTGCGGAACGGTTTGTTGCGGATAATACCAGTCAGTGGTTGCGTGGGTTTACGCTAATTGAAAGTTACACAGCGGCGGAGCGGCGTAAGGTCAGTGTCCGTAAACTGCTATGTGAGCAATTGAGTGATATAGCGTCTCGGCACATGTACGATAATATCATCAACCGCCCCACGGGCTTGGCGGTAGAACAGATATTTTTTACCGAAATGATGTTCTCTGAAGAATTAAAAGGTATTGCTTTTTCACACATTAAGCAGTTAAAACAACCATTTATAAAACTTTGTCGTTACTTTAATCGTATCGATCCGACGATCAATGCAGAATTAATGATGATCGCGTTCACTCGAATTCAGTATATGTATTTACCTTTGCCCCCACAAAGCGTTAAGATGAGTGAAATCAGGATGCTGGTCAAACGTCAACTTAGCTGGGTATTGGGGTTAAAAACCTAGTTCCAAGCGACGACCATCCCCCACTACCTCTCCTGTGATTAATCATAATCTTAAGACACACATTTTTATCCAGGAAGTCTATTTTGAACTATCAAGACATACTCGACCAACAACGTGTTTATTTTCAAACTAACGTTACTCGCGATCTCAACTGGCGTAAATCTCAGTTAGAGCAAATCAAGGCGATGGTTATTAACCATGAGGCCGAAATTATTCATGCACTGGAAAAGGATTTAGGCAAGCCAGAGCAGGAATCTTGGATCACTGAAATCTCTTACGTCACGGGTGATGTGGACCATACCATTAAGCAATTGAAAAAATGGGCAAAACCTAGAAAGGTTGCAACGCCTATCGTTGCACAACCAGGATCATCCTATATCGTACCGGAACCACAAGGTAGCGTACTGATCATGGGAGCCTGGAACTACCCTCTACAACTGGTATTGGCACCACTTGTTGCCGTTATCGCCGCCGGTAACTGTGCTATCGTCAAACCTTCAGAAATGGCATTAAATGTTTCTAAATTATTGGCGACGATTATTCCCCTCTACCTCGATAAGCAGGCAGTCACAATTGTTGAAGGTGGAATCGAAGAATCTACACAGTTATTGAGCCTGAAATTCGATCACATTATGTACACCGGAAATGGTCACGTAGGTCGAATTGTAATGGCTGCTGCGGCAAAACACCTGACGCCAGTCACGTTAGAGCTCGGTGGCAAAAGCCCTGTGTATATCGACCAAACCACAAATATGAAAATCACCGCCCGGCGTCTGGCCTGGGGTAAATGGATGAACGCCGGACAAACCTGTATTGCGCCCGACTATATACTAACCCATAAATACATGGTTAAACCTTTGGTTGATGCCTTAACCAAAGAAGTCAGCGCCATGTTTGGAGATAATCCTCAGTTAAGTAAGAGTTACGGTCGAATCATCAACCCTCGCCACACTGAGAGATTGATTAGTTACCTCGACTCTGGAGAAATCGTGCTTGGCGGCAATCACTCAATTGAAGATTGTTATATTGATCCGACCGTAGTGGTGAATCCAGAGCTGGACTCGAAGTTAATGACCGAGGAAATTTTTGGTCCGATATTACCAATCATCTGTGTTGAAGATTTTGCCAGCGCTAAGCAATTTGTGATCGAGCGTGATAAACCCTTGTCCGCTTACATCTTTACCAAAGACAATGAGCAAAAACAGCAATGGCAAAATGAAATTAGCGCCGGCAGTCAATGTATCAATGACGTTGTTATGTTCAATGCCGTTCCTGATTTGCCATTTGGTGGCACTGGCCCTAGCGGTATGGGGCAATATTCCGGAAAGTCTGGCTTCGATAATTTTTCGCATTTAAAATCCGTGTTAAAGCGTCCGTTTATGGCCGATTTACCAGTACGATTTGCGCCTTATAAAGACTGGAAGCTAAACTTCCTCAAAAAAATTCGCTAATTTCAATGAAATTAGGAAAATGAAAAAGCGCCATGGGGCGCTTTTTGTTTGAATGTCAGAACTATTGTATGAATAAACAAGCCAAACACGTTAAACAAATGCTCGAGCGACATCAGTCTTTAAATCATTTGGATGGCATTAGCGTAACCTCCCATGTCCAGCGTCAGGACGGTGACTGGTTCCTGAATACATTGATGTTGCAGGGCTATACGGTTGCTTTTAAATATCGACGGAAAAAAATGTACCAAAGCCTGAAGGGTCAAAAGGTGAATATTACCTATTATCGAGCAACGGACATGGTTGCCGGATTGGAATTCGAATATATGAAAGTAACCCGCTTAAAACGATACTGACCCAATAACCGGCGGCTTCTCAGGAGTCAAAGCGCCCTCCCTGCCTTCATGATGTTTGATTTAGAACATTTTTACCGCGTATTTTATAAACAACTCTTGATTATTTCTTGTACATACTACATAAATATAACTGTGCCTTATTAAAATTATAATAAAACCATAACAATAAAGGCGACAACAGCGAGCATACATAGTTGTGCTTAACTGGGGATAGCGAAAGAGGAAGAAGACAATGATCCTAAATCATATCTGGGGTATCTACGCCCATCCGCGTCAAGAATGGAATGAAATCGATTCCCGTCATGAAGGTATCGCCTATAGCATGGCACACATCCTGATTGTGGCGTTAATACCTGCAATTTGCGGCTACTTTGCCGCTGCCCACATCGGCTGGAGGATTGGCGCCGGTGATCCAATTATGCTCACAAAATCCAGTGCCATGCTTCTGGCTGGCTCTATGTATTGTGCCATTATCGTGTCGATGGCGGCATTAACCGGGCTTATTCATTGGATGGCAAAGACATTCGATGCAAATCCAAATATTTCCCAATCTCTTGAGCTTGCCGCTTATGCGTCAACGCCAGTGCTGATGGTGGGCATTGCCGCGCTTTATCCGGTATTATGGGTATTTTCCATTGCCGGTATGATTGCGGTGGCTTACTCGGTTTACCTATTGTATTCCGGCACACCGATTCTGATGCACATTCCTGAAGAGAAAGGGTTTATTTATGCAAGTTCGGTGGTTACGTGTGGATTAGTGTTACTCGTTTGTATACTTGCGGCAACGGCAATGGCCTGGACACTGGGCTTTGGTCCTGAATTTACCGGTTAACGTTTCCCCTAAAAGGTTACATATAAAAAAAGGCGCTAATAGCGCCTTTTTTTTATGATTGGATAACGAAACCTTAGTCGGTTACTCGCTACCTTCATTATGTAAGTCCAAAATCGAATCCGCTTCTTTATCGGATTGCTCTTTACTTTCATTGTTGCGCATAGCATCCAGTTTTTCGAGATAGCTATGATCAATATCGTTGGTGATATACGTGCCATTAAAAACAGAAGTTTCAAATTCTTTAATGTCTTTATTGCCTTTACCAACGGCGGCAACCAAATCTTTCAGGTCCTGAAAGATCAGCTTGTCAGCGCCAATTAACTCACAAATATCTTCGAGTTCGCGACCATGAGCAATTAATTCTGTTGCCGATGGCATATCGATTCCATAGACATTCGGGAAACGCACTTCTGGCGCTGCTGAGGCAAAATACACTTTTTTCGCGCCGGCATTACGAGCCATTTCAATGATTTGTTCAGAGGTCGTTCCACGTACAATCGAATCATCGACAAGTAATACGTTCTTGCCTTTAAATTCTTCCGATATCGCATTGAGTTTACGTTTCACTGACTTTTTGCGCTCCGCCTGACCCGGCATAATAAATGTGCGGCCTACATAGCGGTTTTTCACAAATCCCTGACGATAAGGAACGTCTAGATGCTGGGCGATTTGCAAGGCAATATCATTGGATGTTTCTGGGATCGGGATAACCACATCGATATCAACGTCATCCCATTCCTTAGAAATTTTGTTACCCAGGGCAGTACCCATTTCCACACGAGATGCGTAAACAGACATTTTATCAATGGTCGAATCTGGGCGGGCAAAATAAACAAACTCGAAAAGACATGGGTTGTAGGTCGGGTTTTGAGCACATTGGCTTGAAAATAATTGCCCGTCTTCGCTAATATAAATCGCTTCACCGGGTGCCACATCACGAATAAACTCAAAATCGCAGGCATCGAGCGCGACCGACTCAGATGCGACCATATACTCCACACCACGTTCGGTTTCACGTTTACCGAAGACCAATGGACGGATACCATGCGGGTCACGAAAAGCAACCATACCATGGCCGATAATCAATGCCACGGTTGCATAAGCGCCTCGAACCAGATTGTGAACCTGACTCACTGCGTGAAAAATATCTTCCGCGGTTAACTCGAGATTTTCAGCCTGCTGAAGCTCATGAGCAAAAATATTTAATAATAATTCGGAATCGGACGTGGTATTTACGTGACGGCGGGCTTTGTTATAAAGCCAGGATTTTAACTCTTCCGCATTAGTCAGATTACCATTATGGGCTAATGACAGGCCGTAAGGAGAGTTGGCATAAAATGGTTGAGCTTCTGAAGAGCTGGAAGTACCGGCGGTTGGATAACGTACATGACCAATACCAATATCCCCTTGCAAACGCAGCATATGGCGGGTGTGAAATACATCTTTTACCAAACCATTGGCTTTGCGAAGCCTGAAGGTATTATCACTAATTGTAACGATACCAGCAGCGTCCTGGCCTCGATGTTGAATTACGGTTAAACCATCATATAGAGCTTGGCTAACGGGCGACTGGCCTACAATGCCAACAATACCACACATGAAATATATTCTCCGAAAATATCTTAACTAAGATAGAAAGCTTGATGAGGATTCTACATAAGCAAAAAACCACTCTATCACTACCCTAAATTCGGGAATTAACATGGAATCCTGCCACCATTGTGAAGACGGTGCCGGTGTAAATACATCCAGAAAGAATAAAGCGGCACTGGCAACTAAAACGCCGCGCAAAGCCCCAAATACTAACCCCAGTACTCGATCGGTTCCTGTTAATCCCGTTTTGTCTACCAGTTGCCCTATGATGTAATTTATCATGGCGCCCAGTATTAAGGTTGCAACAAATAATATGCCGATGGCAGCAGCGTTACGCAGTACATCGTCCTGAATGTTGACGAGATATCCGGCAAGTTGTTGATAGAAAGTACTAGCAACAAAAAACGCACAGACCCAAATCGCCAATGAGACTGCTTCCTTAACAAACCCTCTCACCAGGGAGATCAGCATAGAAATACCAATCAGTGTCAATATCAGGTAGTCAACCCAAACCATTTGTCGTCATCCTATTCGTTACGCGGCGCATTCTAACAGAATCCGTGCTTTACATACTAATCATTTGTGGCAATTTTGTGTAAACAAAATGCTTCAACAATTGCGCTCATCGGTTTACTCAACTGCTGGTTGTGGCACTTATCAAGGCTCACTTAATAATGAAAAATTTAACTCAACGGATCGAATTTCGCGATTCGTCCCTGAACACCGGTTAGTTGTTGCAGTTTACTTAACTCTGCTTCTAATAACGCCTTATTAACCGCGGGACCAATAAAGACTTTTGTCAGTGTCCCCGTCTGGGTTTTCACCGGCCGGGTAAACACGGTGTAACCGGCTTTTCGTAATTTTTGTTGCAACTGCTCGACATTGTTCTTATGACGAAAGCTCCCCAACTGGATGACCCAGCCTGCCGCTTTTCCTGTCACTTTTGTCTGCGCTGACGGTTTGGTCGTAACTTTGGCTACGACGGTTTTGTTGGGATCAATCGCATTGGTCTTTGCTGGTTCAGCGATGGTTGTTTTCGCACTTTGGTCTTTAACAAGAGGTGTGTCGCTAGCTGGATTAGACGTCGTTACGGCCTCATCATCCATCGCCTGCTCTTGGCTTACCGGCTCAAGTTTGGCCTTATCTAACAGCGCCTGCTCATTCATCGCAGGGATCTCAACAACCGCAAGTGCGTCTGGAGCGGGTGGAATTTCCTCAAACTGAGATTGATAGGCTTTTTTCTCGCCATCAAGGAATTCAGGTAAAAATATCACCGCCGCAGCAGCGACAATAATGGTACCGACCAGTCTATTTTGAAATGGCGTCGACAAAGGGGCTCCTTAGATGCATGATTTTTTAAATTCAGCGACGGTAAAAAAAGAACCGAACACCAAAATCATGTCGTTTTTATTGGCATTTTCTTTTGCTATTTTAAAGCCATCCGAAACATTGTCAAAGCCAATACTGCTTACATTGATATTTCGTAACTCTTGGACCAGTAGATCTGCGGTTGCACCTCTTGGTACACCAAGAGTTACCGGGTACCAGGCACTAACCTGATTGGTGAGTGCTTGCAGTGTCGAAGCAATATCTTTATCCCCTAACATGCCAACAATTGCATGTACGCGAGTGTAGCCTTTGGCTGCGATCACTTTGGCCAAATGCCTTGCAGCGTGCGGGTTATGGGCGACATCCAGGATGATATCCGGTGCTTGACTTACAAGCTCTGTTCGACCCGCAACCCGGGTGTTGTCAATCCAGCGGTTAACCCGAGCACTGTTGATTTGACTGGCAATGTCATCAGAAAGTACGGTTAAGGTCATTAATCCGGTCGCGACATTATCTTGTGGAATATATGGCGCATCGAGCCCAGAAAGAGAAAGGTGCTCACTTTGCCATTGCCAGGACCTATCCGCATTGGAGCTATGGCTAAACTGCATATTGCGATAATAACCAACACAGTCCAATTCGCTCAGATACTGAAACACTTGCTGCGGCAAGTCCGGTTCGCCAATGATTGCCGGGCGTCCAACTCGACAGATTCCGGCCTTTTCCAGGCCAATGCTTGCGCGATCATTGCCTAAGAATTGTTGGTGATCCAAATCAATACTTGTAATAACAGACAAATCGGCGTCGATAATGTTTGTTGCATCCAATCGCCCGCCAAGCCCGACTTCTAACAAAACAAAATCGACATCTGATTGCTGACAAATAAGCAATGCCGCTAATGTGGTGTATTCATAATAGGTTAGGGATATTTGTGCTCGGGCGGTTTCAATCTTTCTGAACGCTTGAATTAACGCTTGATCGTTAACGAGAGAACGATTGAAGCGCAGCCGTTCATTAAATTTATCAATATGCGGGGATGAATAAACGGCAACTCGAAAGCCAAGATCAATCAGTGCCGTTTCGATAAATGCACAACTGGTACCTTTGCCATTGGTACCACCAACGGTTATCACCTTTTTGGCATCAAGGTTGATGTTCAAGCGGTTTTTGACTTCCCCGATCCGATCTAAAGTCATATCAATTTCAAGTGAATGGATAGACTCTAAATAAAAAAGCCACTCATCCAGGGTAGTCATAGATAAGTGGCCTTGGTTTTGTTTATTCATAAACCAACTATTTTATTACAGGTTCGTCAATTCCCATAAATTTGGCAATCATGCGAGCGAGTGTGTCACGCATTTCGCGACGATCAACGATTAAGTCAATCGCACCATGTTCCAATAAGAATTCTGAACGCTGGAAACCTTCAGGGAGCTTTTCACGAACCGTTTGTTCGATAACTCGAGGGCCAGCGAAACCGATTAAGGCTTTTGGCTCAGCAACGTTAATATCACCAAGCATTGCCAAACTGGCACTGACACCACCCATGGTCGGATCCGTTAAAACCGAAACGTAAGGTAAGCCTTGCTCACTCATTTTTGCGAGCGCAGCACTGGTTTTTGCCATTTGCATCAAAGACATAAGCGCTTCTTGCATACGCGCCCCACCACTCGCAGAAAAACAGATTAATGGCAAGTTCTCTTTTAGGCAGATTTCCGCAGCTTGAACAAATCGAGCGCCGACAACCGACGCCATTGAACCGCCTAGAAATGCAAACTCAAATGCCGCCACAACGACCGGCATCCCACCAAGCTCACCTTTCAAGATCACAATTGCATCTTTCTCGCCGGTATTTTTTTGCGCCGCGGCAATCCGATCTTTATATCGTTTGGAATCCTTAAACTTCAACTTATCCTGAGGCTCAAGTTCTGCGCCGATCTCGACTTTTTCACCCGCATCCAGAAAAGATTCCAGACGTTTGCGCGCAGTTAAGCGCATATGATGATCACACTTTGGACAAACGCCAAGTTGACGCTCTAGCTCTACTTTATATAAAACCGCATTACATGAAGAACACTTACTCCAGACGCCTTCCGGTATATTGTGCTTACTGGAAGTGGACGTTTTGGCTTTAGGTAGAATTTTTTCAATCCAGCTCATGGGTAATTTATGCCTATTTTTGGTTACTGGGGCTAGATGAACAACCCGTTCAAACTCAGTTGGTTCGGCCATATTCAAAGCACAGCCGAAACGTAATTTTTTATAAACGCCAATTAAACCACACTTTTGCTAATGAACTGTAGCAAAAACTGGTCAGCGTTGTTTTATCGCGTATCCAAAACTATCGAAAATGTTTGTTCACTGCGCTTTACCAAGGCTAAAAAAATGGGATCTAACCGTTCACCTAACCATTTAAATTGCTATTAGTATAGTGCTCAATAGGTGAATATTGCCGACAACGTCGGTTAAAGCCGTTAATTTTGGTTGTCTAGGAATAGCGGGCCCATCGCTGTTTTCGGTAATTGAAACTCTTCAGGGTAATCAACATCAACAAAATAGAGGCCTCCAGAGGGTGCAGTCATTCCTGCCTGGCAACGGTTTTTCAGATACAACACTTCGCCAATCCAACTCACTTCCTCAACGCCACGGCCAACACGTATCAGACTACCAGCAATATTGCGAACCATATGGTGCAAGAATGCATTCGCTTTAATATCAATGATCACGTAGTCGCCCTGACGAGAAACATTACAGTGGTGCACCGTTCGCAATGGCGAATGGGCCTGACAATGGACAGTACGAAAGGAAGTAAAATCATGACGACCGATGAGTTGTTGCGCCGCCTCATGCATTAATGACTCGTCGAGTTCGAAATGGCAATGGCTTAGCCCTTTTAGGAGGATAGCCGGGCGATATGGGCTGTTGTATATCACATAACGATAACGGCGCGCTGTGGCGCTAAACCGGGCGTGAAAATTATCGCTGACAGGATGGCTCCATTTCACCGCGATATCTTTAGGGAGCAAGGTATTCATACCTAACGTCCAGGCTGCCGGACCACGATCATGGGGGGAGTCAAAGTGAATCACCTGCCCTGTGCCATGGACACCGGTATCGGTACGTCCTGCACAGACAATTTCGGTCGGCGCATTGACGATTCTCGATAATGCTTTTTCGATTTCGCCCTGTACGCTTATCACTTGTTTTTGTCGTTGCCAGCCACAATAGCGGCTACCATCGTACTCTATTCCCAATGCAAACCGCATCTTACCCCCTTTCAGAATTTGACGCGCATTATCGTCTATTTCAGCCAATTACGAAAGAAGTTTGCCGATTCAGCAATAATTTAAAACCTCAGGCAACGCGGACAAATACCAATTTTCGCCATTGAGCCCTTCCCTAACGTATTCACTATTCCTGTGGTTAAACGATAAAAAAATACCGGCGAAAGCCGGTATTTTATCGAAATCATGATGACGCGCTAGGATTTTAATGAATACAGCAGTTGCTGAGCTTGTTGCTGCTGACTGGAATTTCCAAGCTTCATGACATTTTTTAATATCACGGCGGCATTATCTTCATCGCCAATTTCAATATAAACCTGCGCCAAATCTAATTTCGCATTCACACCGTGTTTATCATCGTCCACGTTGACTGGGTTTACATTCTGGGTAAATTCCGGAAATTCATCCAAACCCACATCAATTTTACCTTCTTGATAGGGTTCTGCGTATTCTTCAGATGACTCGGAATCGGCAATGATATCTTCAATTTCAACGAAGTCCTGCTCGCTAGAAACGCCAACATGGTTCGAATGGGTCGAAAGCGCATTCGAATCTTCCACTTGCGTCGATGTACTTTCCGCAGCCGATTCAAAACTCATATGCTCGGATTCACTTGAAATTTCTTCGAGTAACTTATCAAACTCGACATCGTTAAAATCATCTATCTCTTTCAATTGCGACGATGATAAATCCGCCCCGTTACCAAATTGAGAGTCTGAGTGCAGTTTTGCCGGTTTAGCTTTAGTATCTTCATCGACCATATCTTCAATGATATGATCCATATTTAGATCATTATCGAGGGTATCATTCGCCTCATTCTTAACCAGGTTCGCCAGAAAATCCGCCTCACTAACCAGTTCGTCCGGTTCAACGTGCGATTCTTTTAGCTCAACCTTAGCAAAAGCTTCCGCTAACGGGTCCCGCGCTTTGGTGGCAGATACCGGTTGGTCGGTAGCGTTGCTGTTAAGTTCGTTTTTCTCATCTTTATTAATTCCACCATCAAATAACACGGCAGAAGGTTGCAGCACAGAGGCATCTTTAATGTTTTCAATGCTATTCTTTTGAATTCGACTATCTGCACGAGTTGACAACGATTTTTCGGTAACGTCCGTTTTGCTGTTAATCGCTTTGGCTTTCGCAACTGGAGTCGATTTTGCAACTTTTATAGTTTGGCTTTGCTTGTTTGCGGAAAATTCAGGTTTTAGTGCCAAAAGCTCTTTTTCAACCCGACGACGACGTTGAACCATGACCGTTAACACCGCAAACAATACAAATAGAAGTCCTATCACACTCCAGTACGCAACTGGGCTGTTGAACACCCCAGCGTTACGTTTCTTCAAAGCTTCCTGCTCTGCCATCAGTCGCTGTTCGCGTTTCTTTGATTGCAGTAACAAAACATTTTGCTCTTCAAGCTTTTGATCCAGTTCCGCCTGATTTTGCTTAGAACGTTCGAGTTCATACTGTAAATCATCGAGTTTAACACCCACGGCCGCGAGACTTTCTTCTACTTCGCTATTGCTTACCTGGGGTTGTGCTGGTGCGGGTTCTGTCGCTTCTTCCTCAACACCTTCCAATGTTAAACCGAGCACTGATGTCTCTGTCGAAGCATTTGCTAACTCGGACGATGCACTATCTTGACTAACCGATGGTTCTTCATTGCTATCGGCTTTCGCGGATTCAAGTTCAGGGTTGGCCTTAGTGTTTGTCGCCACACTTTCCGTTATTGCGGGTTCTGTCTGCGCAGTTACTGATTCGGTGTCCGGTGCGCTTACTGGGTCGAGCGTTGCGACCTGAGTGTTTGGCGCCGTCGTTTCTGCAGCGACTACTTCACCCGTTTCAGATTTGATATTACTGGCAATGGCATTATTAATTCGGTTTAAACTCGAATCACTATCATTTTGCCGATGAAAGGGTACGACTTTATTGATTTGTTCCAGAGTTGGAATTCTCAAATACTGTCCCTGTATCAGAAAATTGATATCGTTGTTGACGAATGCATTGGGATTGGTTTTAAACAGAGCCACCATTACCTGATAATTGGTAACAGAACTATCTGGACGATAAGCGTTAGCTATCTTCCACAAGGTATCAGATGCCTTGATAGGCCCATAGGTGGATTTGTTGTCCCCGACAAAAACATCCTGTTCACTCGCAGTGTTGTCAGTTTGCTGAGCTAAGACATTACTTAGCGGCGCAAGAAACAATGCGGCGATTAATCCAGGAATGAGTGAGGATTTAAATTGTGAAATGCGATAAATAGCCATGAATCAGGTCCTTCCTTCTCACGTTTATCAAAAATAATTTAAACCGATAGGATTAGCGCGACTTTTTGTTATTGTTGCTAATATATCCCAGAATTGGGTGAGATACTAGCGCCATCAATGGGTTAGGAACATATTTATCGATAATTGATGATAAGTTGTTCAATTTATGAATAAAAAAGGCAGGATATGATGATATTCCTGCCTAAATAGCTGCTGAATAAGCACTCGGGTTTGAATCTTTGGAGATTAACCCAAGTAATCCTGAATCAGTAGTTCTGCAATTTGCACTGAATTCGTGGCTGCGCCTTTACGTACATTATCAGCAACAATCCACATGTTAATCCCGTTTGGATGTGAAATGTCTTCGCGGATACGACCAACAAAGGTTTCATCTTTGCCGCTGGCATCACTTACCTGAGTTGGAAAATCTTCATCATTTTCACATACGACAAGACCAGGTGCCTGAGCCAGTAGCGCTTTGACATCCTCTGCTGATATTTGCTGAGATGTTTCAATGTGCAAGGCTTCGCCATGACCATAAAATACGGGAACACGTACGGCAGTCGGATTGACTAATATCGATTCATCACCAAGAATTTTCTTAGTTTCCCAAACCATTTTCATCTCTTCGCGCGTATAACCATTATCTTCGAATGCATCGATTTGCGGGATCACGTTAAAGGCAATCTGACGGCTAAATGCCTTGGCTTCTACCGGTTTTCCTGTCAGTAAATCCGCACATTGTTTTGCAAGTTCTTCAATCGCAGACTTACCCGCTCCCGATACCGACTGATACGTCGAAACATTTACGCGCTCAATGCCTACCGCATCGTAGATAGGTTTTAATGCTACCATCATTTGAATGGTTGAACAGTTGGGGTTGGCGATAATATTGCGATTACGATAATCGGCCAATGCATGAGGATTGACTTCTGGAACCACGAGAGGAATATCATCGTCATAACGGTAATGAGAGGTGTTATCAATAACAACACAACCCGCGTCCGCAGCGATCGGAGCAAATTTAGCCGATGTGGCGCCGCCGGCAGAGAAAAAGGCGATTTGTGCCTGGGTAAAGTCAAATTCATCGGCATCAAGCACTTCAACACTTTCACCATTAAATTCTATCATTTCACCAGCACTGCGGCTGCTCGCTAAAGGATATAATTTATTGACTGGAAATTTTCGTTCTTCAAGAATTTCCATCATGTGTTTGCCGACTAACCCTGTTGCTCCAAGAACAACGACATCAAATTTTTGTCCCATGTTGTTTTCCATACCTAGTTGTTATTCAATTATTTTCGATCAATTCTGAAAGATACTTTTTGGCACCGGCTTGACGGTTAACATGTCAAATGACACAACTCAGTGTTATTGGAATCTGTAACTGAGTTCTATTACGACATTCACACGACTAGCAAAGCCATTTATCGCCTTATCAATTGGCATAGCTAATTCAGACCGATCATGGCTTTTGTATCGAGAACCCAAGTGCTTCAAGCATATTGGGAACCAATGAATCTCCGGCGGATATTTCTAACGCACTAAACTCCCGTCTTACTGGGTAGTTTTTGCGAATCGAATCGAAGCCCTGTTTCAGAAGCTGTTGACGGAAGATTTGATCATCCCGGCGTACATCGTAAACCTGAAATACGCGGCGATAGATTTCTTCCATACGCGCTTGTTCGCTGGCAATCGGTGTTTGTTCCATGCGCACGATAAATTCACCGGCAGGCATAAATTGCCGCAATTCGAGCTTTGGCTCTAATCCGGTAAGTTGACATAATGCCTGATATAACATTTCAGTTCCACGAGATTTTCCTTCTAAGCTATATCCGGCAATATGAGCCGTCGCAATCTGGCAATATTCAATCAGCTCAACCAGCACTTCCGGTTCATTTTCCCAGACGTCCAAAACCAGCTGCGGCCCTTCGCCTGCAAGCTTTTGTGCCAATAAAACCTTATTGTCAATCACCTCGCCACGGCAGGCATTAATCAGGATTTGTTCCGGCGATAATTTTTTCAGGGCATTTTCGTCAAACAAATGAAATGTCGGGTGTTCGCCTGATTGGGTCAATGGTACGTGCAAAGATATCGCATCACATTCAAGTATCTGTGAAAAATCGCAAAAATCTCTCGGATCAGAATCCGCTAATAAAGGGTCGAAAAGCTTAAAAGGAATCTTAAGCGCCGCTAGTTTATTCGCCACCGCAGAGCCGGTATTACCGGCACCGACGATGCCCACAGTAAAGTCCGCTAGATTCGCTTGTAGACGCTGACAAATAACCAATAAGGCACTGATCACATATTCACCAACCGAAACTGCATTGCACCCGGGTGCCGAGGTAAAACTTATATTACGGTTCAATAGATAGTCGGTATCAATATGATCAACACCTATGGTAGCCGTGCCGACAAATTGAATGCGGCGATTTTCTTTAAGCAACGACTCATCCACCCGAGTGATCGAGCGAACCAGCAAGACGTCGGCATCGGCTATCTCGGATGCCGTAACATCTCGCCCGGAAAAGGGTTTTAAGTTGCCAAATCCTGCAAAAAAATCGTTGGCAAAAGGTATGTTCTCATCAAAATAAATATTCATAAAAGAAGTACTCGATAGCGCGCTTGTCGATGCGCCTAATCAAGTGGACAGGCTCTTGATACAGATGCTAATTCATTAACATTTAGTTTACCTTGCATTCCCTCCATAGCCAACAAATGCACGGAAAAGACGTCAAAAAATATTGGGTCTCGATTTTGTTCAATAAACCCTATGAAATATTGGAGGTTAGTTATCGATGAATGATTTTCAAACGATTCGAGACTGCGCCGTGCCCCCTATCGGCGCAAATGGGCTATAGTTGAAGTCAGTTTTGTCCATTGCAATACCGTCTCCATTACCGCTAGCGGGGTCATCACTTGGCAACCATTACCTGTTATGGCGCAGCACAGGAAGTTACCGGCTCCTGCCACTTAATTCGCACCGGAACCACGTCGGTGTTGCTCGATTGCGGAATGCATCAGGGTAGCCGTGCCCGACGTCATTTGGAATCGCAGCCATTTGATTTTAATCCTGCACTTGTCGATGCCGTGATTCTGTCCCATGCCCATCTTGATCACAGTGGCCGATTACCGGCATTAGTGCATGAAGGTTTTGACGGTCCAATCTATTGCACCCAGGCAACGGCACAGTTACTGCCAGTAATGCTATTCGATTCCTATAGTCTCTATCAAAATGACTTAAAACGAATAAACCGTAAAAACCAAAGACAAGGGAAACCCGTACTTAGTGAAGGGTACACCGTCGATGACATCCATAAAGTCATTGAGCAATGTCGACCTCAAGCCTATCGGCAAAGGTTTTCTGTCGATGCCAATTTTGAAGCAGTATTGCTCGATGCTGGCCATATTCTCGGCTCGGCGATTTCACGGATTACAATCAACGAGCGGGATGTCAGAAAAACCTTGGTTTATAGTGGCGATCTGGGGAAGCAAGGGACCTTGTTAATGAAAGATCCTGAAATTGTCACCCATGCGGATATTGTCATGATGGAAGGCACATATGGCGATCGAAATCACCGAGACTTAACCAATACTCTGTCACAATTTAAACAGATTCTTAAAGCCGCGTTTGCGCGCAACGGCAATGCCCTGCTCCCCGCATTTGCGGTTGGCAGAACTCAAGAGTTACTCTTGTATTTAGGGCAACTACAACACAGTGGTGAGCTGGACAATTGGACCATTTTTCTCGATAGCCCGATGGCAATTGAAGTGACCCGGATTTACGATCAATGGCTTACAAGCCTCGATTGTGAAGGGGTGCAATCACTATCTGATGGCGATGCGACCTTACTTAAAAACTTTATCTCTTCTTTGCATCTAACGATTGAGCCCGAGCACTCAATGGCTATCAATAACATAAAAAACCATGCCATTATTATCGCCGGCAGTGGTATGTGTACCGGCGGACGCATTACCCATCATCTAAAACATCGTATCTGGGATAAACGCAACACGATCATTTTTGTAGGTTATCAGGCTCAGGGGACACCGGGAAGAGCCATGGTCAACGGCGTAAAAAACATCAAGCTATTTGGCGAAGACTTGCAAGTCAATGCCAGCGTTGAAACTCTGGGTGGCTTTTCTGCTCATGCCGGCCAGCAAGAATTGCTTGACTGGCTCAAACATTTCAAACCTGCACCACGAATTGTATTGGTTCATGGTGAAGCCGATGCGCTCGACATCTTAAGCGATAAAATCTGGCAGGATTTACAATTGCACTCTGAAGTCCCAGCCCCCGGACAAGTTGTGGCGTTTTAAGCCGGGTATGAAAACTCGCTGAGTACGTATCGCAAGTGATACTCCGGCTACGCGACGAAGAACGTCGCTTCGGGTACGCTGATGTCATCAGCTCCGAGTACACGCTGTTTCGAGTGAAAAGCAAAACCACCTCGCGTCATTCCCTATATGGACTCCCGTTTCATTTCAAGGATACTATCAAAATAAATTGTAAAACTGCTTCCGC
>NZ_VCBC01000013.1 GCF_005843925.1 Thalassotalea litorea
AGACGCTAGAATATGAAACACCTGCTGAACGATTTAATGAGTGTGTTGCGTCCATCGGTTGAACTCACAGCTCACACCAGCCACTCACGGCTATCGATTATTCAATAAGTTACGTTATTTTTAGCGACGTCGCAAATGTGCCAAACTCGGTCCGTTAGCAATTGCTAATATACGATGATTTCAAGGTTACGATCACCTATAGGTTGGAAATTGCTTGGCTAAACTAAGCGAGGTATGAGCGCAACAAAGCGATTGCTAGGCGTTGACTAGCTGCTGGGACAAAGCGAAGCCCAAAATTTCACTGACTCGCGTTCATTTGCAAGTTTAGCGCAGTTTTCAGCAGCAAAGGCGTGTTTCCCTGCCCAATTTAATCTGCTTTCTGAATTTTGATAAATACTCGCAACGAAAGCTAAGGCTTCAAAAAAACTATTAGAGTCACTCGCACATTTGGATAAAACAAAACTGTCGACTGAGTGGTCTATAGCAACAATTGAATTGTTTTTAGTAACAACAATAGGATCTGCTTCCCAGTAGGCTGTAATGATTCCCATATCATGTTTTATGGCTTCTTTCGGGAAGTTAATGGATGCTACTTGCAAGCTATCGAACTCAAACTCAGTTACAAGTTTTTCTAATTCACTGACATTTTCGAAAGAGCTAATATCTTTGTTTCTAGTAGCAATGAAACTCTTCTGAATTTCGACTATGTCTTCATTTGATAATCCATATGACAATAGCTCTTCTTCTTTAGGCATTAGAGAGATCATGGTCTTAACAAATTCAAATGCACGCATATATTTTCCCTAGATGCCTAACATATTTATAGCGATTGAGCCGTTTTCCTGACTATACAAGCAAAATACTTTCATCGGATAAAGAAAAAGAATGGTTGAGTGACTGCAGTTCGCTCTAACCAGCCTGTTATTTAGGTATGATTTTATTAACAAGCAGAGTAAACATACTTGATAGGAAAACAACTAATCCCCAAAACACAGGTGCTGGTCTCATATATTGCGGTACAAAGTTTTCACGAGGGATATGACATGTAAAACCAAAGTCTGACCAAGCTCCTCCTGCATCCATACACGCATCGATGCTAAAAACTGAAATTAAGAAGACAAAAGCGAAGGCAAATGCCGTTATTAAAATCACTTTTTTCATTACTTGACTTCCTATTCCTACTTCCGCTTATCGCTCGTTAAAGTCATCTTCTCAATTTTTTAAATAGTCAAAAAACTCGTAACTAACCTAATCGTGCTATTACCTTTGCAACCCATTTATCCATAAATTTGTCAGGTGTAAATGCTAAAAACATTCCTAAAACAGGAAAAAGACAAATAAAAATCAATGCTCCTATTTTTGCGTTTTGATCACGCGTTGGAGTTCCATTAATTTCAATGACAGCATTTGGATCAAATGCAGCTTGCGCAAAGAAATAAACAATGAGAGAGCCAACAATTATCAGAGTTCCACCAGCGAGTCTACTTAGGCCTACAACTACATCTACTTTTTTCTTGTTTTCTTTATTCATATGTTTTAAAACCAATATTCTACTGATAAATGAACGGTTGTAATAAACAGCCACGATTAGATAAATGATCTCAAACAGCAGCAAAAGTATTCTGACAATTAGGCTTAACTGTAATTACATAACGTGAATCGCTATTAATTAGCTTGATTATTCAACAATGAATTGAATATCTGCTGCTCACTCTTTGCAGACCTAAACGCTAATGTTCAAATGGGCCAAAATATTTAACTGAGCCGTTTACCCCGTTATATACACTTATATAAAATTGAGTGTCTGCACTTTCTTTATACACCGTAAAAGCTAGTCCATCGCTCATCAAATCATTTTTGATTTCACAAACGGCGCTTGGCTTAGGATCGGTTTTACTGAACTCTTCATGGGTCAATCCGTTATCAGCCAACTCATTGCCATTCAGCTTAGTCATCACAAAATCAAAGTTTGATTCTGAGCATGCACCACTGGCATTCGCCATAGCAATGTATGGTGACAAAACTAGCGCTAAAATAATCGCCAGCTTAGGTGTTTTTAATGCCATATGTTATTCCCTGAGTATCTGTAGTTCGCTTACTACTAACAGTTGAAGTTAGCCTTCCGCCTTACCATGTTGATTCAGTGTATTAACCCACAACCCTCTGTATTCATCAATAAATGCTTTAAAGCTTGCTCTTTCAGATATAAGTCTCGCTTCATCGATAGTATTTTTGGAATTCCAAATAGTTGTATGCTGGTCTTCGCGAGCAGTTGCTTCGGCAACCCCATAAACAAAACCTGTTCTTACGTCGACTAATATGCCTGAAGTTGTAGATGTTACCCACACTTGTTCATTAGGAATAAACCCAAGAGTTATTAAAGATAATGGCCCTAGTGAAGTACCTTCAATATGAAAAGACGTGTCTACTGAATAAATCAATAACATGTCCGTTTTCAATTTGGCAGCAGCAATTCTCAAATCTTTAATAGAATCAAGTTGAGACGGAAGAAGTAATCGACTTAAAGGTGCTACACCTGCAATCATTGGCGAGTCAGCAAGCACTTGAAAGTCTGATTCTTCTTCAATATCTCTTGTTGTTACGACACTGTAATTACCAGTACCATATCCTGAATTTGTGCGTGAGCTATATCCTGGAGCTTGAATCCTAGCAACGGCAATTCTTGATGGAAAAGTGGCCGCAGGTTCCACTTTCATAAGATCAGCGATATCTACATCGGTTAACTCCGAGATATTTGCTCCAGCCGCTGGAGTGGTATAAGTTGCACAACCTTGAATAACCAACAAAGTCAAAGCTGCTAGAATTCCAGCTAAATTTACTCGCATGGCAACACCCCTATTTTTATTATTATGATAATGATAATGACTCTAGAACGCTCACAACAGCTGCTGGCGACTAACAACTATTCAATAAGTTACGTTATTTATTGCGACCTCGCAAATGTGCCAAACTCGGCCCGTTAGGAACTTCTAATATGCGATATTTTTGTAGTGACAATGCACGAATAATTAGTAGATGAGCTCTGCCACAACCTTGTCAGTAAAACGCGAACAATCCATTACTATTTGCTTTGTGATGTATTATTTCTTCTGAATTTTCGAATTAAAAACTTGAGAAAAAATACGCTAGTAGTGATTGCTAAAGTCCAAAAGCTTAACACGTAAACACCCACAACAGTTGGTCCACTTGAGACCGTAAACAAGCCACAATCATACCCGCAAGTTTCATTCCTATATAGTGACCAGGCAAATATTGTTCCGCTAACCGCAATAACTACTGCGTAAAAAATTTTTTCTTTTCTAGCAAACAGCTGAGCCATAAGTTTCTTACTCAATGACAAGCATTGTACAATGCTTTTCTGCTACCCACTTTTGCGCAAACTTTAATGGATAACTATCTAAGGCATAAATGTCTTCTTCTGTTAATTTTTCAGACTCGATTAAATATTTTACAACCGTGTGATATTCCCGATAGTCTAATTGCGCCTCTGTTCCTACTGGGGTTGTTGCGCAGATATCAATAGTAGAACTGCCTCTTGCGTATTCAGCTATACCTTCACTTTTCCAGTTTTCTAACTGAAAGGCTTTTATTGGCCCTAGCGTCTGAAACTGCTCTAAATGCTTGGCTTCGTGTCTTCTAATATTGTCAATATTTTCATTCAACTCGTCTATTTTTGATCTATTTAAAAAACCAATATTCACGAAAGGTAAAGTAGCGCCTAAAGCATTCCCTGAAGTTGGGTTTAATACTTTAAATAGCAAAGGAGAGTTAATTAAAAATAGTCTTTCAGTATTAGTTTTCGCCGTAACTTCGGCTCTAACAACAAATGAGCCAAGAACAACTAAGTAAAAAATGGCAACAATATCAATAATTCGAAAAGCTTTTTTGGCGGTGCTTAATTGATTCCATTTTTTAATTCTAAACTTCATTTTATTTCCTTATCTAAGTGGCTGCAGAACGCTCTTTTGCGACATTAGCATTTTCAATAAGTTAAAGTCTAAGGGGTTAAGTTCCGACTTGTTTAAATGCTATATTTTTAGCTCTACTTGAACTTAATAGAAAGTCGCCATGAGAATCAAATGTTATGACGATTTGACCATACTCATCAGTAAAAACACCTTTCTTTACTGTTGTTAATTTATGGGGGCCACTTCCAGCCATATGTAAAATTAATCCACTTCTTGTCGCTGCCAATTGATAATAACTGTCTAATTCTAGTGAGTAATACTTACCAGAAATATTTGATGAAAGACTTTTAACACTTCTACTGATTTTTTCATATTTTACAGATTGCTTTAGACCATGACGCATAGTCATAACTGTTATCGTATCTTCAGAATTTGGTATTATATGTGTGGGAACTCCATTAGATAAATACACATTGAATGAGTTAGTTAAATCATCAATGCGATACAATACATGCTTACTTCGACTATTTATCTGGTAAAAAACGGTGCCATCATCTTCGATTAAGGAAACCTTCTGTTTGAGGGCATCACTCCAATAGTCACCTAGCAAGTTAACAATTTCTTTTGGATTTACCGGAGTATACTTGTTAACGCTAAGTGTACTTTCTTCTCGAACTGAAAAGATTACCTTCGTGAGTTTCTGAGCTAAATTCATCGTATTCACGTAACCGTTGTTACACAAAATGCTAAAAGCAGTTTTTTCTTCAGGAAACATCATACTCATAGCTCTATACCCAGCGTCTCCGCCGCCATGGTGCACCCGATATAACCCGTTGAATCTGTCTACTTCTAAACCATATGCATAATGAAGTCTTTCATTATTTCGATATCTTCCAACCTTAACTAGCTCCTGAAATAGGCTCTTAGAATCAGAGCCTAACGGCTCTTCCATGAAATTAGAAAACCAAATCTGCAGGTCTTTGTTCGTGGTATATAAACCACTGGCGCCCACTATATCCATTGTATTGAATGCCAAAGCATAACCCTTATCGGATGGCCAATAACCGCTGGCTCGCAATTTAATGACCTCAGTATGATCATCATTAAAATAAGAGTGATGCATTCCTAGTGGTTCAAATATATTTTCTGTTGTAAATTCTCTAAAGCTCTTATTCGTTACGACTTCTATAATCTTGGCTAAAAGAAAATAATTAGAATTGGAATACATATAATCTGTGCCAGGATTGAAGTTAAGTGCTTCCTGCCTAACTAAAAATGACATAGCGTCACTATCGGTATAGTCGATGCTTTCTCCAAATCCCCCAAGATAAGTGAGATGATCAATGTCACGAATACCGCTTGTATGGTGGATTAAATCTGATACCAATATACTTTGAGCGTAATCAGGAAACTTAGGGAAAAATTTCCATAAACTGTCTGATAATTTGATCTTACCTTTCTGAACTAAAAGAGCGATCGAGTATGCTGTGAATTGTTTTGAAGTTGAGCCAATTAAAAAGCGATTATCACTAGTTATAGGTATACCATATTCGAGATTTGATAATCCAAAGCCTTTATCAAAGGTAGTTTTTCCATTTTGACTGACGGTTACGGAACAACCAGGTACGTTGCCATCAAATTCAGAAAATATAGCATCAATATCTTTTGTTTTTAACTCCTTAGCAACTGAGGCCGTTGAATAGGCAAGTACAAAAGCTAATATGAAATTTCTAATAATCAAGATTGTTCCCTGTTGACCTGTTTAGATATGAAAAGAATACTTGAATGACTGTAGAACTCTCGCTAGAGAAACTAACCTTTTCAATCTGTTAACGTCAAATTTGTGCCATTTGCTGCACGTTAGAAAAAAGTTATTCAGAGAAAGTTGCACCAACCAACTTCAAATTTGAATGCTCAAAAGCTAGACCACCAAGACGAATTAACTCGTTTAAGCCTCTTTCTTCGGAGTTATATTCAGGGAACCATACACAGTGATTGGAATGTGAAAAAGCCTCTTTAGGCATGAAACACCATGTAGAGCCATCATGACCCTTTAAATCATCTTTCAAATTCATGCTTAAGCTTTTTAAATACTGCTTCTTAATATCTTGTGTTAATTGATTAGTTAGCGTAACTGTTGATTTATGTACTGAACTTTCAGAAGAACGCCCATGTTTAGTGTATTGAGATATTAAATACCCCTGCTGACTATCTACACAAAACTCAAATTTATAGTGCCCCATGCCAAACTTAAAAACATCTAATTGAAATAATTTACCGTCATATAACTTATTTTCAGAACATACATCAGCTTCAACAGCGTAAACTTTGCAAGTCGGGATTAGACAAAACGAAAGGTATGCAATCCATTTAAATAGGTTCATGTTTAGTAATCAGTCCTTAAAAATGAAGATAACAGGCCAAAATCGCTTTGCGGTCAATGGCGACCACCAAAGCCTTGTATTTAAACAGAACCCCAGTGAAATGCCTCAGTACAAATATTAAAGTATCACATTGAATGCTTTATTTTAGTTTTGCGTAGTCGCTCCTCAAGTTAGTATAAGGATAGCGTTGCATTCACCGCTTGAACTCACAGCTCGTTGGAGACATTAACCTTTTCAATTGGTTAACGTCAAATTTGTGTCAGGAACAGTCCGTTAGCGATCGGCCGAATAGTTCCAAAGGCTGCTGAACGCATCCCGATATGACCACGCGAATACTGCCAACAACACAGCGTGCGACACCCCCCATATCGCACTACCTTGCAGCATTAAATGATTAAATAGAATAACCACGACAAGCGGTGCTAACAAAATCAGTCCTAGGGGCGTAGTTCTTTTGAATAGCATTAGCGTACCAGCCACGAAGAATACAGCACTTACTATTTCCATTACGAAGCCAGTAGCTGCAAGTGCATTTTGAAATTGTCTGGCGGGGTCACTCATGTCAAAGTTAGGAGTTGGCATTAGGCCTAAGTAAGCCACGATTCCACGAAGTCCAATCACCAGATAAAATAATGCATATATTATTTTTAGTATATCTATGGTTCTATTCATGCTTGCTAATCCTTGTTAGGTTGCTAAAACAGTTTATTCTTTCGACTCCAATTAAGTGACTGAAGATCGCTCGTTATAGTCGCCTCAACCGGGATCAGACCTATTTGTTTGCTTTAGATCATGTGCGAGTGACGCAAGCATGATAAATTTAAGCTGTTAGCAACAGCAAAAGACACGAGAGTCTCAAACAAAGTCTTTGGTCGGTTTACTGATAAGTTGCACTGACAACCTTATCACGCGTATCTAACTCAATAATACATTGATTAGTCACAAAAAATAATTTGCTGCTCAGTACGATATTCGAACCCTGGTCATGATTAGTGTGTTTATAGTTGGATAGGTTTGCTGTTTCTAGTTGCCTGATAACACTTGATTTATCTACACCTGCCGAGAAGTTACCGCAAAGATAGAAAATTTCATCTTTCGCGATTTTCAAATAAACTCCCCCTATCGTGACGAAAACCAATGCTATTAGAAGGCCGACAAGTAATTTTTGATTTTTTGACATCATCCTGACACTTCCTGATATTCCCAGTAAACCCAATGACTAACTAGGTAGATAGCTTTCGCTACAAGTACACGCTTGTGATTGTGAGCAAAAGCCTCTGATTAATTTACGGATATCTGAACAGAAGTCAAAATACGAATCTTATAAACGATTACCGGTTTCGTTACTGACGACTGACTATCACGCCATTTGTGAAAACAGTGTGGCAGCCTGGCGCGGGTCACAATGGTTATCAATCATCGGATACAGCACTTTTTCTTCTTTCATATTATGCTGAGCGAGCAACCTTTGCAGTTCTTCAAGCTCTGGAATTTCCCGGGTATCTTTATGCACGACTTTGCACTTAATCACGTTCAGTAAGTTCTTAATCAGTTCGTGTTCAGAGCACATCACCAGAGTCGGCCCCATTTTCATGCCGGTATGTTGTTCAAAAAAGGGAAACAGAACCTGCTCTTCCCATTCAATGTGTCTGAGTAGTCCGGCAGTGAATTTTTGAAAAAAAGTGATGGCCTTCGCATCGCTTTCCTCTAATCGACGTTTAAATTCCATAAATAAACAATCGAGACGTTCATGATCGGCACTAAAAAATTGATTAATAACAGGCATTACTGCACTCCTTATGCAATGAATATCGCTACCTTACTAGAGTGTGCCTGACTCTACTATTTACCTTTATGGGTAGTGCCTGTTGTGATCCAACTTAACCGGTTTAAGGTGCCTAGGAAAAACCAATATCCAAACAAAGCGCATTGACCCTGCCACAAATACAAATGCCAACACAAATGCAAACAGGAGTTGCCTTAAAGCACGTATTATCGTACTTGATGCCGTAGCATTGGGCTTAATTAGCCTTTTTTGTGCTGGCTCAGAACCTTAAATGGAGGGTTCCGTGGCTTGCTGAAAACGATTAATTTTTCGCCACCCTACCTAAAAGGGAGTACCCCCTCAGTACAATTTATGTCTACATCAGTTACGGTACACTGACTACCTGTCTGCCCAAGCACTGCCTCAGGGGCACTGGCATTAGATAATGGGCGGTTATACGTATGCCCAAAAATATGAGAACCTCAAAAAAAATAAGGTCTGGAGAACAACCTATGAGTGCAACCTACAACGAATTGCTGGCGATGGCGAATGAACAACAACAACCGCAACGCCTATTATTTTTGTTTGCCAAACCTGAAGGCAACAATCCGAAAAAGAGCAAAAAAATGCAACGCGGCCATCTTCAACCGATTATGTGTGTCGATAAATTGCCAGAGGAAGTGCAAAAGTTTGAATCATTAGTGGCCGAAGCTGACTCTGTTGCACAGGATTGGCAATTCATTTTCATTGCCGCATTAAGTGGTACGGATGGCACCGCTCCTGATACTGAGCAAGCCGAGCCTTATTTAAACAAAATGACCAATGATCTGGTAACCGGCAACAACATTGCGAACTATGTGGTGCTTGATCGCGCCGGTAAGCCGATTGAAATGATGGTCAACTAATTCAGGTTGAACCACTATAAGAGCGATGGAAGATTATCGATATACAATCGCTGATCTCTGTCGCAGCTTTACCTAAGACATACAAAGACCCAATCTTAAATCTCCCCCTGCCAAGCCCTAAAACATAAGATCAATAAAGCATTCGACCGATTAAAGCCGGGTTAGCCAAAGAAGACCTGCTCCGCCGTTTCGTACATTTTGCCCCTTTAATATCCGTGAAGGTCCGCGAAAGTCCGAGAAAGTCCGAGAAGGTCCGAGAAGGTCCGAGAAGGTCCGGTATATCAATGGATATTTGTTTTTATGGTCGTACAGGTTTGCACTCTAAGCCATTGAAAATTGGCGCTGCATTTAACAAATTAAGATTTAAAAAGAAAGAAGACTAATATCAGCATTGCCACCCAAAACCCCGACAGGATCATCCAAAAAAATACTCGGCTTTGTTCTTCCTTGGTCTCAATTACATCATGTAAGAATAAAGGATTGGGATTGGTTAAATCGGAAAGAAACTGATCCAGTGTCAGGTAGCGTTTTTCCGGTTGTATTTGCACCCCTTTTTCCAGTGCCCGATCAAACCAAATAGGGATAATCGGATTATGATAGGTGGCACTTACATAGCGCAAGCGGTCGTAATCGAACGCAGTTTGGCATTCTTCGACTCCCTCGCCATAGGGTAGCTTTGAGGTAAATACTTCGTAGGTAATGGTTGCAAGCGCATACAAATCCCCTTGTATGCCCGTATTTTTACCCAGTAAGTATTGTGGATCTGAGTACGTGGCGGTACCTAACGCTCCTTCATGCACCAAAGGGCTGTATAGCTCTGCGGTTCCGGCCACGAAAGTCGAGCCAAAATCGACAATTTTGACGTCTTGCTGCTCATTAATCAGGATATTGCCCGGCTTTAAGTCTTGATGTATGGTTTCTTTTTCATGAAATGCCTCAAGACCGGCAGCAATTTGCTTAATAATAGCAATCGCTTGCTTGGGTGCTGGAAACGGGTTTTGCTCTATCCATTTATCCAATCCAATACCATCAACATATTCCATGACATAGTACAGACAGGTTCGCGGTCGGCTTTGCTTAATCACCCGGACAATTTTGTCGCTCGATAATCGTTTTCCGATCCATTCTTCCTGGATAAACCGGTCGATGTAACTGGTATCTTGTTGAAAGTTCAACGATGGCGTTTTCATTACCAACTTTTCACCACTCTCGATATCACTCACCAAATACAATTGGCTACGACTACTGGCAAAAAGTTCTTTTTCGATCAGGTATCCATCAAGTTTCATGCCCGGCGCAAGATCCGGTGGAAAAGGCAGGCGGGTTAATTTGGTATTAAAATCATCCAGGCTTTCATGGGCGATACTGGCAACGGTGGCCACGATGCATGAAATGTTATCATCGCTTTGTTGATCTAATGCGAGATCGGCAAGTTTAGTGGCAATGGTTTGCTCATCATCCTCAGATTGCAGTGCCTCAATGAGTTGTGCCTCATCAACAAAGTCATGAAGACCATCACTGCTCAACAGAAAACGATCGCCCGGTTCAACCGCAAGCTTACCGTAATCGACATGAATATTATTATCCATCCCCAAGGCACGGGTAAGATAGCTTTTCCCTTCGCCAACAAAGGCGCAGTGATCTCGGGTAAGTTGCTTTAACTTATTGTTTCTAAAGTGATAAATTCGACTATCACCGACATGAAAAAAGTGCGCTGTTTGCGATTTAAACACCATCGCCACGAACGTACACAAATAGCCCTTTTCTTCAGAAGCAAATTCATGGCTTTTTTTAAACAGCGACAGATTGATTGCCGATAGAAGCTTTTCACCACTGTGAGCTACCGACCAGGTCTCCGGGGAAAGAAAATAATCATCAATAAAACGACTCACGGCTAACTCACTGGCTTGTTTTCCCGCTTCTGCGGTACTTACACCGTCGGCCAGCGCACAGCAAATCCCCTTATTGATAACCATTGATTGTTGCTCAGGAATGGAAAATGAAGCGGAATCTTCGTTGATAGTTTTAATGCCTGCCCGACTACTACAGCCAACAGCAACTTCCAATACACTCGATTGCGGCTTCGATTGCGACATAGTGTCATTCCCTTTGCTCATTGTTTTCATTGATATATTCGAGGGTAAAATAAAATAAGGGGGAATGAAACATTACCCCCCCATTATCTTATCAGTTGTATCGATTAAGATACGTCGATCATATGTACCGTACCATCTTCCATAACTTCAGCAATTTGTCCTCTTGGCTCATCCAAAAAGAAAGCTGCAATAAATATTACCAATGCGGAACAACCAATCACCATAAAGAATGTGCTGTAATCGACAAAGGATAATACTGTCAGGTAAGTTACCGCACCCACGTTACCGTAAGCGCCTGCCATTCCGGCAATTTGCCCGGTCATACGACGTTTAACCAGAGGTACTATCGCAAATACTGCACCTTCACCTGCTTGCACGAAGAAAGAACAACACATAGTGGCAATTACCGCCAGAGGGATAGCCCATGCACCGGTGATCTGACTAAGTACAAAGTAACCGATTGCTAAGCCGCCAATTAACAGCATCAAAGAATTGCGACGGCCGATTCTATCAGATAAGTAACCGCCTGTAGGACGAGCCACCAGGTTCATAAATGCAAAACCAGAAGCAAGCAAGCCAGCTTTAACAGGATCCAGTCCCTCAAAGGTATCCAGGAAGAACAGCGGCAACATGGAAACAACAGCAAGTTCAGAACCAAAGGTAACGAAGTAAGCAACATCCAATATCGCAACGTTCTTAAAGCGATACTTTTCTAACTCAGGAACACCTTTAGTTAGGTTTTCTTTGTTAACGCTCCAAATTTGGCTAATTTGAAAGACCATCAGAACCGCTAACACTACCCAGCAAATTTGCATAGTTTGCTCAGTGAAAAGCCCAACACCTGATGGAGACAGTTTCCATGCCAAAACGCCAAGGGCGATATACATAGGAACGTTCATCAAGAGATAAAAGAAGAAGTCGCCTCGGCTGGTTACTTCAAGGCCACCGGCTTTTTTCGGCTTAAAGTAGGTTGAACCTTTCGGTGTATTACGAGCATTGGCATAATAAACAAAGCTATAAAGACCAATAACGACACCCGTAGTCGCTATCGCATAGCGCCAGCCATCATCGCCACCATAAAGATAAGCAAGGGTTGGCAATGTCATTGCAGCTGCTGCAGAGCCAAAATTACCCCAACCGCCATAAATGCCTTCAGCAATACCTACCTGTTTAGCAGGGAACCATTCGCCAACCATGCGAATACCGATGACAAATCCTGCACCGGTGAAACCGAGTAGAAAGCGAAACAACGCAAGCTGTTCATAGCTGCTGGCAAACGCAAACCCCATACAGGTAAACGCTGAAATAAATAACAGACAACTAAAGGTGATCCGCGGTCCGTATTTGTCGACTAGCATACCGATAACGATACGCGCGGGAATGGTTAACGCCACATTTAGAATTAATAATGCTTTAATTTGCGGCGTGGTTAGGTCAAATGCTTCTTTGATAAATGCCAGCATGGGTGCATGACTGAACCACACGACAAAAGTTAAGAAGAAGGCAAACCAAGTGATATGTAAGGTCTTGATTTTAGGATCGCTAAAGTTGAATAATCGGATTCCGCCAGTATCGGGAACCGCTCCCTGTTGTCCAGACATTGTATTTCTCCAAAGAGTCTATAAATGGTATCTGGTGCTAATCATTATTGTTAATGAAGAAAAAAACTTTGATTTGAATCAACCTTTTGCCTCTGGAATATGACAGCCAGATTAACGTCTACCTCCACAAGGCAAGCGCCGATCCCTTGCCAGCTCAGCATTTTCACCACCCCCTACCCCTTTTTAGGTAATCCGAATGACAAAACAGCAAAACAAAGAAACTTGGGAGTATTGAGATATCCCTTGAGTTCGTTTAATAATGGAAGGGAATCAACGAACTAAAAATTTTAATCCGTTAACCTACGGCGAACTAAATACCATGCAATCACCATCGACAAAAGCCAATATTGCACTGACCTTAGCCACCCTGGCATTTGCAGCCAATTTTTCAGTTTGGGTGTTATACGCCGTTATCGGAATCCACTTAAAAAGCCAATTGGGTCTATCCGCAACGGAATTTGGTTTGCTGCTATCAACCCCAATTTTTAGCGGTGCGGTGTTACGGTTACCAATAGGCTTCTTATCGGAAAGGTATGCCCCGAAAAAGCTACTTTTGTGGCAAATGGCGTTTTTAATCATTCCTTTGATTATGCTAAAAGATGCCACGACTTTGGTCGATTACCTTTGGTTAGGGCTGCTTATTGGCGTATCTGGTGTATCGTTTACCATCGGTATTCGTTATGTCGTTGACTGGTTTTCGTCACAAAAACAAGGCACGGCGATGGGTATTTTCGGTGCCGGCAATGCCGGTGCGGCAATTACCTTAGCGTTGGCGCCCTGGATCATCGATCATGCAGGATTAGACTTGTTAGGCCCTATATACGCGGCAGGGATGATTCTGGTCATTTTACTGTTTGGGTTTGTGGCCCCGCAGACTCCGGCTTATATACTGCAAAAGAACAAACAAGGCTGGCAACATCACTTCGAACCGCTGCGCCATCTCGCCGTGTGGCGTTTTGGTCTTTACTATTATTTTGTGTTTGGCGGTTATCTGGCTCTGACCCTATGGTTACCCCAATATTATGTCAGTGCCTATGATTTAAATATCAATCAGGCAATGGCGTTAACGTTATTGTACGTCACCAGCTCAAGCTTAGTCCGCGCCGCTGGCGGTTGGTTTGCAGACAAATATGGCGCCAGAACGGTGAATTGGAGTGTATTTTGGACCTGTCTGGTCTGTCTGTTCTTTTTGAGTTATCCACCAACCACTATGGTAATCCAAGGAGTCGACAAACAAGTAAACCTGCATATTGAAATTAATGTCTGGGTATTCACCGGTTTGATATTTGTGATTGGTATTGCACAAGGTTTTGGTCGCGCCAGTGTCTATAAAATTATCTATGACTATTACCCCAAACAAATGGGCAGCGTCGGTGGCGTTGTGGCTATGGTTGGGGCATTAGGTGGTTGTACATTGCCTTTGATTTTTGGTATCGCCGTCGATTTCATCGGTGTTTATAGTGCCTGTTTTATGCTGTTGTATGCGGTGCTCGCCGCATGCATGCTATTAATGTTTGTGGCCAACAAAAAAGAAAAACATCAAGAGCGGGTAAGGCATGCAATTGAAACCAATTTTCTGGAACGCGACTAGCATTCCTTTCCCTTTGAGAAATTAAACCATGTTAAACATTACCGATAATGCCCAAGAACAAAAAATCCCGGCATTTTTTCGTCTCGGCTTTCGCCCGTTTTTTTTATCGGCAACCATATTTTCAGTGACTGCGATTGCGTTGTGGATTGCGGCATTATCAGGCTGGTTAAACTTTGAGCCCTACGGTGGCCTGTTTTTCTGGCATGCCCATGAGATGCTTTTTGGTTTTGTGATCGCCATCATTGTCGGTTTTTTGCTTACTGCCGTGCAAACCTGGACCGGCGTCAGCGGTGTTCGTGGCTGGTCATTGTTTGGGTTGTTTATGGTATGGCTCGTCGCACGAGTTGGCATGCTAATCGGCCCGCAACATCTACTCTTTGAAACGATATTGGTGTTACTGGACATTCTGTTTTTGCCATTAAGTGCTTATTTATTGGCTAAGCCCATCATCAAGGTTAGACAATATCGCAATTTGTTTTTTGTACCGGTGCTCGCAATACTTGCCCTGAGCAATGTTTTCACCCATTTAACGATATCACCGCATTTTGATATACCGATAACCTTTCAAGAGATTCACTATACTGTGATTATGTTGATCACTATGATCATGGTCATAATGGGTGGCCGAGTGATCCCGTTTTTTACGGCAAACGCGACCAAAGTGGTAAAACGTCAGCCGATAAAAATACTGGAGCAAGTGGCATTAGGTTCGATGTGGCTGCTGGCACTATGTTTTGTATTCAACATTCCAAGCAATAGCGCGAGCTTTCCATGGCTTGCTGGTTTATCTCTAATCGCAGCAACCACCAATATGGCGCGCTGCCTTCGATGGAACTTTCAACATACCTTAAGCATTCCACTATTATGGTCGCTACATCTAGCCTACAGCCTGATCCCAATCAGCCTGTTTTTATTCGCCTGTCATTATGCGTTTGGCCTATTTAATTTAAGTAGCATTATTCATTGTTTAACACTGGGGGCAATGGCCAACTTGATCCTGGCAATGATATCCCGGGTTTCTCTTGGCCATTCCGGCAGACCCTTGCAACTGCACCCATTCATGCCTATCGCATTTTTGCTGCTGCTTATTGCCACGTTAATTCGATTTGTCGGGGTCAATTTTTACAGTCAATCCAGTTTAATGAGCTGGCAAATAAGTGCATTGTTGTGGATTGTTAGCTTTTCCGCCTTTGCGATAATTTACTGGCCGGTATTAACTCGTCCAAGAGTCGATGGCCGCCCTGGATAGTAAATGTGCCTAAGCGGTACTTTGAACCAGAGGTATCGCCTTAACATCCTGATTTTTCTTCTTTTCATTCGTTTACTGCCGTAATGCCTTAGCATGGTTGTATTTCTTTCACGCTTGCTTCTTTCATCGTGGATTTGGCACCTGCATTGTCTCGATAAATCCCTCCTCCCCCAAAGGGAGTAGTCCCAGGATTTACTGTAAGTACCCTTTCAAACGTTTGATTTAAATCAAGGTTTGAAGCAGTTTTCCGCGTATGGTGAACCCATAAATTCAATAACTTTAATAAAACGATAAAACGGTGACTTTCACACACGACGGAATTTAAATACTGGAATATTCAACCAAAGATTTAAATTCAAGGTGGTGAAAAAACCCATTCGGAGAAAACTAATGAGAACGCAGACTGTGAAAAACAAACATCACAAATTAAGCTTGATTGCCGGTGCCCTTTTAACAGGTGCCCTAACCCCAACTTTTGCTGTCGCAGCAGACGATATCGCCTCTGCAGTCAGTGATTCAACTGCCAATGTGATGCTACGTTATCGTCTTGAAACCGTAGATCAAGACGGCAAAACAGAAGATGCGATGGCGTCCACATTAAAAACTCGTTTAACATGGACATCTGCACCACTGCATGGCGTATCTGCATTAGTCGAAGTCGATAACGTCAGTTATATTGGCGCTGATCAATTTAACAGCACCAACAATGGTAAAACGGACTACCCGGTGGTTGCCGATCCAAAAGGTACCGATATCAATCAGGCGGCAATAAAATTCACAGGTGAAGCGCTAACTCTGGTTGGTGGTCGTCAACGCATTAATCTGGACAACCAACGTTTTGTCGGTGGTGTTGGCTGGCGTCAAAACGAGCAAACTTACGATGGTGCCCGAGTCACATATAATGCGACCGAGAAACTCACCCTAGATTACAGCTTAGTGTTTAATGTTAATCGTATCTTCGGACCCGATGATGGTGCCCAACCTGCCGATTGGCATGGTACATTCCATTTTGCGAATGGTAATTATAAAATCAATGATAATCATAAGGTTACTGCCTTTGCTTATCTCATCGATAATGACGATGCCGCAGCGACCTCAACCGATACTTACGGCCTTGATTATGTCGGGAGCTTTGGTCCAGTCACCGCAAGCGTAAGCTACGCCAACCAAGTTGACGCTGGTGATAACCCGAACGAGTTTAGCGCCAATTATTTCAAAGCCGAATTAGCTGGCAATGTTGGCCCGGTTAAAGTCCTAGGTGGCCTTGAAGTGTTAGGCAGTGATAATGGTGTTGGCTTTAGTACGCCACTGGCAACTTTGCATAAATTCCAGGGTTTTGCCGATAAGTTTTTAGGGACGCCTGGCAACGGTATCGAAGATCTATATGTGTCAGCGATTACCTCTTTGGGCGGCGTCAAGCTGATTGCAACCTATCACGATTTCAGTTCCGATAAAAATAGCATTAGCTACGGTAGTGAAATTGATTTAGTCGCGGCATATAAAGTCAACAACAATGCCGACTTGCTTGTTAAATTCGCATCTTATGATGCCGATGAGCTGGCAACCGACACGTCTAAATTTTGGGCAATGGCAACGGTTAAGTTCTAAATTTCCCTCCTCTGTTTATTCACCTACTCACAAATGAGTAGGTGAATATCTCTTAAGCTCAATGGTCATTCCCCGGTAAATTAAGGTAAATTGGCCGTGGTTCATTGAGAAACATCATTTAAAACATTTTGGTTCGCTGCATATTGATAGTAATCATCGGCAACTAACTCTAACAAAACCTGACGATTAATGATGTGATTACTGGCTCGTGACCCGGCACCGAAGTGCTGGAACTATGGTACTAAAGGTACGATTTCCCGACACAGTCAAGGTGTCAACGAAATACCTTTTACACCGCTAATTTTGATAACAAAGACTGGTTATACGATGCTTTCAGATAATTTTGGCCGTCAATTTGAATACTTGCGCTTATCGATCACCGATGCCTGCAATTTTCGCTGTAATTATTGCCTTCCCGATGGGTACGACTGTGACAGTTCCCGAGAATTTCTGTCACTAGCAGAACTGCAAACTCTGGTTCAGGCGTTTGCCAAACTGGGGATGAAGAAAATTCGCCTGACCGGCGGTGAACCAGGACTACGTAAAGATCTCACCGACATTATTGCCCTGTGTAAACAAACGCCGGGCATTGAGCAGGTCGCACTAACGACCAATGGCTTTAACCTGAAAAGAAACATCGACGCCTGGCATCAGGCAGGATTATCCGCCCTTAACGTCAGCGCTGACAGCCTCGACTCCCGCTTATTCGCCACCATTACCGGCCACCAAAAGCTTGAAAACATCTTAGCTGGCATCGAACGCGCGCAGCAACTTGGAATTGAGCGGATAAAAATGAATGCGGTGTTGCTCAAACAGTTCAATTATCACCAACTTGAGCAATATCTGGCGTGGATCAAAGAGCGAGAAGTTACCATTCGTTTTATTGAACTGATGGAAATAGGCGATAACAAAGCCTTCTTTCGCGAAAACCACGTCAGCGGTGATTTAATAAAACAGCATTTGCTTGCCAATGGCTGGCAACAAAAAATCAAACATAAATTAGCAGGTCCGGCGCAGGAATTTTACCACCCGGAATTTAAAGGCGAACTGGGGCTTATCATGCCCTACAGTAAAGATTTTTGTCATAGCTGTAATCGCTTGAGAATGTCGGCAAAAGGACAATTACATTTGTGTTTGTTTGGCGACAATGGCATTGATATTCGTCCCTGGTTAACCGCCAACGATATTAATGGTACGTGCGAGGCCATTCAGGCAGCAATGGAAAATAAAGTCGCAACCCACCTATTGCACGACAATATTGTCGGCAGCACCAAAAATTTAGCGATGTTGGGCGGATAAAACCGCTCAAGCCTAAAATTCATATCGGTATTCAACCTGACGTATATTTTAGCGTTGTCGGTTGAGCCTACTCAATCCCTAATCAATTGAGCAAAACTCTCCCCTGTGCCTTTTAGCTAGGTCTGTGCTTAGCCTTATGCACAGTTCTCCATAAAGCCTTATACACAGGGCTTGATTTGGTGCACGATATCGCTTTTAACTTAACGAACAAAAAGCCCCTGAACAAATCAATATCCAGGGGCTGTAATGAAACTGTGGTAGCTAAAAACCACTAACCAAGTACGTGGTCAAACAATTGCACATCAACCTGTGCACCTTGTTCACAACCGGGATGTTGTTGACCTAAAACGATATAACAATTGGCTTTACTCATTGAGGACAACACGCCTGATCCCTGGTGCGACAGCGGCGTTACCACTAGGCTGCCATCGTCATCAACCGCGGCAAACCCCCGTTGAAAATCCATCCGGCCCGGACGTTTTTTGATTGCCATTTTAGTGATGGCTTTTAATGTCAGAGTTTTTACCGGTTTGGCGCCGGACATTTTTGTTAACGCGGGCACCACCAGTTGATGAAAAGTCACCGTCGCAGAGACAGGATTCCCTGGTAACCCAAAAAACACACTGTTTGGTAATTGCCCAAAGGCAAATGGTTTACCAGGTTTCATCGCCACTTTCCAAAATTCAATATGCCCCAATTCATCCAGCACATCTTTGGTGTAATCCGCATCTCCGACTGAAACCCCGCCTGAACTAATCACCGCATCAGCCATCTCATTTGCCTGATTAAACGCATCACGAATTTTAACCATATCATCGGCAATAATGCCAAAATCAATGATATCGACATTTACCCGCTTTAACATCGCAATGATTGCATGGCGATTGCTTTCATAAATGTCACCGTCATTCAGCGTATCGCCCGGCGATTTCAATTCATCTCCGGTGGAAAAGACGGCGACTTTAGGCTTGCGATAAACACTGACTTTATCTACCCCCAATGAGGCTAACAGGCCAACATCAACGCTTTTAAAACGATGGCCGGCGGCAAATACTGGTTGGTTTTTGGCAATATCTTCTCCGGCCATACGAATATGACTGCCAGGCTTTAGCGCCTGGTTCAGAGTGATCTGCTTATCATTGATTTGCACATTTTCCTGCATTTCCACCGCATTAGCAGAATCCGGAACCACGGCTCCGGTCATGATGCGAATACACTCTCCTGCCTGCAGTTGGCCAGTAAAAGGTTGTCCTGCCATTGCCACACCAACGAGATGAAACTGACGACCCGCTTCAATTATCCCATCAGAAAAATCGCCACAAATGGCGTAACCATCCATGGCTGAGTTATTGTGCGCGGGCACATTGATTGGTGAAACGGTTTCGCTGGCCGCTACGCGGTTATCCGCATGGGTAATCGAAATATCTTCAACGCTATGAATTGGCGTGATGTTGTTCAAAAGGTTTGCTAATGCGTCTTGCATTGGCATCAGGCCTGGGGCACTGCAGCAATCAACCATGATAGTTCTCTTGTAGGTAGATGTTCACATCCAGGTTATCGTTACCCAGGTATAAACAATGTAATTTTAATATCGCTAAATGCTCGAATTTTTTGTTATCAGCCAGTGATTGAAACTCAATATTCGATAAGTTCAAGGCGCTAGCGAGCCTGATAATTGACCATCCAAACCGCCGCTTCAACCCTTGATTTTAGCTGCAGTTTTTTCAATAGATGTTTAACGTGAACTTTGACCGTGCCATCGGAAATGTCCAGTTCTCGAGCGATAAGTTTATTGCTTAATCCTTTGGCGATTAATTTTAATATTTCCAGTTCTCTGGAGGTTAATAAGGAAATTCCGTTATTACCTTTGCGATCTGGCTTGCGCAGCGCCGTTGCCAGCACTTCGGTGAGCTTTTCGCTCATCACCATTTTGCCTAACGTAGCTTCTTTAATTTTTTCAATTAGCTCGTCCGGATCCATATCCTTTAACAAGTAGCCATCGGCACCGGATTTTATCGCTTCAATCACATCTTCATCGTTATCCGATACCGTTAACATTAAGATACGAGCGGTTTCGCCTTGGGCACGCAATGTTCTTAAAGTTTCCAACCCGTCCATTCCCTGCATATTTAGATCAAGAGTAATTAAATCGGGTTCACATTGTTTCGCCAATTCCAGCGCTTCTGCACCAGAGCTCGCTTCTCCTACCAAGGTTAACTCATCTTCAAATTCAATTAATTGCCGAAGCCCTTTACGTAACAACGGATGATCGTCCACCATCAGGATTGAAACTGCTTGCTCTTTACTCATTGCGATCACTCTCCATTACCTTAGTCGCGCCCATGATAAATTGTTGGATGCATATAAACTTGATATGAATCAAATTTTCCTAGGATTTGTCCATCAAGTAAACATACTTTAGGAGGTAGATTAACCTATCCCAAAGGGAGTATCTATCAAATGTTCCGTTTCGCCCTGAAGCCCTGTAAAAATAAGGCTTGCATTAAATATTGGGTTAACTTCCCGAACAGTTCCCGAACATTTGTATCGTTTTATATCAATAAGTTGTACCTACTGAAGTGAATTGTTGTCGTGCTCGACTTTGCCCATAGTGAACCAGTCAATCATAAAACATAAAATTTGGAGAAAACCATGGCTGACCTACAAAAGTGGGATCCTGAAGACGAAAAATTTTGGGAGTCCGAAGGGAAAAAAATCGCAAATCGTAATCTATGGATTTCAATCCCTAGCTTGCTTTGCGGCTTTGCCGTTTGGCTTTATTGGGGCGTTATCACTGTACAGATGTTGAATTTAGGCTTTCCATTTGAGAAGCCTGAATTATTTACATTAATGGCAATCTCGGGCTTGACCGGGGCAACGTTGCGCATTCCCAGCAGCTTCTTTATTCGCCTCTGCGGCGGACGAAATACACTCTTTTACACGACAGCGCTATTAATTATCCCAGCGGTCGGTACTGGTATTGCTTTGCAAAACCCAGACACACCGTTATGGGTGTTCCAGCTTTTGGCATTCCTATCGGGTATTGGTGGTGGTAATTTTGCATCATCAATGTCTAACATCAGTTTCTTTTTCCCTAAAAAACAACAAGGCTACGCCCTTGGAATGAACGCGGGTTTAGGTAACTTCGGTGTAACCTCAATGCAAATTTTGGTACCACTGTTTATGACTTTTGCTGCCTTTGGCGGTGATCCAATGACCTTGTTAAATTCCAGCGGCACCTTGATCGGTAAAATCCCGGCAGGTACCGATACCTGGATTCAAAATGCAGGCTTCGTCTGGTTAATATTCTTAGTGCCTCTCGCCTTTGCTGGCTGGTTCGGACTTAATAATATCCGTACTCCAGAAGTTTCTCCGAATATTTCAAACCCACTGCAATCCTGGTTGTTAATCACCGTAATGCTACTGATTGGTTTTGCAACGGCTGGTGTTGGCCTGTGGCTATTATTGCCAGAAGCGGCAAATGGTTCAGGGTTCGGAGTTCCTAAAGAAATCGTACTGGTTCTGGTTATCGTCGCGACTGTATTCTTGTTAAAGCAATTACCTGGCGCGATCAAAAACAGTCTGGAACGTCAATACAAAATTTTTGACAACAAACACACATGGGTAATGAGTATTATCTATACCATGACGTTTGGTTCATTTATTGGATTTGCGGCGTCCTTCCCACTGTCAATTAAAGTCATCTTTGGCTATCAACACTTGATGGTCGATGGTGTGATGACCCATGATACGATAAATCCGAATGGCCCAAGTGCATTAATGTATGCCTGGATGGGACCATTTATCGGCGCGTTAATTCGCCCAGTTGGTGGTTGGATATCCGATAAAGTTGGTGGCGCACTAGTGACACAAATCTGTGCCGTAGTCATGGTAGGTAGCGCACTGGGTGTTGCTTACTACATGCAGGCCGCTTATCAATCAGCAACGCCTGAACAGTTCTTTGTTGAGTTCTTTGTGTTGTTCTTGTTGTTATTTGCTGCAACCGGTATCGGTAACGGCTCAACGTTCAGAACCATTGCTATGGTATTCCCGAAAGAACAGGCAGGCCCGGTTCTTGGCTGGACCTCAGCAGTAGCAGCCTATGGCGCATTTTACATCCCGAAAGTATTGGGTGAGCAAATCAAAGCGACAACGCCAGAAATCGCATTAGTCGGATTCGCTGTGTTCTACATGGTGTGCTTATTGATTAACTGGTGGTTCTATTTACGTAAAAATGGTGAGTTTTATAACCCATAACAGGTTATAACATCGCGAAAAAGGGACATTTTAATGTCCCTTTTTTTTATTCCGGATAACATAAATCCTAACTACCGGATTAACACCAAGCCTTGTTCAAAGCTGGTCAACTCACATCAAAATGCTCGGCCTCTTCAGATTTAGTGACCCAAGGTCGAGGAGCATAGCTTTGGCCTTTTTGAATAGCACATTAACGGCTCTGAAGTTTACTGGGCTCTGCACGCATTTCTCGGGCTTGCTTTGGTGAAATCTCAGGGAACGCACCTAACCCCATGGTCGTGCGCTTTCCCGTTAAAGTTTTAGTGTAAACAAAAATTCATTGCTTGTTGAAGACAGGCATTACCTTAACAACCAAACCTCTGCCCTCTCGCAGTTTGTATACTTTGTTCTTAGGCTTAGCGAGTTTAATTGTTGTAGCATGACGTGGGTGAATTGATCAGGTTTTGTTTGATTTTGTGGAGTACCGATTGATTGGCTAACTATTTGGAACTCCTTAAAGTACCGCTAAACTTTTCTGTTCTCAACAAATCTAGTGATATTTCTTAGGACATAAAAAACCGAAACCTCTTGTTAAATAAGAGTATTTCGGCTTTTCTGGGTTCTCTTTGAACCTAATAATGGTGCGGATGGAGGGACTCGAACCCTCACGCCCTTTCGAGCACAGCGACCTCAACGCTGCCTGTCTACCAATTTCAGCACATCCGCGAGAATTTGCTTAGTTTGGAACGTCAGACTCGTTGTTGTCGTCGCTCACTGGAACATCTGTTGGCTCTAAACTTTGGGTTTGTTCAGCGCCTGGGTTTAGATTGTTCCACTCGTCACCTTTCTTAGTCGCTTGTGCGGTTAAGTTACCTAAAAATAGGCTGATCACGAAAAATCCGGTTGCAAGAATTGCGGTGGTTTTTGTCATAAAATTGCCAGAACCACTTGAACCAAAAATCGTTGCTGATGAACCTGCACCAAAAGACGCGCCCATATCGGCACCTTTACCTTGTTGGATCAAAATAAAACCAATCAAGATTAATGCAACAACTAAATAAACAACGATCAAAATCTCGTATAACATGAATGAATCCTTTATTCTGCAGCGCAGATTGTCTTAAACTCTTCTACTTTTAAACTCGCACCGCCAATCAGGCCGCCGTCGATATCCGGCTGAGCAAACAGTTCCTGGTAATTACCAGCATTAACACTGCCGCCATATAAAATTGCAACTTTTTCTGCCACATTGGCGTCTGTTGCCGCAATATACTCGCGAATAAAGCGATGCGTTTGCTGAGCCATCTCAGCGGACGCTGTTTTTCCGGTTCCTATCGCCCAAACAGGCTCATAGGCAAAAACAACGTCAAATAATTCGTGACTCTCTAAAGCCGCCAACACTGGAGCTAATTGCTGGGATAACACATTCTCAGTATTCCCATCTTCTCGCTCCTGTTCGCTTTCACCAATACATACAATTGGTGTTAAGCCCTGTGCCAAAGCAACTTTAGCTTTCTCGGCAATCAACTCGGAGTTTTCCGCAAATAAACTGCGACGCTCTGAATGACCGACAATGACATATTGTACCGATAAATCTTTCAGCATTAAAGCTGAAACTTCACCGGTTAATGCGCCTTTTAACTGCTCATTGATGTTCTGGGCACCAATTGCCACACGGCTATTGCTATTTGCTTGAGTCAAAGCCCCTAAATAAGGTGCAGACGGACAGATAATGACTTGCACGTCATCACTAATCGTAATGGCATTTAATGCAGTGGTCATTTCGCTAATCAACGAGGCATCCCCGTTCATTTTCCAGTTAGCGGCAACAATTGTATTTCTGTGCATAGTCGCTCCCTTATTAAGTGGCGAGATATTAACGAACCTGCAAACAAGATACAAGTGAATAAATCACTTCCCTGTTTATTTGCTTAAAAGACAAACAATTTGTTTACAAGCGTAACCGAAGTCGGCATTCGCGCTGATTAAACAGCACGAACCTTATCGGCAATACTTTCTGCCAATGTTTTTACTTCATCGGCATCCGGGCCTTCAACCATCACTCTAACTAACGGCTCAGTTCCGGATTTGCGTAACAATACACGACCACGGCCCGCGAGTTCTTGTTCAACCACTTTCACCTGTTGTTTAACGCTTGGATCAGATAACGGATCGCTACCTTCAACGAAGCGGACATTGACCAGTAATTGCGGAAGCTTTTGCATTCCCTGACGCAAGGTAAACAGATTCTTTGCGGATTGTTGAATTGCTTCTAAAACATTCAATGCGGCAACAATACCATCACCAGTAGACGTGCAATTAAGGTTAATAATATGACCTGAATTTTCGGCGCCAAGCTGCCAATTATTGGCTTTTAGTTTTTCCATCACATAACGATCACCAACGTTGGCGCGCTCAAATGGAATATCTAATTGCTGTAATGCCAACTCAAGACCCATGTTACTCATCAAAGTACCAACAACCCCGCCATTCAATTGTTGACGTTGCTGCGCCGCGCGAGCGATGATAAAGATTAATTCATCACCATCAACGACATTCCCTAAGTGATCAACCATCATCAAACGGTCACCGTCACCATCCAGAGCAATACCTAAGTCTGCTTCCTGTTCAACCACTAACCGACTGATATTGGCCATGGATGTTGCGCCACAATCGTCATTAATGTTGATACCATCTGGCTTAGATGCAAATTCAATAACAGTAGCGCCAAGCTCCCTAAATACATTAGGGGCAATGTGGTAGGTGGCACCATTTGCGCAATCTACGACGATTTTAAGACCCGTTAACGTTAATGGCGCTGGGAAATTACTCTTACAAAATTCAATATAACGACCCGCGGCATCATTAATGCGTACGGCCTTGCCTAATTTCGCAGATTCCACGCAATCCATTGGTTCGTCGAGCATTTTTTCGATCGCCAACTCAATATCATCCGGCAGTTTCTCACCACTGGTTGAAAAGAATTTAATGCCGTTGTCATAATAAGGATTATGAGAAGCACTAATAACAATGCCAGCCTCTGCTCTGAACGTTTTGGTCAGATACGCCACCGCCGGTGTTGGCATTGGCCCCATTAAGCCGATATCAATGCCAGCTGCACTAAAGCCTGCTTCAAGCGCCGACTCAAGCATATAACCCGAGATCCGGGTGTCTTTACCGATTAAGACTTTCTTGGTACCACTAGTCGCTAATACTTTACCTGCGGCCCAACCAAGCTTCATTACAAACTCTGGCGAAATTGGCGCTTTACCGACTAAGCCACGTACCCCGTCGGTACCGAAATATTTTCTTGAACTCACTTAACGGATCTCCTTATGAGTTGCATTTAACACGTTAATTGCATCCGCGGTTTCTTTGACATCGTGAACACGAATAATGCTGGCACCATTCATGGCTGCGATAACTGCCGCCGACAAACTGCCCGATAAGCGTTCTGCTACCGGTCGATTTAATAAATTACCAATCATCGATTTACGAGAAATACCCGCCAAAATTGGCAGACCTAGTTCCTGTAATTCGTGTTGATTGGCGAGAAGTTGATAGTTCTGTTGTAAGGTTTTACCAAAACCGTAACCAGGATCGACAATTATATTTTTCCGTTGGATCCCGGCTTGCTCACACACCTTAATGCGTTCCTTAAAAAACTGTATGACATCCTGAAGCACGTCGTCATAATGCGGAGCATCTTGCATAGTGCGAGGCAAGCCTTGCATATGCATTAAACAAACGGGTAATTGGGTTTTTGCGACAATATCAATACAACCAGGGTTTTGCAGTGCGCGTACGTCATTAATGAGGTCGGCACCGGCGCTCGCCGCCGCGGTCATAACTTGCGCTTTACTGGTATCAATCGAGACAAGAATATCAAAGCGTTGTTTAATCGCTTCGATCACAGGTATCACCCTTGCTAGTTCATCGTTTACAGCGACATCCGCTGCACCGGGACGAGTCGATTCACCACCAATATCTATAATGGATACCCCATCAATAATCATTTGCTCCGCTGCAGCAAGGGCGACATCGATATTGCTAAACTGGCCACCATCAGAAAAAGAATCCGGGGTGACATTTAGTATCCCCATGATTTTCGGCGTGGCTAAATCCAGAATGTGATCTTTAAAGGTAAGTTGCTTGACTGTCATGTCCAAATTATTGTTATTTTGCCTGGCGATTTATACGCTAGACATGATGATTCCCTAACGACAATTTTAAGTGGATATCAACGATTTATAAAGGCTAGATAGTGAATTAATCAAAAAAAAGCCCCCGCGACAGCGAGGGCTTCTAGCATTATTTAATTAGTTCGCCGGGATATCGTCCGGTTTATTCACGTCTACAGTTGCATTGGCAGAACCACTCGGTGGATTACCAGAACTGTCTTCATCGCCATAACCTTTCGGAGCTCGAACTTCAACACGCGCCATTAGATCATCAATTTGCAATGCATCGATGGTCTCATATTTCATTAACGCATCTTTCATGGCGTGCAAGATATCCATATTGTTTTTCAGAATATCTTCTGCACGTTTATAATTGCGTTCAATAAATGCGCGAATTTCTTCGTCAATCTCTTTCGCAGTGTCATCAGACATATGCTTCGATTTCGCTGCCGAACGGCCAAGGAATACTTCACCTTCTTCATCGGCATACAACATCGGTCCCATCTTGTCTGAAAGACCCCATTGCGTCACCATCTTACGGGCGATCTCAGTCGCACGCTCAATATCATTTGAAGCACCGGTTGAAACCTTTTCCGCACCATAAATAATCTCTTCGGCAATTCGACCACCATAAAGGCTCGAGATCATACTTTCCAAATGCATTTTAGAATGACTAACACGGTCTTGCTCAGGTAAGTACATGGTCACACCCAACGCACGACCACGAGGAATGATACTGACTTTATACACTGGATCATGTTCTGGTACCATGCGACCAACAATCGCATGACCGGCTTCATGGTATGCGGTCATTTCTTTTTCAGACTCGCTCATCACCATGGAACGACGCTCTGCACCCATCATGATTTTATCTTTGGCTTTGTCAAATTCTGCCATCGACACTAAACGGCGACTGGTACGGGCTGCAAATAATGCCGCTTCGTTAACCAGGTTTGCCAAATCAGCACCAGAGAATCCCGGCGTTCCGCGGGCAATTACCGCAGCATCTACGTCATCACCCAGAGGTACTTTACGCATATGCACTTTAAGAATTTGTTCACGGCCACGAATGTCCGGTAAGCCGACTGTCACCTGACGGTCAAAACGACCTGGACGCAGTAACGCTGGATCAAGTACGTCTGGACGGTTCGTCGCGGCGATCACGATGACCCCCTCATTACCCTCAAAGCCGTCCATTTCAACCAGCATTTGGTTCAAGGTTTGCTCACGCTCATCGTGACCACCACCAAGACCAGCACCACGTTGACGGCCGACGGCATCAATTTCATCGATAAAGATGATACAAGGTGCAGATTTTTTCGCCTGGTCGAACATGTCACGCACACGAGACGCACCGACACCAACAAACATTTCAACGAAATCAGAACCGGAAATACTGAAAAATGGTACTTTCGCTTCACCGGCAATGGCTTTCGCCAATAAGGTTTTACCGGTACCTGGCTGACCTACCATGAGAACACCCGATGGAATACGACCACCAAGCTTCTGGAATTTTGAAGGATCGCGTAAGTAATCAACCAGTTCCGCCACTTCTTCTTTGGCTTCATCACAACCGGCGACATCGGCAAACGTCGTTTTGATTTGATCATCGCTTAACAGGCGAGCTTTACTCTTGCCGAACGACATTGCGCCTTTACCACCGCCGCCTTGCATCTGGCGCATAAAGAAAATCCAGATACCGACCAACAATAACATCGGGAACCAGTTGATAAAGATACTGGCAAGTAGGCTTTGCTCTTCAGGAAGTACACCTTCCACTCTCACATCATGACTGATCAGGTCATCAAGCAACCCATCATCGTACTGAGTCGGGATTAGTGTCGTGAAAGTGCCACCAGCTCGTTTGGTTCCGGTAATTACACCATTGCTTTCAATTTTTACGTCTCGAACCTGACCTTGCGTCACTTCATTGATGAAGGTTGTATAGTCAATCTTACTGTCAGTGGCATTGCTTGGTGTAAAGCTTTGAAACACGGACATTAGTACAATGGCTATCACTAACCACAAAATTAGGTTTTTTACCATATCGCTCAATTTGATGGCCTCTTAGAAAATCGGATAAATAAAATACAGGGCGATGTTACTAATAGTTAACTTTACTACAGTTTGTATCCAGTAGCTACTATATAAACTTCTCGAGAGCGGGCCCGAGAAGAGTCAGGTTTGCGGGTTTTTACCGTAGTAAATGCCTGCCTGACGTCTTTCACAAACTGGTCAAAGCCTTCACCCTGAAATACCTTGACCACAAAACTGCCGTTTCGTTTCAGCACCTGAGTGCACATATCAAGCGCCAGCTCGACTAAGTACATACTGCGAGCCTGATCCGTGGCCTCATTACCACTAAAATTTGGCGCCATATCGGACATAACGGTATCTACGTTGCGGCCATCGATTCGGTTTAACAAGGTTTCCAGAACCGCGTCCTCACGAAAATCGCCCTGCAGAAAATCGACCCCGACTAATGGGTCCATTGGTAAGATATCGCACGCCACAACATGACCACTCTCTCCTACCACTTTCGCCGCATATTCTGACCAACCACCGGGCGCCGCGCCTAAGTCGACTATGGTCATACCGGGTTTGATCAATTTATCTTTTTGATTAATTTCTTCAATTTTAAATACGGCACGGGAGCGCAGGCCCAGTTTCTGCGCCTTTTTGACATATTCATCGTCAAAGTGTTCCTGCATCCAGCGATTTGAACTGGAGGCTAATTTTGGTTTCTTAGATTTACTCATTTAAATGCATAGATAAATTAGTATTACTGACAAGATGGCGTTAAAATATAAGGAATTCAAGTAACCACCATGAAATTTTTTAATGAACCTAAATAAAAAACAAATTCAGTACCTTAAAGGCATGGCTCATTCGCTGAAGCCTGTGGTCCTTTTAGGCAGTAATGGATTAACCGAAGCGGTTATCGCTGAAATTGACTACGCATTGAATCATCACGAGTTGATCAAGGTTAAAATCCCAACCGATGACCGAGAAGTTAAGCAGTTGATCATTGAAGCCATTATCCGTGAAACCAATGCCACAAAAGTACAAACCATTGGTAAAACTTTGGTGATGTACCGTCAGTCTGACGAGAAAAAAATCGCCATTCCTAAATTGTAAGCAATGGTGTCAAAGTCGAAAAAAGCGCTTGTGGCTATGCCGCGATGCGCTTTTTTTTGTGCCTATCGATTTGCGATTTTCATTCCCCTTCGCCAAATAAAAGCACTTAAAGTGAAATAATGCTCAACTGGCTCCGGATCGGTTGTCGTAGTTAAAACCGCCGCGAATATGCAAAGAAAATATCAATACGACTGGATTCATCCGTAAGTGGGCTATCCACGATTGAATCTGCGAACCAGGTTTTCTTAATCCCCATTCGTGTAATGCCGCCCAATAATACCGGGGTAAAGAAACTCACCCCCAAGGTTGGATTCAATGCACTGCCTGCTTGGTAAAACGAGCGTTGTGCTGACACCTCATTGGCTCGCACACCGTAATAATAATCGGCCATTTTATCATCGACGTAACTCAGGCCGATATTCGGTTCAAAAAAGAATGGGCCGTAACTAAACACCTTACCAAACGATGCCGTTAATTCATAACCATTGTAACGACCGAGCACGTCAAAGACTGCTTGCGTGTCAAAGCGCCAGTCATCTTTTTGCCAACGGAACCCAAGCCCAGCGTCCATCGAAAATTTACGCTCTGCCATCCCTGCAAAAATAAAACTATCGTCTTCATCAAAACCGGCAAATCGTGGAGCCAGTTTTAACGAGATTTCAATACTATCGGTTTCATAGACATCATAACTTGCAAACGGACCATAGATTGTGAATGTCTCACCCCGATAGCCAATGACAGGTAGAGGAATAAAACGTCGGTCATAGCCTTTGTATATTTCATTATTGAGACTCAAACCCAGTCCGTAGATAAACCCATAAGGTTCGACTTTTGAGCGGTTCTCGCCACGACCACGATTGGCCTCTTGGTTCACCTCTTCTTGAAACGCAATCGCATTTGCGGACAACCAGAAAAAGAGTGTAAAAATTATAATTTTATTTATCATTCGCGAAATACTTAATTAACGTTAACAAGAGTTTACTACTTAAAGAGAAACTAAAGTAGCGTCGGAATATAACGGAAAGGGAAATCCTTTACCAAGCCTGCCAAGAGATACGAGCTCAAACAAATAACGGATTAATGGAAATGAAAATTTCCATCACAACCAACAATAGCGTGGAAAATTGGCCAATAAAAAAGGCGTCCTGAGGACGCCTTTTTTGATTACTTATGCTCTACCGAGATAATTTCATATTCAACCTGACCACCCGGTGTCGTGACTTCTACCTCACTATCCACCTGTTTACCGATCAGCGCACGAGCGATTGGCGAGCTCACACTAATTCGGTTTTGCTTAATGTCGGCTTCATCATCACCAACAATTTGGTAGGTGACTTCTGCGTCGGTGTCGATATTCAACAAAGTTACCGTCACCCCGAAAATCACTTTATGATTATTCGGAATTTTAGTGATATCGATAATTTGAGCATTACCCAATTTACCTTCGATTTCCTGAATACGGCCTTCACAAAAACCCTGTTCTTCACGTGCAGCGTGGTACTCAGCGTTTTCTTTCAAATCGCCGTGCTCGCGAGCCTCTGCAATCGATGCAACGATTTCCGGGCGACGAACAGATTTCAATTGATTTAATTCTTCACGAAGCTTATCGGCTCCCTGAACTGTCATCGGATACGTAGTCATTATTGACACCTTTTATGTAATTCTTGGATAGATGTTACTTTATTACGGTCGTCTGCTGAATGCGCCATACATGCAGCAAAAGCAGCATTTAACGTCGTAGTATAATTAACTTTGTAACGTAATGCACCGCCACGAAGCTGTTTCGAATCTTCGATAGCTTTACGACCTTCAGTGGTGTTAATAATGTAGCTGTACTCACCATTTTTAATTCTATCAAGAATGTGTGGACGCCCTTCGTGAACCTTGTTAACCAAACGCACTGGCACATCGGCTTCGCCAAGAACAACGGCAGTACCATGTGTAGCATCAAGTTTATAACCCAATTCAATCAGCTGTTTAGCCAGTTCAAGTACTCGGGTTTTATCACTGTCACGAACCGAGATTAACGCACGTCCGGTTTTTGGAACCGTCACACCCGCACCTAGGTTTGCTTTAGCATAGGCTTCTTCAAACGTATCACCTACACCCATGACTTCACCCGTTGAACGCATTTCCGGACCAACAAGCGGGTCGACACCGTGGAACTTGTTAAACGGGATCACCACTTCTTTCACCGAGTAAAATGGAGGGATTGTTTCTTTGGTGATGCCCTGCTCTTTTAAAGACTTACCAGACATAACACGCGCGGCGATTTTCGCTAAAGGAACACCTGTCGCTTTCGAAACAAACGGTACGGTACGAGCAGCACGTGGGTTTACTTCAATCAGATAAACTTTGTTATCTTTTACCGCAAATTGGGTATTCATTAAGCCGATAACGCCCAGTTCGAACGCCAACTTAGTGACTTGCTCACGCATTACATCCTGAATTTCCTGGCTCAGACTGTAAGCTGGCAATGAACACGCTGAATCACCGGAGTGAACACCTGCCTGTTCGATATGCTGCATAATACCGCCTATAACCACGTCCTTGCCATCACACATGGCATCGATATCCACTTCAATAGCATCATCAAGGAAACGGTCAAGCAATACCGGTGCTTCGTTAGAAACACTTACTGCATCGGTCATATAGCGGCGCAAGTCCTGCTCGTCATATACGATTTCCATCGCTCGGCCACCAAGCACATAGGATGGACGAACCACCATAGGGAAGCCGATACCGTTAGCTTTGGCAACGGCTTCTTCCAAAGAGGTTACCGTTGCATTTTCTGGCTGTAGCAAATCTAGGCGATCTACTGCCTGCTGGAAACGCTCACGGTCTTCTGCACGATCAATGGCATCCGGAGAGGTACCAATAATCGGAACACCAGCCGCTTCTAAAGCGCGGGCCAGTTTTAATGGTGTTTGACCACCATACTGGACAATGACGCCTTTTGGCTTTTCAACACGTACGATTTCGAGCACGTCTTCAAATGTTACTGGTTCGAAGTACAAACGATCCGAGGTATCGTAGTCGGTAGAAACCGTTTCCGGGTTACAGTTAACCATGATGGTTTCATAACCGTCTTCACGTAAGGCCAAAGCCGCATGAACACAACAGTAATCAAATTCAATTCCCTGACCGATACGGTTAGGGCCGCCACCAAGAATAATAATCTTATCTTTGTCTGACGGCTTCGCTTCACACTCTTCATCGTAGGTTGAATACATGTATGCCGTATCTGAGCTAAATTCTGCCGCACAGGTATCAACACGCTTGTATACCGGGAAGATTTCAGCTGCATGACGCTTCTTACGAATTTCCGCTTCCGATACACCGATAAGCTCGGCAAGACGAATGTCGGCAAAACCTTTGCGTTTTAACTGACGTAAATAGTCAACGGTTAATCCCGCCATGCCACCATCAGTGACTTTTTGTTCATGCTTAACAATGTCTTCAATCTGGATCAGGAACCAAGGGTCAACTTTGGTTGCTTTAAATACATCATCAACGCTAAGACCTAAACGGAATGCATCGGCGATATACCAGATTCGCTCAGCGCCAGCTTCCTGCAACTCGTGCATGATAGTGGTTTTGGCACCCGGTTTGGTTACATCAACGATAGGATCAAAACCGTGAGCGCCTACTTCCAAGCCACGAAGGGCTTTTTGTAAAGATTCTTGTTGATTACGACCGATGGCCATAACCTCACCAACAGATTTCATTTGCGTGGTTAGACGATCTTCTGCACCGACGAACTTTTCAAAGTTAAAACGCGGTATCTTAGTAACGACGTAATCAATTGTTGGTTCGAATGATGCAGGGGTTGCACCACCGGTAATATCATTGCTTAGTTCATCTAAGGTGTAACCAATGGCCAGCTTTGCCGCGATTTTTGCAATTGGGAAACCTGTTGCTTTCGAAGCGAGCGCCGATGAACGCGATACACGCGGGTTCATCTCGATAATGACCATACGGCCAGTATCTGGGTCGACACCGAATTGCACGTTAGAACCACCGGTTTCAACACCGATTTCACGCAATACAGCCAATGAGGCATTACGCATGATTTGATATTCTTTATCGGTCAACGTTTGAGCTGGTGCAACCGTGATAGAGTCACCCGTATGAATCCCCATGGGGTCGAAGTTTTCAATCGCACAAACAATAATACAATTATCGTTTTTGTCGCGAACCACTTCCATTTCATACTCTTTCCAGCCAATCAATGATTCATCAATCAAAAGTTCGCTGGTTGGTGATAAATCCAAGCCGCGGGTACAAATTTCTTCAAACTCTTCACGGTTATACGCGATACCACCACCGGTACCACCCATGGTAAATGAAGGTCGGATAATACATGGAAAGCCGATACGTTCAGACGTCGACAAGGCTTCTGCCATAGTGTGGACGATTTCTGCACGAGGCGTTTCCAGGCCGATATTCTTCATCGCTTTATCAAAACGATTACGGTCTTCCGCTTTATCGATTGCATCGGCAGTCGCACCAATCATTTCAACATTGAATTCTTCCAGAACACCGTGTTTTTCCAAATCAAGCGCACAATTCAATGCGGTTTGACCACCCATGGTCGGTAATACCGCATCCGGGCGCTCTTTCTCGATAATACGACGAACCACTTCCCAGTGAATCGGCTCAATGTAAGTTGCATCGGCCATATTTGGGTCGGTCATGATGGTAGCCGGGTTGGAGTTTACCAGAATCACCCGGTAACCTTCTTCCCTAAGTGCTTTACAAGCTTGAGCTCCCGAATAGTCGAATTCACAGGCTTGACCAATTACGATTGGACCCGCCCCTAAAATAAGAATACTTTTTATGTCAGTACGTTTTGGCATGTTTCTACTCTATCTATTCAGTTTGTGGCGCTTATTTGGCTTTGTATTCATTAATTAATTCGATGAAGTGATCGAATAAAGGTGCCGCATCATGCGGACCTGGACTTGCTTCAGGATGCCCCTGAAAACTAAATGCAGGCTTGTCAGTACGGTGGATACCCTGCAGTGAACCGTCAAACAGAGACTTATGAGTCGCTTCAAGATTCGCAGGCAAGGTGTCTTCGTCAACCGCAAAACCATGGTTCTGTGAGGTGATCATCACCACATCACGGCCGATATCTTTCACCGGGTGGTTGGCACCGTGGTGACCAAATTTCATTTTGATGGTATTGGCGCCAGAAGCCAGACCAAGTAACTGATGACCTAGACAGATACCAAATACTGGTACATCGGTCTCTAAGAACGATTGGATTGCTGAAATCGCATAATCACATGGTTCTGGATCGCCAGGGCCATTGGAAAGGAAAATTCCGTCTGGGCTCATTTCCAGTACTTCCGATGCCGGAGTTTGCGCTGGTACAACCGTTAATTTACAGCCGCGGTCAACTAGCATACGCAAGATGTTACGTTTGGCGCCAAAATCATAAGCAACAACATGGTGAGGGTATGCTTCGGGACTCACATGGCCTTTGCCTAGTTGCCAGCTACCTTCAGTCCATTGATATTGTTCTTTGGTTGACACAACTTTTGCTAAGTCCATGCCTTTCAGGCCTGGAAAATCTTTTGCCAGGTTTTGTGCTTTTTCAAGGTCAAGCTCGTCACCGGCTAGAATACAGCCGTTCTGAGCACCTTTTTCACGCAAAATTCGCGTCAGTTTGCGCGTATCGATATCGGCAATACCTAAAATATTGTTGGCAATCAGGTATTCAGATAAAGACTGTTCATTACGGAAATTGCTCGCCAGCAAAGGTAAGTCACGAATTACCAGGCCTTTGGCCCAGATATCACCAGACTCTTCGTCTTCGGTATTGGTACCTGTGTTGCCGATATGAGGATAAGTCAAAGTGACTATTTGTTCAGCGTAGGATGGATCGGTAAGAATTTCTTGATAGCCTGTCATAGCTGTATTAAATACAACCTCGCCAACGGCTGCCCCTGTTGCACCAATTGCAGTGCCTTTGAAGATAGTGCCGTCTTCCAGCACCAAGATGGCAGATTTAGTCAATTTAACCTCCATAGTGAAGAAATAGTCTATAACTGTTAAACACGCCGCTTTCCTAAGCAGATTTAACAATTATTGAGCGGATTTAATGCCAAAAGCTAAATTTTGGCAAATTCCGCGCATTTTACGCGTTACAGAGCTATCCGTCTATAACAAATTAAAACTAATTAACGGTTTCAGGTAAAAAACTTGTCTAAACCGCCAAAAACAACAATTATCTATTTCAATCCCAGTACGTCTTGCATGTCATAAAAACCACTTTCAGCTGTACTTAACCAGCGTGCAGCGCGCATCGCACCTAACGCAAACGTCATTCGCGAAGTCGCTTTATGAGAGATCTCTAATCGTTCACCTAAGTCAGCAAAAAATGCCGTATGCTCGCCAACAATATCGCCCGCTCTTACGGTCGCAAATCCTATGGTATCGGCCTTTCTTTCGTCGCTAATACCTTCTCGCCCATAGACTGCACATTTCTCTAAATCACGACCCAATGTATCGGCGATGACCTGCCCCATTTTTACCGCAGTACCCGATGGTGCATCTTTCTTGAAGCGATGGTGAGCCTCAAAAATTTCTATATCAGTATAGTCGCCAATCGCCTGAGCGGTAATTTGCAATAACTTAAATAATAAATTCACCCCAACACTGGTATTCGGTGCCAGAACCACTGGGATTTTCTCACCCCATTCACGAATGCGTTGCTCTTCTTGAGCATCAAAGCCGGTGGTACCAATAAGCAGCGCTTTATTATGCGTTGCACACCAGTCAATATGACTTAGTGTTGCACCGGGCGCGGTAAAGTCAATAAACACATCAGCGTTGAGTAAATCGTCCATCGAAGAAGTAATTGGCGCATCAGCTTTACTCATACCGCAAAGTTCACCGGCATCTACACCGACTAAGCTTGAGTTCTGGCGAACGGTGCCGCCTACCAATGTAATATCTTCTGCTTCAATGGCAGCTCTTAACAGGTTTTGTCCCATGCGACCGGAACAACCTAATATCGCGACATTTATGGTCATTGATAATCCTTGTTAAACTTATCAGCAAGTGACCCACGATTAGCATCCACTTATGGTGCTTTACGTGTGGCTTTTATTTACATGTTATCGATTCACGATTCACATCAATGTGGACCGTTAGATGTTTACTTAAAGAAAAGCCGGGAAAACCCGGCTTTTTAAATACTAAAGAATGTCTAGCAGTTCCACATCGAATACTAAAGTAGCATACGGAGGAATCGCACCTTGAGAACCACGCTCACCATAAGCAAGGTTATAAGGTACGTGTAGACGCCATTTAGAACCAACTGGCATCATTTGTAGCGCTTCAGTCCAACCGGCAATTACACCGTTCACTGGGAATTCCGCAGGTTGACCGCGATCGTATGAACTATCGAATACGTTACCGTCAGGGAAAGTACCGTGATAGTGAGTACGAACAGTGCTATCAGCAGATGGCTTATCACCATTACCTTCAACTAAGATTTCGTACTGAAGGCCAGATTCGGTAACAGTGACTTCATCACGCTTAGCGTTTTCAGCAAGAAATGCTTCGCCAGCAGCAGATGCTTCTTTTGCCGCTTCCGCTTCTTGTTCCTGAAGTTTTTGAGAAACAACAGTAAACGCGTCTTGTAAATCTTCCTGGCTTACTGCGCTCGCAGCACCAGATAATGCATCAGCAATACCAGCTTGTACTGCTGCAACGTCAAATTCTTTAAACGGGTTATTACGCAATTGATCACCTAATTGACGACCTACACCATAACTAACACGCTGTTCAATAGACTCAAATTTATTTTCTGACATGATAGGTTCTTCTATAAAAAATTCGCCGGCAAGCTTAGCATATCCCGCCTCAACTCTACAGACCTTTTACCACAATAATTGGGTAAAAGGTCTAATAAATAAACAGTTAACTTTACTTGGCTTTCTTCGGTGTTGGGATTTTTGGTTTAACACATTGTGGTCTGGCGGTAGTTGCCGCATAAATGGGCTCAGACTTAGCCAAGTGCTCGGTTAAATTGTTAATACGAGTTTGATTAGACGGGTGAGTCGATAACCATTCTGGTGGCTCGCCGCCGCCGGCTTTGGCCATATTGCGCCACAAAGCAACCGATTCCTCGGGTGCAAAACCCGACTTAGCCATCAGATCCTGACCGATAATATCCGCTTCTGTTTCATGGGTACGACCATAGGGCATCAAAACGCCATATTGGACTCCAATCCCCATGCCCGCCATGATTAAGGCTTTATTATCTACGTCACTTAATGCCAGGGTTGTACCTGCAACCGCAAGACCAATTTTGCTGATTTGATCCGAGCTCAAACGTTCATTGGAATGTTGAGCAATCACATGGCCAACTTCATGACCGACTATCGCCGCTAACTGCCCTTGATTTTCAGTCACTTGCAAAATACCGGTATAGACACCAATTTTGCCACCCGGTAAGGCAAATGCATTGACCATTTCTGAATCGAACACCACCACTTCCCAGCTTCCTTGGTGAACACTGGGATCAACATTAACGGTGATCGCATCGGCAACACACTGCACAAATTTATTGACCGCGGGATCGGTAGAAATGGTTTCCTGGTTTTTCATCTCATCAAATGATCTTGCGCCCATTTGGTTGAGTTCATCAGGAGAATGCATTAATAGCTGTCTTCGCCCTGTAGGGGAAGTGCTACATGCAGCGAGAATACTGGCCAGCAGTAAAGGCAAAGCGATTCGATATTTAGCATTAAATAACATTGAGGTGTTGGTCCCTATCTCAATATGTTTCGTTGTAAACGTATTGTAAATCTCTATTCTCGATTCGCCAAGTGATAATTTAAATCCACCAGGCTCACCCCCAGGGCTGAAAAACCGCCCCCCCTTAACCGCCGTTCCAACACTTTTAATGCACCTGTTCTTCACATTTTCCTGAGCATTTAGTGGCTACACAAATGACAGGATATTCTGCTGACGATTCGCAATGAGTGCGCATCAGTATCAGGGGGTTGCATAGGAATTTATGGTATTCATCGCCTATACTTGAACACCCAACATTGCTTTTTTCACATCGAGATCAGCAAGTTAAAACTAAGCATCAGGGGATTTGGGATATTTACAATCCACTTTGTCCGGATAAAGGAATAATCACATGCTGACACCACAACATATCGACCATATTGTCCTCAACGCCCAGCAATCGCCACAGGACATGTTAAATTTTTATTGTCAGGTACTCGGTTGCGTAGTGGAACGACAAGAACCGGATTTTCATTTAACCCAGCTTCGAGCCGGGTTTTCCATTATCGATTTACTGACTGGGCCAGAATCCAATCATCAAATTCAAAATCCTGCGGGTAGCGAAATATTCCGGCAAAAAAATGTCGACCACTTTTGTCTGACCGTTAACGAAACAATAGACAAAAAATTATTAGAATGGTTTGCCGATCATGGCGTTGAATGTTCTGACATCCATGATAACTATGGCGCACAGGGATTTGGCGAGTCGGTATACATCAAAGATCCACTTGGCAATACAATTGAAATTAAAACCATGAAGCCTGCCCCTTTGTAATTGTTCCGGGATACACAATTGATACAGTAATGATGGGGGAATGACATTCCTATCTGCTTTGCATTGTTTTATAATGCCGCCACTTTTACAAACCCAGTAGTCAGGATTAGTTCATTGATCACCACAGCGAATATCACCATGCAATTTGGTGCTAAACCTCTTTTTGAAAATATCTCAGTAAAATTTGGTGGCGGTAACCGCTACGGTCTTATCGGTGCCAACGGTTGCGGCAAGTCCACGTTTATGAAAATTTTGGGCGGCGATTTAGAGCCAAGCGCTGGAAATGTCTCCGTCGATATTAATGAGCGGGTGGGTAAACTTCGCCAGGACCAGTTTGCGTTTGAAGAGTATTCTGTGGTCGATACTGTGATCATGGGTCACGTTGAACTTTGGGCCATTAAAGAAGAAAGAGATCGTATTTACTCGCTGGCCGAAATGAGTGAAGAAGACGGTATGAAAGTCGCTGACCTGGAAACCCAGTTTGCGGAAATGGACGGTTATACCGCCGAGAGTCGCGCTGGTGAACTGTTGATGGGTGTTGGTATTCCAGTGGATCAGCACTTTGGTCCTATGAGTGAAATTGCCCCAGGTTTTAAACTTCGAGTATTGCTGGCTCAGGCACTATTCTCTGATCCCGATATTCTGCTGCTTGATGAACCTACCAACAACCTGGATATTCATACGATCCAATGGCTGGAAGAAATTCTCAACGAGCGCAATTCAACAATGATCATAATTTCCCATGACCGTCACTTTTTAAATAGTGTCTGTACCCATATGGCGGATCTGGATTATGGTGAGTTAAATGTCTACGCCGGTAATTATGATGAATATATGCTTGCTGCGACTCAGGCAAGAGCCCGTCTAATGGCCGATAACGCGAAGAAGAAGGCACAAATTTCTGAATTGCAGGATTTTGTTCGTCGATTCTCTGCAAATGCGTCAAAAGCAAAACAAGCGACATCTCGTGCCAAACAAATCGATAAAATTCAGCTTGATGAAGTCAAAGCTTCCAGCCGGGTGAATCCTTTTATTCGTTTTGATCAGGAAAAAAAGCTGTTTCGTAATGCCATTGAAATTGAATCATTGAACAAGTCATTTGATGATAACCATATCCTCAAAAATATTAATTTAATGGCGGAAGTCGGTGAAAAAATTGCGGTCATTGGCGAAAATGGTATCGGTAAAACCACCTTCTTGCGGACCATAATGAGTGAACTACAGCCGGAGTCTGGAGAAGTGAAGTGGTCAGAAAATGCCAACATTGCTTATTATGCACAAGATCATGCGGACGATTTCGCGCAAGATCTCACGTTATTCGATTGGATGAGTCAGTGGAAGAATCCTGGCGATGATGAACAGGTAGTCCGTGGATTCTTAGGGCGCTTATTGTTTTCTCAAGACGACATCAAAAAATCGGTGAAAGTTCTGTCTGGTGGTGAGCAAGGCCGCATGTTATTTGGAAAAATGATGATGCAAAAGCCGAACGTTCTGGTATTGGATGAACCAACAAACCATATGGATATGGAGTCAATCGAATCATTGAACATTGCCTTAGAAAAATACGAAGGGACCTTGATTTTCGTCAGTCATGACCGTGAATTTGTTTCCTCGCTAGCCACTCGCGTGATCGAGCTCAAAGGCGATAATTATGTTGATTTTGCGGGCGGTTACGACGAGTATCTCGCAAGCCAGAAATAGTAAATAAGCACCATGTTGTGCGACCACTAGATGCATTTAAAATCTAAGGAGCCAATTGGCTCCTTTTTTTTGGGCATAAACAAATGCTTTGACCAGCCATTGTTCCTTCCATAAACGCCAATACGGTTACGGATGTTGATTTAAAGCAAGGTAAAGAAAATTGTTTCATTTATGGCTTGTCAGAATAATCAAATATGGAGTAAGGTTAAGTAAAGAGCGAACGATTAAGGTGGTTAATGAGCGACAACAAAACCCAACCAACAAACCTTGACCCCGATACACTTATCGCTGCTATCGAACACCCTGTTAAACGACAGGACAGTGAACAACTACTGCAAATTTTTTCCGACATTACCAAACAAAAGCCAAAACTTTGGGGAACTTCCATTATTGGCTTTGGTCAATATCATTACCGTTATGATTCAGGTCGCGAAGGAGATTTTTTAAGAGCGGGCTTTTCACCGCGAAAACAAAACATCGCCCTATATATCATTCTTGGCTTTAGTCAGTATCAGTCGTTAATGGCGCAATTAGGAAAACACAAAGTCGGCAAGTCGTGTTTGTATATCAACAAACTGGCAGATATTAATCTCGATATTTTGAAACAATTAATCAAATTGAGTTACCAGGATATGGAATTAAAATATCCTGTTTAATCAATCACTTTAAACATCAACAATCGATAAGGAACCTTAAATCTCTTATTAAATAAAATTTTTTACCCCGGATAAGCTTGTAAGGTCAGATTATCGTCCCCATGCTTATCATGAAGACTCGAAAAAAGGAGAGCTGTATGAAAATAAATATTTCAGGCCATCATGTAGAAGTAACCGAGGCTATCGCCGAAGTCATTCATAGTAAATATGCAAAAGTTGCCAACCACTTCCCCAACCTTATGTCTCTTGACATCATTCTTAAAGTGGAGAAAAACATCCAAAAAATCGAAGTCACGACTCAGTACGAAAATGCGAAAGTTTCTGTCACCGCCGCTGCCGATGATCTGTATAAGGCTATCGGAAATTCCGTGAAAAAAATGGAATCCGCGCTTGCCCATCGCAAAGGTGTGATTAACGCAAACCTGCACAATAAATATCAAGTCCCGGAACAGGAACTTGTTGCCAACCCTAACTAACTCTCTTAAATATTAAACACAAAAAAAGAGCATCGGTTAGATGCTCTTTTTGTATGAAAGCTTCTATAGGCCTTTAATCAATAAGACGAAAAGCCTAAGATTATATCGCTAAATTATTACTCACCATCATCGGTATATTCACCGGGTTTTCGACGCATTACTGGTAAGTCACCAATATCTTGAGCATCATGAAATACTCGTTTCTTCGGTTTCGCTTTAGGTTTTGACGATTTCTTCTGAGCCGCTTTGGTCGCGGGGCCTTTATTCGTTGGCTTACGTTTCGCTTTTGGTTTTAAGCCTTTGAATTTCGCTTCCATTCCATTAACAACGCTAAATTCAATAGCCTGTTGCAAAAACCCCTGAATGCTTAAATAACTTTGCCAGTCTTTCGGTCCGATAAAGGAAATCGCATCCCCTTTTTCTCCGGCACGACCGGTTCGGCCTATGCGATGCACATATTCTTCAGGGTGCTTCGGTAAATCAAAGTTAATCACGTGGGAAACATTCACCAGATCCAATCCTCTGGATGCTAAATCGGTTGTCACCAGTACCTTCGCCTGCCCTTTGGCAAACTGTTCCATGATGCGGTTTCGATCCGATTGTTTTAAATCACCGCTTAACGCCACAGAATCGACCCCCTGCTCCTGCAGGAAGCTCGCTAACCGTTCGGTATCGGAACGAGTTGCGGTAAAGATAATCATCTGCTGGAATGATTCATTACTCAGCAAATGGTTTAGTAAAGCTTCTTTGTGATCTAAGTGATCCGTTAACACAAATCGCTGATGAATATCTTTGTGCTCTGAAGTGATTTCACCAACCTTAATACGCTTCGGTTTATTTAATAAATCGAGAGCAAAATCTTCTACTTGTTGGTGATCCATGGTTGCCGAAAACATCAAAGTCTGACGCTTGCGATGATCGGCTGCCTGATGAATTTGTTTCAGTTGGTCGGCAAAGCCCAAATCTAACATCCGATCCGCTTCATCAAGAATTAACAATTCCAATCCGTGCAGATAAAAATGCCCTTGTTTAAGGTGATCCGCTAACCGACCTGGGGTAGCCACGATGATATGCGGCTCTTTGGCTAGCACTTTTACCTGGTCATTAAAATTTTCGCCGCCTAAAATCAAAACCGATTTAAACTGGGTACCGGAGCTTACTAAGCGCAGTTGACTAAACACCTGCTTGGCCAATTCTCGAGTTGGCGTTAAGATCACAACCCTGGGGTCGCGCTTTGCCAATGCGCGTTGGCGAATTAAACGATGCAACGCTGGTAATAGAAACGCCAGCGTTTTACCTGAACCAGTCTTCGAAGATGCGATCAGGTCATTGCCTGCCATGGCAGACGGTATCGCATGTTGCTGAATTTCAGACGCCTGCTCAAAGCCTAAATGTTCAATGGCTTTGACTAATCGGTTATCCAGATTAAATTGATCAAATTGCAAAAATCTATGCTCCTTGGGAGGATAAAAATAAACGCACAGAATGTATTTACAAGCTGTGCGTTTTTATTGGTTACTAACTAGTTTAGTCGGTTACGAACAAGTTTCGTGAGTTACTGCTGGGCGCGAGCGTCAATAAAGGCAATTGCTTTATCAATACGTGTTTGTATTTGCTCTGGCTGCAATAATGCTAACGTCACATCTAACGATGGTGAATTCCCGCCACCGGTTGAAGCCACACGTAATGGCATTCCCACTTTCCCCATGCCAACTTCGAGTTCTTCTGCGGTATCATTGATCGCCTTTTGAATATTTTCTGGAGACCATTCGTCAATAGCAGCAAGCTTGCTTTTCACCACTTCTAATGGCTCTTTGGCAACACCACGTAGATGTTTCTTCGCCGCTTTAGCATCAAACTCTTGATATTCTTCGAAGAAATAGCGACTGATTTCGGCCATCTCTTTCAACGTTTTTACACGATCTGCCTGAACCTTAACAACATCAGCAAGCGCAGGGCCTTGTGCAGTATTAATGTCCTGATTATCCATATGCCATTGCAGGTGACTCGCAACATATTCTGGATCTAATGACTTCATGTAGTGTTGGTTTACCCAAATTAGCTTTTCAGTATTGAACGCTGACGGCGCGCGGTTACAGCCGCTTAAGTCGAATAGTTCAATCATCTCGTCACGGGAGAAAATTTCTTGATCGCCGTGAGACCAGCCAAGACGAACCAAATAGTTCAGCAGAGCTTCAGGCAAGTAGCCGTCATCGCGGTACTGCATCACACCAACGGCGCCGTGACGTTTCGATAAGCGCTTACCGTCATCCCCTAAAATCATTGGAATGTGCGCATATTTTGGTAAAGGAGCACCCAAGGCATTAAGAATATTGATTTGGCGAGGTGTGTTGTTAACGTGATCGTCACCGCGGATCACATGGCTAATTTTCATATCCCAATCATCTACAACCACTGTAAGGTTGTAGGTTGGCGAACCGTCAGAACGGGCAATAATCAAATCATCCAGTTCCTGGTTAGAGATTTCAATATTCCCTTTCACCAAGTCTTCGATAATGACCGAACCAGCCAACGGGTTTTTAAAACGGATTACGTAAGGCTTATCTTGCGGATAATCAGTGCGTTCACGCCACATACCGTTGTAGCGAGGTTTCTCGCCATTGGCACGTTGCTCTTCACGCATCGCTTCAACTTCTTCCGGCGTACAATAACAGCGATATGCCTGGCCGTTATCCACTAATTGCTGAATTACCTCTTTGTAACGATCAAAACGCTTGGTTTGATAATATGGCCCTAAGTTCCAGTCAAGCTTCAACCAGTTCATCCCGTCCATAATTGCATCGACAGATGCCTGAGTGGAACGTTCCAGATCCGTATCTTCAATCCTAAGCACAAAATCACCGCCATTTTTCTTGGCAAATAACCAGCTATATAGGGCTGTACGGGCACCACCAACGTGCAAATAACCAGTTGGGCTTGGTGCAAAACGGGTTGTTAAAGTCATATTTATCTCACTAACAAAGTCTCTGTACAGGTAGCAATTCTCGCAGAATAATCACTGACTTATAAGAATCTGCATAACAGAGAAACACGGAAAAATTTGCGCCATATTTTAGCAGAGGACGGGACAGGTTAAAACGATAAACGCAAATAACTCGAAATTAAGGTCTAAGATGGTTGAGGGTACGCGATAAACAACATTGCTGTGGGTACATCATCGAAGATTATTTAGGGTTGCCAACATGAACCTTGGTATGCCGAGTTTGTCGGGAACTGAAATTCTGTACCCGCGATAAAACGTTGCTTCGAAAGCGATTGCATAAATTATGGTTTTGGAATTAGTTTTTGACGTACATACGCTGAGAACTAATGCCAATTCCATTAGTTAGGTGCTCTATTGAGAATGTGAGATAACGGGTTATAACAATTAAAATTTGATGGGGATAGTCGACCTATCTTCATTAAATTTTAAGCCGTTAGAACGTGTTAGATTCATTCCCGTAGGGTTGCATTTTAGTTCAAGGAAAATGCGACTCAGTGGGCAGATAACTATTGGACTTGGTATATTGGTGGACGGTACTGGGCTCGAACCAGTGATTCGGCGCGGGTTGTTAAGAGCGGGCGGTTCTCTCCCAACT
>NZ_VCBC01000014.1 GCF_005843925.1 Thalassotalea litorea
GATCGAATTGAATTGAATTGAGTTGAATTGATTTAAGTTTATGGTGGACGGTACTGGGCTCGAACCAGTGACCCCCGCCTTGTAAGGGCGGTGCTCTCCCAACTGAGCTAACCGTCCAGGGAGAAACAGCGTTAAGAAACCTTAAGCTTTTTTTGATTCATCAAAAAATGATGGTGGACGGTACTGGGCTCGAACCAGTGACCCTCGCCTTGTAAGGGCGATGCTCTCCCAACTGAGCTAACCGTCCATTTAAGACTTTCACAGACAGACCATAAAATGATGGTGGACGGTACTGGGCTCGAACCAGTGACCCTCGCCTTGTAAGGGCGATGCTCTCCCAACTGAGCTAACCGTCCATTTAAGACTTTCACAGACAGACCATAAAATGATGGTGGACGGTACTGGGCTCGAACCAGTGACCCTCGCCTTGTAAGGGCGATGCTCTCCCAACTGAGCTAACCGTCCGTCTGTGTGGTTGCGTATTATAGGGATCGGCAAAAAGCTGTCAACACAAACTTTAAATAATTTCAGAAAAACCGTTTGTTTGCCGAAATTTAAAGCAATTAAAGATAACCTTATCGTAATTCGACAATTTGCCTGGCATTGATTGCCAAATTTCCGAAAAAATTGAGCCATTCAACCGCCACCTATTTCTGCAAAAATTTTCTTTTGGATGCCCTTTTGCGGACAAAACCACGAAGAAAGTCGTAATAAAGTGTGGGTGAATGTAAAAGAGTATTTGTCATAGCCTACCCTGCACAACTAAAGCTTCGGTCAAAAAACCAACAAACACAGCATATTGCACTGATTTATAAGTTAGAGCACGTAACTTCACCATGAAATAACTTGTTACATCCCGTCAAATTTCATTAGCAACTAAATCGCGTTCTTGTGCCATCTATATAGGTGTTACCCATTAACAAATTCTTTACAACAAGTTGCACAAGAAGCAACTAAGGAAGATAACCATGAAAACTTTAAACGTTATTGCAACAACAGGTCTTATCGCTTCATTAGCCGCATTCAGTGTGAATGCTCAAGGTGCCTACAGCAGTTATATGGAAACCGCATTGGTTGATACCTGTAAAGCGGCCATGTCAGACAGCACGTACAAGCTTCGTCAGACATTAGGCGAATATAACCTGAAGGCGAAAACCGTTGCTCTTGGTTTGGTTTGTAATGGTGAAGACGTGATCACATTCGCAACGAATCGAGGCGCAAACAACACCGCCGATTACATGAATGAGAAACTTGATGGCGCAAGCATCACCGATTTGGCGGCAACTGAACAGGTGACATACGAAGTAACTTTCGAAGACGCACCTGAGTAAAATCGACACCTTGGCTTAACATCGAATGTATTATCGACTAATGCCTTTCAGTCGATAATAGCCCCCTTTCTCCCAGGGGGGCGCCCTATTCAAATGGATGTAATATGATTCGGTGGTTTCGATAGCATAGAGGCCTATGGTAAACTTGGACGATTAACCCTGTTTACTGTGAAATTGGAATCGATTTGTCTGAACCAGAATTTATAGAGCTTGATGAAAGTGATATCAACACGATTGACGTTTATGTCGAGCCATTAGAGCTGTATAAGCTGCTAAAGATCGCCAATTTGGTCGGTGGCGGCGGTGAAGCGAAAATGTTAATCGCCGATGGTCACGTTGGCGTGAACGGTGAATTGTGTCAACAAAAACGCAAAAAGATCTATCAAGGTGATCTGGTCGAATTCAATGGCGAGTTTATGCAAATCCGTCTTGTCGACGCGCCGCAAAAACCGGCCTTCAATGCCACTGACGCAAGTGATATCGAAACAGAGGAACTTGCTTTGACCAAGCAAGCAAAGCCAGAAAGTCGGAAATCTTCACCAACCAACAAGCGCAAAGCCAAAGCGGGTAAATCTGTGAACTCGGGCAAAGCGAAAAAAGCGGGTAAACCTGATTCAAACAAAAAGTCGGATTCAGAAACCAATGGTCGAGGCTCCGGACGTCGTTCTATTTCGTTTTAAAGTGACGGCGACTCAGGTGAGCCTACCACCGCTGACACGTTATCCATTATGCGACCTTTCTAACAAAACTACACCATAAACAATGGGATAGTTAATGATGGACTTTGCATCTTAGCTTCGTTAACTTAAAGGTTCGCAGATTCTCGGGGAGTTGCTCATGTTAGAAATGAAATCACAATGTGAATCTTGTCAGGCGGCAACCGGACCTACTGACATCGCGTATATTTGTTCATATGAATGCACCTTCTGTAAAGATTGCACTTCGACCAAAGCATTCACTTGTCCGAATTGCGGTGGTGAGTTAGTCCCTCGCCCGACTCGAGAACCCAAGCCATCCGATGTTGTCAAAGCGTCACTTTAGAAAACTTTTTGACTGATAACTGAGATCAGAGCGCTTTTTCCCAAAATTCCGCATTACCCAATTGTGGGTCTAATTCATAGCCAGAAAAGCCAAAATTGATGTAACTTTGTTTCGCGACTTGATTGCCCTGCAACACTTCCAACGTGAGTTTACAACACCCTTTTTGTATGGCGATTTGTTCCACTTCTGCGAGTAGTTTGTGGCTTAATTTTTGACCACGGAACTCAGGCAATACGCCCATATCATGGATGTTCAGCAATGGTTTGGCTTTAAAGGTTGAGAAACCGAAAACGCAGTTACAGATAGCTGCGGGCTTATTATCTATATAGGCTAATAAAGTCACAACCCCAGGTTGCTCTGCAAGTTTTGCGCACAGGTTTTCTTTTACATAGTCTGTTAACGGTTCATTGCCACCCATCGGATCTTCGGCATAGGCATTTAATAACATGATTAAATCTTTACAATGGGTTGGATTATTATAATCGGCGACAATAATTTCAACAGCCATAGGTTATCCTTTTTATTTGTGTTAGCTCAATAATTCACGGGCAATGATCACGCGTTGGATTTCGCTGGTGCCCTCATAGATGGAAGTAATTCGCACATCGCGGGCCAATCGTTCTAATGGGTACTCTTTGATGTAACCTGCACCACCTAGCATTTGCAAAGCATCATAACAGGCTTTATTGGCTTTTTCGCTGGCAAAAAGCTTTGCCATAGACGCCTGAGTCGCAAAACTCAGCCCCTGTTCTTTTAAACTTGCCGCTTGCATCAATAACATTCGTGCCGCTTCCATTTCTGTATATCGGTCAGCCAGCATCCACTGCAGCCCCTGAAACTTGGCCAGCGGTTGATCGAATTGGCGACGGTCCTGAATGAACTCTTTGGCATAATCAAGTGCGGCAAGACCGACCCCTAATGCCAGCGAGCCAATACCGATACGGCCACCGGCTAACTCCGATACAGCAATGGCGTAACCTTTATTTTCCTTACCAAGCATATTACTGGCTGGCACCCGACAATTTTCAAAATGCACTTCATTGGTGGGCGATGCCTTTTGTCCCATTTTGTCTTCCGGCTTGCTGATGTTGATACCCAGAGTATCGGCATCCACGAGAAAGCAGGAAATACCCTTACCTTTTGCCGCGGCGCTATCCGTTACGGCCCAGACCACAAAAACGCCGGCGATTGAACCACTGGTGATATAAATTTTGCTACCGTTTAACAGGTAGTCATCACCGTCTTTTACCGCTGTCGTTTTCATCCCTGCGGGATCCGAACCTGCGCAAGGCTCTGTTAAACAAAACCCACCGGCTAAAAACTCACCACTGCAAATTTTTGGCAGATAGGTCTGTTTTTGTGCATCCGTCCCTACCGCTTGTATTACTTCTGCCACCATATTGGTTACCGATGTCGTTACAGCGGTTGCCGCACACGCTTTGGCAAGTTCGGTGATCGCCAGCGAAAATGCAACAGTACCGGCCTCAACACCACCATACTCGGCATCAATGTTTAACCCCATAAACCCTAAGTCGGCCAACTTTGCCAAATTCGCATTAAAGAGATCGGCATCGGGTTTTGCATCGAGTTGTGCCGCTACTGGCGCGAGTTCAGATTCGGCAAACTTTTTCGCCATATCCTGGATCATTTGTTGTTCTTCACTGAGGTAAATTTTCACTGAGCATTGCCTTTACGTTGTTTGTTCGCTGCTTTTTAATGTTAGTCCAACGATATTTAATGGACGAAACCTTACACCCGTTCCGCGATAGACTCCATTACTGTGCGGATAATGACGCGCGCACAGTGTATGTAAAAATGAACAAACGGGTGCTGATGCAAAGGAGCTAATGCGAGAATTTTATCCATCAGCAGGGAGACAAACGATGCGAACAGCACATCGTTAAGCTGACAATCGCCGCAAACAACGCGGCGCTATGCTGACGACGCAGAGGTTCAATGAATTGTTTTCTGCTTCGCTGACTATTCGGATTCAAACATCCGAATAGTAAAAGCAACTCAGTCTCCTTCACCGAAAATAAGCTCCCTCGATAACTGCTCCTCGATAACTGCTCCTGCGTTATTCTACCTGCGCACATCCATGATCATAACTTTCCACTCCTCCCTGTTCTTTACTCTTCCTTGTAAACAAAATTTTCCGCGAAACCACGCAAAGATTGAACGGTCGACAAGCATTTCATTGAGTTCACCTGGCCTTTGCGCCATTATCGACAGCAAATCTTCGGGATAGTTGAACTTATACCAATGACATCAACGTCCCAAATAACCACACCCAAATAACGACACCCAAATCATTGGGGGAAACAGGAGTTTTTATGGCAGGTTTCAACAAGGTCGTAAATTCTTATCAGGAAGCTTTAGCAGGCCTGGAAGATAATATGACGTTAATTGTCGGCGGCTTTGGCTTATGCGGCAACCCAGAAAACCTTATTAAAGAAATCAAGCGTATTGGCACGACGGGACTTACCGTTGTATCGAATAATTGTGGCACCACAGAGCATGGCTTAGGCATTTTGTTGTTCGATAAACAAATCAAAAAAATGGTTGCATCCTATGTCGGCGAAAATGATAACTTTGAACAGCAAATGATGAGTGGCGAGTTAGACGTTGAATTGACACCACAGGGTACCTTAGCGGAAAAAATGCGCGCTGGCGGCGCTGGTATTCCTGCGTTTTATACTGCCACAGGTTATGGTACGCCAGTTGCTGAAGGCAAGGAAGTGCGAGAGTTTAATGGCAAGAAATATATTCTTGAAGAGTCTGTCACCGGCGACTTTGCGCTGGTTAAAGCCTATAAAGCGGATACTTTTGGAAACCTTGTTTTTCGAAAGACCGCCCGCAACTTCAACCCACTCGCGGCGACTGCGGGTAAAATTACCGTTGTGGAAGTAGAGCATATCGTTGAACCTGGGGAGCTTGATCCCGATGAAATTCACTTAAGTGGTATCTATGTCGACCGCTTAATCAAAGGCAATTTTGAAAAGGTGATCGAACAGCGCACCATAACCGAAGCTAAAAACCCAAAGCAAGGAGCATAATCATGGCGTTATCAAGAGAACAAATTGCCCAGCGCGTTGCTCAGGAGTTACAAGACGGTTATTACGTCAATTTAGGCATCGGAATTCCGACTCTGGTTGCCAATTATGTGCCTGCAGGCATTGAAGTGATGCTGCAATCAGAAAATGGTTTATTAGGTATGGGACTATTTCCAACCGAAGACGAAGTGGATGCCGATTTAATTAATGCCGGTAAGCAAACCGTTACCATGGCCGCTGGCGCATCGCTATTTGATAGTGCCGAATCGTTTGCCATGATCCGCGGTGGCCATGTGGATTTGACTGTATTGGGGGCATTTGAAGTGGATGTCGAAGGCAACATTGCCTCTTACATGATCCCGGGTAAGTTAATCAAAGGGATGGGGGGAGCGATGGACTTAGTGGCAGGCGCTGATAATATTATCGTCACCATGACCCACGCTTCGAAACACGGAGTATCCAAGCTTCTGAACCAGTGCACGCTACCATTAACCGGTAAAGGATGTATCAAAAAGGTATTGACCGACTTGGCATTCATTGAAATAAAAAACGGTAAATTTCACCTGCTTGAGCGAGCGCCGGGTGTTAGTGTCGATGAGATCGTAAAGCTTACCGAAGGCGAGTTAGTGGTCAATGGCGACGTGCCTGAAATGACGTTTTAGTCACGTTCTTGAAAAATATAAAACGGCTTATAACACAAGCCGTTTTTCGTCTGTTTAGCCCCGAAACTTACTGAGCTTTGTACCAAATCGGACTGCTCCAGCCTCTTTCCTGTATGGTTACCGGCAGATCGTCTCTTGGTTTTTGTCCAAGTGCAATGGCATCTAACGTAGACCATCTCGGAGTCGGGATTTCCAGCACGCGCAGATAGTAAAAGGCGTGTTGCGATGCGTCGAATTCAGGGTCTTTCCAGGTCAGTAAAAATGCACTCGCGCCAATATCATTAGTGTATTTTCCTGTTGCTAGATCAACCGTCGACTCAAGCATTTGAGAACCGTCCGTGCGATCATCGGATAATGCCACATCAAAGATCTTTTCCTGCACATTGCCGTCACTGTCCACCCAACCTTTAATGATTTGTGCCCTATCCAGATTCGCACCATCGGCTTCTTTCAGTGCCTGGATGATAAATACCGGCGAACTATCCGAACTGCCCGTCAATTCACTGCCCATATGAACGCCTTTGTCATAAGCCATCGTTACCCAGTCATCACGATTGAGAATGTCTTCGTCATAATCAAAGGATGCAAATATTCTGACTTTAACTCGAGTACCTGAAGTACCAAAAGTTTCTTTGTTTTGCATGGCGTTAAAAATAGCATCCCGGGTATTTTCTTTCGCCCATACACCTGCCAGGCCGCCAGAACCAAATTCCCGGATTTGTTGGTTTGATGCTTCTTCATACCCTGATATTCCGTTTAACCTATGCTCAGGATTGAATTCTCCTGCGAATTTTCCGGTATAGTTATCTTCTTCTACAGATGAGGCTGAATTATGAGTGTCAGAATCACCAATAATCCCGTATTGAAATGGGTTACCCTGGTTATTCATTTCAAATTTCAAACCATCAAGATAGGCCTGCCTTAAGTAACTTCCTTGCCGTTTAGTCGGACGCTCGGTAATCGCCGAAAGCGTGTAATCCCACAACTCAAAGTCGGCAAATTCATCATTGGGTGATAAATCAGGATGGGTATCCGATGAACCTTTGATTTGGGTAATCTCATACAAAGGTTCGTTCATAATGCGATTGTCTGAATACTCTTTGGTGATTTCATTGCCATAGGAATCGGTCAATGCGAACATCATGCCATCGCTGGCATTACCGTTATGGGGCACAGCTAACAGAGTTGCGCCATTTTCACGAGCAGTATTCATGTATTTCCACAAATCTTCGGGTTTGTCAGAATCCAGCGTTGAAAACGGCAATTCAGGAATATTCTCTCGACCATTAAATATGACCACTCGATGCAGGTTTCGGTTACTCGGCGCCGAGGTCCACTCAAAAGCGGCAAATGTGGTGAAATTTCCTGGATCATTGTGCATCTCTGCGGTTTCGATAATTTCCTGCCACATGGTTTTTGCCATTTTTGGATCATTTAATTGTGGATCAGATTTGCCTTTATTCATGTCATCCAAAACTTTCGCAAACGCTTTAAAGGCAACTGCGGGATCGTCAGAGGTGATTTCCTTAGCTATGTCCAACTGACTCACCGGGCTGTCCGGGTCTTCCATACTGACAAAAACACCCATGTATTCCGCATGATCAGAAACGGCATACCAATCCAGAGGTTGTTTAATTTTCATCATCCCACCTTCTTTATTGGCTTGGATCTCTTCGCCTTTGGCCCAGCGATACGCATCATCCGGTGCTGTCACACTGCCATTGGTGTAGCCGTCAAATGACCAGGATGTATGGACATGAAGGTTGCCAAAATACGCTTGTTTATCTGAGGTTAGCGATTCATTGGAATCGTCCTTAACCGGTGCCGGGGCGACTTGGTTATCCGATTTAGATGAAGAGACTGAGTCAGGATCGGATTGTTGACCGCAGGCAAAAAGAATCAGGGCAGCAGATACTGCCAAAGCAAGAGGGGCATGTTTTCGCATTAGATCTCCAGAATTAACCATCGATAAACGATATCGTTAACTAGCTAAATAGATGATTCGACAAGTATAGAAGATAAAAAAGATCCAACAATGCGCAAGGGCTCAGGTAATGGCTATCACTAGCTTCCTTATATTGACTAACCTCGACAATGGGGTTGGGTGAAATCCACAATCGGGCCTTGAGGTACCACGCCCGTCGGGTTAATCATATCGTGGCTCTGATAGTAGTGCCGTTTTATGTGCGTCATATTTACCGTGGGCGCCACTCCCGGCACTTGATACAACTCCCGTAAATAACCGCTTAAGTTTGGATAATCGTCGATACGTCGCAAATTACATTTAAAGTGACCGACATAAACCGCATCGAAACGAACTAACGTGGTGAACAGCCGCCAGTCTGCTTCGGTGATCGAATCACCTACCAGATAACGTTGTTTTCCTAAGCGTTGTTCCAGGCTATCCAATGCCACGAATAATTCCTGCACCGCTTCATCATAAGCTTGCTGAGTGGTCGCAAATCCCGCTCGGTATACACCATTATTGATATTGCGATAAACAAAATCATTGATGGTATCGATCTCTTCTTGCAATGGCTCTGGGTAAAAATCCCAGGGTCTGGCGCCAAGGTGATCAAATGCGACATTAAGCATACGGATAATTTCAGACGATTCATTCGATACAATGGCCTTGGTCTTTTTATCCCATAAAACCGGCACCGTAACTCTACCGGTATATTGAGGGTCGGCCATGGTATATACCTGATGTAGGAATTCCTGGTGATTTATCTCATCCTCAACGTTAACCCAATCCGGATGATCGGAATGTTCTATCGGGGTAAAGGTCCAGCCATTTTCTTGCATAAGATAATGCACCACGGAAACGGAAATCATTCCTTCCAATGCTTTTAATTTGCGAAATATCAAGGTTCGATGTGCCCAAGGGCACGCTAGAGAAACATAGAGATGATAACGGTTAGGCTCCGCTTTAAATCCTTTTTGGCCATTGGGTCCGGGGCTCCCATCGGCGGTTAACCAGTGACGAAACGAAGACGCTTTGCGTTCAAATTTCCCGCCGCTTGCTTTGGTATCGTACCATTGATCCTGCCACTGGCCTTCGACTAATAAACCCATAATATTGTTCCTAAAAATCTGTAAAGGTTAACTTGATTTGATTAAGTTTAATTTGAATAAATTTGATCTCGTTAAACGTGAGGCGTTTAACGATGCGTTTATATCCGCAACCGTTAAACATCACTTTACAGGAATTGATCAGAACAAAAATTAGAAATATTCGACCGCATTAATCGAATCAGTAGAATCTTACGGTCGTTAACTCAAATTAGCGACCGACTTGAGCGATAGCGAACGCTACTGGCATATTGGCTAAATAAGCCTGATCGAAATATTGCAGCGCATTATAGGTAATCAAACCACGAATACTGCGGGTATACGCCTCGCCACGTTCGGAGTATTCGGTCAGATTATCAACGAGATCCAGACCTGCAATTACTTGATTAGAAGCTCGCAAATGATGCCTTTGTGTTCGGAACTGCTGATACGCACCAACCGTATTAAGGTTTAACATGTAAGCCTGAACGGATTCGAGCGGCGTGCTAAATCGTGCCAGACCATAATTTCCCAATTCCTTGCGTTGTTGTTTCGGTATCATGCCATTTCCGGAATAGTCCCACTGACCAAAATACGCATGCCCTTCGAGGGTAAATCTAGAGGTTGCCCAACCGCTTTCTTCTGCGGCTTGCGCCAGCGCCAATGACGGTGGAATAATATCGACACGCGCCATTAACCGTTGTTTTTGTGATTCACTGATATTCGCACGACTACCCGCAATGACCTGATATTTCACTGCTAGCTCAATCAATTTCGGATCCGATAAACTTGCAGACTCAATAAATTGACGCTCTTGTAATATCGCTTCATTTGACATCAAAATGAGTGGCATCATGAGTTTATAAAAAAGAGATTTTTTGACACTGACCGGTAATTTTCGCGTATCCGCTATCCAAGATGGTGCGAGTTTGGAAAACGTGATCCTCGGAACCGCCTGATTATTGTGATGCCAGTTTACTGGGTGGTAATCGAGCAATTCATAAAGGGCGAACAAGTCATCGATTGTCGCGGTTTCAATCACCACAGAATTCGGTGCAAGCACTTGTTCCGTAACAATATCGGCTCGTTGTTGAAGTGGCGTCAGCTGGGTGCTTGCGGATGCATTGACAGATACCATAAGCGCCAGTAACGCAGGAAAAACGATAAAAGAGAGTAAGCGCCCAACCGGGGGAAATAAATAGCGTGATCCTTGCATTTGTTATTATCTCAATCAAAACTGGGTTTTTTATTGAGTATAGACGCTATTTTAAAAAGTACTTTTTAACCGCTGTTTTCATTCATTATTTTATACAAATGTTCAATAGTGTGTACCTTAAGAATCAATATTTGTCTGAAATTCGAAGACTGCCCCCTCCCCTTTATTCCAATTTAAAATATCGGTAGCCTTGCCGATATAGCTGACAGGCCATCAGCAGATCACCTTCAAATTCCAATCGCTTCGCACGTTTAAATAACTCTTCCATAAACAGCAAATTGCCCGCATTGGCCTGTTGAATAACCTGGTTATCGTCAAACTTCGCCAGCCATTGTCGGTGATTTTGTTGAGATAAATACGAGATATAGGATGCCACTTTGATTCTCCGTTGCTTGCGTGTTCGTATCTAAATCGACCATAACGGAATCTGTATCCGAGATCCTATTGCTGACGAGATGAAATATGATCAATGATGAAAGAACAAAGATGAATGGTGATAGCGAAAAGGAGAAGGATAAAGCTTGCCTGCGCAAACAAGTATTTAAGTTATCCGTTTAAGAATACCTTTTTGCATTTTGGCTGCACAATGACGGAATTTAGCGCGCGATATCCCATGTATTCGGAAATTTTAAAAACTAAACCGTCGTAAAGTGTGGATTGTTTAATGCTTGTTGCAGTGGAATATCCGGTAAACCGTTATCCCGAAGGGCGTGAATAAATTTCAATGTTTTAAAGGCATCAAACCAGACCCTAAGTTGCCGGTTCACTTGAGCGCTCGAAATTGATTGTGCCCCAAGTTTATCAAGAAAGTCAGCAAAACCGATATCCGCCAAGGAGCGGCTACAAACCGCTGATAAATCTTGCAACGCTATCGCTAACTCCTCGAGGTTTCCAGCGCTTGTATTCATTGCGTCAAGTAGCTGTTTTAACTCTACAAATACTTGCGGTTGATAGTAGCAATAATCTTGTTTGTTTTGTTGCAAATTGATGATTTTCTCTACCGCAGGACCGGTGCCAAATGGCACTCTATCTGATACTCGGGCATCGATTTTTATTTGCACACTTTGTTCATTTTTTATCTTACCGAGCTTGGCAATCTTGTTAAGCAGGTAAAAATCTTCTCCGGCAGCGCGTTTGGGAAACCCGCGCACTTTGACATAGGCATCGGCGCAAAAAGCCAAAATACTACCAATGGTGAAAAAGTTATAGGGACTACCGGCGTAGCTCAACCCCGCCACATAATAGCGCATCGACAGTTCATAAAGGTGTGTCGCTGCGCCCTCTTGTTGATGCTCTATGGAATCCACCGCTTGATGATAAAAGCCAAACACCAAAGCTCTGGTATCGTCACTAATGTTGGCAAGCGTAGAGAAATAATTTTCTGGTAAATGGGCGTCGGCGTCAGTGGAGTAGACCCAGGGCGATTGGATCTGTTTTTGGCTGATTAATTGGCATGCGAGATCCGCCGCAATCTTCCGTGCCAGACCTACCCCTTGTTTATGTGGGATCGGCTGAGTAAAGCGATCAACAACTAATACAAAACTGCCACTTTTTAGCTGCAATAGAGACAAGTTTTCACACTGCCAGATGCGATCCCCGATATGATCAATTTTCTCGAACAGTTGCCGTTGCGGTTCGATATCCATGTCGGTATCTGGTTGATTAATTACGACAATTAAAAGTTTATCCTGTTGAGATTCGGTCACAATATTAAACCGATGACAAAATTCTGCTGACTCTTTATAGGCCGGCAGTATTACAACCTGCGCAAAGACTAACGTCTGAGGAAAGGATGCTAATCGCGTCACTTCCGGCTCTGCAAAATTTGCCAGATATTTGCTAAACGTTTTGTCGATAGCCAGATTATCTCTCCTTGCCTGTACGCCTATTGGGTATTCAATAACAGACGAAATCCAATTTAACTTGCGCACTTCATAAATCCGCGAGTTAACGGGTTAATATTAATGGCTAGCCGTTAATGCAAGGCCGCTCTAAATGGTAATTTTGAGCAAATACCCGCTTCAAAGTCGAGCACTTCTTCAAGTCGTTGATAAACCATTTCTTCTTCGAAATACTCGAGAGCCAGCTCAACAAACAAGTTTTTATGTTTTTCTTCTGATTTAGCAATCGCCACATAAAATTCTTTCTCTTTGCCCTCTGGCAATGCTTGAGCAATCAGAGAAAAACGCTCATGACCACGGGCTTCAATAACGCCGGCAACCAACAAACGATCAAGGAAAAACACATCAGAGCCACGACGGAACAAGGTGCGAATTTCATTAATGTAAGGGTCTTTTTGATCGTTACCTAAGGTTACATCACGTTTTTGAAGCAGTTTTAACACTTGCTTAAAGTGGATCATTTCCTCAATCGCTAAATCCGTCATCGCCCGTACGAGGTTTTTACGATCAGGGTAATGGGACAACATCGACATCGCCATACCCGATGCTTTCTTCTCGGCTGCAGCGTGATCTTGTAAAAATGCGTCAAAATCTTCCAGGGCAACTTGTGCCCACTCTGGTGGAGTCTGGTATTTTAATTCAAACATGGATTGCGTAGTTACCATTAAAACGAGTGGTTAAAATTGCGCTTATTCTATAGTTTCTCTAACTCTTGCGCCATAGAGAGTTACAGAAAACCTACCTGGCATATGTGGATAGGCGACACTGAACGGTAATGAGCGATAATGAAAACCAAAATCTAATTTATTCGCACCCTTGGCAATCGTCTTTATTCCGTCGCAAAGTATTTAAATACTTTGTATTTGCGAACCGCGCAAATTCAAGGTAGCGTGCTTTTATTGTTGTTTGTGATCAGGAGCAATTTAATGGATGAAACTTTATACATAACCGGTGCGGGCGTCAGTAGTGAAAGTGGTATTCCTACATTTCGCGGTGAAGACGGGTTCTGGACCATAGGCAGTGAAAATTATACACCGCAGGAAATGGCAACTCGTGCCATGTATCAAACCAATCCGGTGGAGTTTTTAACCTGGTATTATCATCGATTTGCCAGCTACCGCCATCATGGGCCTAACGACGTACACCACTGGCTTACAGATAAAAACCTGATCACCCAAAATATCGATGGCCTGGACGGTAAAGCTGGCAATCAGGACTATATCGCCATTCATGGACGATTGGACCAAATGACCTTGTTTCACGAGCAAGGCCCTGTCGTCGACACGTATATGACGCCCTGGGAAGAAGTCGACCCAAACAATGTTCAAGCGTCGCTGTTAAACATTTTTAACATCGATCCCAGTTCAAAACTTCCACAGTTAGATCATTCTTTTAAACCCTTTGTATTGCTGTTTGATGAGTTTTATACCGATTTATATCGCATCGGAGAAGCACAACAACGCATGCAGGATGCCGAGCGAATGGTGTTTATGGGAACCTCCTTTAGTGTCAACATTACCCAAATGGCATTAAGAGCTGCGATTAATAATCGAATACCTATCGAAATTGTCGATCCAAGCCCGGTAGAAATTCCTTACCAGCATGTTTCCTATTTCAAAATGAAGGCTAGCGATTACATAAAACAAAGATAATTACACTAAAATGTCAGCCATTACATTTTGTCGCAATCAATAACAAGCTATTGCCAGACAAAACACTTTTAGTGGCAAGTTTTACAGGGTGAAAACAGCTTTTACTAAGCTTGAGAGGTATGATTATCAGCGTTAACTTTTCATAAGTTTTCTCCCTTAAATACTAGATTTTAACCCCGCGCCATGCGGGGTTTGTTTTTTCTAATAACTGCGTTTCTGTCTATCCCACAAAAATCCTGGTTGCATAGCAAATCCCAGAGCCTTTGCTATGCTCAATTTAGCCTAAATAAAAAACAACAAGTCTATGAAACTACTCACAAAGCTGATTACTGTCGGATTTTGCTGCGTCACCATCACCCTATTTACCTTTTCTGAACGTTTATATTCAAAAGCGTACCCAATCATGGCTGCACTCAATGTAAACCAGTCTGGTAACCTGCGCTTTGAATTAGCGGATGATAGTGAAAATCAAACAAAGGCGATTATTACCCAATGGCATGACAATGAAAAAAAGCGGCAGGGTGGAAAATTTCAATCTCACGGTTGGTGGCCCTGGGGGGTGAATGGTTTCGACTATGACAATGATGGTGACATCGATTTGTACCTGTCCCATCATGGTAAGCCTGGTGGTAAAATTTTGGTCAATCAACTGCAAGAAAGCAATAAGCTTACGTTTATCGATTTAAAGCAAATCAACCCATCGCTACCCTACTTACCCGGTGCCGACGACAAGCCTAAATTTTTCGATTTTGACGGCGATGGCTGGCTCGATATCGCCGGTTTATCTGATGAAAGCAAGCCCGAGTACCTGTTTAACCAACAAGGCGATGGGTTTCTCGGTCGTGGCAAAGGCTTCACCCTAAGACCTTTATCCAAACCGCTGGATATCGTTGATATCAACTTTGATGGTTACCTCGACCTCGACGGTGGCGTTAAAGGTGTCTGGATATATCAACCACAAACAAAGTCATTCAACCGAGACGAGCCAATCACGACAACGGAACCGCCAGGGCTTGAAGAAAAGTACCAAAACCTGACGGAAAAACACAAAGCGATGCGCAAGAAAAATCGTTTTTTCAGAGCCAAGTACCATCAATACTTTCCCACCCATCAGCATGGTTTAAGCCCAAATCTTATCGATCTAAATTTTGATGGTCTCGGCGATATTATTATCGCGGGATCTGCCAGTTATGGTGGCGACAAGATAGGGCATTATCTATTGCAAAACGACAAAGGTCAGTATCATGGTGCCAATAAAACATTAGGACTGCCAGAAGATGCGGTGCCCATTTATTACGGCGACATTAATAATGATCACCTTGATGACTTATTGGTAATTGGCGACAGTAAAAGTGGATGGTATTTGAACTCTTTAAACGGATTCAAATATCACTCAACCGGCATGGATGCGTTTTTTAAAAAACGTGCACCCTACTTATTGCGCGCCTATCCAGTCGATTTCGATGGTGATTCCGATCCCGATTTTGTGATGAATAACCCCAGATTAAAAATCACCGAAGTATATGAGAACCTGGGGGATGGAAACTTCAGTCGAGTATTATTCAGTAAATCCTGGAGTGCCAACCCTGTATATATCGCCGACATCGATAATGATGGCGATAACGACTTAATTCTCGGTGGCAACAATAGCGAAAGCGACACACGACTGTCGATTTTTATCAATGAAAGTAAAATGGACGGCAATCAGGTCACGGTTTACCCCAGGTATAAAATTCCTAATATTTATGCAGCAGGCTCCCTGATTAAGCTTTATATCACAGACAAAGAAGAGAATAAAAAACGTACCCTGCTGGCAAAATCCCGCTGGAACGGAGAACCTGTGACCTTTCATATTGGCAGTGCCGAGCAGGTCAATATTGAGATCAGTTATCCTGACAATAAAAAAACCCGATTTGACGGCCTCGCGGCAAATCAAACGTACACACTTCACTACAACGGGCAAGTGGAAGGTGGCTATCAAGCCGCCACCTTTAAATCTGGTGCGAAGTCTCAGCAAGCGCGCCCATAATATCAAGATAAATGGTACCGATGTAAACCTACTGCAACTGCCCTACCCCTGACCCTACCGATTTATTCGCCTATTTTAATGGCTTGACTGTACACGATTGTCGTTGAAAGATATCCTACCATTGACAGAATTATCGGCGGGGTAAAACTCGCAATAAAATGAGAACGAACAATGAAAATAAAACTGATCGCATCAGCTTTGGCTACAGTATTTGTAGCCGGGTGTGGACAACCTAAGCCACAACAACAAACACAACCACAAGAACAAGAACAAACACAAGAACTACCCCAGGAAACAACACAAGAAACTGCGCAACAAGATCAGCCAGAGCTAGGTAGCTTTGGTGTTGATTTGAGTGCTCGCAACGAGAGCGTGAAACCAGGTGATGATTTCTTTATGTATGCCAGCGGCACCTGGTACGACAATTTTGAAATGCCAGCAGATAAGACCCGTTACGGCGCATTCTCTCTGTTAGCGGAGCGCAGTGACGACCAGGTAAAAGCCATTATCGATGATATCGCTGCTCGCGAAGACCTGAATGCTGAAGAACAGTTAATTGCCGATTTCTACAACTCGTTTATGGATGTAGAAACCCTTAATGCGCTGGGTATAAAGCCTATCGAGCCTCTGCTGACTGATATCTCTGCTATTGAGAATACCGACCAACTTACCAAAGTGTTTGGTAAGTCCTGGCTAAATGGTGTAAGCGCTCCTATCGGTGGAGGTATGTGGTTTAACCGCCTTGATCCAAACGAGTATCAAATGTCGGTTGGCGCCAGTGGTTTGGGTCTTCCGGATCGTTCTTACTATCTGGAAGAATCTGAGCGTTTTGAAAAAACTCGCCAGGCTTATGTTGCGCACATTGCCGAGATGCTTGCTTTTGCCGGTACAGACAAAGCAACCGAGCGCGCTGAAGCGATTCTTGCTCTGGAAACGAAAATTGCCGAAGGTCACTGGCCTCGGGAAAAGCGTCGTAACCGCGACTTAACCTTAAACCAAATCGAACGTTCGGAATTAGCCAAAGAGTATCCTGGCTTTAAATGGGATGTTTTCTTTGCTGAAACGGGTTATCAGGTACCACACCTAAACGTAAGCCAACCTGAGCCAATCAAGGCGATGATTGAGCTAGTTAACAATGAAGATTTAGCGGTATGGAAAGATTATCTGACTTACCACGCAATTAGCGGCAATGCCTCGCTTTTATCTGAAGACATTTATAACACTAACTTCGCGTTTTATGGCACCCATTTAAGTGGTCAGCAACAGCCTCGTGATCGCTGGAAGCGTGCTATCAGCCAAATGTCTGGTACAACATCCCTTGGCTTTGCGATTGGTAAAGTATACGTAGACCGTCATTTCCCAGAATCTTCCAAAGAGCAGATGTCAGAGCTGGTTGAAAACCTACGCACCGCCCTTGGTCAGCGTATCGACAACCTGGATTGGATGGGAGAGGAAACCAAGGTTAATGCCCGTGCAAAACTCGCCGCCTTCGTTCCTAAAATCGGTTATCCGGATGTATGGCAGTCTTTTGACGGCGTTGAGCTGAGCAATAACGATTTAATGGGTAATGTTACCAACCTGCGTGAATTCTTCCGTGCTGACAGCGCGTCTAAAGAATTACAGAAAACTGACCGCAATCGTTGGGGCATGACGCCACAACGCGTTAACGCCTACTACAATGCGTCTTTCAATGAGATTGTATTCCCTGCTGCAATTCTACAACCACCATTTTTCGATCCAAATGCCGATCCTGCCGTTAACTATGGCGGTATTGGTGCCGTAATCGGTCACGAGATGGGTCATGGGTTTGACGATCAGGGTTCAAAATCTGACGCTAACGGTATCCAGCGTAACTGGTGGACTGAATCGGATCGCGCCGCATTTGAAGCGAAAGCCGATAAACTGGCTGAGCAATATAGCCAGTACGAGCCAATTGAAGGTAACTTTGTAAATGGTCGTAACAGCTTAGGCGAAAACATCGGTGATGTTGGTGGCCTGGCAATGGCTTATCATGCTTATAAATTAAGCCTGAATGGCGAAGAAGCACCAATTATCGATGGCCTTACTGGTGATCAACGTTTCTTCCTGGCCTGGGCTCAGGTTTGGAAAGAAAAGCGCACCGAGCAAAGCATGCTAAACCAGCTTCGTGCCGGTACTCACGCGCCGGGTCGTTACCGTTCTCTGGCACCAAGAAACCACGATGCCTGGTACGAAGCGTTTAATGTTCAGGAAGGTGACAAACTTTACCTTAAGCCTGAAGAGCGGGTTCGTATCTGGTAAATCCATGCCACTTTAAACCACAGGTTTAGATACAAAAAAGGGTCAGTTTCACACTGACCCTTTTATTTTTTCGGTTAGTTAAAGCTGGTTCGCTGAATTTTTCAGGTAACGGTCAAGGAATCTGGCATAGGCATCGGATGCTGTGATGCGGTTTGCCCTTTTCCTAAATCCATGGCCTTCATCTTCAAACAACACGTATTCAACTGGCACATTGTTGGCTTTGATTGCAGCAACCATTTCATCGCTTTCCACTTGGAGAACCCGCGGATCATTGGCCCCCTGAACCACTAATACTGGCTTTTTGATATTTTTTGCATGAAATAGCGGTGAAATTTTGCGATGACGCTCTGCATCCGTTGCCGGGTCGCCCATTTCATCATACAGAGCTTGCTTAAACGCTTCCCACCAAGGTGGAATGCTATTTAAGGTACGAACCCAGTTGGTAACACCAAAAATATTGATACCTACTTCAAACTCATCAGTAAACGCCATACCCGCCATGGTCATATAACCACCGTAGCTGCCACCAATAATACCGATACGTGAACTATCTACCCAATCCAGAGTTTGCAGGTGTTTTTTCCCATAGACAATATCCTGCAAGTCCCCTTCCCCATGATTTTTGTCATCCAAATGGAAAAAGGTTTTACCATAGCCGGAAGAGCCACGGTTATTTACTGCAAAAATGGCATAGCCATTGTTGACCAAGTGCTGAATTGCGGCGCGGTAGCCTGTGCGCGACTGGCCACCCGGACCACCATGAACCCACACCAACGCAGGCACCTTGTTCTCACTACTGGCTTGTTTTGGCTTATACAACAGTCCAGGAATTTCTAGGTCATCAAAGCTTTTAAAGCGCACCACTTCACTCATCACTAAATCATCTGATGACATCGCAGGATTCAATGTTTCTGTTAACTTAACGACGTTGTCCTCACCCAAAGTATGGGTATACAGGTTTGAGGGCGAATTATCGGCATTGATGTAAAATACCATTTTGCTCGAGTCGTTAGAAAAATTGACGCCACGTAAGTCACCTGGCGGTAGTTCTGGTAGCTGCACACTTTGTTTGGTTTCACTGTTCAGGATTGTCAGTTTGGTTTGCGCATCATCATTAACGCCAATAACCGTATATTTTCCATCTTTGGAAAAATATACAAAGCTTACATCCCAGTCGGTTTCATAGAATAACTCTGATTCACCAGAAGATAGCTCATAAGCCCAGGCCTGATTAAATTCACTGTGCTCATTGGTGGCAAAAATCAATTTGCTCGAATCCGGGTTAAACCCATAGCTAAAGTATTCGATATTACCTTCATGAGGGGTTACATGAATAGGAGCGGCGTCTTCACGAGTCAAATCAATTAAATATAAGTCAGAATCTGCACCTGATACCGCCTTGGTCAGGCTTAACCAGCGACCATCTTTGGAAACATCACCAATGGATAGCATATCGTCGTTTTGGAAGATCAGTTCTCGTTGATAATCTTTCGAAGAATAACGATAAAGATCGAATGCCTTAGGGTCACGTTCGTTGCTGTAAGCAAAAAAGTCACCACTATCGCTCCAACCTAAAAAGCCCGCTTTTAAGTTTTCACCTGGGGTTAAATCTTTTACTTCGCCACTCACTTCCTGCACATAGAGATGGTTCAGTTCATCACCACCGTTATCTGCGGTATAGATAAAGCGATTATCTTCTGGAAACCAACTAACACCATAAACCGTATCTTTGTCCGATTTCGTTAATTGCTCAGGCTCTGAACCATCCAGAGGGTAGCGATAAGCGTTAAATACACCCGTTTCGTCATTAGACGCCAATACAGCAGTGCCATCATGATTAATGGATGAGCCAAAAACCGTGGTTGTTGCGAAGAACTCTTCCGCGGTGAAGGTTTTTACTTCCGCCTGCGTTGTTGCGGGTGCTGGTGCTTCTGGCTTTGATGTTTCAGGAGCCTTGCCACATGCAGATAGCATTAGCATCGCTGCCACGCTGAGTACACCGGTTTTGATAGACATATCATTCCCTTTCATTATTGGTTTATCGTCAGTTTTTCTAATGCTGAGCCCGAAAAACTTGGTGAAATTTTGCTCAATAGCACTAACATAGCGCGAAAACTTGTTAGAAAACAAGAGGCAGGAAATCTCACGGCTTGCTACAAGAAGGCTTCGGAAGTAAGAAATAAACCGAGTATTGGTAACTTAAACACCAATGTTCACAAAGAAACTCAAAGCCAAACTAAATATCAAGGGGTCAGAGTTGTTGAAAATCAACAACTCTGACCCCTTGATATTTAGTGAGATTAGCCAACTTGAATGGAATCGTTGCTGAGATATTCTCTCAGAGTATCTTTTTTCACTTTGCCAACAAATACAAACTGGCGCCAGCATGTCCCAACATTAGATTTAAAATCCAACAAGGTTCCTAAAAGCCCTAATAGGTAAACTTTGATCAGCCAGACATAACTGAATAACAGCGTTACACCTGATGATTTTCTAACTTTACCGTTTCGCCAATACTTCAACATACAAACTACTTAAATGTTGGATTTGCGACAATCTATCGTAAGCCTAACCGTACATCTTCAATAACGAAGTTATTGTTAAACATCGGGTGCTGGTGGCCTAAGGTGTCCATTTCAAAGAATTCCTGTTCTTCAAAACCAAGGCCTTGATAACCATTAATGACCGCATAAATCCATTCTTCGGCATCAAAGTTTAATGATTGATCCGACATAAACTGCATTGCCGATACCTTTGAGGCGTTATCAATGACTTCACAGAAATACTGCTCAACGGCCTGATGTAATTCATCATCCACCAAGCTAATCTCTTCAATGTCGCCAATGGCTACATCCTGCCCCTGACGCTTATCATCACTGGCGTCCAATTTGCGATTGATGCGTTTTAACCCAGCAACCAATGCCGACAAGTCGGTTTCATGCTCTATGTTATTCACGGAAATTGCTGCCGGTTTAATGATTGCGGCGGCGCGATTAAATAGAGGGTTTACAGCATTTTGCATGCCAGGATCTTTAGGCTGATACTGGGGCTTTTGCCGACAATGACGAATAAAGCCCTTAAGCAATTGCGAGCTTTGCAGGTATTGTCGAAACTGCCCGAGTAATTCAATCAATCGCGCCTGCGCCGAGCTTAACTCTTTTGAGGTTTCTGAATGGCAGTTTTGTAAATGAACCACCATCAATCGACGTAATGGCCTTGAGGTTCCCGCTAATTTGGTAAGTTCATCGAATTGCAAAAGCTGCAACTGCTCACGCATTTGGGTTACCTGCTTTTGTGCTAGCTCATTCTCACGAATTTTGGCATTAATGGATGACACATAACCAAACTCATTATGAATACGACGCCATAGGTTTCGCACCCCAGATTTTAAGCTGTCACTTAAGCCATAAACCTGCTCAGTCAAATCTTCCAGATACACTTCCGCCTGCGCATAGCCTTGATCATTCATCGCTTCGTGATAATGGCTGACCACGGTTTTAATGGTTTGCAGTCGTGCCTGAATATTGGTTTCCAGCTGGCGCGAGCTTTCATCCCGTAAGCTATGCTCCAACAGACTGCGAATATGACTTCTGAGTCGTAGTTCTTCACCAGGTTCTGGGCGCCAGAGGATACCCAGCTTTTGCAGGGATTTAAGCACCTGCTCATTATGGGACTCTTCGCTGATCCGGCCATTTACAAACGCATGCATTACCACATCGGAGTGATTCGCCAGCGCGTTTAATAGCTTTTGTCCGGATTCGAGGATCGGCTGACTCACAGCAATTCTCCCTGCTCCGTTTCAACCTTGCTTTGCTCAGCTAGCGCGAGCTTTTCGTTTTCATCGATAAAGCGGATCACATCAAACAGATAATCGACTTTACCGGTAGCGATAAAGATTTGCTTATCTTTGTTTGGTTTTAATAAATAGCCCAGATCCAATAACCGCTTAAAAATTTGCTTTAATTGACCGTCACTGCTGATACTGGTGGAGTTGAACAGACTATAGCGGGCAATTTTCTGTAATTGTTCACTAAACGCCGGCGTGTCTTCTATAACCAATTGCAACTCTTGTAAGCGAATGACTTTGCCAGCCGTCAACAAGGCTTTGTCACCCTGAGCCTCCTGAACCAGCACCAACCATTCGACCAATGGCAATAGTGCGCCACCAATGTCTTTAAATTGCTCTGATAAGTGCTTACGTTCATTGTCGCCAAGGGTTTGATAACCGCAATAAAACACCTGACCATCGTTAGCGCTGACCAAGGTTCGATTCATCTGGTTTAGCTGCGCTTCAATTTTGTCTGCAGCCTCCGCCTGTTGCAAAAATCCGAATGCGACTTCATCGCTTACGGTACAGATAAACTCGCCTTGCAGGAGTTTTTCCATGACTTGTCCGTGCATACTGATCATGATAATTCCTCCGCTGCGGTGCTTTCACTCAAAGATTGTTGTTGCTCACGCTTTTGCTGTAAGCGGGCTTTAACCGCATTGACTTTTGGTTGCACCACCTGCAGTTGTTGCTTTTGCTTATCAATTAAATAGCGGTTAACAAACAATTGCAGGATATCCGATTCCGGATTTGGAAATGCTCCGAGAACACGAATATGACTGTCTTCACAGGCATCAAATATTTTCTTCACATTGTGATGTGCCAAGGTGCCGATTTCATCAATCGGCCAGTGCACTATTGCCTTAGAATGACCACGTAATAAACGGGTAAAGGCGAGCAGGAACTTACATAAGATCAAATACGCCATACCGTGACTGGAGGATTCATTTAGCTGACGGTCGGTGCGGATCAACAGCTTCGAATGCCCTTCCGTCAGGTGTAATTCAATATCCAGCAACTGACTGATACCACCTTGCATTGACGCACGGCCCAATACATCCAACACTTCGCGTATGGTGGCAATATAGTCATCATTCGGCAGCTTTTGTGCCTCGTTATCCAACCACTGTTTATGGAGCTTGCTAAAATGCTTAAGCTTGGGCCAGAAATCAAATTCACTTATCTTCGAGCGGATTTGCACCGAAGATTCTGATACGCCATCCAGACTAAGCTCTTGACCAACCTCTTTGGAAATCCGCTTTGACTGCAGTTCGATACGCGAATCAATATCCGCCAGGATATGGTAATACTGAGTCAGGTCATTACCGAAAATAAGTCCGTTGTTGCGTAGGCCATCCAGGCGCTGCGGTACCAACGTATTTAACAGTTGATCCAAATGGCTAACCATTTGTCGGGCATCGACGCTTTCCACGCCCTGAGCATTTTTAACCATGCAATCGCGGCGGGCAATTTCCCAGATCTCGGTTAACCCCGTGCCACTTTTCTGGCCAATGGCATTGTCAAAATACTGAATATACTGTTCCAGACTTTCTGCCAATTGCCGTTGTTTATCCAGCAACTGTTGAGCTTCGCTGATACGGGATGTTACCGTCCCTTGTTCTGTCTTTGGTTCTACGTCAGCTAATAGCAGAGCGTTAAGTTTGTGCTTTAACGATTGGATAGACGCGCTCGCCTCTTTGTTAGTGCTTAGCTGCCCTTCCAGAGTCTGAATTTCACGTCGCAATGCCTGTTTTTGTTTAACGTATTCAGTGTCCTGCTGATTTAACTGGCGTTCATATTCTGCCTTGTTGGTTTTCGCCTTACTCGACTGCTCAAGGTATTGGCTTTTCTGCTTGGTAAAGACCAGCTGGTACCAGCGTTGATATTGTGCCACGGCATCGCGATGCCTATTAGTAGCTTCAATATCTGACTTCAGGGTTGCCATCGATTGTTTAAGTTTGGCAATTTTATCGACGTCTACATCTCTGTTTGCCAGTTCATCCTCGTACCAGCGTTTGCAGTCTTTTTTATCTTTGCGATGCGCTACCTGCAATTGTTCAGAACGCTCTGTTAAGGAATCACGCTGTGCTTCAATATCACCAATGATCTGCTGCCAGTGCATTTCATGTTCCATTTTTTCATCGTGACAGTTTTGTTGATATTCTTCTTTCGCATCAGCAAAACTTAACTGCAACTTTTCTAGACTTTTTTGTTGTTGAGTAAGCTCACATTCAACACCTTGCTTGCGTTCAGCCTGCATTTGTCGATGTTGCTCTTTCAGAAGTTGTCGCTCTTCCTGAGCCCGTTTACGGCCATCCGCTTTAAACTGACATTGGCTGGTCAGTGTGGTGATCGTTTGTTCTGCTTCCTTTACTTGTTCGGTCAGTGCTGCCAACTGCTCTTCCGCGTTTTCTTGCTGGGTTTGGGCATCACTTAATGCCACTTCGGCACTGGCTAATTGTGTTTTCAGTTGTTCTTGCGAACGCACGATTTCGGGCGGGTCTATGGCGTCATAATCAATGACGATGCCATTAAAAATAGCTTTTTGAGTGTCTTGCAAATTTTCCGGCAACTCGGCCTTAGCGGGCGCTAAATCAGAACGAGACAGTAATTCGGGATTAATTACCCGTCCTAGTGTTTGCTCCCAATCGGGAATTTCTTTGCGTAAAAAAGACAATAACGTGTTGTCTCCCGGGTACAACCAGGCTTGAACCTGTTCTAGGTGCTGGCGACGTTGTTTCACGATTTGTCTGGCATTGTTCAGGCTTTCATTGGCGCCGATCTGCTGATATTTCAATTGCTGCAGGTTTTGCTGCTGGTGATTGAGCTCATGACGGGCGTGGTCTTCGCTCAATTGTGCCTCTTCAATGGCACTATCGAGCAGGGCGAGTGCCTGTTGCTCTTCAAAACTCGGTGCCGCCATTGATACCTGTGTTTGTAACGTTCCTACGGCCAGTTTACTGTCGTTAATTTGTTCCTGATACTGCGCCTGGGTTTGTTGCCAATGGAGTTGCTGCTTGGATAGTAACCCTTGCAGTGCCTGTTGTTCATCAAGCTGCTTTACTCGCAGCTGTTCAGCAAGCTGCTGCTCTTCTGTGTTCAGGGATTTGAATTCCCGGCTTTGCTTGCTTTCCAGTGCAGCAAGACGCTTATGATAAGCCGCTTCAATATCCTGATGCTCTTCCGTTAGCAAGCTATGTTGTTCAGTAACCGATTGATAGTCCGATTGCCATTGCGGCAGTAATTTTAAATTTGCCTGATGGCGTTCAATATCCTGATCCTGCCAGTCATTAAATTCTGACTCTATTTGATCTAAGTGCTGTTCTGCATTGCTAAGCTCTGCTTTAGCCACCGAGATATTCTGGTTAAAGGCATCGCGTTTCTGCTCCCAGTTTCGGGCCTGTTCAGATTGCGCCTGCTTTGCCTCGGCTAACGCATTATCATCATCATTCAATTGTTTTGATAACAGGCTTAAATCACGGGATAATTGTTGTTTTAACTGCGCTAAACGCTGTTCCGTCTGAACGATATCCAGTTCACAGGATTGCAGTTTTTTATATTGCGGCATCAGGTGCTCAAACTCTTGAATCAAAGCACATTCTTTGATCCATTCTTCCACCTGAATTTTCGATATCTTCGATGCTGGCGGTTGTACTCCATCCTCTTCCAAAATGGCGGCAATCATTGCCTTGATGGTCTCCATCTTGCCTTCTTTGGAATGGACAGCGCGAATAAGTTTCTCAATATGACGCAAATTAGCGTCGGCTTCACACAAACTAAAGTATCGGGCGGCGGTCAGTAGCTCTTTTTTGCCATTGCTGGTCGCCATCACTGTGCGATCGTTTTGGATCACACTGCGATATTCCTTGTTATTCAGTGCCTTTGATGTGATGACATTATCTTTGCGCATATTGCGTACAATTTCAGAGATAGGTATTGCTCGATTGCCGGCAATGTCCTGAGCTATGAAATCCGCAATATCAAAGCCTTTATCGATAAATCGAAACACCACCGCATGGTTAGATGCGGTTAGCACCGCCATACAGGTTTTACCGCTAAGGCGCTGATACTCATAAATAATAAAGCTAGACTCACGGGGCAAATACCAGGTTTGGAAATTATCTCGTGTCGCGGGTACGACCTTAGATGGCGCTTCACCATAAAACACCGGTAGCAGACGTTGCAAGGTGGTTTTACCGGAAGCGTTGGTTCCACAGATATTGGTGTGGCCATCGACTTTAAGTTCGACCATACCAGGTAAATGGGTATCGATCAGAATGATACGTTGTAATCCAGACATGCGAATGTAAGGTCCCTGTTATTAGCTGTCAGTTTTGAGGGAAAACTGCAGTGAAATTATTCCAAAACCGACAGTTTTGATATTAGCGCTAACAGCTAGTGTATCGGTTCATGGGGGCTGATTCAATGCAATTTATCACGCGTTTTGGCAAGCGCATATCGATTGATTAATGCTTAAGCATGCAGGTTTACAAGCGGTTCACAACTTCCCCTAAAGGCTAGCGTTTCATCCTTAATTCAAGCAAGGATTCTCGCATTTTTTGTTCGCCGATTATATTGGTTAGCTCAGACGTTTTGCCATTTAATCAATTCAATTGGCCGTTATCGAAAACAGAGTTTTTTCGCAACACGATTGGTCATTATTGCCCAATTCTTCAATTGTTCAATTTACCAATATTTAAAATAAATCGTCAAAGCGGTAACGATAAGAATCACACTAAGTTGCAACATCAGCTTTTTATTCAATGTGATACTCCTTCTTTCTAATCAATTCAATATGTTGGTGCTCAGCATATGCAGCCCGTTACGGAATTTCTCATGTCATGCTCATAGATTTTTTTTGCGAGTACTTATCTCACGAATATATTAACTATTCCGATGAGCATCCATATTAAACGCAAAGAACACACATATAATAACGTTAACAGCGATATCCTGTTTTGAAAATAATGGAAAATGACGTCTCAGTACATTTATCGAACAAAAATTACATATTGTTAACGGTAAGGCAACGCCAGTTTGATTATTATTACAGCGTTAACTTTTCATAGTTCCTTCCTTAAAGTTTCCGGCGCCTATACGGCGCCTTTTTTATTACATGGGGTCAGAGTCAATTCTCACAAACTCAAACCTAAAGAAATCAAAACCTTACCCCCAAAAAGTCATTGACTGTGTCCCCTTATTATCGATACTCCCCCCTTATCTACAACAACCATTGAAACTTGCATGATCAAATTTGATGTCTTTGGCACCTTAATGTCTGTGCACAGAAAAAACCAAGAATGGCAGTTATTTATTGAGTACGAAACCAGTATCCGCCGACGGATTTAGGATGCGGTGATCCCACAACAGCAGCTTGATGAAGAGCAATTGGCCAGATACCTGGATGATATATACCATGAGATGGCGTCAGAGACTTATCCGGAAGTAGTCCGAATTGATTAAGTCTTAGTCAGATTTTGCGTGGTCCAAAACGGGGACAGAGTCATTAAGTTAATGCATCTAACCGATAGAATTTATTAGCATTTTATTTTCCGTAATTGACTCTGCCCCCATGAAATTTTGGTAATGAAAAAAGGCCGTGAGGGTTACCTCGCGGCCTTTAGTAGGTATCTGGTATTTGAAATTAGTTGCCGGGAAAATCCGCTAACGTTGTTTCATCAACCACAATTGATACGTTTTGCTGTTCGACAAAGATTAGCTCGTCGTCCATCTCTGGGTCGTCTTCAGTTTCACAACTTAACGCTAAGGTGTAGTCACCGGCTAGCAAGAAACCAATTTCGTATTCATACATGTTGGTATTTTCATTGTAGAACACGCCAGCACTGGCAAGTGGTTGAGTCTCATCTGCAACATCGTTTGCGGTGTTATCGCCTAAATCGGTTTGATCTGCGCCGTTATAGAGATAAACACTCGCCGCCGGCAAAGATGTGTCTTCAGGCGGTAATTGCGTACAATCGTAAGCAAGTTCAGAAACCGTGCCCAATAAATGACCAATTTCACTATTATCCACCAAGCGTACGCCGCGTGGTTTAACGAAATAGTTATCCTGACCAGCCGGGTCCGTCATGCCTTTACGAAGATCAAATTCCAGGGTAAAGCTCACATTACCGCCTTGGGCTACCGTAAAACCATCCAGTTTCAATTCATTTGAAGGTACGACAACCGGAATTTCTTGCTCTGGTGAAATTTCATTGCCCGCGTCATCGTACTGAGCGTCTTTAATGGCAAATGAACCCTCGCTCAATACAAAGCGCATTTGATTGTATTTACCGGCTTCAATTTCGATATTATTAATCAAAGTAAGCGCGTCATCACCAGTGTAATCGAGTAAATTGATACCAACACTATTCACCGCATCTGGACAAACACTATTGGCGTTAATCATTTCCGGGTGTTCACCGACGATAAATTCGGTTTTGCCACCTTCGCCGTTTAGCTCTACGCGGTTAAAGCACAAAGTAACATTGCTCACACCATTTACCGGTGCATCACTGATAGCAAGTGAAAATGTTGAAGATTCATCAGAGTCGTTGCTGCAACCTGAAAGCGATAAAGAAGCGGATAAAGCCAGCGCGAGTGCGATTTTGGTTTTTGCAAAAAACATAGTATTGCCTTTATTATTTTGTTTGCTTTCGACTTGAATAAAAATAGTCGAACAATGATGGAAGACGCCTGCAAATACCGATTATAGTGTACTTCACAGGACTAAGTTTTAGGGGGCAAGGTAAGATCAAATATAAACCATTCTTGTGCAAACAGTCAAAAGCCACTTTGTGACTTTTTGTACACTGTGGTTTAAATGAGCAATTCGATAAAAACCACCAGACAACACTAATTAATATGCTGTTTAGCCTTAACCAGCCAATCGCGTTTTGAGGCTTTGCTGATGCATTGCATTAGATCAAAGTCGATATCGTCGACGGCAAGGTTAGCTCTGACTTCACCCAATAGTGATACCCAGAGTTTGGCGGTCATTTGCGCATCGAATAAGGCCCGGTGAAAATCACCGGATTCATTGAGGTTTTTATAGGAAACTAGTGTACCAAGCCGGTGATTCGGGGCATCGCTGAACACGCGTCTGGAGGTTAATAAACTACAGGCAAACTGGCCGGCATAATTACGATTAATTAAGGAAAGCTCGGAATCGAGAAATTTTTTATCAAACGAAGCATTGTGAGCAAGCAGGTTATCATCTCCAAGAAACTGCCAAAATGCTTCCATAACTTCAGCATTGGGTGCGGCGCTTTGCAGCATTCGATTTGTGATCCCGGTATATTGTTCGATAAAGCTGTTGACGCGACGCCCGGGGTTCATCAATGCCTGAAATGTGTCGACTGGCTTACCTTTTCTCAGACGCACAGCACCAATTTCAATGGCGCGATCACCATTGTCGGGCGACAGCCCCGTTGTTTCAAAATCGAGTACCACAAGGTCATCGGCAAATTGCGTTTCCATCACACTTCTTTTTGTACAAATTTACGATTATCAGGAGTCTACCTAATTTCGCCGCAAATTAAAAAAGAAACGGGTTCCTTGCCCTAATTCACTTGTGACATTGATGTCGTTGTTAAGGATTTCCAACAACCGTTTGCAAATCGTGAGACCCAGACCATTGTGTTTTTTACAATCTTCAGAAGCATTACTTGCTCGGTACCTGGCATCGAATATGTACGACAGCTCTTCCTTGCGTATGCCCGTACCATTATCTCTTATCGCCACTTGTAAGGTATACTCATCCACTTCAATAATGCTCAGTTCAATCTCACCATTGGCCGGCGTATGGCGCAAAGCGTTGTCGAGCAAATTGGTGATCACCCGCTCTATTTTTCCGATATCACTATGCACCATAAAGTGCCCAAACTCAGGCCGCACATTGATGAGAATATTTTTGTTACTCGCGCTTAATTTAAATTTGTCGGAAACATCATATAACAGTTCGGTCAGATTGAAATGTTCAAGATTGACTGAAACCTGACCGGCCTCCAAATGCGCTAATTCAAAAAGCTGTTCAATAAGACAATTGAGTTGCTTGGCATTGGTAAGTGCGATTTGTAAAAACTCCTGCTTTTGTGCTTCGCTCAACGCGTGGTTTAAACTCAAGGTTTCCAAGTACCCTTGCATATTCGCCAACGGAGTTCGCAAATCATGGGATATATGAGTCAGTAATTCACGACGATTTTTTTCATTGTGATTAAGCTGGTCAAATTGTCGATTAATTTTTGCAACCATCTGATTGAATAGGTTACCTAACTGGTTCACTTCGTTGTGATCATGTTGTGGCCAGGGGTAAAGTTGCATCTGGTTCTGTTCGAACCCTGAACTTCTAAACCGTTTCATTTCATCTGCCAAGCGGCGAATTGGGTGGGTAAAAAAACGAAACAAGCCGAGCATCAAAACGAGTAACATAATCAGAGCAATGCCTGAAAATGCCAGATAAACTTGCATTTCTTTACTGGTATTGGTGCGATCTAAAATGGTTTCATATCGTTCTCCGGCGACAATAACATACAAGTAACCCTGCAATGTGACCCCATTAAAAACTGGTGCTGCAGAAAAGATTTTTTTGCGATTAGTATGTCTTGGATCATCACCGAAAATCGGCAGCGCAGCCTGATTTTGCGTCAATAGATTAATCGGCCTGATATCAATGCTTTGTCGATGAATTCTTGACTCGTCTGCAGAATGGGCAAGAATAGCTCCATCAGGAGCAACAAAATAAAATTCAAAAGCAGGCCCTAGCACCATTAAGGTGTGAAACAGGTTTTGCAACGCTTTAAAGTCATATTCGCCCTGTTGTAGTAGAGGGTTATCGCGAGCTAAATTAGCGGCGAGTGACAAATGTAATCTTTGTTGTGCCTCAAAACGCAACTGTGTTTTGAGCGTATCACTCCACAGGTAAAATCCAAGCGCAATCACCGCAAACAGTGCGAGTAGACTTATCGACAATCGTTGATACAAAGACAGTTTCATGTAAGCGCTTGAATCCGTTTACACGCGCATGCTGCGCACAGGTTTAAAAGGGTTAAAGCGCTCGATTGTCTAAATACCAGCACGATTAATGCACGCCATGCTCGTTAAATTTGTACCCCACGCCCCAAACGGTTTGCACGATTTTAGGGTCAGATACGTCCGATTCAAGCTTATTACGCAATCGATTGATGTGTGAATTTACGGTGTGCTCATAGCCACTGTGATGATATCCCCATACCGAACTTAGTAAATCGGAACGCGAAAACACCTGTCCGGGATGCATAGCGAGGAAACAAAGCAAGTCATATTCCGTGGATGTCAGGTGCAATGTCTGACCATGGATTCGAATTTGATGGCTGGTTTGGTTGATTTCCAATTGACCAATAACAATCCGCTTATGTTCTGGTTGACTGCAGTTGGTCGCTTGTTCTGAAAATTGAAGGGCAAGCGTTTGCGCTTGATGAACGGCTTTAATTAAATTTACCCGCCTTAAAAGACTTCTGACTCGTGCTTGTAACTCTCTGACACTAAATGGCTTGGTCATATAATCATCGGCACCCAGTTCTAACCCGACTACCCTGTCGGTTTCTGAGCTACGAGACGTCAGCATTAATATCGCTTGCTCTGGATCCGTATCTCTCACCTTACGACAAATATCCAGCCCGGAAACGCGACCGAGCATGACATCCAAAATGATAAGATCAAACGACTGAGATTGTGCTTTTTCCAGTCCTGATTCACCATCAAATGCTAGCTCCACATCGAAATTTAGTTCCTTTAATTGCACTTCAATTAGATGTGCAATGTCATGGTCGTCTTCTACCACTAATATCGTTGTCATCTGGCTTCCCCTATGCACCGGAGTTGCCTGAAAAACCCAGATGGACTGGTATTCACCAGACCATCTGAATTAGTGACAATCACTCGATGCGAGTAACAGTTACTCGAATAGTGGGGTTATCAAAGCGATGTGCCTGAGTCAGCACTGATTGTGCCAATCCATCATCCATGGTTACTACACCTGGATGCGCGGCAATAAAGTCGACATCATCGCGGTCGGCGTTATAGCCTTCCCCACCGGCTGCTGGGCCCGGAATTGTTTCTGCAAGTTCGCTATTTTTTTCCGTCCCTGCATCATAAGAACCCATCACCATGGAAATACTTTCGTTTAATGCCATCTGACTGATATTTAGTCCATTAATCCCAGTGAATGCATCATTCGTATTGACCAGCATTGTTGCGCCACTTAGGTAAGTTGGCATGGCATCGGCAAGGCTGATTTCAATGGTTTCACTGCTTCCTGGCATAATGATGTCCTCGCCAGATACGCCGGCTAAGGCTACACCCAAACCGAGAACCTGACTGTTATCGCCACTTTCAGCGAGATTCTCCATCGCATCATTTGCGCTTTCGCCAATGTTCCACAGCATTCCTTCGTTATGCAATACCACGGCAAACGGCGAAAGAGGCTGAGCATTGGTTAAATTGGCCACAGTTACCTGATACCGATAAAGCATCGGCTCAGGCTCTGGCATTAGCCCTTCATCGTCATCATCACAGGCACTGACAAAGAGTAATAAGCTTGCGGCAACTAAGATTTTCACTGCACTTTTTTTACTGGGGTTTCGATAAATAGTCATAAAACCTCCTAATTAACCACAATCGTGATGCGAGCGACCGGATTTAACCAACGATGAACCGTATTATCCAAATCACTTTTACCACCGGACAAATCATCATCTCCAAGATTACCGCGATGGATATGCACTAAGACATTATCCTCCGTCGATGTGACGCCAGTCGCACCTATTCCTGCGTTCATGCCTGGCGCGGCTGGAATACCCGGTTCACCCGGTGCTCCAGCACCATTGACAATTTCATCATTGGCTTCAGTTCCCGCATCATAGGCATTGAGAGTGAAGCTGTAGGTGCCTGGCTCGGTGGGAATTTTCCAGCTGTTCAAACCGACGAATCCATCATTGGTTGGCAGTAACATAGAAGCCAGTGATAAATAGTCGTTTCCGTCGGCACTGGAGAGTGATGTTTCAATCCGGGCACCCGGGGCGAGCAAACCATCTGCTGGGTTTTCAACAAGATCGGCACTGACGCTGGTGAGCAAGGTTCCCATACCAGAAATATCACCACCTTCGGCAATTGCCTGCAATTCAGGAGATGCCGATTCGCCAACGACAAACATGCTGGCATCAGCAGAGTGGGCAGCGATTACCAGAGGTGTAAAATACATCCCCTGAGTTAAGTTAGTGACTGTGATCTGTAAATCCTGGGCCCAGACATTACCGCTTACTGCAAAAGATGCCGCGGCCGCGATTAATTTCATTTTCATCATTATTTTCCTCATCAGGTCGGGGAGCCCCCGTTAAATTATTCAAACCAAGTATGGTGAAAAAAAAGACCGAATCCTTCACAGTTCAATAACAAAATCATCACAATTTCGATGTGAAAATGTTATGAAATTAATTCTTAAAAACTCCGGTATATAGCTAATTGCCCGACAATTTTTCCTTGCCTGATTGCCATCCACAAATACACGCGACAACCCCAATCCCCCCCCCAAACGCAAATGAAATCCAGGATGGAAATGTTGCGAACTCAAGCATCATGTTGGTCCAAGAATCAGATTTCCCGAATGTAATGAACCCCGCATAGCTAAGGCTAATTACAGCTCCCGATAGTAACCAGGGCCTGCCGTATTTTCGATTCCGCAGGTATAGCCACGCAGCTATTAACAACGTAACAGCGATGGACAACATTAATGAATAGTTAAACCGATATAGCGTTTCGACACTCGTTATGGCAAACCCAGGTATGAAGGCGACGAATACTCTTGCAATAATGGGTCCTAATAGACCAAGCATTGTGGCAAACATATATCCGCTGTGAAGTTCGACTGTGCGCCGGTGTTTGAGTGCCTGATATACTAAAAAAGGAGTCAAAAATGTAAGCGCGACATCAACGACTAGAAGAGCCGTGCCAACTTCTTGATAAAAAGCACTGCCCTCTGCGGTTTTCACCGCCCCCTGGTGGGTAACCATTGCAAATGCACCAGTCATAAACGGCGCGACAAGAAATACCAATAATCCTAGTTTTTTATGAAAGGAAAAATTTTTATTTGCTGCCAACCAGCTTTGTGTAATCAGTAAAAATAACCACATTGAACTCGATACACTGTGTAAGTGATGCGCTAGCGGTGCCTTGTCGATCACTAAAAAATAATTGGGTGCAAAGGCGATAAGAATCAGAGGAATTAACCCAAGTAAATAATAATGTGCTTTTGTATAGGGCATAACTTTACTCCAAAAAATTAACGTTTTTGATTAAACTTCCTGCGCTAAAAAATCATTTCAACAATCTGTAATACGTCAAATTGAACCTGCAACTGCACTTTGTCTCGAGTTGCGATCTCGCCAAAGTCTTCAATGTCGTCGATGCGAACAGACCCGCGAATCGTAATCAACTCATTGATTAACCCGGTTGAAAAATAGATGGAATGTAGTGATTCCTTGTATACGCTGCGCCCCGGAAATGAATATTCATAGCCTGAAGATAGAACCGGTACGACAATTGAGCCCGTATGGTAACTACCGCCAACGGCCAGGCTTAAATAGTCGTCATGTTCGAAATCGGCTTCCAGGTAATTAAACGTCGCCGAGCCATCGATGGTGATATTGTCAAAAGGACTGTCGGTTCGACCCACCGCAGAGAAGAGTAAACTGTTCTCAAACGCACCAAAACCAAAGCGCAATGTCCCAGTACAACAATCCGAAAACCAATTACTTAACGGCCAGGTGCCGGTTTTAGAATAATCTATCCAGGAATCTTTAAACGGTTCCGAGATACGTAAAATGGTTAAGAGGTTCTTATTTTCAATGCGAAATTCGCAGTTATAACAATCGGATGCCTGTTCTTGCATGGTGATCAGATTGTCATAGCTCACCTTGAAATGCTCAGCTGCCCACTTCGGGTAGTCAATAAAAAGCTCATCCTGTAACGATTTGGATTTAAACTGCTTACGCGCCAAGCCTTTCAGATTGTTCATATAGTTATTAAACGTCATAGGCTCGGAATGTTTGCCGGAAAAGGTATAAAAAGCCTGAGATAATGCGATGTAAGTGTTTTGATAATAATCGCTGGCTAGCGGCATGGAAGCACGAAATTCGATGTTATACAGGTACTTTAGAAAATCTAATTCAAATAGCTGATTTTCCAATACCGTTTTTTGCTCAGGCGTTAGATTTTCCTGTTTTATTTCCGGACCTTCGACTTGCGTAAGTTGCCGGATGCGTTGAATCATTTGCTGTTGAATACACTGGCTTTTAGTTGATTTATTTACATCTTCGCAGGCATAAGAGCTAAGCAGATAGGCACCATCATAAACGCCAGTTAAATAATCATGAACGCGAAAATGAGCGGAATAAAACGCACCGAAATGGGCATGAAAATCCGCCAGTAAATTATGGTATCGACTGCTCATGCGAAAATGATACTTTTCTTCATCACTATGAATTTTTTCCAGTGTTTTACGGTAATTTTCACTGGTGGCGGTATCAAATGAATTGCCGAGGTATAAAAGGTAATCCCAAAGACCTACGCGATCCGGTTGCTTAATAGCCTCCCCCGGATAGATGGAAAACGAATCTTCGGTAACTGGGTTTTCATTACGCAGATTATCCGGATGAATAAAGACAATACGCTGTTGCGTCGTATAAGGCGGTTGTAGCGGCTCGGTTTTCAGTGTCTTTTGATACATCTCATGAATATCCACCGAAACACCAATGGGAGAATTATCAAACAAGCCGCCATCACTAAATAATGACGTCATCGCATAATCTAATTTGCAGACTCTTCCGTTGAGCTTTTTACTGATGCAAAACGGCAATTCGACCGGTGCAAACGCCACCGGGAAGGAACTTGACGCTTTGATCGCATCAAACACAATATCTGGATTGATCAACCCCGCAGAGTTTTCCGGTAAGGCAATGAAGTAATCGGGGCGCAGTTCCGGAAGTGCCGCTTTGAATTTGTCTAAATAGACATTTTTAAAGGCGATTTTACCGTTAATGGTGATAACTTCGATGGGGATAACAAACCGCTGATACCCTGTGGTTTGGTCCGAATTCTTAATTTTTTCCTGGTAGGGATACATTAACGTTACCGACATAGTCGTAATAATACTGCATTCAACTTTCCCCTCACCTCGACTTGGATTGACCGCATGCTTATTCGCATATTGTCGAGCTAATTTACTCTGGCTGACACCTGATTCAAACGGGTTCAGGACATATTGAGATAAATCTTCGGTGATCTTGGCAAAAATACTTTCCCGGTTAAACAAAGAGCCTTCATTGTTACGTTTATTAAGATTACTAATATCAATATTCCAACTTGAACGTAGTAGGTTTGAATGCAGATCTTCATTAAGGTTCGAACAAATTTTGATTGCCGATAACATGCTATTGATACTACCCGCAGAGGCACCAGAAAATGCCACCAGCGTTTCACTCGGCTGGCTTTGAATGTATTCGACCAGATACCAATTGAGCCCTGATTCATAGCTCCCCAGGCTAACTCCCCCTTTTATCGCAACAAAATACTCTTGCGAGGGGCGCTCTTGAATCATCGGTTTCTCAGCGGAGTTAAGTTGCGGCGTTTGCCCATAAAGATCCATACTGAAAACCATCAGCATAAAGGGTAGGATTAAAGCAACGGCATGAGTTTTTAGTGCGTTCTTTGTCATTGGCCTGTCATTTGTTATTTTTCAGGCACTGTAGGTAAGGCTATATCCGACAGGCTATTGGCTTTGTATTTCCTGTTGGCGCATCGGCATTGCATCGATGGTTTCGTATAGCTGCTTCAAGTCCAGTTCACTGGTAAACAGTTTTGGGCTGCCATCTTTGCCGATTAAAATAATGACATCCCCATCGCCAGTATTACCAAAATATTCGGCTTTAATGGAGTTTTTGAAATTATCCGAAACTTCCCCGGGATAATTAGTCTCGACTTGATCAGATTGAAAAATGAACCAGTAAATATGTCTGTCACTGAGTTGTTTTGCATCATTTTCAAGAGATTGAGAAAACGACTGTTTGGCTTCATCAGACCCCTGCATAAGCAACACTCTTGATTGCCATTGCAACTGGCCTATGTCATTTAACTCTTCGGCATGGAGAAAAGAAAATGGCGCCATTAACCAGAAAATAAAAAGACCCAATACAGACCTGGAAAGTGCCTTAGTTACTGCTTTAAAGACCGCTGAGTTTGTTGTTTTCATCGAGCTATCCTGAACAGAGGTCAACGTCCATGAAAACCTTGATTTACTTGTATCTATTCCCACAACGGCAACAATGACAGTGAGAATCAGAAAGAATTTATATTGTCAATGTATAGCATAGGTCAGGGCATGGAAAATTGTGAAATAAAAGAAGGGATTAACAGAAACGAAAGATGAAGAAAGAAACACGTTTTTTGGGGGATAAGAGCAGTACGTATCGCAAGTGTAACTTCGAGTACACAATCAAAGATTGTTCCTAGTACACGACGAAAAGCGTAACTTCGAGTACGCGGATGTCATCCGCTCCGAGGACACGCAATTTCGAGTGAAAAGCACAACCGCCTAGAGTCATTCCCTGACACTACAGGGAATCTACCACCAAATGGCGGAGCTACAACTGCCCGATAACTCAGATAAGTTAACAACATCATCAACGTCAATCATCAAAAACAATCATTAAAAACAATCCTGGCCAACAAAGGCAAGTGAGTGGTTACTCAAACTCTTTCTTGGCACCTTTACTCATCACCTTTAAATATACCTCGGGGAGCAAACTAAACAGCCAGCGCGCGATATTGGCCACCTTGCCCAGATACAGGGCGCGTTGACCTTTGGACGCTGCCGCTAATATTCGACTTGCCGCCACTTCCACAGAAATCTGTTCGCCATTGGTATTCTTCTTGAGTGCCCCTGGCGATGAAACGCCGGCATTCACCTGCGCCGTCAATTCTGGTCGTGACCGCACAAACGATGGGCAAATAACACTGATACTGACCCCTTGTTCTTTGACTTCACTGGCTAAGGAATAGAAAAAACCTTGCATTGCATGCTTACTTCCAGCATAGAGCGAACGCCCGTATAAAGGAGCAAATCCTGCAACACTGGACATGGCAATGATTTGCCCCTTATTGTTTATTATTTGTGGTAAACACAAACGGGTAATATCGACCGCGGCGGTATAATTTACTGCGATTATTCGATCCGCGAGATCTCTGCTTGAATCGCCAAAACGACTCATATGGGTAATACCTGCATTATTGATTAATACATCAATACGATTAAATCGCGAGATAACTTGTTCGATGGCACCTTGCAACTGCGAATAGTCGGTAATATCGAGGGCAATATTCAACACATTATCATGTTCTATTACATTGTGATTGGTTAAGTCCAGACAGGCGACAAACGCCCCCTGCTCCAGTAACTGTTTACATAATTCCTGACCAATACCGCCACCGCCTCCCGTGACCACCACGACTTTATTTTGGTAAGGATGCATGCGTTATCTCCTCTATACTCTCATTTTTATCCGCTTTAACAGCGTTAACATCTCGCTCACCCTTGCCACAATGGCTACCTTGACCACTATCACTGGTTGGCTGTTCAAAACTTTCCAGTGAGGTTATCTGAATCAAACGAAATAGCGCAATGAAAATCAACGTGACAATAAAACCACCCGCTGCCATTAATGCGATTTGCGAATCAAATGCCTGGGCAACGATGCCGGAAACGACTCCACTTAATGCAGGGATAACCTGACCGATAATGGTATAACACGCCATCACTCGGCCGCGATAAGCCGGTTCACATAATTGATTCAATCCTGCCACAATCAAACTGATGGCAATACCGCCGGCAATGCCAGAGGTTATTAGCACGGCGACCGACAATGCTAAATCAGAGATCAGTGCTAACGCGCCAAGACCTGATGCAGCCACCAAGATTGATAGATTTAATTGCCAGCCCAGCTTGCCAATGTTGCGGGTAAATAGACTGAGCAAGCCTCCAACAATCAAGGAGAAAGCTACTAAAGATAGATAGTTCCCCTGTCCCTGTGCACTTAACCCTAACTGCTGCTCTGCAATAACCGGCAATAGCACCTGCATCGGCCCCATCAATAGATAAGTGATCATTGACAACAATAGCAAAGGCTTCACCATGCCGGGCTTGAACAAAATTTTCCAACCATTTACCACTTGTTGCCAAACCGAGGCCTGGTTATCGGCAGTTAACTCTGGACCGCTTTGTTGCGTTTGCTCATTTTCGCGTATTACTGAAGATTGTGGATGATGGCGTAAGCGTGCCAGCAAAATGGATGAGGCAATAAACATCAATGCGGCTACTGCAAATACGCCTTGGTAACCAAAGGAAACCTGAAGGTTTTTCACCACCATAGGGGCGATGCCAAAACCACTCATAACCATCAAATTCAGAGCAATGGTGCCCGTGGTGAGCTTTTGCGCGGCAATAAATGCTGGTAGCGCCGCAAATCTTGCGGGTGAAACAAAAGACCAGGCAACGCCGGCAAAAAACGCAGCACTTAGAAGTAAGACAACTTGCCAAACAGCTTGCGCGTTCAAGGCAAGGTATAGCAGCGCCAGACTAATTAAAAATGAATTTTGGGCAATTAATATCACCCGTCTTGGGGAATATCGGTCGCAATAAACCCCAGCAAACCAACCGAGAATAACCGGCGGTCCAAAACACAAACCATAACCGATACCCGCCAGCATTGGAGAATCAAACCAGTCTATGGCCAAAAAGATAATGCTGTAATTGACCATATGTCCGGCAATAAACGCCAGCAAACAGGACAAAAGAAATCCGGGAAGTTTATTCATCGATTTGGCTCTTTGCTCTACCCGCCTCAGACCTGTTTTCCTCGCCAGCATCGTCATACTGCGGTTGCAAACGGATCAATGTTGGCTGGCCGTCTTCGATATGCCAGCTCGGGAAACTTGAGTTGGTCGTAAAAACATCACCATTGGGGGCAATTTCAACATCTCGGGTAAACGTTACACGTTTTGGCATTGGATAGTGATGCCAGGTTTTGGCATCGATATCATAGCGATAGAGTGCATCAGAGGTGTTACCGTTAATCCAGACAATATCTCGGCTACGATCCACATTAAGCGAGTATGGGGTTTCACTGCCCAATGGGTACACAGGGATCTCTACGTTTTCAAAGCGTTCCGTAATCGGGTCAAATTTGACAATCATCGACTCTGGAAAGGCGGCAATCCACAAATTACCTTTTGAATCACTGCGCAATCGGCGCGGTCCGGTAAACGGGGTGTCGTATACAGTGACCTGCAGTGTTTTAGCATCAATTTTACCTATGGAATCGGCGTGTAAACGCGCGAACCAGATATCGCCATTAGGAGTGATGTCAATGCCATAAGGAAGCGGAACACCGGAAGATTGTTCGTCGATAGAGAACCAATTGGCCAATGGTAACCCCCAATCCATCAACTTTAAGATTGCCCCCATAAAGCTGACGGTTAAGCCTTCACCAAAATTCCGGGCTGGCAAATCAAACATCTGAAATTCTTGGTTTTTTCGATCAAACATAGCGATTTGATTCGATAATGCCATGGTAAACCAAATTCGGTCTTGCGCATCAATACGCACCGTGTGCGGGTAATAACCATCGTCCATTTCATGGATGATAAAGGCTTTTTTGGTAACATCAAACTCAACTAATCGTTGTTGATACGAGGTGGTAATAAAGATATTGCCATCCACTTTTGACTCTGCGAATGAATGAATACCAGCAAAGGTTTCATGTTTGGGAAATGAGCTTAAACGATTGCCCATCAAGCCACCGTGCTTATCTCCTTTGGCACGCTTCATTTTATAAACAGTATATTCGCCGTTTTCTGGATTAATTTCGTATAAACGATCCTGAAGATTGTCGCCAACATAGACAAACCCGTTCGAGTGGTACAACAAATCATGCATTTGCGAAAACGCATCACCAATTGGCCATTCGGTGATCTTATCTTTGCTTAACGATGTCGCCCAGGGCGTTGCGTCTGGGATTAATTCCGGGTTTTCAAATAAACGTTTATATTCTGCGCTTAGCAAAGGGGGTAACTGCTCTTGTGCTTCATCGTGCACCCTGGCACCGTAACCCACCATGCGATATACAATTTCATTCCAACTTTCTTCGTCGCGTGGACGACGGAAAAAATGCGATCCCTGTTGATGACAAAATCCACATTGCATCACGTAATGTTTCTTTAAGTCTTCATCGCCCAAATCCAGTGCCGATAACCAGGTATTCGCCGGTTTGGATTCCGCCAGCATTAACGGATCGGTGATTGGCTTCATTTGCAACGTCAAATCTTCATTACCACTGGCTTCAACAGTTACGTCCTGATAATTAGGACGACGTATGCGAATTCGGACTTTGTCTTGCTTATAGGTATCAAATTCGACTTCGCCGTTAACATCGGTGAATCTGGTATGGACGGTATTGGAACGATTTAAACGGCGCTCTGGTGGATAACCCATATCGGATTTGTCCAATACAAACCCCTCTACTGGCGTCTGCATCACCATAACCTGAGGCAACGGTTGGTTGTTTTCATCGGTGACCATCACAGTCGCCGCATGAGCCGTTGACGTTATTAAAAATAACGAGGGTAACGCCGCGATTAACGCTGCAGATATCGACAATATGACGGTTTTCATGGAAGTATTCATCACTTAAACATCCTTTTGCAATGCAAGAAACTGCTCCAGCGCCTGCTGAGAGGTATAGCGAGGTTGATGGTGAAAGGTTCGTTTGAGTTTATCGTTCGCCAAAACAGGACGATATTTCACGAACTTCACCTGCTCTGGTCCGTATTGTGTCAGACCAAGCGGCTTTAAAATGCTTAGCGCTCCTTCAATTAACCAGGAGGGCAATGGTAAATAAGGCTTGCTTAATGTTTGTGCGATTTGCGCCATGGAAACGCTACCGTCACCCGCAAGATTATAAGCCCCTTCAATATCACTAAACATGGCTTCTTGAATATAGGCCACCACATCTTCAGACCAGATAAAGACAAAAGGTCCGGGAAATCCTGCCACTCCGGTGATCATTTTTTGCTGGAAAAGGTTCACGATTGGACCGTCAAAGTCGGGGCCTAAAATTGTTCCAGGGCGTAAAATCACTTGCTTGAGTTGTGGATACAGTGTTTTCGCTTGCTCCATATACGCTTCAATTTCCGCTTTATGGGCACTATAAAAATAATCCTGATTACCTTTTTTTGGATGTTCTTCGCTTAACCAGCCGTTATTTTCTGGCCAGTATCCATAGGAAGCGCCGGAGGTTGTCACGAGAAATTTTTGACAACCAATTTGTGCGGCAAGCTCGACCAGTTTTTGGGTTGCAACAACATCAATTTCATAGGCCTTCTCACGGGGCATGGCTTTCGAAATTTGCAAAATAGACGCTAGGTGAACAATCACATCCGGTTTGACTTGTTCTACCCATTGGCTAAAGTCACCGTGACAAATATCCAATGCTCGGTACGACAATGTCTCGCCGTGTTCCGGATTTGCAATTTCAACCCCAAGTTCTGGCTTGATATCGGTGGCAAAGATTTCTGTGCCCTGCTGTTTTACAAGGGATTGAATCAAGCGACGCCCCAGACAACCTGCCGCACCGGTAATTAATACTTTCATGTTTTTTCTCCGCGCTTGGTTAACGCCTGATTCGATTTTTGTTGTTTGAAAATTAGGGCCACGGTGAGTCCTGCCACGATGTGCCAGGTTCCCCAAAATGCACATATCAAGGCCATTCCGGCCTGACCATCAAACTGAGTAAAGACAATGGCTATCGCTAAGGACGCGTTTTGCATGCCCACTTCAATGGTCACCGCCTTTTGATCTCTGACGTCTAGGCCGGCGCTTCTGGCGCTTAAGTATCCAAGCAAAAAAGCCATGCCGTTATGGACGACAACAATCATCAACAAGAACCATAAATGCTGGAGGAAGGCTTGGTTATTTTTAACAACGGCGATCAAGATAAACGCAATTAACGCCAGCAAGCTGGTATTTTTTAGTAGTTTGTGAAGGATTTTTGCGGCGTTTTCAAATTTAGCGCGGATCAATAATCCCCCGGACAATGGAATCGCCAACACCAGGATCAAAGATTTAAACAGTTGTTCTGAATCCACATCAATAGCATGCATAATAGCCATGGCTGGCTCATTAAATTGCGACCAAAACATGAAGTTTATAGGCATCATAATGACCGCTGTCGCACTTGCCGCGGCGGTCAGAGAAATGGATAACGCGGTATTACCACCGCTCAAATGAGTTACGAAATTAGAAATGGCGCCTCCTGGACAGGAGGCGACTAGCATCATGCCTAGTTCTATGCCGGGCGGTAAATCCACCAGCAAAGTCAAGGCGCAGGTCAGAGCCGGCAAGAGTAAGAACTGAGCGCCCAAGCCCGCAATAACGGCCTTAGGCATGGTAATTACCCGTTTAAAATCTTGCCAGTGTATATCCAGCGCTAATCCAAATATCATACTGGCCAGCACCAGATTTAACATCCATTGCGCACTAGAATCGTAAAATACCGGACCTATTTCCATATTATTATTCTTGTCGTTTTTGTTGTTGGACGCTAATACTAACGAATTTACGTTGATAAATAATGACTTTTAGCGCCATCAAACACCCATTGTTTGGCGTGAAGTGCAAAACCATAGGATTGTGAATAATCAATTGGAATTATTACCCCGCTTTATCGGCCAAAAGCTGTTTTCGATATTGCAACGGCGTCATACCTGTCCAACGCTTAAATGCTCTTTGAAATGCACTTTGCTCTGAAAATCCCGTCATTTCAACGATATAGAGTATTGAATAGTGCTCAAGCTGTAGATAATCCATTGCCATTTTCTTACGCAAACTATCCAACAACTGGCTATAACTTGTTCCTGCATCCGATAGTTTACGTTGCAGCGTGCGAACACTTAGGTTCATTAACTCGGCAATCTCTTCGATGTCCGGCACCTTTACCGACAAACGATTGATCATATATTGGCTCATCACTTCAATCGGCACCGCTTCAGTAAAGCTCGCCAGTTGTTGCTCCGCATGCTGACACAATAAATCGTGTAATTGCGGCTCATGCTTTATTAAAGGAACCTCGAGCAGTTCAGATCCAACCAGCACTCCGTTGGCATCCTGAGAAAACAAAACAGGACATTGAAAGTACTGTTCGTACACCCGCTCATCCCCCTGACATGCGTGGGCAAAAAACACTTTTTCAGGGATCACAGGGGCCGCGGATAATTTTCTTGCCAGGGCAACCCAACCGGTAATGATTTCTTCAACCGTATGGTGCGAACACGCGTAGGCCGGAACCCAGTTAATTAAGGTGTATTCACCCTGTAGTTTTATAAATGGTGAGCCGAGATTGCCAACTAAAGACTGAAACTTGTATTGTTGCTGCAATGCCTGACGCAAGGTTGGTGCTGTGAAAGCAATATAGCCTAAGGTACTCCACCGGTCTGGTTCGATGGTTTGCCCAAAATTAAACCCAATGTCTTTCAAGCCGAGGTTTTGCTCGGCAAAAGTATATAACGATTCCAGCACTTGCGTGGGTAGTAGCGAGTGTTCGTTAAATAATGATGCCTTGTCCAGACCGACTAAATCCAGACTTTGACGTAGAGGTACGCCAAGGTGAGATAGGTATACCACCAGCGCTCTGATGGAGTGGGACGATACTTTGATCATATTGAATTAACTGCTGATATCGCTACTAAGTGTAGCGATAAATAATGAATTATCGTTAATACCCTATATTTAAACACATTTATTTGAGTTAGTCGTAAAAGATTCTTTGATAGTGGTGCAATCCTGCTCCACAGAAATGGTATAGACATGGGTCTTAAACTCACACTCGGATGCGCGCTTAACAAGCACTGTGGAGGCGCATTGTTTTGAGGTAAAGGCAGATACCCACTTTAGTGAGGATGACGGTAATTATTTTTATAATAAAAGCTAGGCAGATCCCCACTTTCGTGAGGATGACGGTAATTATTTTTGTAAAACAAGCCAGGCAGATCCCCACTTTCGTGAGGATGACGGCAATTATTTTTGTAAAACAAGCCAGGCAGATCCCCACTTTCGTGAGGATGACGGCAATTATTTTTGTAAAACAAGCCAGGCAGATCCCCACTTTCGTGAGGATGACGGCAATTATTTTTGTAAAACAAGCCAGGCAGATCCCCACTTTCGTGAGGATGACGGTAATTATTTTTATGAGTAACGGGGGACTATAAACGAAGAACTAGTCACCAAATTGAATGCGAACTCCGCCATTCACGGTAAAGCCATCATTACGGGACCAGATATCCGTGGTCCAAGTGCCGCTTGGCGCTTGTTCTAGCAAAAGCAAAGGATGGACTTTGGTTTGGCGAACATTTAGCAAATTTTCCGCGTTCAAAAACCAACTCACCCGTCCCAAGGTGATTTGTCCCAACAGACCTAAGTGCCAATATGGCTTGCCTTGATCCAGATACGGATTATTTTCCAATTTTTGGGTACCGGTGTAATACGCTTCAAACCCCAGCAAACCTTTACCATGTTGCTCCCACATGATCACCGCACCCGCAGAATGTTCTGGCGTAAGTGCGATTGGCGTGCGGTTAGTCGGCATTGAATCCGGCTTACTGGAATCGGTATATAGATAGCTGCCGGTGAATTTCACATCATGCCAGCGATAGCGCAGTAATAATTCGGCACCGCGAATACGCGTTTCCCCGGCTGAATTTACCAAACGCACTTGTTTCGCGCTATTCGTTGTTACTCCGTCAATGGTTTGCAGTTCAGTAACACCATCAATATTTGATGCGAATAAGGTAAGTCCGGTTTCGATGTTATCAATAACATACGTGGTATCTATAGATGCCGTTGATGCTCGCTCTTGCTCGAGTCCTTGCAAAGGCTCAAGACGCGACAACCCCGCCGCTTCAATTTCTTCAACAAATGGCGTTGGCGCAAAATATCCTTTTCCATAAGAGCCACGAATGCTCCAGTTATCAGGGCTATATAACATTGAAACTCTGGGACTGAACTGCGTACCATATTCACTATGCCTGTCGGCTCGAGCACTGATGGACGTTGATACATCTTCGGTTACATCGTAATCAACCTGAGAAAAAATTCCCGGCACTTGATAAGAGTAATCAAATTCAGAAAAGGTTTCGGAATGAAAGGATTCTGACTGCACTGCAACCCCGACTACCCAGTCGGTTCGATCATTGTATCCGGAGACGCTCGACTCAAGCAGGTAGCTTTCGTGCTTGTCATCTTCCAGGGAAAAACCATAGCCATGCTCATCTTGTTGGATCATTGCCGACCCCCTGATATTCAGGTTCATCACCTCGGAGAAAGGTTGCTCAAAAACAAAGCCCGCATCAGTTCTTTGAGTGTCAATCGTTTGCTTAAATTCGTTACCATCGGGCACAGTTTTCCCGGGTAACGTGCCGCCATTTCGAGCTTCATTCATCGCGCCCAGTGTCATATACAGATTGGCACCATTATCGCCACTCCAATATAAACGGGGCCGTGCAGTAATTCGATTGTAGCCCGCCATATCAATCCAACCGTCATCATCAAGGTCTTGTTCTTGTTGGTGATGCGCACCGGCAGTGATGGAAGCGCTAAAGGATTCGCTCAATGGACTGGCAAAATAGCCGGTTAAATCCTGCCCCTCTTTAGACGTAAGGTTTAATAGCATTTCACCTTCGAATTCGCCAGATGGTTGTCGAGAAATCAGGTTGATCACCCCGCCGAGTGCAGAACCACCATAAAGGGATGAGGCGGAGCCTTTAATGATTTCGACATTGGCAAGATCGGTCGGTGGAATTTGCAATAAACCAATCGATGATGCCTGACCACCGAATAGTGGCAAGCCATCACTTAATAATTGTGTGTAACGACCGTATAAGCCCTGTAGGCGAATATTGGCGCTACCGAGCGCCGGTGATGTGGTTTGCACTCGCACGCCACCAGTTTCCGCCACTAACATCGAAATATTACCAGGACGCATCAAGGCTTTTTCTTGGATTTCTTCTGCGTTTATAACCTCAATACGCATCGGTGCGTCACTGACTATTCGGCCTAACCGTGTTGCTCTGACCTGAATTCTTTCAATGTTTTCATGGTGATGATCGTCATGGTGCTCATCTTCATGAATATCTTGCTTGTGCTGTTCATCATGATGTCCATTTTCATGCTCGTCGTGAGAATTCTGCCCAATTGGATTTTCAATCTTGTCTGGTGTTTGCGTACTCATGGTTGAGTATTCATTCGCATTTGACTGCGCGAGAGTGAATAAAGACACAAGGCTCACGGCAGTGATTGTTTTTGTATAAAAATGGTCAGGCATTAGAGTTGTAGAATCATTAGTGGTTAAAAAACAAGGCAATGTAACCTATATCATCGCTCAACACTATCTTCACTTGTCTGTGTGAACATTTATTAAACAGCAGGTTTGCGATATTGCTTAACCAATGGCGGGGAATAAAGGCTCGTAGTTAAACTTAAAGTAAACGCGACAGCAATATCGAAACTAAAAGCGAAAGCATGGACTTACGCAATCTGATCCCAAAGTGCTCAATACTTCATTATTTGGCGCTGACAGATATTGGCCCATTGTATCAGGGCTATCCACTCGCGAATCGCTAGAATAACACTAAATAATGCGATAGCTACCGCAAGATTTTCTGGAAAAAAGCGAATGGATTCAATCAACAGCAATAGATTTCCCGTCAGGACGAGCAATCGTGTTTTGTAATGAAATGAATAGCGATTTGATTTTAAGGGTAAGACTGAGCGTTTGCATTGTTTAGCATCAGCATCGATGCGTACCAGACTTCTTAAACACACCAAATAAAATAAGGCGATAGCCAGAATACCTAACGTATGAAAAATAAGTTCTGTGGCAGTATAAATAAAGTAACAGGCTGCCAATATCAGCAATAAGGCGAGGGTTTGATCTCGGTTGGTAGAAAACATCGCTGTTCGTCCCTGAAAAGCACTAATCGAATATGTCTTCTTTAAGTCTAGTCGTAAATTCAAACTCCGCTGGGGCAATCAAAAATAATTGATAAAATAAATTTAGGGCATAAAAAAAGCTGCCATCAGGCAGCTTTTTCACGACATGCGAATGACCTAATTAAAGGTTGTCTGCATTGTCAGCAAGGTAAGATGCAACACCATCGGCAGATGCTGTCATACCTGCGTCACCTTTGTTCCAACCAGCAGGACATACTTCACCATGCTCTGAGTGGAATTGAAGGGCATCGATCATTCGCAACATTTCATCAATGTTACGACCTAAAGGTAGATCGTTAACAACCTGGTGACGTACATTACCTTCTTCATCGATTAAGAATGAACCACGGAAAGCAACACCAGCTTCTGGGTGCTCAACGTCGTATGCCTGACAGATTTGGTGTTTAACATCAGCCACTAGAGGGTATTTAACTGGACCAATACCACCTTCGTTAACTGGAGTGTTACGCCATGCGCTATGGCTAAATTGAGAATCGATAGAAACACCGATTACTTCAACGCCACGGTTTTGGAACTCTTCGAAACGCTTGTCAAAAGCGATTAGCTCTGACGGGCAAACGAAAGTGAAATCTAGTGGGTAGAAGAAAATTACCGCTTTTTTACCTTTGATGGTTTCGGTAAGGTTGAAGTTTTCTACGATTTCGCCGTTACCTAATACAGCAGCTGCAGTGAAATCTGGAGCAGGACGACCTACTAATACACTCATGTTGTTCTCCATTTATTAACACAAAGTTGTTTCAAAAAAGTTATTTCAAAAACATTGTTTTCAAAAATCAGGCATTGGACAACGTGTTTGTCCAAACCCACTCGAATGGAAAATCCACTCGATATAAAACTCGACTATTCTTGCGATTGCTTGGCTGCCACTTCTTTAATTAAAGGTGCCAATTCGCCTTGCTGGTACATTTCCATAATGATGTCACAGCCACCAATCAATTCACCTTCCACCCATAACTGTGGGAAAGTTGGCCAGTTTGCATACGCTGGCAATTCCGCGCGGATGTCAGGGTTTTGCAGGATATCCACATAGGCAAATTTTTCGCCACAGGCCATAATCGCTTGTGAGGCTTGTGATGAAAAGCCACAACTTGGAAGTTTTGGCGAGCCCTTCATAAAGATTAGAATTGGATTCTCGGCAATCTGTTGTTTGATCTTTTCAATGGTTTCCATAAAGTCCTCAAATTTCGCTAACTAGACAAATAAAACCTGAGTAGTTTACTCGGTTTTCATTTTAAATGGTATTACGGAAGATATTATTCAAGGGTTTGCTGAAAAAATAATTTGCAGGAGTGTTTTTCAGGCAAAAATAAACCCTGATTATCAGGGTTTATTTACGAAATTCTGATTCGAGACGCGAATTAGCGAGCAAGTTCTCGTAATACGTCATCTTTTAACTTGTACCAAACTTGTGCGGATTCTAAACCATAGTTACGAACCACCTGAACAGATTCATTAAAATGACCATTTTCAGCGACGGCAATCAACTCCTGATAAAATTTCAGGCTCAGCTGACGGGCATCTTCATGCGCAAAATACAAACCACCGAGACGAGAATATAGATTCTTGAAGCCATTTAGGACAAGAACATAGATTGGGTTTGATGACGCTAGCGCCAAATCATGATGCAATTGGTAGTCGCTTTGCGCGAACTGCTCACCATCACATTCAGTTTCAAGGCATTGCTTGAGCAGTTCAACAACTTTTTCAGGGTTGTTTTTCACCGCTGCACGAATGAAGATGGCACTTAAATTGGTTCTTGCCGACAGCAAGTTTTCAACTAAGTCAGGAATACCTTCCTGATCGAGCTCCGCGAGTGTACTTAAGATGTTTAACCCACAGGTTTCCCAAAAATCATTCACCTTAGTCGGTTTACCATGTTGGATAGTTAACCAGCCATCACGAGCCAAACGTTGTAAAACTTCACGTAAAGTTGTTCTTGTTACACCGATTAATTCGGATAATTCTCGTTCCGCAGGTAAAATTGAGCCAGGCGGAAAGCCACCGTTCCAGATAGATTCAACGATATACTGCTCAGCAAACCCGGCAGGACTTTGTGCTTTTATGATCATTTAAAATTCCGTATAACTTACGTAAAACGAATACTAACGCTCTGTATATAAACTGATTGTACCAGAAGATGTCAAGAGCTTGTTGATGGATTAAATAAATCAAAACAAAAATGGCTATTTAATCAGCAATTATTAACCGGTTTCTTACAAATACACGAATATCTGCATATTTTCGCCACCAACTACAGCAACTATTTTAGTCCACTAAGGCACGCGAATAAAAATCAAATCGAAGAATAAAGCACTGGTTTTCGACTTTGCTGCAATATCTCTGGCAATGCACCCGATTTATTTAGTATTTCATGGGCTTTTTTGGCTGATAATTTGTATTTTAGCCAACTAATCGATGATATTATCACGACCGCAATTACTTGTTCGCTAAACAAGTAAAAATAATGATTAATTCCCGATGAAATTTGTTTCATCACACAACAATTAGAATCGTTCTTTAAGGTAAGTTAGTAATGCAGCAATCATTTGCCCACGCCTTGTACCGAAATTTTCTTGGTCAGGCGCCAAAATGGTACAAGGCAACAATTATCGGTTTCTTGGTCCTCAACCCAATCCTGTTCTTTTACGTCTCTCCCTACGTCGCTGGTTGGGCGTTGGTACTTGAGTTCATTTTTACTCTGGCAATGGCGTTAAAGTGTTATCCATTACAGCCCGGTGGTTTGTTAGCCATTCAGGCGGTTGCGATAGGTATGACAACGCCAAGTCAGGTGTACCATGAAATCAGCGTAAACCTGGAAGTGTTATTGCTTCTGATTTTTATGGTTGCGGGTATTTATTTTATGAAAAACCTGCTGCTGTTTTTGTTTACCAAGATAATTACTAAGGTACGCTCGAAAATCGCCGTATCTTTATTATTTTGCATTTCCAGCGCAATCTTGTCGGCGTTTCTTGACGCGCTAACGGTTATCGCCGTTATCATCAGTGTCTCGGTAGGCTTTTATACGGTTTACCATAAAGTCGCTTCGGGTGCGAGAATACACCATGACCACGACCATACCGAAGACGAAAAACTGCCAGAATACTCTCGCAGTGACTTGCAGCAATTCAGAGCTTACTTGCGTAACCTAATGATGCACGCTGGTGTCGGTACTGCACTTGGTGGGGTAATGACCATCGTTGGTGAACCACAGAATCTGATCATCGGCCAACAAGCCGGTTGGCAATTTTTAGAGTTTGCCATTCGCATGTCCCCGGTCACCATCCCAGTCTTTATCTTTGGTTTGATCACCTGCTTTTTCGTCGAAAAATTTAAGATATTTAATTACGGCGTCGAATTGCCAGAAAATGTTCGTACCATTTTGGTGGAATTTGACGAAGAAGAAACCAATCGTCGTACCCATTTAGATAACGCCAAGCTGGTAATGCAAGGTGTTATTGCAGTTTGGCTCGTTGTCGCTCTTGCCCTTCATTTAGCGGCTGTAGGTTTAATTGGATTAACGGTGATAATTCTTGCTACATCATTTACCGGTGTTATTGAAGAGCATCAGATTGGTCATGCATTTGAAGAAGCTTTGCCGTTTACCGCCCTACTTGCGGTGTTTTTCGCTATTGTCGCCGTGATTATCGACCAGCAATTATTTACCCCTGTCATTAATTGGGTGTTAACCTTTGAGGGCAATATGCAGCTGGTGATGTTCTATCTGGCAAATGGTGTGCTTTCCATGGTCAGTGACAACGTATTTGTTGGCACGGTATATATCACCGAAGTGAAAAAAGCGCTGCTAGCTGGACAAATTACCCGCGAGCAATTTGATATGCTTGCCGTTGCCATCAATACCGGTACGAACCTTCCATCGGTCGCAACGCCAAATGGTCAGGCGGCATTTTTGTTCTTATTGACCTCCGCTTTGGCGCCACTGATTCGCTTATCCTATGGGCGTATGGTTTATATGGCCTTGCCTTATACCGTGGTATTAACTATTGTCGGCTTCGTCGCAATTTATTCCGGCATATTGGTAGAATACACACAAGTATTTTACGACATGGGCTGGATCCACCACGGTTCGGCAACCCCGTTAATTGAACCAAACGGTCACTAATGTTAAGGTTATCTGATGTTTAATGCACTAAACAACTGGGTAATGGACAGTAAATCATGGTGGGCGCTGGCGTTGTCAGCTCTCGCTCTGGAGCTGACCGCACTATATTTCCAATATGGCATGGGTCTTGAGCCCTGCATTATGTGTATCTATCAGCGCGTCGCCATCTTTGGGATTCTTTTTGCAGGACTTGTTGGCGCACTGGCCAACAACTCCATTATCGGACGCTTGATAGCCTTTTTATCCTGGGGTGTGGGCGCAATTTGGGGACTTCTAATTGCACGTGAACATGTAGAAATGCAATCCAATGCAGATTCTCTGTTTTTCAGTTGCGATATCGTACCTAACTTCCCTCAATGGTTACCCCTGCATGAGTGGATCCCAGCGCTGTTTGAAGCCACAGGTGATTGTGGCGAGATAAGCTGGTCATTTCTCGGGTATTCCATGCCGCAATGGATGATAGTCGTCTATGCCGTTTACAGTGTTTTATTGATATTGTTTTTGGCGAGCCACCTCATCAGCATGGTGTCCAACAACAAATCCTAAACTGAAAAAAGAGCCTCTCGGCTCTTTTTTATTGGCTCATCGTTTTTGTGTATAACGCTCTTTGACTCCCCTTTTCTATCCACCATCACGCCATTATGTCTTCAGGTGCCCCCTGCTCGCAGGCAGGGATGACTGTGTAAATAGATGCGATGGAGTATGACTTCAAGTGGTGCAAATTTGACGTTAACCGATTGAAAAGGTTAATGTCTCAAAAGATCTACAGTCATTACAATTAGTTAAAATTAGAAATAGGATTTAAACATGGAAGTATCATTTGATGGTTTTTCAGGACTGGTGATTTTGGCCTTTATAACACTAGTAATTTCTTTGCCTGTCAAAATTTCAGCATCAGTAATGGGGGCAACGCAAACATCGATGATGCGTTCATTTATGGCAATGCTTATTCCTGTCGTGATCGTGATTGTTTTGTCTACCGTATTACCTTGGATTATTTTTTTATATCCATTTATATTGTTGGCTTCGATAATGTATATCTTAGGTGCTGGATTCATAGGCGCAATTGGAATAACGATATTTACTGCTGCCATCTACACGTTATTCTTTAAATATTTTTCTGAAGGAATATCCATAAGCTCAGTGCTGTAATCTGAGATGACTGAAAAGAGCTGTGAGTTTGAGTCATTGAACCTTCCGCTATCTCTATAATGTCCACCGTCATCCCGCACTTGATGCGGGACCTCCTATCGCATGCTGTGATCCTATTTAATTCAACTTCTTAGCTCAAGAACTAAGTAAACAAGTCTCAGTAAAACGAAATGAGGTTCCCTGTCGGAGCAGGGGATGACGGAGTAAATATTCGATGACAGCGTTTGGCATTTTAGAGACATTCGGCTCTAGCTAAGATTCCCTGTAGTGTCAGGGAATGACGCGAGGTGGTTTTGCATGAATCGACAGCCAGTTCTCGGCAATTGCTCCTGCATTGCTCTAATAGGTTACCTCCATGTAACGACAGACGCTGTCGACATACCTATATCCATATAGGCAACTCGAAATAGCGTGTACTCGGAGCTGATGACATCAGCGTACTCGAAGTGACGTTTTCCGTCACATGCTAGGAACAATCTTTGATTGTGTACTCTAAGTGACGATTTCCGTCACGTGCCAGAAACAATCTTTGATTGTGTACTCGAAGCGACGATTTCCGTCACATGCCAGAAACAATCTTTGATTGTGTACTCGAAGCGACGATGTTCGTCGCGTCCCCGGAGTATCGCTTGCGATACGTACTGCTCTTATCCACCTAAACCAATATCCAGTAACAACACAAGGCGACAATACATGACATGATCAAACTAAGTACCGCACCTTCTTTTACCATATCGACAATTTCCAGTTGTTTGGTACCAAATGCTATCGCATTCGGCGCGGTGGCCACCGGGAGCATAAAGGCGCAACTTGCACAGATTGCTGCTGGGATCATAAGAACATGGGGCGGTAAACCGGTGGCTATCGCCGCTGCCGCAAGGATAGGCATCAATAAAGTCGCGGTGGCGGTATTGGACGTAATTTCCGTTAAATAGGTCACCGATAAGCAGATACACAAGAGTGTGAGCAAGATGGGTAAATTGGCAAGTTCCACGAGGCCAGAGGCAAGTAAATCACTTAATCCGGAAGCGACAAATGCTTTGGCAATCACAATGCCACCTGCGAAAAGTAACAACATCCCCCAGGGAATGGTTTTGGCGGTATCCCAGTCCAATAATCGCGAGCCTTTGCCATTGGGGATCATCGCCATAAGAACCACCGCCGTCAAAGCAATGGTACTATCCCCGACCTCAGGTAAATCAAATAGCCCACTCCAGCCGCCAAAAGGCTCTTTACGGGTGATCCATGCTAATGCCGTTAATCCAAATACTGCCAGTGTGCGTTTTTCTTCTACCCGCCATGGCCCGGGAGTTGGCATCTCAATTTTTTCAACCATGGTAACATTTCGGGTTAACCACAATCCCATAATCGGTATCGAGATAAGCACAATAGGAACGCCCACTTTCATCCACTCGATAAAGCCAAATTCGGTTTGCGTAAATTGCTCGTAAATCCCCATAAAAATCACATTCGGTGGCGTACCAATTAACGTCCCCACACCACCCACACTTGCCGCATACGCAATCCCGAGAATTAACGCGACTTTTAGCTTGCGGTTTTCAACATGAGATAATATCGCCAGAGCCATTGGCAACATAATGAGTACCGTTGCGGTGTTAGAGATCCACATACTCAAAATTGCGGTGGCCAACATAAAACCAATGACCAGTCGTCGGCCACTGTTCACGCCAACAAGATTCACCATATATACGGCTAATCGCTCATGAACCTGGCTTTTCTCAAGGGCCTTGGACAGCATAAACGCGCCCATTAATAACAAAATGACATGACTTCCCAAGGCGCTGGATGCCTGCTTATGGTCGAGGATCCCAAATAAAGGGAACAGCGCAAAAGGCAACAAACTGGTGACGGGAATGGGTAAAGCTTCCGTTACCCATAAGACAACGACAAGCAGCGTCAACGATACCGTAACGGCCGCTTGTTCGGCCATGTTCAATTGCAATAATAGAAAATAACAGGCGACGCACAATAGCGGTGCCAGAATCGTTGTCAGTGAATTTTTTGTCATGGTGCTTATTGTTTTAGTGAATGCATTTACCAAGGTGTTGTTTTAATAACATAACAGACATTATCATGTTTAAGTGTTGTTTTAACCAAAATGCTTGGTAATCAATTTATGCGTTTTTAACCATTGTTTGTTTTGGTGTAATTCGCTTGTTTGGCATGTGCGGGTGTTACTCAGCATGGTTTGCACCCGCAATATACTGTCTGGTTTTGCATCGAGATTGGCATGGTCGAGCACCTGTTCTACGCCGGGACGGTCATTACACAGCAACAACATATCGCAACCTGCGTCTAATGCAGCTTCGCAGCGCTCGACATAACCCCCCGCCACGCTTGCCGCTTTCATCGACAAATCATCAGAAAAAATCACGCCATTAAACCCCAAATCTTTGCGTAAAATTTGCTTTAACCATATCTTTGAAAAACCGACCGGTTGATGGTCTACGTTAGGATAGATAACATGAGCGGGCATTACCGCGCCCAGCTGTTTGCGGCTCATCAGCGCCTGGAATACCGTCATATCATGATTAAATATATTGGCTTTTTGTCGGTCATCAACGGGCATCGCAATATGGGAATCTTCTTTGACACTGCCGTGTCCAGGAAAGTGTTTACCCGTTGCCAACATTCCTGCTTCATTCATGCCCACAATAAACGCACTGGCCAGGTCAGTCACCGTTTGAGGATTCATATCAAAGCCCCGATCGCCGATAACATCCGACACATCGTCAACGTCCAGCACCGGTGCAAAACTGATATCCACACCAGCACTTTGAACCTCGATCGCCATTAGGTATCCGAGATTTCGGGCAAGTTCACAACCTAATTCAAGTGATTTAGCGTCGGTGTTTGTTAGCAGACGAGCCCGCTCAATTACCTTGCCCATGGCTGGCAATTTAGTGTAGCCACTGCGAAAACGTTGTACGCGTCCACCTTCTTGATCGACACCGATCAAAATCTGTTCATTTTGCGATTTAATTTCTGTGGTTAAGCGCCTTAGCTGTTCTGGATCTTGGTAATTGCGGGCAAATAAGATTATGCCGCCAACATGAGGGTGGGCGAGGATCTCGCGATCCTGTGCGGTAAGCTCTAAGCCTTCAACATCAACCATTAAACAACTCACGCCGACTCCTTATGCAGGCTAAAACCTAAAAATTAAACTGAAAACGAATAAGAACCCTTTATATCATGACCTGCGACAGTCACTGAACCCCAATTTACTGTCGCAAGCTCAATGCATAAATGGCTTAGTGAGATTTCGCACCAACACCCGATGCGACATAAGGAATTAAGCGTCGAATTACGCCTTCAATATCCACTTCAGAATCAAAATCATTTTGGGCAATATCAATCAAGGCAGACGTTGATGACATCGCAAATACTGCGGTTCCCATGGTAAAGTGCAATCGCCAAAACATATCTTCAGAAGACAGCTGAGGATAGGCTTTATGCACCGCCAAAACAAAGTTATCAATTATACCGGGGTAATTGGTGGTGATAAACCAACGCAAAAAACCCTGAGAGTCGGTATAAGAATGACCTAGCAGTTGCAGGAAGTTACTGGTGCCCTGCTCTTTCAACGTATTCAAAGTAAGTAACGGCTCAACAAACGCTTCAAAAACCTGATCTAAACTTAGATCGTCGTTTTTCTCCATGACCCTCAGTAGCGCTCCTTCGAGCTCAGGGCTTAATACGTCCAGATAACGTTTCATCAATGCTTTAATTAATTCTTTTTTCGAACCAAAGTGATAGTTAACTGCGGCCAGGTTTACTTCAGCGGCACTGGTAATTTCACGTAAAGACGTGCCAGTAAAGCCCTTATCTGCAAATAAATTTTCCGCGGCATTGAGAATTTTCGTTTTTGTATCCATAACTCACAGGCCAAAATGAAACATGCGTTTAAAATGCCAGCTAGTTAGATAAGTGTCAAGAAATAACGGCTCTCATAGAAAATAAAACAGTGCCAAAGCAATACAAAAATTGAAATTTTGCCATGTTAAAAAGTTGTAAAAAAAACTGACAAAAAATTGTGCGAAATTAAAATTCTCTACCATACTTAAATTATATTAACGATTCTCCCTGGACCCTTTAGCTCCGATCTGTCAACTGGCTATTGGGTCTTTTTTTATCTGCAAACTCAGAAAATTGGTCTAAGATACCTTTCATCAGCATTTGACAACGACCAACAAACACACTCTGAGGCCTTATAAAATAAAGGGTATAGACGAAACCCGCTTAACTTTTCTCAGCCCAAGACAAACGGCATACTCACAACACATGATCGCTGCAGCCTCGTCTAAAACCAGATTGATGCCTACACAGATTCACTACCCTGGAGAAATGGGCATGAAAACATAACATTTTGACATTAAAGGCTTAATACCGTTGAAACGGCGGTTACTCGGGAGGTAAAACGCGAATAGGCTCAACCTTATTCAATGCCGGACATAGTAAAACCCGTTGAGTTTTCACTAGTTAAATTCCAGATATTAAAACAAGCTCGTGCGAGTTGGGTGTTTAACAACTGTGATTTCGTGTGTTGTGATCAAAAATGAGAACTGACCGTTTAATGGTATAGACCAGTTAGTTAATTGGAATGAATTAATGAGTATTGAATATGAAAAAGTTAAGCGGGACAAGCATATGTTCCAATTACCACCACTACCTTTACTGACCATTTATGATGATAATCTCTTTGTCCGAAACGATTACGATATCCTGTCATCGGGACAACGCCAGTACCTTATTCAATTTTTTAAAAAGCTGGGATTTCAACAAACAAGCGGTAGGTTACTGACGAAAGATGATGTGCGATTGCATTTTCCAAAACCTCAACACATACTCGCGCAGTCTGCGTTCGATCCACAATACTTAACCTTTGCAAAACGTGACTACTATTTTGTCACCCCCACAACATTTGCAGAAACCATTTTTCAACAAGGATTAAATGGTTTAAACGAAAACTTCCTTAGTGATATTCATGCGTTGATAGATACCTGCCCTTTCAACCTTGAATTACTTCGGGACATCAACATCAACAATGCACTCGGCCCTTTCATCAACCGTCATTACACGGAATTAGAACAATACCAAAGACAGGTCATCGTGGAAAAATTTAAAAACAAAAAGGCGCTTTAGTAATTGCTTTCGCGATAAACCTGATTCAAAGGAGTATTAAGAAATGAAATAACCGCATTAGATAGCGCATAATGTTTATCTTGCAATTGTTATTACAATTATCCTGTTCTCGATAGTTAGTGTGATTAAAGCTGCAAGCGAATAAAGAGCATTAACGCTCAACAGCCAAATAAAACTCACGTTGTTTTATTACACAAAAACTTTCAGAAAATTTGAATTTATAGCCGATAACTTCCGCGTCCAGTGCAAACGCGGCATTTAGTGCAATACCAACAATGTTTAAAGTTCGTGGTGCACGTGCAATTCAGGCATATGCATTTCAAAAACAATATTATTGTTCTTTACTTTAAACGGCCAACGCTCATGCATCGTCTTTTCACGACTATATCCATCGCAACCATAGTAAGTCGACCAAGTATAATCGACGGTCACTTCGCCATTATTGTGATCAAGCTTCACGTCCGAAATACTTAGGCTTTCCGTTTCTACTAAGGCTCTCAGGTCATATAATTGGCAGACACGGGACATAAATTCATGTAGTTGCTTTTTATGATGATGAAAATGCCCAAGAATGAGCTCTCTTATTGCATTGTTGCTTGTCAGATCGTGGCCATGGGCATCGATATTTAATAAAACCTTTTCAGTCACGGCGATTTTCTCCCAGTCGGTTTGCTACTCTAATTTTGTATCTGTACTAAAATCTGAAGGTTATAGAACACATTGAACATTATGTAAGTCTAACTGTAAACTTTCATTTTTAACACCATAAAGAGCAACTAAGCCAACGAATAATCGGCAAGAATAGTGAACGCACCTGTTGTTATTATCGCGTTGAGAGGGAATGCCTAGTGAAAACAACTTTAATCGTTAGCTCTATTCGATTTGTTCAAAGGGTTATTCTTGCCTTATTCAAGCCAATTCTTAGAAGCCCCCTTGCATAAGCACCTATAGTTACAGCCAATTCTTAGAAGCCCCTTGCACAAGCACCTTTAGTTACAGCCTAATGTGCTCCGAACTGTCCGCTATAACGTAATCGGGTAAGGGCATGAATCCTCTCACTTGTCGGGTAAATATGATGAATAAGCATGGTGCTGCCTAAAACCCATCAATTATGCATTACCAATCAAGATTTTTTGTTTTACATTGACATCATCATTGGTAAGGTAGACAAATCTCAGTTATTAGAAAAACAAATTATGAAACGATTCACACAACTGGTATTTTTTTCGTTAATCAGTCTATTCATTACGGGATGTAATTCATCTTCTGAACCGGAAAAACCCGTTGATAAAACACCGGTTGAGCAAACGCCTGTAGAAACGCAGGAAGTCATCTGCTCGCCATTGGCTCGTTTGCCGACGATTGCAGCAAGCGCAAGTGCAGAACTTGAATCGAATGCACCTAGTTTCGCGATTGATGGTCAATTTCTTGTAGAGTCACAATGGCGGGTAGCGACAGATAACCAAGAGATCGTGCTGACACTCGACAAGATGTCATTAGTCAAAGGTTTATCAATTCTCTGGGACAATCCAGATCAACGCAGTTATAGTTTTGAAGCCTATACCTCTCAAGACGAAGTGAACTGGGTTTCAGTTCTGGCGCCAAGCACCAGTGACCCGCAATCGAACCGAGCTCAATATACACAACTGAGCGAATCTACGGCAAAATACATCAAGTTGGTTGTTCTGGGTAACTCCATCGACACAGAGCACGGTTTAATTGAAATAGAGAGTTTTGGTTGCGTCAGTAGCAGCGCTTCACAAATTGAGCTAGCGGATTGGTATTTAAGCATTCCGGTAGATGAAAACCTTTATTCAAAGGCAAAAAGCATCAAAGAAGATGAGCTTAAAGATGGTTATTTTAACCATGAATTTTTCTTTGAAGATATTGAAGGTGGCCTAGTTTTTCGAGCACCCGTCAGTGGTGCTAAGACATCCTCGAATACCAAATATACGAGAACCGAGTTACGGGAAATGCTCCGTCGCGGTGACACATCGATTAGCACTCAAGGGGTAAACGAGAATAACTGGGTTTTCTCTTCTGCACCACAAGATGACCTTGACCAGGCCGGTGGTATTGACGGAGAGCTGTATGCAGAGCTGGAAGTCAATCATGTCACCACAACTGGCGAACAATGGCAGATCGGGCGAGTGATTATCGGCCAGATCCACGCCAATGATGATGAGCCAATTCGAGTGTATTATCGAAAACTACCCGACAACGAACGAGGTTCAATCTATCTTGCCCATGAAATTCTCGGTGGTGATGACATTTACTTCGAAGTGCTGGGTAATCGTTCGCAAAGTGCCGACAACCCAGTCAATGGCATTGGTTTAGAAGAACGTTTTGCTTATCGAATTAAGGTTATTGGTAATGAACTGACTTTCACTTTGATACGTGAAGGTCAAGATGACATCAGACAAATAATCGATATGACTGACAGTGGTTATGACCAAGGCGGACAATACATGTACTTTAAAGCCGGTGTATATAACCAAAATAATACTGGAGAAGCGCAAGATTATGTCGAGGCGACCTTCTATAAAATTGACAATAGCCACTAACCTAAAAACCCCTTACTCTCAGCAGCCGTCTGGCACTCAGACGCCTAAACAGTGCGCTTTATCACTCACGATTTAGCGCACACCATTCCTGAGTCCATATCCTCAAATACAATTCGTAAAATTAGCCTTGAGTAATTGGCCTTACCAAAAGCACCGAACAGGTTATAATTGATTGCTTATTGGCTTGACAGATTGGTGAGATGCTGAGACTATCAATATCAATCTTTTTTGGAAGATTAGCTTTCTACGTAACAAATAAAACCATTAATAAAAAAAAGTGGGAATAACCAAAATGAAAATAAAAGTGTTGATGGCGTCATCGGCCATGTTGGCGTTGACAGCCTGTAACGACAGTGTTGTATCGGATAGTAGTGGTAATTCACTCGGTACAGTAGCGTTATCTGGGGATGCATTAGTAGGCTCTGCATTATCTGCAACCGTTTCGGACGGTAATGGTGTTGATGAGGGTAGCATCAGCTATACCTGGATGGCTGGCGATATGGTAATTTCAGGCGCAGCATCTAGCTCTTATCTTTTAACCAGTGACGAAGCCGGTTCAAAAATTACCGTTTCTGTTGCTTATACCGATAACGACGGCTACGACGAAAGCTTCAAGTCAACGGCAAGTTCAACGGTTGAAGTTCCAGCGACAAATGTACCTGGGACTATCACAATTACAGGTACACTTGAGTCTGGTCAGGTTATTACCGCAAATTTGATGGACGACAACGGTGTTGATCCATCGAACGTTACTTATAGCTGGATGGCTGATGGTACAGAATCCATTGGTAGTGATTCCAGCACCTTCCAGTTAACGGATGATCAAGTGGGTAAAACCATTACTGTGACTGCCGATTACGTGGATAACGACGGCTTTGAAGAAATGATTACATCTGCGGCAACGGCTGCGATAGCACCCAAACCCGATGTGATCCCGCCACAACCAGGTACAATCGTACTGTCTGGTGATGCTCTTGTTGGTCAAACATTAAATGCTGATGTTTCCGATGTAAACGGCATCGACGGCGACATTACTTATGTATGGATGGCTGACGATATGGTTATTGCCGGCGCGGCAAGCGAAGACTATATGTTAACAGCTGCTGAGCTAGGTAAAGTTATCTCAGTAAAAGCCACGTATACCGATGGTGACGGTGCCGCTGAAGCGCTGATGACCGATACTGGCGATCGTGTTTATTCTGCAATCGTTAAGAACGAAGCTGAATTAATCGCCGCAGTGGAATCTGCAAGCGAAAATGACTGGATTGCCTTAGCAAGTGCTAGTGGCGGTGACTATGCTGATATGGCAGCATTAACCATCGATGTCGATGGTTTGGTACTGACTCGCACGATGAGCAGTACAGCTGAAATCAGCGGTAATACGTGTATCGAAGTTAAAGGTACGGGTACTACGCTTGATGGCCTAACGTTTAAAGATACCATTTCAATTCCAGAATCTACCTGTGATGGTTCAAGCACCAGTAACGCCATGATCAAACTTGATGGTGAAGCGGTTATCGTTCGTAACAACACATTTGATGGTTATGCCGGTACGGTTGGTTTTAACGTCATTGAAGTTAAAGGCGAAGATAATGTTATCGAGCGTAACTTATTTACGGGCTGGGACAGCAGTATTGATAAGAGTGGTGCTATCTCTGTTTACACCGACCAAAAAGAAGGTGAGAAGGTAAATACAACCATTCAGTATAACCTGTTCAAAGATATGCAAACCGATTCTGGCGATCGTAAAAGTGGCGCGTATGTCATTCAGGTAGGTCGTTCTACCGGTAACGATGCAACCTTAATGAACAATCACACCATTCAATATAACCGCTTTGACGGTGTTGAAATTGATGAGCGTCTAATCAAGGTTCAGTCAAGTGCAACGACCATTATGGGTAACACCATTGTTAATTCAACCGGTATGATTTCTGTTGAAAATGGTGGATTTAGCACCGTATCAAACAACGTGATTATCCCAACGGGTGATGATAGTGATGACGGTGGTATTGCATTTGTATCTATGGGTCATACCATCTCCAACAATTATGTATCCAATGTCAGAACAACCTCTGGTGGTCGTGGTGCTATCTTTATCCACACTGATAAAGCAGACGATACCTCGAACCAGACGATTATCGCGGATAATGCTGGTGACCCTAGCGTGTTGATTTCACAAGTAACCGGCAACACGGTATACAATGCTCGTGAAGGCGTTAACTTCGATGAAAAATCTTGTTCTGGTAACGAACGTCCAAGCTTAAACTTTACCGATAACCTTATTGCCAACATTACCGGAAACAGTAATGCTGAATCATCAAAAGGTACGCTTTCGGTGAAATTTGATAACTCGGGCTGTACTGTTGATGTCCTGACATTTGCCAACAATCATGTTTATGCAAAAGATGTGACCGATGGTGGTTCCATTGATATTTCGACAACGTCAGGTGCGCTTGATGACGCCGACCTTACTGCAGCGAATGCTGATGGTCTGGTAAGTGGCCAAGGCGTTGATGCGGGTATTGGTGCTGATACATCAAAACTCATGTTAATCGAAGAAAGTCAGGTTGGTCCTAACTCGACCTGGACTGCAGACGATTAATCAGTATTAAGTCAAAGTAGTCAGTGCTCCCCGTACACTGGCTACTTTCTTAACTTCTCTAAAAGCAACTACCCTTCCTGTACTAACCGTTAAAGAGGTCATTAGCCAATGTCTCGACCATTACATAAATTAAAACGAATCCAATTTTTTACTGCTTTGCTCAGTGCCATTGTATTTATTGGTAGCTCACACGCAGAACCAATGACCAATAGCCGTGGCGAAGTAATTACGTTAGATCCTAATAAAAAACCTTCACAAAATTTTGATTTAAGCGACTGGAGCATTAGTCTGCCAATCGATACTAACGAAGATGGTATTGCTGACAATGTGCCAGAAACCTATTTATCGAAAGGATTATCGGTAGAACCAATATTCTATACGGCTGCAGATGGCGGTATGGTATTTGCGGCGCCAGTAAAAGGCCCGAAAACATCGAAGAACACTAGTTACACCCGTGCCGAACTCAGAGAAATGCTACGCGCTGGTGACAACAGTATTGCCGTAAAAGGCATTACCAAAAATAACTGGGTATTTAGTTCGAACAAGCGACGAATTCGTAAAAAGGCGGGCGCCGTTGATGGCGTTCTCGAAGCGACGCTAGCGGTCAATCACGTGACCACTACCGGTGACGCTAAGCAAGTCGGCCGGGTTATTATCGGTCAGATTCACGCCAAAGATGACGAGCCGGTACGGTTATATTATCGCAAGCTTCCTAATAATACCCATGGTGCTATTTATATTGCGCATGAGCCATTAACCGGCGATGAACAATGGTATGACATGATCGGCTCACGCGCCAGCAACGCGAAAAATGATGAAGACGGCGTGTTACTCGATGAAGTATTCAGTTATCGCATTGATGCCAAAGGCGACTTATTGACCGTCACCATTATTCGTCCTGGAAAAGAGGATGTGGTTGAAGAAGTCGATATGAGCGATAGTGGTTACAATAAAAGTGACCAATACATGTATTTTAAAGCGGGTGTGTATAACCAAAATAACACCGGCGAAGACAATGACTTTGTACAGGCGACCTTCTACCAGTTAGATAACAGCCACGATTAGCTGGTTTTACCTGGCCATAACAATATTCCATTTATATAGAAAAGCACCTTAATACGGTGCTTTTTTTATATAAACGGAATAACAATAAAATAATCGACTTTTCTCAGTCTTCCTGAGATCAGGCCAATAAATTTTAATACCAAAATCGCTAACCTTGATGGCTCAACAACGGCAAAACACAGCGCGCCTGTGGTGAATATCCCCCTGGTTTCAGTTACTGGACTAATACTTACCGTTCGTAACAATTTCTCTAAAGTTACTAATCATCCAGAGTAATCGATATAAGGAATAAACCTCGATTGGTGATGCCCAAGTAGCAACTCAGCATTAACCTATATAACAACGACGCAGCAAGTTGTTGCCATTATATGGACGCTGCACGCCCTAACCTTCTGTCTTTATTATTTTTTTTATAAAGTTCGATGTTATTATCAATAGCAGAAAAATTTGCAACCGACTGTAACCTTTTTCCTACAGATATAGTCTATTAGGTTAAATCACAAAAATAATTTTGGGAGAATAAGTATTTCCGGTTTTAACCAGCTGATATCGCGAAGCGTGATCGAAAAAGCTCAGGCGAACGACCAACAGTCACGCGCGCAGATATATAAAACCTATGCTAATGCCTGTTATACATTGGCTTATCGCCTCTGTTACGAACAAATGTTAGCAGAGGACATTGTCTCGGAAGTATTTATAAAAGCCTTCTCGCAACTACATCAATTTCGTTTTCAAGGGCCATTTCCCGGTTGGCTGCGCCGCATTGTTGTGCACGAGAGTTTTAATAAGATCAAATCAGAGCGCAAATTCTACACAACCAATGATGAAGAAATATTAGAAATTGAAACGACAGATTTATTTTCCACTAATTGGTTATCGGCTTGTATTGATCTCGACTACTTGCTTAAACAGTTACCCCCAAAGCAACGAGCGGTTATGATTTTACATGAACTGGAAGGCTTCAAACATAAGGAGATCGCCGAGCTCTTTGGTAAATCAGAAAGCTTTTCAAAAACGACCCTCACCCGTGCCTATCAATCATTGAAAATGATGGTTACTGAACAGGAACAGCAACATGCACTTAAATGATCAACAATTATTATCAGCGAACCCATCCCATCAGGATCATTTAAACCAATGCCTTAAATGTCAACGAAAAGCGCAACAATTAAGAGGATTCAGGTCTAGACTTGCCGCATTGCCGGAACTAAACCTACCGCAGCAAAAACTGCATTTAGTCACTCCGCAACAGCAATGTCCGAAAAATAGGATTAAGCCAGGACAGCTGGAAAGTTCAAATACACTGTTTAGTCGTTGCAATGAAGTGTTTGGAACACTGGCGGTTGCTTCTGTGGTAATCGCGGTAATATTGTTCGCTCCAGTCTCAATAGCTCCTATCAATCAAAAAACAGATAATTTGACTCAATTGATCCAACAAAATTTTGAGTTACAAGAAGCACTCTTAGCACAACAACAAAATGAGCTCAGTCAGATCAACTATCAACTGTTGCTGCTGGATTCTGAAATACAGAATGCATACTTTCAATATCAACCAGTGGCTAACATTGAGAACTTGTGGATGCAGCGTAAAAAGCTAATAAAACAGCATTTAAACAAATCACATGAAGCAAATTTTGTTTTTAGAATATAACCAAGAGCATGTATGAGGACCTCCCTGTGAAATACAATAAAACTTCATTTAGCCTGATATTAACATTGATGATAATTAACATTTTCAGCAGTTTTCAAATATTGGCCTCTGACTCAGAGCTTTCACCAGAATCCACAAAACACATTGAAACGCTGCGATCCGAAATCATATCAACGTTGCTGGCAATTTCAGATATTGAAAACAAAGCAGGAAAGGACATGAGTGACTTTCACTATACCCTGAAAATACCTGCTCAGGAGCATATTAGCATTGGCCTTCTTGTTGACACTCAAGACCGCAAAGACGGATTTAACGTAATAGGAGTTATTCCTGGCAGCGTTGTTGAACAGGTGGGCATTAAAGCTAATGACAAAATAGTTTCGGTGAATAATATTCAAGTTTCTACTGTGGAAAACCTCGATCAAATGAAGAATCTTTGGCATTTTAAAGCAAATGAACAATTGACCCTGGGGGTTAGCTCTGAAGGTAATACAAGAGAAGTAACCTTTAAAGTGCCAGGCGTTTATTTGCCAGAGGTGAAACTTAGTATCGTTGCCCAGAGTCACGTGTCTGCAGCAATGTTAGCGCAAGCAAATGCGCAATTCCCCACCAGTAATTGTGGAATAATCTCGGTAACGAATACGTCGGATAAAAACGAAATCAGTACGGTAAAATTTTTAAAGATAGATACCACCAATATCGACGTTAGCCGCAGGTTCAGGCAAGTCGCTCCCGGTAAACACCAAATCCTTCTGGGCCTGGGTAACCGCTACAACGAAGCTCTTTATGACAGTGAATACCAAACCATAGAAATAGATGTACAGCCTGGTATCAAATATTCCCTTGGCGCTCTTGTGGAAAAAGATCCGAAACGTGCAAGAGGTGGACGACAATGGCAACCAATTATATGGAAAACAGAAGCGAAGGACTGTGTCGCTAGTCAATAGAATATAAGAATTGAGAAGGGGCGGTGATCAATCATGTTTCACTCGCATATACCGTACCGCCCTTTTCGCCTTGCCTTGATAACCTTCTTAGGAAAGCGTTAAGCCTCTTAACAATTAATAACCAGACATTGTTTCCAGATTCTTGTATAATCCGCCGTCTGAAAATCCTTCTATTTTTCTGGTTTTGAAAGGCACATAATGACCGTTGAACAATTTGACCCAAAGAATCCTACATCTACCGTTCAATCTGATATTAAGCAAACAACAACATTAGAAACTCCTGCAAAAGTTCTGGCAGAGCAAAATCAAACCGCCAAGCATATCGATAATGCTTCGCGTATCGGCTTTGTCAGTCTCGGTTGCCCTAAAAATCTGGTAGATTCTGAACGGATACTCACCCAGCTGCGCACCGAAGGTTATGACGTCGTGCCAAGCTACGATGATGCGGATTTGGTTATCGTAAATACCTGTGGCTTTATTGATTCCGCCGTTCAGGAATCCTTAGACACCATTGGTGAAGCGCTCAAAGAAAATGGTAAAGTTCTGGTTACCGGTTGTCTTGGCGCCAAAGAAGACGAAATTACTGAGATTCATCCCAATGTTTTAGGCGTTACCGGGCCTCATGCTTACGAAGAAGTATTGAATCAAGTCCATCAACACGTAGAAAAGCCCAAACATAATCCTTTTGTCGATTTGGTGCCAGAGCAAGGCGTTAAGCTGACCCCAAAACATTTCGCCTATTTAAAGATATCCGAAGGCTGTAACCATCGTTGTACCTTCTGCATTATTCCATCGATGCGCGGTGATTTAGATTCACGCCCTATCGGTGATGTCCTAAGTGAAGCGAAACGTCTGGCAAATGCTGGAGTAAAAGAATTACTGGTGATTTCCCAGGACACTTCAGCTTATGGTGTTGATGTCAAACATAAGACCGATTTCTGGGACGGCATGCCGGTAAAAACCAGTATGCTCAAGTTATGCGAAGAACTTGGTAAAATGGGCATTTGGGTGCGTTTACACTACGTCTACCCTTACCCGCATGTCGATGACGTCATTCCGTTAATGGCTGAAGGTAAAATTTTACCTTATCTGGATATTCCGTTTCAGCATGCCAGCAAGCGTATATTGAAACTAATGAAACGCCCGGGCAATGCCGACCGTACCTTAGAGCGCATTAAAAAATGGCGTGAAACGTGTCCAGAGTTGGTGATCCGTTCTACCTTTATTGTTGGTTTTCCAGGAGAAACTGAAGAAGAATTCAAAGAATTGTTGGAATTTTTACGAGAAGCTCAGCTGGATCGTGTCGGTGCCTTTGCCTATTCGCCGGTAGAGGGCGCTACGGCTAATGAGCTGCCAGATCAAATTGACGAAGAAACCAAGCAACAGCGATTACAACGTTTTATGGAAGTTCAGTCTGAAATAAGTGCGGCGAAACTGCAGCAACGCATTGGTAATGAGTATCAGGTACTAATTGATGAAGTTAACGCCGAAGGCGCTATCGGTCGAACCTATATGGATGCACCGGAAATCGATGGTCTGGTTTACTTGAGTGACGAATTTGACGTAAAACCGGGCGATAAAATATGGGCACAGGTGATCCACGCTGATGCACATGATGTCTGGGCGATTAAAGTCGAAGACTAAATAGCATCGCTATTTTTCGCCAACAATCCTTGTCAAAAGAGAGTCGCTACGTGAGAAAAGTCAGTATTGGATTAACAAACCCAAAAAGTCCGGCTAATGTTGGTGCGGTGCTTCGTGCCGCCGGTTGTTATCAAGCCGGGCAGATTTTCTATAGCGGCACACGTTACGACTATGCGGCGAAGTTTCATACCGATACCAAAAACGCCAGTCAGAACGTTCCTCTGCAACAATCCCCTTGCTTACTTCAGGCGAAGCCTGCGGGCGCTAAGCTAATTTGTGTCGATTTAGTCGAAGGTGCCGTTCCCTTGCCTGAATTTGAACACCCGGAACAAGCCTATTATGTGTTTGGTCCTGAAGATGGCACCATAGAACAAGGGATTATCGATGCGGCCGATGCCGTGGTTTACGTCCCGACCAAAGGCTGCATGAATTTAGCAGCCTCGGTCAATGTTCTGCTTTATGATCGGTTGGCGAAAGATCTCAATCGAAATCAGGGTGATGACCTTATTAAAGCCAGTCGTGATACCAACAATAAAGTCAAAGTTAGGTAAATACCGCGCTTTTTACGCTTCCGACAGCGCTAGACGGCCAAAACCATAGAATATTTTTACTCACCTAAACACATTGTTCAACACAACAAGATTTCAATTTAATCGCTTATTTTCAATGAGTTATTAATCGGATCACTATCAACACTTGAATTATATTGTTGCATACTTATGTTGTTACATCTGGAAGTAATCTGTTAACTCTTTTCATCCGTAAATTTCCTAGAATCGAAGATACCCCGAGTCGGGACAATGAGAGGAGATTCTCTGATGAAACGCACCAACCTTTTAGCACTAATCGCTACCTGTACCCTTCCAACAAGCGTGCTTGCCGCGGATATTGAATTTGTTGCCAAAGACAGTTCACTTGCAACGAAAACCTGCATAGCAGCAGCGAGTAACAATGTATCCGAGTTAAAAATGAACACTCGTAGGGGCTTCGACAACAATTACCGCTTGCTCAGTGAAACGCTATCCTGCAACGGACTGGACATCAACAGTTTTGCCCATGCATTTGGTGCCAGCAACACCAATGCATTATTGAATAACCGGGTAAGTCGCAAGTATCGCATCGACGACAATGTCGACATCATTGATATTTCTGGCAGCTACCCGCCGCTTACTGGCAAGGTGCAAGTTATTGTCAGCGGTAAGTAGGGCAAATGTAACGCTCGCAGCTGCGGATTCGTTATTGAGTTCCAAATAATCGGTCTCCGGCATCGCCTAAGCCGGGGACGATATAGCCATTCTGATCTAGGTGCTCGTCAATGGAAGCCGTAAACAGTTGGATATCCGGATGATGCTTTGCCAGGCGTTCCAGCCCTTCTGGAGATGCCACCAGCACTAACACGGCTATTTGCTTGGCGCCATGTTGTTTTAGCGTGTCTATCGTCGCAATTAACGTTCCCCCCGTCGCTAACATCGGATCAATCACATAGACCATCCGTTGCTCCAACGCTTTGACCAACTTCTCAAAGTAGATCACCGGCTCAAATGTCTTGTGATTACGATACATTCCAATCACTGAAATCCGCGCATTGGGCACTAAGGTTAATACACCATCCAGCATGCCCATACCTGCCCGAAGCACTGGTACTACGGTTGGCTTTTTACCGCAGATGGCTTCAATTTCTGTATCTCCACACCAGGTAGAGATGGACTGATATTCGGTCGGTAAATGGCGACTGGCTTCGTAGGTGAGCATAATTGACAGCTCTGTTACGAGCTGTCGGAATTTTTGAGTGGATATGTTTTTGTTGCGCAATAATCCAAGCTTATGGCGAACCAGAGGATGACTTAGTTGCGAGATCTGCATAACGATACTGAAAAAGCTTTAAACCTTAAGTATGGACAACAATTTCAATATTGCATGGGATGAAATTAACCCTGTAGAGAAATTCTGGCCTATAACTCTGGTGATTACTCTGGCAAAGCGCTCTGAGTAAAAGACTAGCGTACGCCCTCTCCTACAAAAGGATTTGTCGCACGCTCTTCGCCGAAGGTTCCCATTGGGCCATGGCCAGGAATAAATTGAACATCATCCCCTAACGGCCACAGTTTTGTTTTTATCGATGCAATCAATTGTTGCTGATCTCCCCTTGGAAAGTCGGTACGACCTATCGAACCTCTAAACAGCACGTCACCAACTTGGGCAAGTTTGCTTTGTCGATGGAAAAACACCACATGCCCTGGTGTATGCCCAGGGCAAAAATAGACTTCCAATGTCTCATTCCCTAACGTGACCGAGTCACCATCTTCTAACCAGCGGTTGGTCACAAAAGCATCGACCGGCTCAAAGCCAAACCTTTGCACTTGCTCAGGAAACAGATCAATCCAGAATTGGTCATCTTTATGAGGCCCTTCAATCTGCAGTTTTTCGCGTCTGGCAAGCTCTTCAGTGCCACCGGCATGATCAAGATGTGCATGGGTGAGAAAAATTTTGGTTAAATTAACCCCTTGCTTTTGCGCTGCATCGAGTAATCTGTCTACTTCACCGCCGGGATCGATAATCGCCCCTTCCATCGTGTCATCACACCAGATAAGCGTACAATTTTGTTGGAATGGTGTGACTGGAATAATTTGATACTGCAACATAGTTTTACATGCCCATAAATTAACAACGCATTAACGATACGTATAAATTAGCATAACCAATGAATTGCAATCCAGTTGGTTCTTTATGCTCTGCCATAAATTGGCAAGACAATAACGTTAGCCCAGTTAGCGTAAATTTGCTGATGAATCTCAGACTTTTCTCAATGGATTGCCATTAACACTTGCAATAGCCTTGGCAAAATCGTTAAGCTCACGGGTCTATAAAAATAATCTTTGAAGTTACTATGACCACCGTTCGCGATTCCTTTCATACCCGTATTGGATTTATTCTGGCAGCAGCCGGTTCTGCTATTGGCTTAGGCAATATCTGGGGCTTTCCCACACAAGCCGCCAACAATGGCGGTGGCGCATTTTTGTTTATTTATTTAATCGTAACCTTGTTGCTTGCCTTGCCAGCCCTTTATTCAGAAATGTATATCGGAAACCAGACCCAGAAAAATCCGGTCGGCGCATTGCAAGAAGCCTGTGCGTCTAAATCCGCCGGGCTTGGAAAATTTGCTGGATTATTTGGGTTAATGGGCGCGATTTTGATGCTCAGTTTCTACTCCATCGTTGCTGGCTGGATGTTATCTCACGCATTGGCACCAATTGCTGAATTCTTTGATTTTAGCAGCGCATCACAATGGCTGGAAACCAGCAGCCTTGGCCGCAATATTGTTTTCACGCCGATATTTATCGTGTTAACGGCATTGATTATTTTTCGGGGTATTCACAAAGGCATTGAACGTTGGTCATCCCGATTGATGCCCGCATTATTTGTCATGCTTATTGGTTTGATTATCTATATCTTGCAACAGCCGGGGGCCAGTGAAGGCCTGGAAATGTATCTGGTACCGGATTTTAGCCAAATCACCAATCCAAAATTAATTATCTCTGCCATGGGACAAGCCTTCTTTTCGTTATCCATCGGTGTTGGTGGCATGATGGTCTATGGTAGCTACCTGAAAAAAGGCGACAATTTAGGCAAGCTGGTGGTTTCAATCACCGCTCTGGATACATTGATTGCATTTTTGGCCGGTTTATTAATTATTCCAGCGCTATTTGTCGCCCAACATAATGGTTTGAAAGTATTCGACAATGGCGTACTTATTGGTGAAGGTCAGTTGATTTTTAATATCCTACCGAACCTGTTTGATGCCATGGGTGATGTCGGCATAATTGTCGGTTTAGTGTTTTTCTCTTTAATGTCGATGGCAGCATTAACTTCAACGCTATCCTCTACCGAAGTGCCAGTTTCCTATCTGGTTGAAGAAAAGAACATGTCGCGCAATAGCGCAACCTTAGGCGTATCGGTTGTGGTTCTTATTGCAAGCATGACACTCGTGGCCTTTTTTGACCCCCTATTTGGCATGATTATTACCTGGGTAAACACCTTTCAATTGCCAATTATGGGACTATTTTACTTTATTGTAGTTGGCTGGTTATGGAGCCGTGGTAATCGATTACAACAAGAAGCAAAACGCGGTGACAGTTTGTGGATCACAGTATGGGCCAACTATATCCGTTTTGTTTGCCCTATTTTGTTAAGCATCGTATTTATCAATGTTGCCTTTCGCTAATTTCCCTTTTAGTTGATTTATCAAAGGATTATAAAAATGAAAAAATCATATTGGATGAAGCCCGCGACAGTGTCACTGTTGTCAGTATTAAGTGCGAGCGCCTGCAGTGACGCACCTGCTGAACCAAGGGTTCAGGATATCGTCGCCTCGGAAAAAGCAAAACAGCTTGCCCAACAACATATCATCGTCGATACCCATATTGATGTGCCTTATCGCCTCGAATATCGCTATGAAGACGTAACAAAAGCCACTGAAAAAGGAGAATTTGATTTACCCCGCGCACAACAAGGTGGATTGAATGCGGCCTTTATGTCGATTTATACGCCGCCGGCCTTGGAAGATGAACCTGGCGAACATCGTTATGGCCCCAAAGCTATGGCAGATTTATTGATTGATCGCGTCGAAGCCATTGTTGGCCGTGCACCCAATGACTTTGGACTGGCTTATACCGTAAAAGATGTTCAGGATAACTTTGCCGCCGGTAAAGTGTCACTGCCTTTGGGTATGGAAAACGGTAGCCCGATTGAAGGTGATTTGGCGAACCTGGAACATTTTTACAAACGTGGTGTTCGCTACATTACGCTTGCTCATAGTGAAAGCAACCACATTAGTGATTCGTCCTATTCCGATGACAAGCACTGGGAAGGGTTAAGTCCATTTGGCAAAGATCTGGTCAAAGCGATGAACGAAATGGGCGTAATGATCGATATTTCACACGTCAGCGATCAGGCATTTTTTCAAGTGATGGAGCTTAGCACTGCGCCAGTTATTGCGTCTCATTCATCATTACGCCATTTTACGCCGGGTATGGAGCGTAATATGAGCGATGAAATGCTAAGTGCACTAAAAGACAATGGTGGCGTGATTCAAATTAACTTCGGCTCTTATTTTCTAACCAATGAAGCCTATCAATGGGATGAGATTAAAGCGAAAAAAGTTGATGCATTTATTAAAGAGCACAAACTTGCACAAGACGATAAAAAAGTGAAAGAATTCGAGGCGAATTATCTGGCGCAGAACCCTTATCCGTTTGCATCCATTAATGATGTGCTAGACCATATCGACCGAACGGTTGAAATCGCAGGGATTGACTATGTTGGTATTGGTTCTGATTATGATGGTGTTGGCGACAGCTTACCAACAGGTTTGAAAGATGTCAGCAGCTTTCCAAATCTGGTCGAAGGTCTGATACAACGTGGCTATAGCGATGAAGATATTGCCAAAATTTTGGGGCAAAATCTGATCCGCGTATGGCAACAGGTTGAAGACGTGGCGGCTAAATCAACGTTGGCCAGCTAGCAGAATCCAATCCAGGCAGTTGCTTCGCGCCGCTGCCTGTGTTTTCAGCCGACAAGGATGCGGATATGAAATTCAGGCGCTTATTTCGGCCAATATCAAGCAATATGAAAGATGAGCGTGAGGTTATTTTTTTAGAGTTCATCGTCACATTTATTTGTATAGGTTTCGCTTTTATCGCCAAAGATGCGCAACTGATGATGCTGTATTACCCGATGATAATATTGGCTGGAAGCTGTATTATTTCGGCTTGTTACCACATTATACTGCTGTATATGGATAACCGTCCTGAAGATTCTGACTAAAGTATTTACGGCATAGTCGTTTTTGGCTTCATGCCCTGCAACGTAATATTTAACAATTCTGGTACCCCGGATTCATCGATAGTGACCCAGAGAATATGGTCCATAGCCGTTCCAGCTGCGCCTTCAATGATAGCTCCGCCAGTGGTTCCCATCACGATATAGTCTCTCCCCTTTCGCTCGCTATGGCTATATGCATGCACGTGACCAGCAATTACCGTGTAATTGAGTTTCGCCAGAGAGCGTTCGATTTCATTAAAATGATGGGCGTTATCTGACTGCCAGGCAGGTTTATGCATCAGGAGAAATACCCATTTCGCATCCAGATTAGCATTTATCGCTTCGATAAAGTAATCTCTCTGGGCTTCGCTGATTGCTCCATATTTTTGCTCTGGGGCTTGTGCATATGCAGTATCTTTAAATTTTTGGGGAGACTGTTCATAAATGACAAAGGCTTTTTGACGAAGACGCTCTAGTTCCGAAAAACGTTGTTCGCTATAGTCTTCGCTATCAAGAATAAGAAACAACACGTCATTCTGGCGAATGTGATAATAACGAGGTCCTATCTCACGCTGATACCATTGTCGCTGAACGAGATTAGAAATGTCATGATTTCCTACCGTAGGATAAAATGGCCTGTCAATCACCGACAACCGGCGAATAAACGACTGCCACTCGCGATTTAGCTGTTCGATATCATTCGTACCGCCCGAGATTAAATCGCCAACAGACAAAACAAAATCCGGCTGCAGCTGATGTAAACGATGTGCCGCTTCACTAAATACTCCTGGCCTTTCCCCGCCAGTCAGATCACCAATTATCGCAAAACGCATTACATTTTTTGTCGACTTTACCGATTCAAACGTAATCAGGTTTTTATAGGCCGCTTGCGCGAATTTTGGTTGTGTAAATACAAATAGGAAACAACATGCAAACGCAAGGAAACTTGATAGAGTCGCTTTGGTCTTAACCACTACTCTTCCACTTACCGTGATTTATCTAAGGTGAGAGAAAGTTTAGTTGAAAAGGGTTTAAGTCGCGACAGAGGCTCTTAATCGATACGATTGATCGGATCTCAGCAGCGAGTAAAACCCTGTCGCACGCGCAATCGATTAGCCGCCGTTACAATTAACCACATATGTCGCCGCTACCCTGTCATGCAGACATTGTTTGGAACCACTGAAAATAAAAAGGATGTTAACGAAATTAATAAAACCGCCGATGATGGGAATAAGTGGTATACCAAGGTAAAATGCATAGCGCGCGACAAGTACACCAAAATCCGCTTGCTTATCATCTTCGGTCACAATTTTAATGCTCAATAGTTTTTTACCAACCGTCTGGCCTGTCGAAATTAGAAATTGACCGTTTATCACAACAAAAACCGCGACACCAATAAGTCCAAACAATAAATTGAACAAAATTCCAGGTTCAACACCATTCATAACATCGTCAAAAAAACCGGCAAAATACATTATTGGCACTAATATCAACATCATAACCATTGAGTCCACCATTGCAGCGAAAAACCGGCGCCAACGACTGGCCAGCTGATATTGTTGATTAGTCTCTGTTGTAAGCTCAGCTTGCGGCGCTTCAAAATGATTTTTTTCCAAAATACTTCCTTAAATTCTATTTCAAGTTCTACTTGTATAACGTCAGGGCAACCAGCGAGTTTTTATTGTTAACAGCAGGTTAAATTAAACAATACATTTTACCGTATGCCATAGCAATCCAAATATCAGTATACCTAATTGATGTTATTGAGTAATTTGTCGGAATCATTGCTAACGTCCAACAGGGCATCATTTTCCTGAGTAGGCTCCTTCGTCATCTCCACTTGATCAATTTTAGCAAAACGACGACTTATCTTATGCGCACTGGTATGGATTTGCTTAACATCACTCGCCGCCTGATCAATGTGTCGGGCCAAATTATCGAAGCGGCTGGTAAATCGATTGAAATCCTCGCCGAGCATTGCCAGATGCTCCTGAATAATATGCACCTGTTGCCGGGTTGCTTCGTCTTTTAACACCGAACGCGCCGTCGTCAATATCGCCATTAATGTCGTAGGCGATGCCAGCCATACCCGTGCCCGGTGCGCGATTTCCACCAACTCCGGGTAGTGACCATGAATTTCTGCAAAGATGGCTTCTGCCGGAATAAACATTACCGCACCATCGGCAGTCTCATTACTGATGAGATACTTTTCTGAGATATCTTTGATGTGTTTTTTAATGTCTTGGCGAAACTGAGTTTGGGCCGCCTTGCGCTCGGCATTGGTAAGCTGTAAATCCTGCATCCGTTGATAAGACTCCAACGGGAATTTAGAGTCGATCACGACATTGCCTGTTGGCTTTGGTAAAAACAACATACAATCCGCAATTTTTCCATTCGACAATGTGTGTTGAATAGAGAAATGCTTTTCAGGTAATACATTGCGGATCAATGCATTGAGTTGTACTTCACCAAACGCGCCCCGGGAACGTTTATCCGCAAGCACTTCCTGTAGGCTAACCACATTCGATGAAAGCTCGGTGATCTTCTTTTGTGCGTCGTCGATTAGCGCTAAACGTTTAAGAATGTCATTAAAGGTTTTGGTGGTTTTTTCAAACCCCTCGGATAAGCGATTTTCGACTTCTTTAGAAATATCTTTCAAACGATTATCGGTTGAATCTGTCAGCTCTTTCATGCTGCTGGCCAGCGCTTTCGAGCTTTGTTGTAGGCTTTCCTGCATTTCCTGGCGATGAGCCTGGGTTGATTGCTGTAAATGCTCAATGAGTTGCTTAAAGCCGCTTGTTTGGTTCTGGCTGAACTTTTCTTTGTGCTCATGCAGTGCTTGCATCAAGGCAAGGTGATTTTCGCTGCTCACTTTGATTTGTTGTTGCTGCATTTGAAATAAGAGCTTTTGGATTTGGCTTTGCTGGCCGTGTAGCATCTGTTGAAAACTCTGCTGTATCGATGTTGTTAACTGCGGGACCAGCGATTCGCCAAGCTGCTGTGCCAATGGCTGTTCAAGCTGTTGCTGCAATATTGCCAGAGTTTTTCGATGTAATTGCCATTGCCAGATAAATAAAATAAGCACGAGCGCCGTACTGATCAGGCAAAAAAGAGTGAGATGAGTAACCTGTAATTGTTCCATGGCTAGGGCCTAAACCACTGAGTATATTTACAGTCATTTAAACATTAAAACCCGTGCGATGCAAAAGTCATATGACGTTAATTGATTTATTAGACCTAAGTCTGCATGGGTGGAAGGTTGTAGTTTCTGAACAATTACTTTAAGTTAAAAACTTCAACACAAAATGAACCTCAACGGTATAAGTGGATGTTATTTAAGAAAGTCACCACCTCAGATGTAAAAACCATCGCCCTGGTCGCGCACGATAATATGAAACCGGCCTTAATGGACTGGGTGGTCGCGCATAAAGACAAATTGATGCCTCACAAACTCTATGCAACTGGCACAACCGGAAGTGTGTTAGAGCAGAAAACGGGAATGACCATCAATAAACTGATCAGCGGCCCGTTAGGCGGCGATCAACAAATCGGAGCCCTGATCACCGAACAGGTAATTGATGTCATGATTTTTTTCTGGGACCCACTCGAAGCCCAACCCCATGACCCCGATGTAAAAGCTCTACTGCGTCTGGCCGCCGTGTGGAATATTCCCGTTGCCTGTAATGTGGCTACCGCAGATCTATTAATTACGTCCAGCCTGTTTGATAAACCATTCGATAAAAACATTCCCGATTACGAGCGCTATCTTTGCGAGCGCACCCAATAGAATACCTGAAAACGTTCCTGCGTTTACCTGATGCCAGGAGCGTTAACCTCGCAGTTATCCAACGGCAGAAGATCCCCGTTTCCCCGTATTTGCGTCATAAACGCCATTCATCGTTTAAAACGTTTACCGCATGCTAAATTACCTCACCGTGCGCCAGCGATTCACACATACGTAAATTTCCACAAGTTTTATTTACCCCGCTTGCGGCTTCGGGAGTCATTTTGAATGCTATTTATCATCTTGCCAAACGCTTTATCTTTGGCGCGTTTTTGCGCCAACGTGGCACTATTAAAGGCTTGCTCGCGCATCAGTTTCTCAAAACTTTGAAAGCGACGTTGGTTCAGTTCACCGAGCTTTAAGGCCTTTTGAATCTCGCAACCGGGCTCGTTTGTATGGCTACAATCACCAAAACGGCAGCGCTCGGCCAGTTCAATAATCTCCTTAAACGTTTCCTTAACCCCTTGTTCGGCCGCGCCAAGTTGCAATTCACGCATTCCAGGGGTGTCTAAAATCAATCCCCCAGATGGTAACAACTGCAAAGAACGATAGGTTGTCGTGTGCCGTCCTTTGCTATCATCTTCGCGGATCCCAGCCGTTTCCAACACGGTTTCACCAATCAGTGTATTGGCCAGAGTTGATTTTCCCACCCCCGAAGATCCCAACAACACCAGGGTATCACCAGCGCGGTAATACTCCGACAATGGTTGGACTTGCTCATTGGATAACGCATTCAAGGTCACCACACTGACTCTGTTATCGAGTTGTTGAACCTGCTCAGCCAATGCTTGCGGATCATCACACAAGTCGGCTTTGGTTAAAACCACCAAAGGTTCAACCCCCGCTTCACGAACCAATACAAGGTAACGCTCTATACGACTCAGATTAAAATCCTGATTTAGGGAAGAAACCAATATCGCCACATCAATATTGGCGGCAATACGCTGGGTGTCGACTTTTGTGCCAGGGGCTTTGCGCGCAAACAAAGATTGTCGTTCCAACACACGATGTAGGCGGAGCTCTTGGTCAAATAGCACCCAGTCACCAACACAAATATCTTCAATTTGATGGGTTAATTCAATCGTAACTGCCCCACCCTCTATCGCTAATTTAACCTGACTACGATGATGCTCAACCACTCGCCCAATGTCATAGTCCTCGTATTCCTCTAACGACAGTTGTTGCTGAAAAAAAGGACGCCAACCCAGTTGTGCTAACGTTAATCGAGACTTGTTCATGTAAAATACTTATTGGTTGAAATCAAACCATGCGCCGGTATTTTGGCGACAGTTCAATATTGGCCTTTAATTCAAAAGCGACAGATGGAATGTAATTAATTATAGGTTGTCAAAAAATCATTGAGCAATGGTTTTTGCAATTGCTTGACCTGCAAGCATTGTGCAGTATCGCTTAGCTGTTTTTGTAAACTGCTTTGAAAAATGCTGCGCTTGTCATTGAAAAAATCATAAAGCGCCTGGGCATTATCCCATTGGCACGATGGTGTAAAGACTTCCGGTAAGACACTTTGATACAGCAGGGGTAAATTGGCGACCCATTTACCAAAGTCATCCTCGAGCCATTGGTAGAGAATTTTCTGTTCCTTATTTTGCCAAAACAAACGTTGTAAAATGTAGACACGCTCGCCGGAAGTTAAGTTCGCTTTCGGGGTATGTTCGAAAATATAATGTATGGATGTTGGATCTTGAAAATACATTGCCTGGACTACGCTTTTGCGCAGCTCCTGATTTTCGGTAGATGCCGTCACCTGAAAATAGCGATGTACCAACTCCTGTTGATTACGACTGGCAAATATTGCGCTAATGCGCAGCGCCTCAGTTCCAAGCTCCGGGCTGATATCGGAATCTCCCGTTAAATATTCAGGAGCCAGGCTTTGCAAGTAGGTGACTATCTGTTTATTGCGGCCAAACTGGGCCAACGCGCGAAGCATACGAGCACGTAAATAAACCATGTCATAGGGTTGACCTTCCACTTCTTTTAACCCCACTTCATCAAGCCAGGGTTTCAGTAGCGCATTAACAAAATACGCGTACGAGTAAAGATTACGCTTATCGAGGTACACATAGCCAATACTGATAATTTCGTCGATCACAACGAGTGCAGCGGCCGAGTGTTTCGTTGCGGCAAGGGTTTCAAGAACTTTTAAATGATCATTGATGGTTTTATCACCATTATCAAGAGCCTTGCGACTGTCCACGATGATATGAATTTGACGCTCAGCACTTTGCGCCAGCAGATCATTATGAGCCGGCAGTGCTTGTGCTGTATATGATGTAAATAACGACCAACAAAAACCAACGGCCATCAAGATTGGCAAAACATTGCCGTAATGGCACACCGTATGAAGTCGGTTAAAGTGATGAGTGAATTTTGACCCGAGCAAACCAAATTTCCATTTAAGTCCGTCTGATCCAGTGTAGTTTGTTCTTAAATTTTTGCTTAGCGAATGTTATTCACTTTTCCCCCAGTCGCGCTGCATTTCCAAAAACAGAAATGATGCCGTCCAGGTGATTAATACCAACCCAGTTAAAGACACGATACCAGTTAAAAAACGAATATCGCCCGTTGGCGTAATATCTCCAAAACCCAAGGTTGAATAAGTGGTAAATGAAAAATACACGCAATCGAGCAAGGCGCCGGAAAAATCGCCCTTAAATTCACCGAAGCCAAAATCATGGTGCATCCAGTAAAACACCAGTCCAAATATCCAGATTTCTACTGTGTGTGCCATCAAGGCACCGACGACTCCGATTAACGTTCGGTATTTCGGTGCAATATGAATTCTTGGCAACAATTTGGACAAATACCACAGTGATTCGTAGTGGATCAGCACCACTAAGGCTACCACTAAGGTATTAATCAGGGTTATTTTAATCATCGACACTCGTCCCCATCGATAAAATCATCGCTCTATAATCCTTATATTTACAGATTGTTAGAATTTTTTACAATCTCAGTTGCAAAATATACCAGCCTTGACTTAACTCAATTTAACCCGGTTACTTTATGAGTATTACAAATGTCCGGGAAGTGGCAAAGCTAATATTAACAACTAAACTTCTTTAATAACCTGTTAATCCCAATAAGCTATGCAGTATCTATGGAGTTTGAATAGAGATTAACTTAACGGGTGGAGTATATTGTATGTTCCATCAAAATATGACGATTAAACTGTGGCTGGCTATCTGGTTAACGTTTATCGGATTATATTTCGTTTTACCTCAATCAGAACTTCTCGAGCAGGAAAATTTCGTCTTGCCAATCATGGAAAATCCCCCTGAAGAAGAGCAAAGTCGCCAAAATTATAGTGGCGAAACGCAACTGCGCCCGGGTTTAAATCAATCAAGCCAATCGGTTGCACCGTCCATTGAACCGAACAACGTCGAGTCTCTCGCCAGCTCTGGCATGAATACAAGCACAGGTGCTAATAATCGCGTCAACGGTGTGGACGCTGAAGAGGGGTTTCCCCACGATACGACCGTCAGCAATGATAGCTACATTGCAAATGCGAACCTGCCCTACATACCAGAATTGGAAGTCGGCGTGACCGAAAGAGCTCAGGTTCTCAATACCCTTGGTCAACCCGCAAGACAGCTCCAGCACGGTAAGGTCCTAGAATATTATTTTGGACAGCATAGTGAGTCTTTGCAGGTGCTTACGGAAGAGGAATCGAACTTACTATTGCAAAGTGAAGTCGACTCGCACATCCCTATGTATCACTTGATGATTGAATTTGATACCAACAATGTCATTATGGCGATGAATATGCAGCCGCTACAACAATTATAACGTCCCACCTACTCTTTCATCATCGCTTCAAAGCCTTTTATCGAAAATCCATTTAAATATCGATCACCAATTTTCAGCACCGGCACTGCGCGAAAACCCGTTCGGTTGAATTCTTTTTGCCCTGCAGGGGTGGATACATTGCACAACCGGTACGGAATGTTTTTTTGATTCAGGTAAGTTTTTGCGGTTTCACAATGGGGGCAACGATTGCGGGTATACAACACGATTTTTTTCATTGAATTTTAGTCTCTGTATCCTAAGCCAGGCTCAGTAATAAACAAAAAATACGACGGATGCGCGGTTACTGCCAGCCCATTAACCACCGTTCCTGATCTTTGAGTTCTCGCCAATCAATAGAAAAAGGCTTGCCATTTAAAATGGCTTGAATTTGGCAGTTTTCCACGCGATTTTCTTCATCATAGTCAACAGCCACAACAATAAAGTGTTTCTGTCGATTTTCAATCTGGCACTTGGTCCATTTGCTATTCAGCAATTTTTTAGGGTTTATTTGATTCGCCATGGGTTATTGTTCAGCCAAAAATTTGATGCTATGAATATGCAGAGAAAACTGACCTTGCTGTTGCTCAGAAATTAGAAATCCAACTTGTTCAATATCTTCGAGTGCCAGCTTGGGAACTTTCTCAAGCACCATACCGCGATACGTCGCGATAAAGTCTTTCGGCTCAAAAAATAAGGTAAGCCATTCATTTTCAATGGTATTAAAACTGACCTGATACGCATAGCTATCAAACTCACGGTTGGTACGAACACGAAATTGATAGCGGCCGCCGTCACCTTTGACGCGAATGGAAATTCGCTGGGCCTGACTTTGGACCGGAGTCGAGAGTAAACGCCGGATGGATGCAAAGCCACCGTTGTTTTTCAATGAAAGCATCCCAAAAAAGATGCCATTATTGTCTTCTAGCAAAAATTGCCCTTCGGAGATCCCACCCATGACGGTGTCGTTAACCACCAACCATTTTTGCAATTCTTCCCTATCGGAAAAGTCGACAATTTTCATTTCACTTGAACGCACGCTTTGCCACGGTATCAGTCCCCACACCAACGTCAAACATGCCAGCTTCAACAAAGTCTTCATAGTTTATCCAGAGCATGACAACATTCGAGTATTCAATAGATGACTATACATTACGAATTTGTCTGGAATTTCGATCAAGCCGGTATCAGGGGAGTCTCCTCGCAAGGGATCATGCACTAAAGGCTTCGATACCTCAGATAAATAATCTCCTTCCTTGAAGGCCATACCAGCAATTATGACACTACATTAGAATAGAATACGGTCGAGCTTCTTGCGAACTAAGAAAGCTCCATTTCCACACCTTCGACAACTTTACCCGGGTGGGTCAGATATAAATTGTGATTGAGTAGCACAATACGTTCATCATGAGCGACGAGAAGTGCAGGAAAAGCGGTGGTCTCAATGACCTCTTGAAGCTCAGCGACATCCGCCAATTGATGCTCCGCATCTTTTGACAATTTGTCTTTGAACACCTTTCCAGGAATGGATAAACGAAAACGCTCCGCCATACTGTCAAAGTCCTCAGGCCCTACCATGAGTAAACCTTCCTGAAAATGAAGACGTTGAATTTCTTCGAGTACTTCAAGAGCAATGTCAGGTTGCTTCGCACTCAACCAAGCCATCAAATTGACGACCGTTGTCGCATCCTGAGGCTGTTCACACCCGCGGGTATAATCTAGGGAAAAGCTTACAGTACTTTGATTGGCCACAGTTTCTGCCAGCGTTTTTTTCACACCATCGGTGCCATCAAAATAAGCGACATGCAGCAAGTGCAGTTGCATCTCTGGGTGTGCATCCACTAATGCTCGCACTAACGCGGTGGTTGCGTAACTCCAGGGACAGTGGGAGTCATAAATAAAAAACAATTCGCGATTCATATTAAGCTGTTCTAAAAGAAAAAAACGAAGTGTAATTAGTTTAGCAGTTTAATACCAGCGCCTACTGAACTTTAACCCCATCATCTTTACGAAAATACTTACCACTAGCACAATTGCCGATATAAGGAATGAAAATCGGTTAATTTTAATGGACACATTTTCTTTTTAATTTTTGAATATTACAAAAAATGATTTCAATAACCGAAGTCATCCACGTTACCGTGCCTAATCTTTCAACTGAACTGCTCGGATCGGATCGTCGGGCGACGGTTGCCGGCGCTGGTCTTGGTAATCTTGCAATTGTTCGAGCGCCACTTTCACCGCTTTTTGTAATTGCGCGTCCTTGCCTTTGGTACTCAGTAATAGATTTTCGTGAACTTCAATATCTGGCGCCACCCCTTCGTTTTCAACGGCCCAACGCCCCTGAAGATCATAAAACCCACTTCGCGGTGTTGTCATAAAACCACCGTCGACAAATGAAGGTACCCCCCAAATACCGACGAGCCCGCCCCAAGTGCGAGTGCCCACAATACTGCCAAGTTTATGGAAGCGAAACAAATATGGGAACATATCGCCACCAGAACCTGCCATTTCATTGATCAATAAGACTTTCGGCCCTGCGATAATTGCGCCGGGGCTTGTTAGCGGCCGCTCAGGGCGCAATACATTATTGAAATAGCCACTTAATTTACGATTCAGGACGTCGATCATATAGTCTGCGATAAAACCGCCGCCGTTGTAGCGCTCGTCGATAATAACGCCTTTGCGATCCGCCTGGGCAAAAAAGTAACGGTTGAAAAATGCATATCCCTTAGACCCAGTATCCGGCACCCAGACATAGGCCAACTGATTGTCTGACGCCATGGCGACATATCGGCGATTGTCTTCAACCCAGCTCATCTGCCGCAAACTTGATTCATTTTCGATGGGTTTCACCCAGTAATCCTTAGTGGTACTGGTTTTTGATGATTTTATCGTAACCTTGGTTTGTTTATTTAACGTTCCATTAAAGTATTGAAAGAAGTTGTTGTTTACCGATAGTCGCTGATCATTTACCGCGACAATCACATCGCCGGCTACAACCTGATTTGCATAGGGTGAAAACGGTGCATATTGGTTGATCGCGCTATTCCATTGCTCGCCGGTGAAAACTCGCTTAATCACAAAATTGCTGTCTTCAATGGCGATGTCTGCGCCCAATAACCCAACCTGACTTTGGGGGAGGCTGGGAAACTCACCGCCACCATTAAAAGAGTGCCCTACCGACGTTTCCGCGCCCAAATTGTCAAGCAGGTAATTTAAATCTTCCAGGTGGTTTACACCTGTAAGCAAAGGTGAATAATCCTGCCATATCTTCGGCCAGTTCGCACCGTGTAGGTTTTCCACATAAAAATAATCCCTTTGATAGCGCCATGCTTCACGGAATTTTTGTTGCCACTCCCGCTTAGGGTCAAGATATAAGTCCAGTGACAAATTGAGTCCCGGCGCATCTTTAATACTCTCAACATCATCGGCAAGCTTCCACAAACTTCCCTGTTGAGCCAATAACGCTTCACCATTTGCCGCCAAGGAGTATTGTTTAATTCCCTTGAGCAATACTTTTGATTTCTGTTCGTCAAAATCAAACAGATAAAGAGTTTTTTCTTCATCATTGAGCGTTTTTACCATCAGCAGGCCGGATTCGGCACTGCTCAGCTCACTAAAATGTCCCTTGCCAACAGGAATGGCCACCTGACGATTTTGTATGCCGGCAAAGTCTATCTTGACCTTATTATCATCTGTGCTCGTTTTGCCGGCGGTTTTACCCTCCTGGGTTTTGGATTCATCCGTATCGTTTTTGCGGCTTTGCTTTCCCTCTTCACTTTCCGGTTCAATGGGTTCTTGATCCCGTTTAAATGTTAACGGGCTTTGCCCATTTTTTTGCAAAGTAATCGCATAGACCTGATAATTCTCCATCGCTTTACCCGTTGTACTTAGGTCTAGCCAGGGGGCTTTACTGGCAAAGTCCACACTTGCAGTAATAAATAGGTATTTGCCATTCCGATCCCAGGAAAAACTTCGGTTATCGGCCATGGAATCGGTTACTGGATAGGATTTTTTCGCTGAAAAGTCATGGATGTATATATCCATTAGAAAATTTTTACCCGACTTACTGTAGGCCAGATAATTGCTGTCAGGTGACCAACTTGGTGATGTCATACCATAGGGAATAACCTGAGTATCCTGATCAATACGTTGCATGGTCCCTTGATCTTTGGTTAGTACCCAGATCCTTTGTCTTTGATCGGTAAAAGAAAGTTTTTCACCATTGGGCGACCAACGCAGATTTTTATAAAATCCTTCATCTTTTAAATCATAGTGTTGCGCATTGTGTCCAAATTGGTCGGTGACAATTAATTGATATTCCTCGGATTTATCCGAAAACCATGCGATTTGTTTGCCATCCGGCGACCACTGTGCGTCCACTTCCCGCTGCCAGGTTCGGCTCAGATTTCGCTCTTCACCTTGATCAACCGGCACGCTAAAGACTTCTCCACGGGCAACAAACAACGCCCTTTTCCCCGTTGCTGAAACAGATGCAGATTCGATATGCTTATTGGTTTGTACCCATTGTTGACGGGTCCAGGGAAAATCACCAAAAAGTTGTATTGTCACGATTTGGGGTTCGTTGTTTTTCCGGTCAGTGATAGGTGACGGCTGACCTTTCAACAGGTTGTTCTGATACAAGCGTCCATGCTGCTCCCAAACTAAGGTATCTTTCCATAGCGAGAATGATTTTACGTCATAATCCTGATGAAATGTGAGTTGCTCGACTTGATGACTGTCCCTGGCACTGCTGCGCATCCGATAAACATTCATCACCCCATCTCTGTCCGCTAAAAAGTAGATGAAATTATCAATCCAGACCGGTTGTGCCTGTTTTTCTTTCGCCCACGGTAGAAATCTTTCTTCAAGGGTATCAAGGTCAACAATGCGCAATGGCTGATTCTGGCCTCCACGGTATTTACGCCAGCCATCATCCCAGGGGGTAATTTTTTGATAAACGAATTTATTCCCCTTTGGATTGTAACTGCCGTGCTGTGCTCTTGGCATGGGCAATGATTCGGGTGTACCGCCATAGGCGTGAATGGTAAAAAATTTAGGTAGAGGAATGGGCGCCGTTTCTCGACTACTGGCAAATACAATCCGAGACGAGTCTGGACTCCATCCACGTACCATATCATCCCCTGGATGCCAGGTAAGTTGGCGGATATCACCACCACCTACTGGCATTATATAAACGTCAAAATTACCATTTAACTGGGCGCTAAATGCTATCCATTTGCCATCTGGGGATAGTTTCGGGCTTTGCGCCTGATCCTGAAATGAAGTTAATCGAAATGCTTTTTGGCTTGCTAAACTTGCTTGCCAAATGTCCTGGCCGTAGGTAAAAACGAGAGTATCCTGATGAATATCCACCTGACGCAATAACAGGTTTTGCGAATTCTCTTTTGTGGCAATGGTATTGCTTCGTGAACTGGTATCAGCAATGTCGCTCGCATAAGCAAACAGTGTTGAAAATAAGAAACCAAATAGTAAAACTAGCAAAAAAGTAAAACGCAATCGAATCATGGTATCCCATCCATTATTTTTATAAATCAGGTAGATATAGGTTCAATATTAGTTTAATGCTGAGCTTTTGCGGTAAAATTCCTTTAATACAAAAAGTAAAACTTAAACATTTTACGTGTTTAGTCGCACTTTTAATCGTAAGTTAAATTTTCAATCATTTCTGTAAATATGGTTAACGTTAATGTAACAAAAGTCTTGGAATTGTTTTTTCTTCTAACCACCTGTAATAAAAAGAATTGTTAGATAAGTGTACAAACTGTCACATTTTATATGTTAGCAGTATGTAAAATGAGCGATTCTGCCGTTGATCTGATCTCCTAGGATACTTACATTGCCTATCAAACAAGCACTTGCACGACCAGAGAAAGAACAATAAGAATAACTCGTTAATTCAAGTCATTTTACTCTCAGGCATTGTTTATATGCCCTCAGAGTTATCTGCATATGACCGCTTGAATGACCACGCCAGAGTTATCCAACATTGGCCTTAATTGGCGCCCTATCTCTCGTTATTTGCAAACAAAATAATATTTTCAATGCTTGCCTGGCTTTTAGGCACTCGAGGTTAATTTTCATGGGTTTTAAGCGACATAAGAACAACAGAGTACTTACACCATTGGCGCCAATTGCTGGCAGTATATTGGCAATCGGCTTATCGATGCCTGCCTTCGCAAATGCAGAATCAGACGATCAACAAATCATCATAACTCCAAAAGCCGGAGTGGCTATGGAGTTATTGCAAGAGCAACTAAACCGTATTGACAGCGAATTCGATACCAAAAGGGAAAAGAAGTACCAACGAGTTATGGAACGCTTTAACACCCGACTCGTGAAAGTGAAAAAAGACAAGTTGCACAAAAAGCTCTTGGCGTTAAGAAGCCACCCGTTAATTGAAACGGCCGAAGTGAATGAGCTCGTCGATTTAGCCGCAACCCCTAACGACCCGAAATTTTCCAGTGCCTGGCATTTATCAAAAATGAATGTTGATCAGGTTTGGGAGTCCGTAACGGGTAAAGGTGTTGTGGTTGCCGTGCTTGATACCGGCGTTGATGAAACACATCCCGATTTACAAGCTAACCTGTTGCCTGGCTATAACGTGGTAAGCAATAACAATGACCTAACCGATATACATGGTCATGGAACCAAGGTTTCTGGGGTGATTTCGGCAACCTCGAACAACAACCTGGGTGTTACGTCCATTGCCTGGGATAGTAAAGTCTTACCCATTAAAGTGTCAGAACGCAGCGATGGCGTTGCGTCATTTCTCGATATTGCCGACGCGCTGGTTTATGCCGCAGATAATGGCGCCGATATCGCCAATATCAGCTATCGGGTAACGCAAAGCAGTACCATTACCAATGCCGCCAAATACTTTCACGAAAAAGGTGGACTCGTTGTCGCCGCAGCCGGTAACAGTGGTGCTGATCAAAACTGTTCAGACAATCAATACATCATTACTGTTTCGGCAACAACCTCGAGTGATGCGCTTGCCAGTTGGTCAAACTTTGGCAGTTGCATGGATGTGTCCGCACCGGGCAGCGGCATTCAAACAACAACAAAAGGTGGAAACTACGGTAAAGTGAGTGGTACTTCATTTGCATCTCCTGCTACCGCCGCAGTATTGGCGCTTTTAAAAGAAAAAAACCCAACGCTAAGCAATATTGAACTGGAAAGTTTGCTAGAAGCCAATGCGGATACCAGTATGTTTAGTGGTGAATTTAGTGATAAATTTGGACATGGTCGAGTCGATGCTTATGCCTCAGTTTATCAAGGCGTTTATGTGCCAGAGCCGGAGCAAGATACCGTTGCCCCACAAGTGACGATAACCTCCCCGGTCCATAATCAAAATGTTGGCGAAACCATCAGCGTTAGTGTGGATGCCCAGGACAATGTCGGTATTACTAAAGTAAAACTGTATTTTCGTGGCAATTTATTTGCAACGGATACAAATGCTCCTTATGAATTTAGTATTGATGCCAGCAATTTAGCCGATGGCAACAAGACTCTTTATGCCCGGGCATTCGATGCAGCCGGAAATGTGACAGACTCAGAAGAGATCACCGTGAATCTAATTACGGCAGTTGAGCCAACGCCGGAGCCAGAGCCAGAGCCAATCGAAGATACTAAGGCGCCAACCGTTTACTTTGTCTCACCCGCTGAATACCAGGAAGTTTCTGGTGAAGTGGATATCGCACTGGAAGCCTTCGATGATGTAGCGATGGATTACGTTGAGGTCTATTTTAGAAATTCATTGGTGAAAACGTTACAAGTCGCACCATTTGAACTCACCATAAATGTTGGCGGGTTGCGCGATGGTGATAAAACCTTAAAGGCTGTCGCCTATGATAAGGCCGGCAATAAAACCAAAACCAGTTATTACTATATTACCGTCAACAATAGCCTCGAGCCGATTACTCCTGAGCCGGAGCCTGAGCCTGAGCCTGAGCCTGAGCCAACGGATCCTGTCATCGATACTGTGGCACCACAAGTCCGCTTTATTTCACCAAGCGTAAACGCAAATGTGAGCGACGTGCTTGATATTGAAATTGATGCCTCTGACGATCAGGCGCTGGATTACGTGCAGCTTTATTTTCGCGGCCGAGAATCCAAATTAATGATTGAGCCGCCGTTTACCCATCAAATTAACGTAAGCAATTTGCGAAGTGGTGAGAAAACCTTGGAAGCCGTGGCTTTTGATAAGGCGGGAAATTCGACAACGACGAAAATCAACGTCAATATCCAATAACTGAAAAGCCCTGAGCATGTGCTCAGGGCTTTTTGCAATTTCCGAACGAATTATTTTCAGCTTACAACATCAAAAGCCGCTTTAAATAGCTGCATATGCACATCCGCTAAAGCATCCATATCACGCTGGTAACCTCCACCAATGACTGCAGCCACCGGTAGGCCGCGTTGCACACATTGCGCAAATACCAATCGGTCTCTTTGATATACGCCTTTGGTTGTTATGTTCAGATGACCCAGATCATCATCTTGATGTATATCAACACCCGCATCATAAATTACCGCATCAATCTCATAGCAAGTTAGCGCCAACTGCAACGCCTGTTCAACGGTCTGTAGATATTCATCATCGTCTAGGTGCTTATCCAGAGGAAAGTCCATATCGGAATGTTGTTTGCGATAAGGGAAGTTCTTTTCACAGTGCAACGACACGGTAATGATGTCATCCCTACCCTGTGCCAGCGCTGCGGTACCATCACCTTGGTGGACATCACAATCAAAAATTAAAACACGATGTATATCTTCATGTTTCAGCATTTGGTCCGCCGCCAGATACAAATCATTGATCATACAAAACCCAGAGCCAAAATCAGCGAAGGCATGGTGATAGCCACCGGTCAGATTAATGGCGATACCATGGCAAAGCGCTAATTCAGCGGTTAACAATGTGCCGCCTACAGCCGTAAAGGTGCGCTCAATTAGTTGCTCCGACCAGGGAAAACCAATACGGCGCATGGCTTTGTGATCAAGCTTGTTCGAAACCAATGCTGTGACATACGATTCATCAATTAATGGTGAGGCCTGGCGATATTCCAACATAGTAGGTTGATGAAATATTTCATCTCTCACTCCGTTGTTTCGCAAGTGTTGATAAATAGATCGATATTTATCAATGGGAAAGCGGTGCCGCTCTGGCAGCTCGAGTTGGCTATAGATGGGGTGGAACACCAGAGGTATATTGAATGACTGCATGACATCCCGCAATGGATAATAAATAAGGTTTCATTGTATCTCACAACAGAGAAAACAAAAAAGCCTGGATATTGCTACCTAGGCTTTTGACGCATTACGAATTGATTGCGAGATCTGGTTTAATTCAGCGCTGAATTTTCATTCTTAGCTCTTGGCTCTTGGCTCTTGACTCTTGACCATACAAGATGGCTCCTAACAACTGGTTGTAAAAGCGTAATTAATCTCTTGCGTCTTATTAAAAACGCAGCGACAGACAACTTAAACCGCCATCCAGTTTCTGAAATTCCGACATCGCCACCTCTCGGGTTTTATAACCTAACTGTTGAATTTTCTTTAACGCTTTCGGGAAGCCTTTGGGTACTAACACCGTGCCATTGATCCAAACAGAATTCGCCGCATAGTCTTCATCCGCGTCGATCTCGATTCGATTAAATCCAACAAAATCCGGATGCGTATGCATTTCACCGAACGTTAAAAGGTTATTATTCTCTAAATAACTCAGCCCCGTTTTTAAATGCAGTAATTCTGACATCTTCACCATGGAGCCCGTCATGCCGTACGTTTCTAAATGGCCGATCAACTGACTGGCGCCTTGAGTATCGGTGCGATCCGAAAGGCCAATGTAAAAGTGCTTAGCAACCATCATAATATCACCAGCTTCGACGTGCCCTGCGCTGCTGATGCGTTCTAAATTCGGGTAAAACTCCTGAACCGCGCTTTCAATGAATTGCGTTTCGCCCCGGCGACTATCCGCACCGGGGTTAGTTAAAATCGCGCAATTGGGCGTCAATAAGGCCACATCTTCGACAAAACAGGAATCGGGGTAATCTTCCAGCGCAGGCAGTTCAGTAACCTGTAAACCACATTCTTTAAGTGCGCAGATGTAATCTTGATGTTGTTCGCAGGCTAAGCTGTAATCGGGCAAGCCCAGTTCGGCTTCGGTGAGTCCATTAACCATTGACTGGCTAGGTTTACGGACAATTGCTCTGGTAAACATGTTTGCTCCTAAATTTATTGATAAACAACCCAGGTGCCCATCAGCGCCAATATCGAAAATAATGCGCCAAGAAAAGCAATGATGAGTTGTAACATACTGATTTTTTGATTTTGTTTATAATCTTGCCATTGTAACTTTATGCTCGCCAGTGCTGTGGCGAGATAAACAATGAACACGGTAAATGTGGCAATTACCAGCAAATATTCATAGCTTTTGATCAGTGATTGAGAGTAATTAAACGACAATAGTATCACTCCTATTGCACTGGAAAATAGCAATGCCCGTACCGGTGTGCCTTTAGCATTATGTTTGCTGAAATACGTTGGGAACATGCCATCTCTCGCCCCAGCGTTCATAATTGTGCCGGTGATCATAATACACACGTTTAACGTACCGCTTATCGCAAACAACGCCCCAATCGTAATAATTGCCGCGCCAGACCTACCGGTAAGGATCTGCGCCGCATCGGTAAATGGCGAAGCGGAATGTTGCAGCTCAGATAAAGGAATAATCGACATCAATCCAAACATCGCGACCATATAAACGACAGCGGCGGTGAGCGTACCAAGAATCGAGGCTCGAGGAATGGTCTTTTTCGGTTCAATCGTATCTTCCGATGGTAAAGTCGCCGATTCCACCCCAATAAAGGCAAACATCACCAGTAAACATAATCCCGAGACCATACTAAATAATGAGTCATTCTCCGGATTCAGCGCAGGAATGTTATTTACCTCGCCAAACATAGCGCCGGCAATGCCTAAACCAACCAGAGGTAAAATTTTAATCACCGTGGTAACCAGTTGTACAGCACTCGCCTCTCGTACGCCGCGAACATTAATCGCCGTAAATACAAGAATAATCGCAATCGCGAATGCGCCGCTGTACCAGGAATTGTTGTCGATAAATGGCAGATAAGCTTTGCTATAGCCAGTAAATGACAACGCCAGAGCTGCTACCGAGGCAACTAAAGACAGCCAGTAGCCCCAGGCCACAAGACCTGCGAATTTGCGCCCAAACGCTTCTTGCACATAAAAATAAGGGCCACCTAAACCCGGCTTGCGAGCAGAGAGAAAACTATAACTTAACGCTAAGCATATCGCGCCAAAGCCAGTTACCGCCCAGGCAATAAAGCTATAACTGCCATACGGCGCTAGCAGGGCTGGCATGGTTAAAATGCCCGAGCCTATCATCATCCCCGCAACGAGCGCCCAGGAACGCCATATTCCAATGGTCTTGGGAGCATGGGTTTGCCCAGTGGGGCTTGTATCAAGACTTGTATCAATGCTTGTATCAATGCTTGTATCAATGCTTGTATCAATACTTGGCTCAAGACTCATAGCGCTTTGACTTGCGGTGTTCTGGCCTTTGGTGTTCTGGACTTCTGTGTTTTGACCTTCTGTGTTCTGAACGACTGTATTCATTATTATTTTTCTGATTTATTTTTATAGGCATGATTACCGCAAGGAACAACGGCGAAAGCAACGGGAGAAGATATCTGTGTACAAACAGAAGAAGCTAATCAAGAGCCATACTTGTTCATTGAATTTACAGTACTTTTTATGCCTTGCCTAGTCATTGCCGCAGATAGCTGTGCATATCATCGGACGGTATATCCAACGTCAGCGATGCTTGCTAACTTAATTCATACATTGAGTGAGTTCAGGACATAATCTCTTCAATACATTTGCTATTATTCATAAAAAAACCAGCCCGAATTCGGGCTGGCTTTTTAACAAACGAATAATTGACAACTTATCAGAAGTTGTAAGTGACGCTAACCCCCCAAGTGCGAGGGTTACCCCAGTTCGCCTGCAGCGATGCGACATTAGGCGCTGCGCCCGGATTAAATACCGCAACTCGGTTTAGCACCGCTTCATCTTCAATATTTAACACAAAGGCCTGCGCTTCCAAAGTACCACTGGCTGATTGCCAAATAACACGAAAATCTGATTTGGTATAACCGTCTTGTTTTACGCCATCAAGATTAAAATCAGAGGCATAGTAATCACTGACATAGGAAGTCTGGAAGTATGGGCGGATCACACCAAAATCGGCTAGATCGAAGTCATAACTGGCTTGAAATCCTAACGTCAGATCCGAGGCCAAAGCCGGACGCCAACCACTTAGATTAATCAGCGGACTATCACTTGGCTCAGATTGCCTGTCATTGATATCACCAAGGCCCGTTACTTTGGAAACTTTATAATCACCAAATTCTGCATCCATTAATGCCAGTTGCGCCGACACGTTCAGGCCATTACCTGGCTGATAGGCCAGTTCTAATTCAAGCCCCATTGCATCCAATTCACCGCCATTTTCGGTATATTCACTGGCATTACCATTGATCAGCACAAACGATTGCGCCTGCATATCTTCGTATTGATTATAATAAGCCGAGGCATTGAATGTCAGACTGTTATCCAACCAGGTACTCTTGTAACCAAGTTCCCATGCGGTTACGGTTTCCGGATCATAAGATGGTGGTACGCCGTTACCGCCTGCACCATTAAGACCACCAGCACGATAGCCCGTGGACACCTGCGCGTATGCCATAACATCATCATTTAGATCATGCTCATAGCCAAGTTTCCACAATACCTTGTCCCAAGTGCTTTTCTCACCCTGTCCATACAGAACTGGAATAACTGGTGGCCATACGCTCCAGTCAGCATTGTCCCAGTCCAGAGGATCACGCTGTTGTTTGCTGTCTTCTGCATAACGCAGACCGCCGACAACACGGTTATCTTCATCAAGGTCATAAGTAACATGCGCAAATGCACCAAATGAATCACTGACGTAATCGCCATCGCGATCCCAGTGCGGAACCTCAAGCTCATCATTATTTAACTGCAACCAGTTCCAGTTGGCCGTCTGCTCGAAGTAATACAAACCAAGTAACCACTCCAGAGCGTTATCCGTATTGGAAATTAACTGCAGTTCGTGTGAGGTGGTATCCTGCGTTGATGTCCAGCCGACAAAACCACTGTTGACTGGGTCAGCACCATCGGTGTAATCCGGATCGTACCATTGTTCCCCGTCAAACTCAGTTAAGTTTGCGGTGTACTGCAAAGTCGCAAAGTCAAAATCATATTCCACATTCAGAGTATAAAAATCCGTTTGAATATCCACACCTGACTGCATATTACGAGCCACTTTCCATGGGCCTTGGTCAAATACCGAAGGATCGGAAGCGCCTTCGTAAGCATCGGCATATAGGTGGCCAGGAGAATACATCCCATCGATGTAACCACCGATTTGTTGATAACCCCAAATCGCATTACCATTGCCTTTAGAGGTTGACGTACCTAATCGCAATGTAACGTCCAACTCCTCTACCGGAGACCAGCGGAATGCGCCACGAAAATAATCGATATCTTTATCGCTTAGATCGTCACTGGTACCATCCACATAGGTATTTTCGATGTAACCGTCATGGCTATCTCCCATCACCGCAAAGCGCGCGGCAAAAGTATCACCAATTGGAACATTGATCGCGCCTTCATAACGCAGACGATCATAGGAACCGACGACGGCATTAAGATATCCTTCAACTTCATCAAAGTTTGGCTTTCGAGTGTGAATATTGATGGTTCCACCAAAGGTATTACGACCGTATAGCGTGCCTTGCGGCCCACGTAACACTTCGATTCGATCAACATCAACGTAGGCGCCAAGCGCCTGAGTGGTGGTAGCGACATAAACACCATCTTCAAAAATACCGACAACCTGTTCAGCTTCGGTACCAACGTTATTGGTTCGGGTTCCCCGAAGCGCAAGACGCACTTCATTACCGGACTGACCAAACTTCATGCCAGGTACAACATGTTCTAAACGGGTAATATCTTCAATACCCGCTCTTTTAATAGCCTCGGCGTCAAGGGCAGTTACGGCAACAGAAACATCTTGCACAGCGGCATTACGTTTTGTCGCTGTAACAACAATTTGTTCAATCTCGTCATCAACTTCAGCAATTTGCTCTTCAGCAAACGCGTTCATACTCAAGGCTGAAATGATACCGACCGACAGCGCATGTAACTTAAATCGTGAACGCTCCATGTATTCTCCTTTGTTATTGTTATTAATTTAACGACTTGGTTTAATTTTGTACTTCGAATTCATTTTTTAGTCAACAGCAAATCATAAAGTCTTACGCAAAATAATTTAACCTATAGACAACCCCTTTATAAATGGAGCATCATTGATAAAAGAAAACAAGACGAATGAGTGACTACGAAGTCACAAAAAGATTCAAAACTATGAATTTGAAAGCAATTTTGGCGGCTATACATCGAGGTGAATTACAGCAAAGTAAAAAGTCTCTACAACAGTATTTAAAAACATCACCAGATAGCGTTGACGGGTTAAATCTATTAGGGCTGTGCTATCAAAAAGAGGCGATGACTGAGCGAGCGACACTCTGCTTTAGCAAAGCGGTTGACGTTAATCCCAAGCACCTGAAGTCTCGAGTCAATCTGGCTATCTGTGAGGCGCAAGTTCACCAATATGATTCGGCGATTGCATCATTTAAAATATGTGAAAGGCTTTCTGCAGATAATATCGATGTATTAAATTCGCTTGGCAATTTGTATCGGATAGTCGGTAAATTCGATTTAGCCATGCAATATCTGCAAAAAGCTCAGCGTCTAGCACCTAATCATCCGGGCATTGCAGAAAACATCGCCTTATTAAACCTTAAAATTGGTCATTTTGAGGTTGCGAAGCAAGGTTTTAAACAGCTGCTTCTTGCATTTCCGAATCGAGTGGAACTGCATCTGGGGATCTCTGAGTGCTGGTATAAATTAGGAGAACCTGAGCGGGCGAAATCGCAGTTACGGCCTTTATTGCAACAATCTAAATTACTGGATAAGGTTTATAATCTACTCGCGGTAATCGCAAAGAAATCAGAAAATATTGCCGAAGCCACGGATTATTATTTGTCTGCGCTTAAGCAAAATAACAATAATGCCGAGATACATTTTAATCTTGCGCTTTTATATAAAGAACTCGGCCAGACAACACTAAGCCAAAATCACTTTCTTAGTGCCATTCATATCCAGAAAAATTGGTTTGAAGCCTATTTTCATTTGGCTTATTCCCCTAAGTTTATATTTAGTGACCAGCAAGCCAAGAGTATGCTGGAACTCGCGCGCAAACATGACGGGCATCCTGATCTCTATTGGTTACAATTTGCCTGTGCAAAATATTACGAGGGCGAAAAACAGTACCAAAAATCTTTCGAGTCTCTTAAAAAGGCGAGACAGTGCTTTGCACTGCATCGCAATACGTCCAACGTAAAGCCCCGCCCTTTTGCCAAGTTAAAACAAATGCCGATAACGAAACAGGTGTTCGACCCCCACCGAAAACTAGAAACGCCAGACTTTGTATTCATCACCGGATTACCTCGCTCGGGAACAACATTGACGGAGCAGATTTTGGCAGGTCATCACAATACCTTTGCCATTGGTGAATCTGGGCTGGTCAGTCAACTCGCAACACATGTAGAACGCTTAACAGGTAAACCCTACTATCTGGGCGTTTACGACCTATCTAGAGAAAGAAAACAAGAATTGATCAAACACCAATGCCGCATGCGACGTCTTGCCACTGATAAGTGTATCGTCGATGCCAGTCCCAACAATTTGTTTTACATCGGTTTTATTAATGAGATGTTCCCCTGCAGCAAGGTGGTTATTTGCAGGCGTTCTCCTCTTGATAACTGCCTGTCAATTTATCAGCACCCTTTAGAACGACAGGCCTATTCAGATACGTTAAACGCATTAGCAGAGCATTATCAGCAATGTCACCAGCTAACTGTGCATTGGTTAACTCAATTGCCTGAAACCTGTAAAGAGCTGGTTTATGAAAATTTAGCCTGTCAGCCGAAAAAGTACATTACAATGCTATTAACTCAGATAGGTCTTGATATCGATGACGCATGTTTTCATCCGCAAAATAATGCACGGCTAGTACGAACGCCAAGCAGTGAGCAAGTCAGGCAACCTATTTCAACAAATTCCATTGGCAAGTGGCAAACATTTGCTCCTTATATTGAAAAACTGACCACCCCGTTAGCGCCACTTGAAATAAGTCATCAACAACGAATTTCTATGGTTTTAGAGAAAAACAAAAGTCAGAAACCTTACCAATAGGGTCATAATTTCTTACCTTTCCAGCTAAAAAGACTAGTGAGATTTATGGAGCTTTAATAATAAATACCGACAAGGAAGCCGCGTGTACTGTCATCATGACAAAAAGTGCAAGATTCACAAAATTACGACACTTTTTCGGTTAATGTATAGCAATCGTTATACGATTAAGGAAAACCATGTATAAACTCTTGGCATTATTTATATTTTTACCGTTTGTATCATTCGCAGAAAATATTGAATTGGTAGAAAAATTTATTCAATTGACGGATGCGACCAAAGTAAAAGGCGCATCTCAAAAAGATATTGATAAGGTTGCCGCATTGCTTGCAGATGACATGCGTTATCAACACCCTAATTTCAATGCCGACTTAACCAAGGTGCAATTTATCGAGGGTTTATCCCGATATTTGAGGGTTGTAGATGCGATGGATACCGTCATTACCACAAAATTATGGGTTCTGACGCGATAACCATGGCCTTTATTACGACAACGGTCAACAATGGTAAAACAGGCATCGACGAGCGGCCATTAATGCGCTTGTTCGAGTTTAAACAAGGTAAAATCACACTCGTTAGAGAGTATTGGTAACCCTGGCACTGCAAAAGCATTGTTCAGGTTATAGTTGTGGTTTCAGTTATAGTGAATAAAAGTGAGACTATTTGGGTGTACCTAGATCACAGAGCGGTTATCGTTACCAACCTTTCAACAAACCAATAACCGGCTATGCACCCTGTAAACATCAGAATACCGTTGCGAACGCGTTGGTAATGCTTACCTAAATTGATTACTTTTTGGAATACTGTAAAGACCATAACAAATAGGATCTGACCAACCTCTACCCCCAAATTGAAAAAAATGAGTGTGGGCCACTTCTGAGTTTCTGCAGCACTGAGCTCTGCAAGTGCACTGGCAAAGCCCAACCCATGAAGCAGACCAAAGGCTCCAATGATGAATATAATTCGCCAATTCCAGTAAAGGTCTTGTTTGCCTTTTGCCATTAGCGACTGCCTGGCCATTAAGATTATTGAAAAGGCAATCAGGCTTTCCACTGGCGCAACCGCTACTGACAGGACATTGAAATAGCTCAGCCCAAGAGTCAGAGAGTGTCCGAGCGTAAATGCAGTGATTATTGCTATCAACTGGCGACCACGCATAAGAAAACAAAGACAGAGAATAAAAAGGAGATGATCCCATCCAAACCAGATGTGTTCTATGCCTTCATACAAATAAGTGATCGCGAGTGTTGACAGTGTTTGTAGGCTAGCGCTTTGATTTGACAGAGGAATATCAATCCCTGCGGGACCCGGTATTAGATTGTGTATATGCTTTGGCTGAGAGGAAACGTCGTTGACAAATCGAGCACCGTCCAAACGCCAGGGCGTTCGAATCGTTCCCTGTAGTGGTTCTGAGCAATAAAAATTATAAAAAATGCGAATACTTTGTGAGCGGTCAGCGCGCTTTGTTTCCTTTAGTTCGCATCCCTGTGGAAGAGTAATGCCAGCGCCCGAAAAACTCGATACCGGAATGGTCGCACTCAAGACGTAAAACCCATCTCCAGGGGCGCTCGACAATCGCAGGTGGCCGAGTTGAAAAACATCGGCCTGTACAATGCCAGTCCAAAGCAGACATGTCAGTATGTAGGCGGCGCTACCCCTGAGTATCGTTGCGAACATGATATTTCTTACGCAAATTCAGCATGAATTTTTCGATCGACTCTCTCTCCAAAGCCGTTGTTACATCGATTCTAACCTGGTCTCGTATATCGGGATACGGTATCAGGCTCGGAGCATGCCACTCCCGAACTCTGGTAACAAACCAACCTTTGTCTCCGACAGACATAGCAAACCACTTGCCCTGTTCAGCCCTCTCTAACTGCGCCAGCTGAGCCTTATCATAAAGCGCACGCAGTACACTCTTTCCGTAGCGGTCAAAGCTACGCCGCTGAACCTTGCCGATGTGTTTCAACTCGGGCTCTTTCGCCAAAAGAGACAATATTTGCGTGGTGCTCTTCGGTGCTTCGGGGAAATGAAACTGGTCAAAACTGATCTCAGATTCCGTTTTGTATATATCGAGATTACTGGAATAGTAATCCAGCAATTCGCCTTCGTCAGGAAGGTTAATATTGCTGACCATGTCGAGACGCATTCGCTCGACTAATACATCCCGAACCCTAGGGTCGTACCGATGAACCCCTTGTTCAAGGGCTTCCAGAAACAGGATTTCCCTATCAATAAACGCTTGAATGGTCCTTGCTTCCTCTTGTTCTTGCAAGGGCCTGCCAAGAAGCATAACTCGCTCTTCAAGTAATTGATTTTTGGTATAGTCGGAAACATCAACAGAATAGGTTGCGGTAGGTTTGTAATAGCTATGGACGCTAAAGATGATGGCACCACATAAGATAAACAGCCAGAGCGGATCCTTGATTAACCGGTCAATGAAAAGCATACCTATTCCCTAAAATCAAAAATCAGCGTTCGTTTGGCTCATTATTATTTTTCTTCTCTTCTGGCTTTTTTCCTGTGCCATAGAGAGGATCTGTTTTTTCCGTTTTTTCCGCTGCAACTGCTTTCATTCCGGCCTCAGGTTGCTGGTGTTCTGTGGTCAGTTCGGAAAAGTAGTTTTCTTCAACAATGCCCTTTTTGTGCATCGCAATGCCCGTCAAACAAGCGTTAACAATATAGTTAGCATTCATGGCAGAACGATAGGTTGGGTCCAGATTTGGCGCTAGCTCAACCAGTTCAAATCCAATAATATCGTTTTGTGCGCAAAGGTTTCTGACGATTGGCATCGCTTCACGCATTGTCAGTCCGCCTGGGACTGGTGTACCTGTGCCTGGAATAAAAGCCGGGTCCAGAACATCCACGTCAAATGAAATAAAGAGTTTCTCAGTATTCTCCCGTGCTTCGCGAAGTGCATCAGTCATAACTGCATCCCAGCCACGTTTTTCAACCTCTGCCATGGTATGGTATCGCATGCCATTAGTACGCATCCATTCAAAACCTTCCTTGCCAGGCCACCCGCCACGCAGCCCTACCTGTATGAAATTTTTACCGGGAATGTGACCTTCCTTTATGAGGCGGTATACCGGTTGACCATGGGTAATAAAATGAGCGGCACCTTTGCCGGCATCATAATGTGAGTCAAAGTGAATCACACTAAAACTACCTTTCCCATGAACGTCTGCAAGGCCTGCAACATCGGGGTACTCAAGGCTATGGTCACCGCCGATGATAAAAGGTATAGCACCAGTTTTGGCAATTTCAGCGACGCGTTCACGCACATGATGTACCGTAACCTCAGTGCTCCAGTTATCGACGGCGATATCCCCGTAATCGACAACCATCAACTCTTTACTGGGGTTGATCATGGTGGTCATATCGATTTCGCCGATCCCTTGCTCATTGCGCATTGCCATTGGCCCAAACTTCTGACCTCGGTGATAACTCCCCATATCCAGAGGTGCGCCAACAATCGCAACCTCAACCTTACCTGCAATCAGATCTTCTGGGTATAAGGCGATAGGAAACCCACCAAAAGTTGCGATACCGCTCGTTGGTTCAGCGTACCGACTTACGTGAAAAGGCCCTGGTTCACGTTTTGGCTCAACGTCCCTTGGACGCGCGACTTTCCACCAATTAAACCATGAGGAATCTGTATTTAATGGAATAGCTGACAAGTCAGAATCTTTGTTGTACGCATATTGGGAAAGGGTCGATTGGACTGCGTCGATGTACGCTTCGATTTCTTCTGTCGATTTTTTTTCGAGAACAACAATAAGTTTTTCTCGTGAACCCGCAAAAATTTCAGCATCCTCTTTTTGCAGAAACATGCGCTTCTCTTCAGGTAACGAAGCAACGCGCTCAGCCAACCAGTCGGGAAGCTGAATAAGTTTTTCTTTCTCCCCTTCCTGAGCCAGTGAAACTATTGAGACAGGTGCGAGTACCATTGTAAATGCTAATGCCTTTAAGCCTCGTCCAATATGCTTGCTTAACCATGGAGTTAATTTTGTACGCATCTTGACCTCACCTTCCCTTAGTTCAATCGTTAGTAACTCTATAATCGACTCGAAAGCAAATAAATTCAAGTTTTACTGCAAGTTGCAGTACTTTACATAATGAATTGGCTTAGTTTTACACAAATGAACTTGGACGAAATTTCGATAATTATTAATCACCTTTTGGACAATCAGCCACGAACCAAATACAGTGAAACTGGCACACGATAATAGAGAGTTTTTACTGAACAATGCTAGAAGCGGACTTCCCCTAGAGCTCAATTCGAACTGCTCCGACTCGGACCATTCTGGCAAAACTAAAAAACCGTGGCCAATTTAACTTGATCACTACACCCTAAATTCCCGACGTAGTTAAAATTAAATAACATGTCACTACTTAGGCAATTTCTTTTCAGACTTTTTCTTGCCTTGATCATGAGGCACAGTGCACTCACTCATGATTTGCTTTTCATTGTCAGCTATATCTGTCGCAATGGCGGTAATGTTATAGACTCGATCGTTTCCCTTCCCGAGTCGAGATACCCTTAAATAAACCTCACCTCCGCTAATTAATGTTGCATCATCATTAGCCACGTTTTCGTTGTGACTGGCAACTAAATTGATATCCTTCAGACCGGATAATGTATCTGATGCATTGACCATTGCTACTTTTTCGAATTTATTATTTGGAGGCCAAAGTAAACAATCCGGGCTCGGCATCCCTTCTATGATTGGTAAGGTTTTATCTAAATTAATGATTTCACCAATCGACCCGATGTTTCCAGCAAGATCAGTTGCAAAGCCATTAACCTCGATACCTTCACCCTCTTCAGTAATTAAAATGGGTTCTGACAATTCCAAAATGCCGGATAATTCATCGATAGCAAAGAAAGTTACTGTCACATCTTCGTTGTTCCAATTATCAGCATTAGCTTCAGGAAAAGCATTGACCGACATTGTTGGAGGTGTTTTATCGAGTTTTACGATCAGCTCTTGTTCATCCTCCACATTCCCTTTTTCGTCATAAGCCCAATAAGTCAACGTCGAGGTCCCCTCAAGATTGACGTGAATCTGTACCTGATCACCTTTTTCATGGCCAATATCACTTTGAGCCCCGACTAGCGAATATTTGATGCCAGCAACGCCGGAACCATTCACATTGTCATGAGCATTAATACTGACGACGATATCTGCGTTATTCCACCCGTTACTATTAGGCGCTATCGATATGTTAGCCGCACTTATCGGAGGAGTTGTGTCTTCAGAGGGTAATCCGCCTCTTTCGGTAATAATAATATTTGTAACAGTAATAAGATCTTCAGAAACCATATCAAGGTGCGGACGTTCTGGTTCATCACAGTTGAAGCAGTCTCCATGAAACCACAAGCCTGGCTCTTCAGCGGCCATTGATATTAAAAAGTCTTTGGCATTTTCGCAATCGTTTGTCGGACACTTCCAATTAGGCGCATGAACGGCCTTTAAGAAGGGAGGCAAATTGGGTAACCCACGGAATCCGACTATTTCGCCATGTCCGTCTAAGTTATTACAATGGATTCTGGTTTGATTCGTAAAGTGATAATCACGCGGGTCAAATTGCAAAACATTAGAGCACGTTTTATCAATAAAACCTTCTCCATCCCCATTTTTTTTTACAGGAAATTGATAATTCGGGTCACCTAAGGCCGAACCTGGCGATGTGTGAAACCCCAGAGGTATATTATTGGTATAGTCAAATGGAAACACAGCTTCTTTTTGCCAGCGATGATAAAGCCGTCGTATGTTGCCACTGAAACCAACCTTTCTACTGACATAATAAGGCAAATTATTGTTAGGACATTTAAGGGGACTCAAATTTTTAATCAAAGGTGGCTTCGATAATATTGCCCCTTGGGGACCACATTTATATTGTGTTTTAAATAATCTAGGGTCGTAATCAATACATAGGCCCAATGAGTTTCGATTGCACCCCCACTGCCTGAAACCTAACAAGTCGTTAGCTACTCGCCACCTCGTCCAGTTAAAGGTTTCTGCGCCGTCGGCTGCACCTAATGGTGCAAGTACTCCACGGGGTAAGCTACGATTACCAACTGGATCTAGCGGAGCAAGTAAATCAATAGTGTTATAAGTTGAGGCGCCTAATCTAACGACGGAGTTACCTCCCATGCTGTGGCCAGCAACTATGATAATTGCGTCTGGGTTGTTAATTTTGATGGTTCGTATAAAGGTGTCTGCATCGCTTTGAAATTCATAATCTTCATCAGGTTTAGCTTTGTCGAGAAATAAGTTTAAAGCTGGAACAAAACCGCCTGCTGAGGTTAATAAATTGCCTGGATTCGATTCGTTATTACGGAGCGGGCCAGCCATGTATGGTTTGAGCAGATTATTCCACCAAGAGTAATGTACATACCCATTATTTTGAGCAATAAAGTGTGCAAAATCGAATAAAAACAGTTCATCTAGCTCCGGGTTGCGTTCGTATCCGCTCACAAATATTGCATAGATACTGCAATTGTCAGGGACTTCTATCGGCGCTCTGTTGAGTGGGATTGAAATTGTACTGCCGTCGCCACACATTTGTTGTCCGTCAGGACTTGGCGCTGCCAATGAGATCGAAACCCCATTAAATACCAAGCCAATTAAAAAAATGAACGTTCCAATTAATTTCTTTCGAAAAATTGGTGAATGCCTATGTGCAGCTGCAAAACAGGCGAGGATGTGCATAATAGCTCCGAGAATACATCGTTGCGAAGTTGATTAGCCGTTGTCCCGCTTTGAACTACCCCAAGGACAGCCACTAATCAAGTTGGAGCTTCCTTTGCAATATGCATGCCGTGGAGACCTGAGGCACAGTGATTAGGGATACGCAAAATTTAGAACGTTTAATATTATGAATTTTGTAAAGAATGCGGACACATATTCATTGTTGAGTTGTCTTAGCCTGTCCACTTCCCCTAATCTGAAACAGACTTAACTGGAGTTTTCAGCAATGATTAATGCAGGAGACGACTATGATTATTCAACGTCGTCTCTCGCACCCGTTTCGTACAAAATTCTGGGTGACGGTTCGCCGACAAAATTACCTTCCAATCCGAAAGTTTTTGCAGGCCTTAACATATAAAGCACTTCTCTTGATATCGCGACACAGTGGTCTTCCATTATGTGCATCGTCAATTCTTCAGGGCTATTGCAATAGTGAACTCCTTTGTCGCATTCTTCGCAATAACGCAAATCAGGATCTTCTGTTTCAGTGAGGTGCTTCCATTTCTGACTGCACTTTTTACCGATAGAACAATTACGGATTTTGGGCTTTGGCATAACTTGAAACTGCTTGAATCAAATAACGATGCCTAAAAACTAGTTGATTTGAATGATATGGCAACTTGAGCGGTAGCGAGGAAACAATTTATTAAGATGAGAATATAACGCATATTTCTTCCCCTGAAACGAAAAAGCTCAGTTATTAACTGGGGCTTTTTGCTGAATAATGACGGTTATCGACATGGACGTTGTGTATGCCGACATCACATGGATGTAAAAAATGGCGGTTATAAACAAGGATGTTTTGTATGCAATCATTCCAGGGATGGAAGAAATGATTGTTATAAACAAGGATGTTTTGTATGCAATCATTCTAGGGATGGAAGAAATGATTGTTATAAACAAGGATGTTTTGTATGCAATCATTCTAGGGATGGAAGATATGATTGTTATAAACAAGGATGTTTTGTATGCAATTATTCCAGGGATGGAAGAAATGATTGCGACGGAGAGAGATATCAAATACGCCCTGTATTTGACCCTGCGGGCGCAAGCGCGTGAAAATTTGTTCCCGACAAATTTTTCGAACTCAGAATTCTCATCTCTCCTACGCCAGAAATGAAAAAGCCCCGGTAATACCGGGGCTTTTTGCTGAATAATGGCGGTTATCGACATGGACGTCGTGTATGCCGACATCACATGGATGTAAAAAATGGCGGTGACGGAGAGATTCGAACTCTCGATACGTGCTTTTTTTATCCTTTTAAAACAATAAGTTGAGCAACCAACCATTGCTTACGTACGAATTACGGATGAGTTTAATTCACCTAAAAAACATATTAAAGCATGATTTTTTCTAATGAATAGACAAGAAAATAAGGCTAAATTAGAGCCGATAAGTATTACTTTTGAAGGTTAAATTTACTTCCGAAACTGAGTAAAGTTTACGTAGGGTTTCGCCAATGCGTCTTGACTGGTTTTAGGTTATTACAAGGCTTGATTTATCAATTTTTAGAAAGGACTGAGTGTCTCTAATGTGCCAAACTCAGCCCGTTAGCAGTTGCTAATATACGATGATTTTGGAGTGTTAACACCATAGTCTCTTGTTAGGGGTAACTCGTCTAATTTTTAAAGAAAACCTTGTACCAACTGACCAACATTAACAATGCAACGATAGTAAAAAAAACAATTAAAACTGGATCGGATTTCGCTTTTGCAAGCCAGCCTAACCCAAACAAATAGTCAGTAATACAAGTTGTGAGCAATGCAGAAATTACCGCAATAGCTCCTCCCGGGGATACACTGCTATTAATTATGCCCTTTAACTGAGCCAAGCCTAAAAATAATAGAAGTGACCATGAAAAATTAAGAACATATCCGAGAGGCTGAAATACAACTAAATCAGGATTGAAAAACCTCAATAGCACCAAGGTTGTTAATGTCAGAATGCTACTACACAGCATTAACTTTGCGACCATATCTGCCTTAACCCCTAACGCCCTTGTTTAACAGCTTGTTATGTGCAATTACCAAAATTTCCACCACGGTTTTGTCTTTGAATTTTGAATTTGTTCCTTAAGAGCAGACTGATACCAAACATCTGTGTTAGCAACAATACTTTTGATGTATTGATCAAAGTATGGAAGTAAATTACCTACATCCTTATTTTCAATACCCATACGGAATTCAAACATTTTCAAATTTGGTTTTTCTCCCAAAAATGCAATTTTATAGTTAATTGGCATTCCAAGTTTTTCGGGATGATCATATACACCTTGATGTGCAAAAATTTGCTCGTCAAACTGATTAATTGCATCCATAAAAAAAACACCATCAAGCATCCCTATAACAGAGACTGTGTGCGAAGGAAGGTTTCCATTACCTTGTCTTCCTACTGTTCCATCTCGACAGAGCATAAGAGACAACGCACTTTCACCACCTGCTATATCTATTTTAATTTTTTGGATATCAGACTTGACCAATGAATCATCCTTGCACATAACGCCAAGCTAAACTGCAAATAATGATGGCATGTGTTTTTGTGTTGTTTGCTAAAACCGTGACAGCATTATTTGTCATTTTGAGCGCCTTGTTATACAACTATTTTACTGAGTCTGCTTTTAAGGCTAAAAGTAAAGTTTCGCTATTAATTTTTGACTTTAATTTGCCTGTTGAATCTAACCCGTCAGAGGATGCTATATAACCTCTAAATATCAATTTACTATTAATTGATATTTCACCTTCGGCAAAAGGAGCAAAGCTTGTAACCCAAATATGCTTTAACCCTGCGATGTTAAGATTTAACTTATAAAGTTTCTTGCCTTTGTGACCCTCAATTATTTCAACAATATCGCCTGATAAAGCGATAAGCTCACCTTCGTATTTAGGATTTAACTCCCCATTAAGAAAAGGGTTCGCATTTGCTTCTTTTGCGTATTGACCTGAAAAAGCGCTAAACGAAAGTGATAAAAAAAATAGGGCTAAAATTTTACGCATAACCTTCCTTAGTTGTATAAAAGTTTATTATCTAGACGGTTCAGTAATATCCGTCACAAGGAATTTTGAGTGACTGCAGTTCGCTCATTGCAGCCCAAACTAACACTCTGGTGGGCTATAAGTTTCTTAAATAAGTTACGACAACTATTACCAAAATCGCAATATATAGTCCTCGAATCAAATAACCCCATATTTTCCACCGAGCATTAAATGCGCATTGCCACATTCCAACCATAACCCAAATGCCATATGAAACGACAATAGATAATAATACGATGGTTGATATAGTAGATAATTGAGGTGCTAATGCGTCAACAAGTAGCTGAAGTAACCCTCCCAACAATATATTTTGAACCCAAAAAACTTGCCAAAGTGGTGTTTTCCCTGTGAAGTTATTTTTAATCAATTCCATTTTCACTTCTCTTTATTGACTACTTTACAATAATCTCAATGACTGCTGTTCGCTCACTACAGCCCCTGGCCACTCATAAATTTATTTCATTATTAAAAGCTACTTGAACTGACTAACCGCTCGCATGGCTTTTACATTTTTGGCATTCAATTTTTCATAAAAAGGATGTTTTGAAAACAAAGGTCCAATCCAGCTATCCTCATGGGTGAAGGACATCGACCACGCCATGTTTTTAGGAAATACATGAAAATCCTCAAGATAAGAATTACCAGTAGGCTTTTTATTTGTGATATAGATTTCGCTACGATCATGGCCGAAGCAGTCTTCCATAATCACATATTCATGGGATATTTGATTTTCATATTCAATAAGAGCGGCATCCTTTTGAAATTCACAAGTCATTTCGTCCCAAACGTAGGTTTTGAAGCGGTAAATTCCTTTGAATGAAGTTCTCTTAGGGCAGAATACAGATAACCACTGATGAGCAATCTTAATGGCATCTTCGCCACTAACAACTCGAAAATCATCGCGATTTAAATTTTCAATATAGCTCAAACGTTTCATTATTTTTAGGTATTAATCAATTATCTTTTTTATTCAGTTGAACGGCTGGAGTTCGCTCATCGCGGCCGTCCAATCGTTATTCAAATTACCGAATTACGCCCACCGACGCAATCCAGAAAACTCATGGTTTTATATCTTTATTGATTTGGATCGTAGGTTCTAATTTTGTAATTAACCAAAATAAAACCGCTGTAACTCCAGCTACAAATCCCGCACTGATAAACATAGTAAATATCATCGAGCCACCAAATGAATACCAGAATAATGCGAACGGAGTGCCACTAACGAAGCCCACTAAAAAATATTGCCACCAGTGAAACCACTTTTGTCGCTCCATTAATTTCACTAGAAGTATCCCAGGAAATAAAGCCCAGATATAGCAAATACCTGCAATTATTAATGCGCCTCCTAAATCAGGAGAGCCTCCAGATGTCGCAACAAAATTGAACAACGAATAAATAAGCGGAGCAGCGCTTGGTGCGAAAATAAATGCGATTATTGAATTTTTCATTAGCTCTTATTAGTCATTTTGAAATGCTCAGAGATGGCAAATTGTAAGTTCTTGAACGGCTGCTGTTCGCTCACAACAGCCGCTCACGACTACAAAACTTTCAATAACTTACGTTATTTAATGCGACGTCGCAAATGTGCCAATAGCTGCCTATTACCAATTGCTAACATACGCTGGTTCCGAGGTTTAACGCCCTAATAAGGGGCTGATAATGATTGGCTATACTGTGAAACAGAGTCGAACCGAGCCGAATTTTAGCAGACCCGCGCTGAATTGGCTTGTTAGGTATTTACTGCACCTTATAAAATTCCAACTCTCCATTCGAAAGCTTGGTATACATCAGATTATTCTCATCGAAATATACGTTATATTTTTCAAAAAAATCGTCATATTCAACCTCGATCGTATACATTTTTTCACTTTTAAATAGTATTCGATATTTTGCTTTCGCTACTTCAACTAGTTTCGAATTGGAATCAGGCAATAAATTATATACATATTTCCCATCATATTTTATTGTATAAAGACCACACAACTTTTCTTCATAACAAATCTTTAAAAACTTTGCTGAATCTTTTTGTAGATCAAGTTTTTGAAGGGTTCTCGTTTCATCTGGAGTCCAAATTCCTATTAATTTGTTTTCTTCACCTTTAACAATCGGTACAAAAATACCGAGTAAAGAAGCCAAAATAAACGCACCGATTATTCCTGCAACACTCAAACAAATCCACTGCCACAGTTTTATATCTCCATTCCACGCACGAGTTAAATACCCCTGTTGACTTCCGCTTTGCAAAGTTTCTCTCTCTTAAACCTATCAATTATTTGTTGATTACTTTTATGAATTTTGAATGACCGTAGCTCTTTGCAGAATGTTAGTTACTTGCGTATTTCGCAAACATCTTCATTCTGGTGACCTAGAAACGAGTTTATAGTCTTTAAATCATCTTTCATTTGATAAACAGCTATAGCCTTTTTATTAGGTGGATTGATTATAAAACTTTCAAGTTCTTCCTTAGCTCTGCAAATGCTATTTAGCGCATGCTTATTTAGCATGTTTAAATCTTTGGCACTTGCCAAATATGCAGCCGATGCCCCTTGCGAAGAAACCATTCCTTCATAGAAACCCCGTTCTAAATAGCCGTCATGTTGATATTTATTAAATAAAATGCCTGAAATAAAAGCCGCAGAGATAAATATAAGGGGCAAAATCCAATTCTTCATTTAAATGATTACTTCCGTTTATCGCTCTTAACTGCCGTTAGGCGTCCACTATTGATTTGTCAGGTGTACTTACTTGTAAATATACTGCTGAATAACAAACACTTTTACTGCACCACACTCTTTTTCGTTTCGTGGTTTATAGTTTTTACAAAGATCTTCTTCGTAGCCTAAAATATATTTAGCAGACGTAAGCTTTGGGCAAAGCTCATTGGCTGTGCCATCCGCAAAATATGACTTACCTTCGCCGTGAGGTTTTAAACTAAAAACGACACCAAGTTCGTCTCTAGCCAATGGGCCACAGTCATCTACTTCGACTTTTATTTGATTAGGATTAGCTACAGCATTAAAACTAAATAGAGCTAAATAAACTAGAAGCTTTCTCATGTAATATAAGTTTTATATTGTTGTTTCAACGTCCGTTGCTCGCTCTAACCAGCCTGTTATTTAGGTATGATTTTATTAACAAGCAGAGTAAACATACTTGATAGGAAAACAACTAATCCCCAAAACACAGGTGCTGGTCTCATATATTGCGGTACAAAGTTTTCACGAGGGTTATGGCATGTAAAACCAAAGTCTGACCAAGCTCCTCCTGCATCCATACACGCATCGATACTAAAAAATGAAATTAAGAAGACAAAAGCGAAAGCATATGCCGTTATTAAAATCACTTTTTTCATTACTTGACTTCCTATTCCTACTTCCGCTTATCGCTCTATTGAGTCACCTGGTTATTGGAAATCGAGCATGGTGATTTATCACCGTACGAGATCGTCCAATCTATATCTTGGAAAACCCCTTGCTCGTCAAATTTAAAACCTAACCAGCCAATCCAAGTGCAACCGTCCTTATCGAAAGCTGGAGTTTCTGAATATTTTTCAGCAATACGGACAACGTCGCTTTTTGATTTTCCTGAAGCTACTTCTTTAAACGTTTTTAGGAGTTGTTCCTGAGTATTTTTATACTCGTATAACTCTTGGCTTTGGTAGCTAGCCGTCACTCCAGAATCTAACGATGCAAACAACCAATATCCATTACTAAAAATCAACAAAATTGTTAAGAAGCTTACAACGGCTTTCATCATTTAGTCCATGTTTCGTAGAAGTTGATAGGCTAGTGATTCAATGACTCTTATTCGCTGTGAGTTCAACCGATGGACGCAACACACTCATTAAATCGTTCAGCAGGTGTTTCATATTCTAGCGTCT
>NZ_VCBC01000015.1 GCF_005843925.1 Thalassotalea litorea
TGTATGGACTCCGTCGTAAAGGTTTGGTCATTTTTACGTTACATCCCCGAGGGGAGGGAGTCCATACATCGTGACACTACAGGGAATCTATCGTAACCGATTGAACGGCGGCTATGTGCCATTAGCTGCCCGTTAGCAATTGCTAATATACGCTGGTTTGGGAGTATTAACGCCATAGTCTTTTGTTATGTGTATTTTACACTGAACCAAATATTTCCAATTTTTTGGTATCAAGATCGAAAGTAGATAAAACCTTAGATTTAACTGAATAAATAAGTTTAACCCCATCTTTAAGCACCACTTTACCCAGTAGCTGATTAAACAGCCACTCCCTAGGCATAGATTCAGCAATAATTGAGTCTTGAATCAATGTGCCACATTTATAAATTTTTTGAGTTAGTTGAAATGTATTCAAATGATGATGACACTCAATTATGCAAGTGACTTCTTTTCGCTTCCAAGTTTTTTCAATATGAACCCATTCGTTTTTAAAACCAACGGATTTAAACTTTTCTATGGCAGAAAACACTTCTGCTTTAGGTAACTCAACATATTTTTCAGCAACCTCAAATCCATGTTTTAGAATACTTTCGAAAGCTAAATATTTTTCACCATCTGAATGAATGAAACACCCTAAGTCTTGTGTGATATTAACATAGGCAATTGCAGGATCTTTTGCCTGCCTAAACTCAGTTTCTATTGGAGACTTAGAGCAATTTATAACGAGTCTTGAAAATTCACTACGAAAGTTAAGTGGGTATAAGAGCCTTTCAATGAAATGAACCATATATCTAGAATTTACAATTACAGTTTTTTGTTCTTCTTCGGTGTACGTACTATCTAAAACTAATTGAATATCCCAAAATCGAGTCATACTCACAACTTTCCCAATACACATAACAGTTAATTATTTAGTAGGCTCAGTAATATCTTTAAACGGCTGTAATTCGCTCTTCTGAGGCGTTAACCTTTTCAATCTGTTAACGTCAAATTTGTGCCAACAATAGTCCGTTAGCAATTGCTACTATACGAAGATATTGAGGTGTTAACGCCATAGTCTCTTGTTAGCACTACAATGTACTCACAAAATGATTAATTATTGATTTTTTAATTTCAGGAGCCGTTTCTTTACTGAAACCATGGCCTGTTTTGTAAGAGTTATGCACTATTTTATGTTTAAACTGCTTACTTTTTAAATAAACTTCGATGTCTTTAGACATTTGAAAAGATGGCCAAACTTGATCATTTTCTGCTGAAATCATTAATATTGGACCATTAATATTTTCAAATTTGAATAAAGATTTATTAACGTTAGTTTTATTTTCTAATGCGACTGTAAATCTGTCGATTAACTTAGCATTTGAATCTAACTCTAAACCTAAAGCAGGAATATCTTGACCATCAATTGTCCAAGCTGACTTTGGCATAGTTAGACCGTACCAAGCAACCTTGCTTGGAGTAGTAACCACTACAGACTTAATACGAGAATCCATACTTGCCAATAAAAATGCAGCCTCTGAACCTCTAGAACCACCAACCACACCAATTTTAGAGGAGTCTATTAAAGGGTGATTTTCTAAATAATTTATTGCTTCAATGAAATACTCCATTGGTATTTGATCTAGTGTTTGTGAAATACCTTTTTCTTTAAAATAAGCTAAACCCAGAACAGCAACACCGTGAGGTGCGATCATTTCACCGTTAGCATTACCTGTATCTAATCCCCCCTCAAAACCTCCAAAAGCAATAACTACAGGAAGTTTTTCTTCAGTTTTAGGTAAATACAAGTTTGCAACTAAGTTCTTATATTCGACTTTACTTACCTCATATTCGTGGTTTTCAGCTTGTAATGAAAAAGGAACTAATGAAACAATTAGAAGTAAAAAAGGTATGAATTTATGCACGCTATATCCTTGTAGTGCTAACAGTTGTACTATTTAGACGGCTCAGTAATTCTCGTTTTGGGGAATTTTGAATGACTGTAGTTCGCTCACTTCAGCCCCTGGTTGTTGATCCAAAGTACCGGATTGGGTCGGCAGACGCAAACGAGGTCTTACTGATATTTTACTTTCAACAAAGCTCGATCTTTTTCAAATTCTTCACTCGTGAATAAACTTTAAAAATCAATCCGCCTATCGATAATAACAATGCGATTACCATAAATGCGAAAATGTCCTTTCTAGCACGTTCCGTTTTATTGAAGCTAAAAATCCGTTGTCCATTGTAGTTAATCTGCTGTAGCCAACTGCCGTAAACGTCAATACTTACTTGCTCACCTACACTTAGGCTATCAATGACATTGCAAGAGGTTTCTAATGTATTAGTAAAGGTTTTTGAGTCTTCAAGCTGGATTGAAAAATTAAATTTAGTTTCGCTTTTTCTAGTTTGTTTACATGAAAGATAAGATATTTTGCCACTATAGCTCTCCACCTTAGAATTCATAGTCCTGACTATTCCTAAGGAAGTTGCGACAATTATTAATACTAATAAAACAAAAAACCTATCTTTTAAAAAACTCTTAACGTTCACGTATTAATTCCATTTTATGCCACAAAGCGGCGTTAAGGAGTCCTCGGTGCTAAAAGGCTATGTTACAAACTGTTTATGAAACACTGACGAATGACCGTATATCGCTCTATATAGTCATCCCAACCTGGATCAGACCATACTTATCTGGTTCGAGTCATGTGCCTGCTTCATACGAATAACTCGCTCACAAACTTTATTCAATGAAGTATTAGTTTGCCTATTTATTGAACTTGGAGCGCGATAAGATTTTATTCTTTCTTATCTTGAAGAGATAACTCTCTTAGCGTAGCAATCATTTGCTCAAATTTTATTGGATGAACATCGTCCTTTACCTCTGTCCCCGTGCACCTTGATATACCTCTTTCTTTAGAAATATAGAAAACATAAACTTCGCCAACGACTATTTCCGGAACGCATTCATAAATGCCTGCGTACAAAATATTCGAATTTAATGGCCCATTTTTAAATGACTCGATAATTTCAAAACGAGTTTCCGCAATATCCCATGGCTGAAGCTCATTTTGTGAAGGTACTATTTTTACATGCGTGACTTCAGCTAGGACTATTTGTTCAGCCCTATTGTATTTTTCAACCTCATTGAAAAATTTACATTTGCACGCAAAAACGCTAGCACTTGTCAGATATAAAACAAACCAAAGAATTGAAAATTTAAAGCCGTTCAAATTATTTGTATTTCCTATTCAAACCGAATCGCCAGCGATAACTTAGACGCAATTGAACGGCCGCTGCTCGCTCAACTCGCCTGTTGGCCGAGTTGATAAATTACCGGATACTCGTGCTCGAAGCAAACTATCTTATATACGATTTCAACAGCTCAAACATTCAAAAAAAGCCGTGACAACTAATACCTAATCAATAGGTTAATACCAATAACATCAAAACTTAACTAAATCGCAGGTATAAAAAAAGCCAGGCGAAGCCTGGCTTTATATTATTTAATCGAACAGTTTACTGATATTTTTTCATCACCAACGTCGAGTTGGTACCACCAAAACCGAAGCTGTTAGACATTGCTAAATTGATTTCAGCAGGTTTTGCTTCTTTTACAATGTCCAGGCCTTCAGCCTGTTCATCTAAGGTTTCGATATTAATCGATGGTGCCACAAAACCGTGCTCCATCATTAACATGGTATAAATTGCTTCATGAACACCTGCAGCACCTAATGCGTGACCTGTCATCGCTTTCGTGGCACTGATCATTGGAGAATCGTTGCCGAATACTTCCTGAATAGCACCAAGCTCTTTAACATCGCCTACTGGGGTTGATGTACCGTGAGTATTCAAATAATCCACTTTGCCTTCGACGCCGTGCATGGCTTGTTGCATACAACGTACTGCACCTTCACCACTTGGTGCGACCATGTCGTAACCGTCAGATGTGGCACCGTAACCGACAATCTCAGCATAAATATGCGCACCACGGGCAAGGGCGTGTTCTAATTCTTCAACAACGACCATACCGCCGCCGCCAGAGATAACAAAACCATCGCGGTTTGCATCGTAGGTGCGAGAGGCGTTTTCTGGCGTGTCATTGTACTTGGTTGAAAGTGCGCCCATGGCATCAAACATCATCGCCAAAGACCAATCGACTTCTTCACCACCACCGGCAAAAACAATATCTTGTTTACCAAGTTGGATAAGTTCAGCGGCGTGACCAATACAATGCGCGGATGTGGCACAAGCGGAACTGATCGAGTAGTTTACGCCAAGAATTTTAAACGGCGTTGCCAAACATGCAGAACATGTGCTCGACATGGTTTTTGGTACCGCATAAGGACCTACACGTTTCACGCCTTTGGCACGAATGGTATCCGTTGACTTGATAACATTTGCAGAAGATGCACCACCAGAACCTGCAACTAAGCCGGTGCGATAGTTTGATACCTGATCATCTGTAAGCTTGGCATCTTTAATGGCTTCTTCCATGGCAATGTATGCGTAACCCGCAGCATCACCCATAAAGCGCATCACTTTACGGTCAATATGTTCAGTCACATCAATATTTGGCTTACCCCAAACATGACTACGTAACCCTACTTCTTCAAAACTTTCCGAGTGGCTAATGCCACTACGACCATTTTTTAAAGAGTCTAAAACCTGTTCTGCGTTATTGCCGATACTGGACACGATGCCCATACCTGTAATCACTACTCGTTTCATTCTTGTTTAACCATTTTAGTCTGTTAATTGTCGGCTATGATACTATGAATATCTAGAAATCTGGTCTATCCAGTGTACGACTGTACGCTCAATAAGAGTTGTGTCAAGTGAAGTCTGTTTGAATTCGCTGGATACTCACCTAGCGACACAGTAAAATTTGTCGCCAGAATAGACAGCTAGCACTGTTAATGCATCGAACCTCACAAATTTATCAGAGACAAAACACCCTTGAGCAAAATTAAAACCGCACAAATCGAATTTGACACCAATGGCCTGCCCTATTCAAGTCAATTTGACGATATTTATTTTGATTACCAAGACGGTTGCTCACAAAGCGTGCAGGTATTTATTGAAGGCAATGAACTGGAAAAGCAGTGGCTTAACTATGAGCCAATAAAAAGTGTTGAGAATAACAGCGCAAACACACCGGCTCCGTTTGTGATCGGCGAAACTGGCTTTGGCAGCGGCTTAAATTTTTTCCTGACGTTGCAACGATTTCAAACGTTTTGCGAACATCACGCCCCTGACTGGGATTTGTTATTTATCAGCACCGAAAAATATCCGATGACATTGGAGGATTTTTCCAGAGCATTAGCGCTGTGGCCTGAACTTCAACCGTTAAGCCAGGAGTTTTTATCGAAATATCACATCGATGAGCAACAACAGATCCTCGAAGTGCGCTTACTGGATGGCAAGGTTAATGTGCAAATTCACCTGCAGGACGCAACGGCAGCACTGGCGAAACTTAACCCGGAATCATTTGCCTACGTTGATGCTTGGTTTTTAGATGGGTTTGCACCTAAGAAAAACCCCGAAATGTGGCATCAAGGCTTATTTATGCAGCTCGGTCGTTTATCAATGCCGGGGACGACGTTGGCGACCTTTACCGTTGCGGGTATTGTTCGCAGAGGGCTTGAAAAACAGGGGTTTGCGGTTACCCGAAAAAAGCATCAACAACATAAATCTCAGACTCTGGTGGCGACATACACAGGGCACGCCAAAGCGCCGCAAGTGAATGGCTATAAACGCCGGATATCACCAGACAAACCCCAGCACGTCACTATAGTCGGTGGCGGCCTAGCCAGTGCTTGCGCGGCCTACTCGCTGGTCAAGCGAGGCATTAAAGTGAACGTATTTTGTCAGGATGAAGCGCTGGCACAAGGTGCTTCAGCGAATGCTGTAGGAGCAATTTACCCTTTATTACACCAGCAAAAAGATGAGATCAGTGAATTTTACCAGGCAGGGTTTGCCTATGCGGTGGATTTTTATCAGGAATTGTTAAACCAGGGGTTTGATTATTCCCATGGCTTCGATGGTCTTATCGAAGTTGCCTATAAAGAAGCATTACAAAAGCGCCTCGAAGTATTCAAAAACCAGCCGGTTTGGCCTGAGACGCTGATTTCGGTCGTAGACTCAACGCAATCGAGTCAACTATCCGGCATTAAACTCGATTTCCCTGGGCTTTGGATCCCCAAAGCCGGATGGGTTTCACCACCGGAATTAGTACGGGCAATTTTTGCCGCAGCCCAGAATCTAGGTCAGTGCAAAATCAAATACAATACTCAGGTACAAGCCATTAATAAAATGGACAATGGTCGATTTTTATTGGCGACCAATAAGGGTCAGAAGCAAATTCAAACCCTGATCCTTTGCACCGGGGCGGATACCTTACAGTTGGAAATTGCCGATGCCCTGCCGCTATCGGTGGTCCGTGGTCAAGTCAGCCAATTGCAAACAACGGCTTTAAGCGAAAACCTAAAAGCGGTGATTTGCCACAAGGGGTATCTGACGCCAGCGTTAGACAATAAACACTGTATCGGCGCTACGTTTGATAAAAATGACGATGATACGGCAACCAGAGCCAAGGACGATGCGTATAATCTCAACACCTTAACCGGGTTATTGGGTAATATTGGTCAATGGACGAGTGAGGATATTCAAGGGGCAAAAGCAAGGCTGCGCTGCTGTACCCCAGATCACTTACCTGTGGTAGGCGCCATGCCTGACATTGAACAACACAAACGAGTGTATCAACATATTAGCAAGGATAAAAACTGGCGTTTTGAGCAACATCCGCCGGTAACTCAAGGCTTATATGTACTTACCGGAATGGGCGCCAGAGGGCTGTGTTCCGCGCCACTACTTGCGGAAATTCTCGCCTGCGAATTAACCAATGAAGTATATCCGCTCAGTGCCGAACAACTTTTTCAGTTAGCGCCCAACCGCTTTATTATTCGCGACATGATCCGTCGTCAGGGCAATGACTGACAATCATTTTATCCGGACAACCCGGCGCAACTTAAATCGCTTTGGTTACGGGTTTAACTCGGAATCAACCCAAAACTTGGTTCCTTTCACCGTTGCTTGCAGGGCGAGACCCGCCTCAGTGAAGGTATACACGGTGACATCGCCAAAATAGGCTTCCCCTTCAATGGAACCACCCTTTTTCGATGCGACAGCCGCCGCATCGGCATTGCCGCCAAAGGTCCAACCATTGTTTACAAAATGATCCATTGCCTGCTTAGTGTGAAAGACCATCACAATTCGATAGTCTTTAACCCCCATCCCCAGTCCAACACCACCTTCTGCCATATTCATGTATGTATGCTGCTGGGTCGCCATGTTTTTCACCACGCCATAACCCGTGCCGGCTGATACAACCAAAAGATTGACGTTAGCATTACTAAACACACCATAGCCTTTGCTGCCTTCCACAACTTTGCGACTATCAGGTTTTTGTTGAAAGAGTTGTGTCAGCACATCGTTTTTCATGCTCAAAATTTTATCTTGCTTGTCCTGTGTACTGCCATCACCCATCGATGCACAGGCACTTAACAATACACACAAAAACACGATACTTGCAGTTTTCAAACTTACCATCACATACTCTCTTTTTTTATTGATATCGTTGAGGTTGGTTAAACTATCTTGCCGATTATCTTGCCTTTTATCTAGCAAGAATTAGCGAAAGCAAGGTTGAATTTGCTGCCAAAAATTATCGACGATAACCTTATCTTGCGGGCTTAGCTCACTTCTCGCCTGATGTAGCTCAGTACTCACTTGCGCCGCTAGCTCTGCTGTCAATTCCTGCGCGTCATCGCCAAAACCATTGGCTGCAATTAAAATAAAGCCACGCACATAACTACTGGCAAATAACACATCGCCATCGTCCTGGTCGATGAGTCCGTCAAAATAATCGCAAAGTTGTTCCAGGTTGTTAATATTTTCTAGCATCTTAATTCCACTACTATTATTTCTATCTATGCTGTTGTTAATCATTAATTCGGGTGCCATTCAGGCTTCCATTAGCCCGGGACTTGCAACCGGATAAAGCACTTGATCATGAAAACCGGTAATAACCGGCATGAAGCCGCTCAGCTCGGCATCTAAGCTTGGATCGCCGCTGTCGACAATAAGCGGACGATGATCCAGTGCCTGTAATTTACGCTTAGTAGCGACGATAAAAATGTTGTCTTTGCCTATTGCGCGAATGACTCGAGGGCTTAATTGTTGATTGCCACGACCAAGAATATGACCTTGCCCACCAATGACAGTGATCACCAGTTTTACCTGTTGGTTATTGTGTTGAGCTTCGCTGATCATCGTATATAAATGCTGCTCGGTGACATCGTTGGCCAATAAAGCTTGCTCTTCGATAATATCGACGCCAAGCAACGTATTATCCAGCGCCATTTCCTCCATTATCGCGGCGACTGTAGAGCCAGAGCCCATCACAAATAACGCTTCTTCCATTTGCTCGATAACATGAGCGGCAATATCCATCAATACCAATTCGTCGGTCTCCTTACCGCCGGATTTCACCGCTTGAATATAGGTCAGATGACTCGGTATTTGCAGTTCCCCAAAACGACGTGCTTTCACCACCCCTTGACGAAACGCCGTTTCATCGATATCCATAACGTCAGCATCTAAAAAACTGACAATCTCATTATTGACCATTTCTTCAACAACACGACCTGCCGCCGTTGGAGTTAACGCATAAACACCGGAATGAATTTTCACGCCTGCGGGAATACCCAACACAGGAAAGAAACCCTGCACCTTGGCACACACATTACGCGCGGTACCATCACCTCCGGCAAACAACAATAAATCGACCTGTTGCGATTGCAGAGCTTCAACCAACGCTTCGGTATCCTGTGCAGTTGACACTTCTCCATGATACTGGTGAACAACTTCAACCTTAAAACCCAGCGCCCGGGCGGTATCTTCTCCCATATCCGCTTTGCCGGTATAGACGGTGATTTTATCCCGATACGGCGTTAATACCTGCAGTGCCAGCGTCGCCCGCAAATTCGATTTAGGCTCTGCCCCCAAAGATTTTGCCTGAGCGGCAATGTCTTTACCATCGCTGCCTTTGAAGGCAACGCTGCCACCAATGCCTGCAATCGGATTCACCAAAAAGCCTAATTTAAACATTACAGGGACTCTCCAATCCTAACGCATCTGAATCTGCAGCTGTCGCAGAAAGCGGTTGATAATCATCCACAACCACAGTGGATTTGTTGCTATTTAAAGCAAATTGTTCGATTTTTAATTTTTCATCCCGGTCATAGAATTTTGCCAGCGCAGCAATGAATTTCTGAGCTCGGGACGGATACCCAACGGCTAAATAATGCCTTACCTGCTCAAAAACCCGTTGTTTAAACGCATCTCTATCAACGTCAACACCACTTAAATTATCGACCGATACATTGAATTGAAAACCGGCAGCAATACAAAACGCCCACTCAATGGCTTGAGGCTTAACCTCGACTTTTTCAAACGCGGCCTGTTGATTGGCATCACGCCCATCCGGCGCATACCAATAACCAAAATCTTCCAGTAACCGTCGCTCTTTACCGGCAATACACCAATGGGATATCTCATGCAAGGCACTGGCATAAAAGCCATGGGCAAAAATGATTTGATGATAAGGTCTGCTAGCATCCGCGGGCAAATATATGGGCTCATCACCACCGCGAATCAAGCGAGTATTTTCCGATATTGAAAACTCACTATCAAACAAGGCGATTAAATCGTTTATATGATGATTCATTAAATTTGATCAATTATCTTTCGAAGCATTCTTAAGTGCGGCTATTTTAGCCTTAGCATGACACTATCTCAATCTCGGTTAACTAAATAGAACAAATAAACCCTTTAAAGGCCAACCCCTTATCAGTTATATTTAGTGGCGTTGAAAACGAACATGGAACCCCGATGAAGAAACTTGATGACATCGATCAACAGATCCTTACTCTGTTATACAAGGACGCGGATATCACCAATAAAGAGCTTGCGGCGAAAATAGGGATTGCACCGTCGACGTGCCTGGAGCGGGTCAAACGAATGAAAAATACCGACGTCATTCGTAATTCAGTGATTGATGTGAATTATCAGATGCTTGGCGGAAACATTCAAGCCATCGCGGCGATCCAACTGCAACCTTACTCAGAGCAAATCGTCAATGCCCTTAGGGATGAACTATTATGCCTACCCGAAATTGTCAGTATGTTTCATATGGGCGGGGCATTCGACTTCTATATCCATATGTCGGTGAAAGATACCGAGCATTTGCGCAGTTTCGTATTTAAAGCGATTACATCCCGGGAAGAAGTGACGAATGTCGAAACATCCCTGGTATTCGAACATAGCCGCAGTCCGGTGATCCCAAACTTTGACGACTGATCAGATACAAGCGTCTCTAGTTTTGATTGCTTGACTCTGCATATCCTTGAAAATTTCGACTAAGCCGGATATTGGTTAGGATTATTGCAAATACCCTTGAATACCCTCGCCTTTTTTCAACATTTTCGGAGTAATAACGTACTGGGTGCGGGCACATCCAGATGATAAATCCAGCCATTGGTGAATCGAACATTCCAAGCGCACGTAACTGCAGGTCGGTAGGTGGTCTATGGGATCAACAGATAAGTAGTTTTGCAACTCGGTAAACGCTGGATTGTGTCCTACGAGAGTAACCTGGGCAAGGTTTTGAGGTAATGCCTGACAAAACGCCAGGATTTTAGTCCAGTCAAAGCAATATAGCTCTTCAGTTATCAAGGTATCCGCTAATTTTTCTGCACTGATCATTCGGCTCATGCCCGGTTCAAATTGATGCTCGCTTATCCGTTTTAACGTTTGTTTCGCACGAGTAGCGTTTGAGCAGTAGATCGAGTCAAAGCAGCAACCGACATCCATCAAAACTGGCGCCATTAACTGACAGTCATTAACACCTCGTTGATTTAAAGGTCGTCGCAGATCTGTCAGTTCAGGATCATCCCAACTGGATTTCGCATGACGGAGCAGGTGTAAGGTTTTCATAATCAGGGACAATGAGCAATCTTACTTAGTTTCTAGTTCACTTAGTCGCAAGGTGCAAGAAAATGGTCTCGGCGGCGTTCACAATTGAGCCTTTTATTGACTGTATCGCGCAATTTTACTGATATGGATTGAACAAATCGTCCTTCTTAGGAGCCAGCTCCAGATATAACTCTTCAGCTCTTGCTTTGGCTCGCTTGATTTGTTCTCGAGATAGCTGTTGAGCATCCAGATTCATACTTTTTTCTGCCGGCTTGTAGCCATTGTAGCCCGCTACGCGGTTCCACACATAAGACATTTCAATGTCTTTGGGAACCCCTAAACCATCAAAATACAATAAAGCCAGGTTGAATTGTGCCAGAGCATAATTGCGTTTTGCCGCTTGCTCATACCATATCGCGGCGTTGTGAAAGCTTTGCGATGTCCCCGAGCCATTTTGGTACATTACGCCAAGGTTAAATTGAGCCGCGGCCAGATCTTTCTCTGCAGCGCGCTTGGTATAAATAAAGGCTTTTTTCTGGTCTTTTTTGGTTCCACGACCTTCGGCATACATTTGCGCAACCGCAAATTGTGCTTCCGGTACGCTGCGCCCTGCTGCACGCTCATATAACTTGAATGCTTTTTGTTGATTTTTCTGGACACCAAAACCATGCTCATAAAGCACGCCTTGCTGATAGAGCGCAGGCGGGTATCCGAGCATGACCAAAGGTTTTAATTCCTCTATCGCCATATCAAACTGGCCGCGATTCATATAATCCACGGCCTCTTCGTAACCCGCTGACGCTGGTAAGACAACGGACATAGACAACAGTGTGCCTGCCACTAACATAGCAAATCGTTTTTTAGTTACAGTCATTTTTACTCCCTTATCGCTATATGGTACGAAGGTTTTAATAGGTTATACCAGAAAAAAATGGTCTCGGGCAAATATTGATAATGATGAAGGTTAACTTTTATTGCATCGATCATAAAGTATGATCGAACCGGCAACGGATACATTGAGACTATAATCGCCCGGAAGTTTTACTAAGCGATGGCATTTATCCATTACCTCGCGGGTCAATCCCGATTGCTCATTACCTAATAAATAGACACAACGATGTGGGTGCTGGAAATGTTTAATGTCTCGCGAAGACTCGTCTAACTCCACGCCCACCAATTGCGTGTCATAGGGTAAGTGAGCAATTAAATCGTCAATATCCGGATAATGAAACAATGGGATTTTTTGCCAGGCATTGACGACATCGGAGCTTTGTTTCTTTGCTTTATTACCCACGGTAAAGATAAACGCTGCGCCAAGAATATACGCACTTCGCCAAAGCGTGCCGATATTTTCCGGATCTTTTTGATTGACGATGCCAATTCCGAAGAAGCCATCCTGGGGGTAAGTTTGTTTTAATCGAGCCATGAATTCTCGTAAGGCAATTGCTTGTCCCTTATTAAAGTGTATCCTTACCGCGTCCTGCTAACCGGGCATACATACATCCTGGTAATACACCCTTGCAGCGTCCTGCTAACTGGGCACACATACATCCTTATAATACAAAGCAGGCCGGAGCCTGCTTTTCTATACTATTTTAAACTATCGAAGAAATTCTTCACACCATCAAAGAAGCCTTGCTCTTTGGGACGGTATCTACCAGCATCTTTGCCGGTCCCCATACTTTCTTCCAGTTGTTCCAATAATTCTCGTTGCTCTGCGGTTAAGTTGACAGGCGTTTCCACCACCACTTTACACATTAAATCGCCAACCATGGAGCTGCGCACCGATTTCACCCCTTTACCACGCAAACGGAACATTTTTCCGGTTTGGGTTTCTTTAGGGATCTTCAATTTAACTTTGCCAGCTAAGGTAGGAACTTCGATTTCCCCGCCTAGCGATGCCGTCGTAAAACCGATTGGCACTTCACAATATAAATGATTGTCATCACGCACGAAGATATTGTGGTCACGAACGTTTACCTGAACATATAAATCACCCGCAGGTGCACCATGTTCACCGGCTTCACCTTCACCGCTCAATCGGATGCGATCACCGGTATCGACGCCCGCAGGAATTTTTGCAGATAACGTTTTGGTCTTTTTAACTCGACCTTCACCATGACAGGAATTACATGGATCTTTGATAACTTTACCTGTGCCAGAACATGTCGGACAGGCTTGCTGAACCGCAAACATACCTTGACGCATCTGCACTTGACCATGGCCATGACAGGTTGAGCAAGTGCTTGCTGAAGAACCCGCTTTTGCGCCACTGCCATCGCAAGGCTCACAACTCACGTAAGTTGGAACTTTGAGCTCAACAGTTTTACCTTTCACCGCTTCTTCTAATGACATATCCAGGTTATAGCGTAAGTCTGCACCGCGACGAGCTCGTGACTGGCCACCACGTCCTCGGCCACCGCCAAAGATATCGCCAAATACATCACCAAAAATGTCACCAAAATCTGCACCGCCGCCAAAACCACCCGGACCTTGACCTTGTTCAAATGCCGCGTGACCATATTGATCGTACGCCGCACGTTTTTGGCTGTCATTTAGCACTTCATAGGCTTCTTTCACCTCTTTGAACTGCTCTTCCTTACCCTTATCGCCTTTGGTACGATCCGGGTGGAATTTCATTGCCAGGCGCTTATATGCCTTTTTAATATCGCGCTCAGATGCATCTTTGCCGATACCTAGCACTTCATAATAATCAGTTTTTGCCATAGTCTTGTTACTGCTTATTGGTTAAAACAAATAAAGCGCTATCATAAAAAGCGCTTTATTTATTGGCTACAAATGGTGCCGGATATGACTATCAGGCACTTTGTCAGTTAATTACTTTTTGTCGTCTTTAACTTCTTCAAACTCAGCATCAACTACATCTTCTGCTGGTTGTGCCTGCTCTGCTTCACCTTGAGGGGCTTCACCGCCCTGGGCTTGAGCTTTCGCTTGAGCAATTTCCATTAATTTTGCAGACGCTTCAATAACGGCTTGTGATTTTGCATCAATGGCGTCTTTATCTTCGCCTTTGATAACACCTTCAAGTTCAGTAACTGCGGCTTCGATTTTTTCTTTGTCTTCGGCCGGCAAATCATCACCCGCTTCTTCGACTTGCTTGCGAGTTGCATGCACAAGACCATCCGCCTGGTTACGCGCAGTTACTAGCTCTTCGAACTTAGCATCGGCATCGGCATTCGCTTCCGCGTCACGTACCATTTGTTCAACTTCATCATCCGACAAACCTGAAGAAGCTTTGATTGTGATTTTCTGCTCTTTACCCGTATTCTTGTCTTTCGCTGTCACGTGCAAGATGCCATCCGCATCGATATCGAAAGTCACTTCGATTTGCGGCATACCGCGAGGTGCAGCATCAATGCCTTCAAGGTTAAATTGACCAAGAGACTTGTTCAAAGACGCTTGCTTACGCTCACCTTGAACAACATGTACCGTTACCGCCGACTGGTTATCTTCTGCAGTAGAGAAAACTTGTGACTGTTTCGTCGGAATAGTCGTATTCTTTTCGATAACCTTAGTCATCACGCCACCCATAGTCTCAATACCCAGAGACAGAGGCGTTACGTCAAGAAGTAGAACATCGGTCACATCGCCAGACAAGACACCCGCTTGAACGGCCGCGCCAGAAGCAACAGCTTCATCAGGGTTTACGTCTTTGCGTGGTTCTTTACCAAAGAAATCGGTAACCGCTTTTTGAACAAGTGGCATACGTGTTTGACCACCAACCAAGATAACATCGGTTACGTCAGAGGTAGACAAATCCGCGTCATTAAGCGCTGTTTTTAACGGTTCAAGCGTCGCTTTAACCATATCTTCAACCAACGACTCTAACTTGGCACGAGTCACTTTGATGTTCATGTGCTTAGGACCGGAAGCATCAGCAGTGATGTACGGTAGGTTTACGTCCGTTTGTTGCGCGGAAGACAGTTCACACTTGGCTTTTTCTGCGGCTTCTTTTAGACGCTGCATCGCCAGAGGATCTGTAGTCAGGTCCATGCCCTGCTCTTTCTTAAATTCCGCAACAAGATAATTGATTAGACGGTTATCGAAATCTTCACCACCTAAGTGCGTATCACCATTGGTTGCTAGTACTTCAAACGTGTGCTCGCCTTCAACTTCATCAATTTCGATGATAGAGATATCAAATGTACCGCCACCAAGGTCATATACTGCGACAACGCGCTCACCTTGTTGCTTGTCCATGCCGTAAGCTAATGCTGCAGCCGTTGGCTCATTGATAATACGCTTCACATCAAGACCAGCGATACGGCCGGCATCTTTTGTTGCCTGACGTTGCGAGTCATTAAAGTAAGCTGGTACTGTGATAACCGCTTCCGTTACTTCTTCACCTAAGAAGTCTTCCGCAGTTTTCTTCATTTTCTTAAGTACTTCAGCAGAAACTTGTGGTGGTGCCATGTTCTCGCCTTTCGCGGTTACCCAGGCATCACCATTATCAGCTTTTACAATACCAAATGGCATAATGCTGATATCGCGTTGAACTTCTTTGTCTTCAAAACGACGACCGATCAAACGCTTGATCGCAAATAATGTATTCTCTGGGTTGGTAACCGCCTGACGTTTCGCTGGCTGACCAACTAAGGTTTCACCTTCTGCGGTGTAAGCAATGATAGAAGGAGTCGTACGATCACCTTCCGCGTTCTCAATTACACGAACACTGTCGCCGTCTAAAACAGCAACACATGAGTTAGTAGTCCCTAGGTCAATACCTATTATTTTGCCCATCTTGAGGATCTCCGAAAAACATAAATATGATAAAAATTTTGATACTTCTCTTAGTGGGGGATGGGGTTTTATTTTTCAACGGGAAACATGAAAAAAAATGAAAAAAAGTGGCAAATTCCTTAAAAAAAATGCGGATTTTAGAGTTTTGCTTAAATTTGCGATTTAATTGAGGGTAATTCTATCGAGATATTCAACACTCTGCGTCACTTTGCGAGTCGGCGAAACGCTCCTTTATTGCGATAATTTGTTCTTCACAAGCGATAAAATGTGGCACGAGCTCAGGATCGAAATGTTTACCTGCTTCATTTTGTATATATTCAAAGGTTGTTTGCAACGACCAGGCCGTTTTGTAAGGACGCTCTGATGTTAATGCATCAAATACATCGGCAATGGCAACAATTCGTGCACTTAACGGAATTTCATCACCCACCGTTCCATGGGGGTACCCACTACCATCGTATTTCTCGTGATGATACAGAGCGATTTCCCTGGCCATCTTTAACAACTCAGACTCATGATTACCGATAATGTCCGCACCATATTGCACATGTTTTTGCATTTCCTGCCATTCCTCGGGCGTCAATTTGCCCGGCTTTAACAGAATTTTGTCAGGAATACCGATTTTCCCAACATCATGCATCGGAGCGGCGTTATACAAAAGGTCGACCCAGTTGTCCGGTGCCTTGATTTTTTCCGCCAGCATTTTGGAATAACGACTCATCCGAATGACGTGCATACCGGTTTCATTGTCTTTGTACTCTGCGGCACGGCCGAGACGGTCAATGATTTCCCTGCGGGTTTGTTGAATTTCATGGGTGCGCTCTTTGACTTTGAGTTCCAGTTCGCGCTGCTGATTGTATAGCGCCAGATGGGTATTGACCCGGGCTAATACAATAGGAATACTCACCGGTTTACTGATGTAATCCACAGCGCCCAATTCAAGACCGATTTGTTCATCTTCTACTGCAGTTTTTGCAGTAATAAAGATTATCGGGATGTCGACCGTGAGAGGATTTGCCTTTAATAGTCGACACACTTCATGGCCATCCATTCCTGGCATCATAATATCGAGCAGTATTAAATCTGGCTTGTTGGCACCTGCGACAATTTTCAATGCCAGTTGACCGGACAACGCTGCTTTCACCCGATAATAGGGTTTCAAAATACCATTTAGCACATCGATATTTTCTGGGCTATCGTCAACAATTAAGATAGTCGCCCTAGGCTCCATTATCCCCCCGCCGAATTTAACTTATTGAATTAAACAATAATAGTTCATTCAAAGTGGTTTTATCTTGCACGCATAAAAAAAGCAGGTTCACGACCTGCTTTTTGTTTTATAACGCTATTTGGACGCCTGATTAAATCACCCGGTGCCAAACATGATTATGCTTTTGAAACCATAACCATAGCTGGGCGCAATAGACGACCATTTAATTCATAACCTTTTTGCATCACCGCAATTACAGTATTCGGTTCTACGCCTTCGATTTGCTGCATTGACATGGCCTGATGCAATTCTGGGTTAAATGGTTGATCTTTTGGATCGACCACTTTCACATCAAACTTATTCAACGCCGACAATAAACTTTGTAACGTGAGCTCAATCCCTTCGACCGTCGCTTTATTTGCTTCGTCGTCTTTATCAATATTTTCCAGGCCACGCTCAAGGTTATCAACAACGACCAATAATTCACCGGCAAATTTTTCCAATGCGAATTTTTTGGCTTTATCGACATCTTGCGCAGAGCGACGACGAATATTATCGACTTCCGCTTTGGCGCGGATCACCGAATCTTTTTGACCGTCAATTGTTGCTTGAGCGGCGGCCAGCTTCTGTTCAAGCTCGGCAATTTTTTGCTGCTCTTCACTCAATTCCTCGACAACGTCAGCTTGCGCATTTTCTGTCGATTCATTTGACTCTACAGCAACATCGGCCTCAGCAGTGGCATTTTGTTCTGTGTTTTCTTCCATTTCAGATTGTTGCTTCACAGACTCTTCGCTGTGATTATTTGACTCAGTCGTCATTGAAAACTCCAATTAAACCTATATTGCTGGTAATTATGGGGATTGAAATTTTTGAATCAAGCCTTGAATTAAAGAAAAATCTTCCTTTACATGGGAAAATTTTGTGCGAAACTGCCACTATTAAAAGAAATCTTGATATAAGAGCGCGAGTTAAGCGCAAAAAAGCGCTTTAAATCGATAACAAGAACATAAAAAGTACCGAAACAAAACCATGACACAACAATACAAAACCATAGGCCTTATTGGCAAACCGGACCACAGTGGTGCCCTGGCCACAATACAATCCTTGCTGTCTTATCTTACCGATAAAGGCTATCAGGTATTAGTGGAAACTAAAGTAGCTCGAAAAATCGAGGTTAAGCCCAGTCAAACTCGGGAGATCACCGAAATTGGCGAGCTGGCCGATCTTGCCATTGTCGTTGGTGGTGATGGTTATATGCTCGGTGCAGCACGGGTTTTGGCTTGTTACAACATTGCCGTTGTTGGCGTTAACCGCGGTAATCTTGGCTTTCTTACGGATATTTCACCGGATAACCTGTTCGATCCTCTTGAAGAAATTTTACAGGGCCGTTCGAAAACCGAGCACAGATTTTTAATTCAGACTGAAGTGTATCGACATGGCCAGTTAAAAAGCGCCAACAGCGCCGTTAACGAAGCCGTACTCCATCCGGGAAAAGTTGCCTCGATGATGGAGTTTGAGGTGTATCTGGACGACGTATTTATGTTTTCACAGCGCTCCGATGGATTGATTGTATCAACGCCAACCGGTTCCACTGCCTACAGCATGTCGGCAGGTGGTTCGATATTAACACCAAACCTTAATGCGTTAACACTCGTGCCTATGTTCCCACATACATTAACCTCCAGGCCTATCGTCGTCGATGGTGACTCAGTATTGAAGTTAGTGGTTGCGACAAACAATTCCGAAGATTTACAGGTCAGTTGTGATGGCCACGTAATTCTCGCCGTGATGCCAGGGGATGAAATCATTATTCGCAAGTGTGAGCAAACTTTGCGCTTGGTCCACCCACTAGATCATGACTATTTTAATGTTCTGCGCAGTAAATTAAGCTGGGGTAATAAGATTTACTAATCCCAAACAAAAATATTTCACAACTCATGTCATTGATTGGTAAATAACGAGTACAACAACACTGACAAGTACGACGGCACAGGCAACCGCGGCAATAGCACGAAACAGGACAAGTGGAAGTATTAGATGGGGTATTGGGCTTTACACATTGGGAACAAAGGCGCAATACTATAAGAAGGTCGATTCAGGAATCTCAGATACAGCGATAGATGGTTGATAAAAAGAGTTACAAAGGATGTAAAACGGCATTAATGCTGACCGGTGGTGGCGCCAGAGCGGCGTACCAGGTTGGTGTATTAAAAGCCATCGCCAGCTATATGCCTCGTAATCACGGCATTCCCTTCCCGATTATTTGCGGAACCTCTGCCGGTGCCATTAATGCCACCACCATCGCTTGTTATGCATCATGTTTCCACCTTGGCGTTCGCAAGCTCGAATGGGTCTGGAAAAACCTACATACTTCCAACATATACCACAGTACGGCGGGTAAAGTGTTTGGTAATCTTATTGCCGGTTTTTTCAGTAACTTTGATGCCGGTTATGCCAATGCTAAATCCTACAGCCTGCTCAACAATGCGCCGTTGCGGGATTTGCTTAATGAAGTCGTCGACTTTAAACGCATCGACATCAACATTTTAAACGATTACTTATCATCCATTGCCATTACAGCGTCGAGTTATTCCAGTGGTGATTCCATCAGTTTCTACCAGGCAGATAAATCCATAGCGCCATGGCATCGGTCAAAACGCCGTGGTATTCAATGCCAGCTCAACACCTCACACCTAATGGCTTCGTCGTCAATACCCTTGATTTTTCCTCCGGTAAGAATCGAACAAGAGCATTATGGTGACGGCTCCGTGAATCAGTTATCACCGCTAAGCCCACCAATTCACCTTGGCGCCGAGCGGATTTTTATGGTCGGTGTCGAACAACCCGAAGAAGATGAAAGCCTCAATCATCATATTGTCAATCTCGAGAAAAACCATCCACCGGCGATTGCGACCGTCGCCGGGCATTTGATGGATACGGTATTTGCGGAAACGCTAAATAGTGACTTGGAACGATTGCAACGCGTCAACCGTACAGTGCAGTTGATTGATAAAAACAAACGGGATCTGCAATCGGAATTGCGCAACATCGATACCCTATTGATCAACCCAAGTCAGAATTTCAATCAAATCGCGCAGCAACATTACGGGGAATTAAATTGGCCGCTGCGACTGCTATTAAGATTTATGGGGGCGACTCAGGATTCTGAATCGAGTTTAACGTCTTATATTCTGTTCGAACAAAACTTTTGTAAAAAGCTCATCCAGGTTGGCTTCGAAGATGCCATGGAAAAAGAAGCAGATATCCGCAAATTCCTCTCAATTTAAAACCCTAGATTGTAGTTAGCCAGGGTATTCATTTGCAGATGACTCAGCGCAGGCGTTGAAACTCAGCTAATATCTCGTCTGTCAATGCCGGCCTCACACTAAGTAATGAGGGACGCATGAGCAATACAAGGGGAACAGAGAGTGCAAAGCGCACGACCTTGAAAACGAATATCGCGATTATTCCCCTTCTTGCAAAAACCGCTCAACTCGCTCTACTCGCCGCGGTTTCCCTTGCAGCACCAGGGTATCTTGGGCCATTAATCGTTCCTTTGGGGATGGGTGCGGAATTTCCCGTCCATGTCGGCGAATGGACAGTATTTCCACACGTTTTTCTGTTAAACCTAACTCTTCAATAGTCAATCCTGTTGCAAACGCATCATCATTGAGCAAAGTAGCATGAACAAACTCCAGACGCTCAATTGCGCCGGCACTCATATCGGTATCCACTCCGGGATAAAATCCATGAAGGCGGTTGTAGTGATTCTTACGCTCAGCCTGAATTTGTCGAACGATACGAGAAAATGGCACGCCACTTAAATTCAACACTTGCGATACTAACATTAAACTGCCTTCCAGGGACTCTGGAACCACTTCATTGGCCCCCGCTTCCTGAAGTTTGGTAAGCGCATCATCATTACGCGTACGGACCAGAATTTGTACGTGCTCAGACAAGGAACGAACTTTTTGCACGACATCAAAGGATTGCTCTGGAGCCCCATAGGAGACGACCACCAATTTTGCCTCTTCAATATTTGCCGCATGTAAGACTTCCGCCTGACGAGCCGAGCCGAACAATACATTTTCCCCTGCTTCTCTGGCTTCGTTGACGCGCACCGGATCAATGTCGATGGCGACAAAATCGATATTTTCCTGCTTTAAAAAACGGCTAACCGTTTGTCCAACGCGGCCAAAACCACAGATAACCACATGATTACTTAACGGTCGTTGGGGCTTGGACAATTCCTGTTGTTGTTCACTGAGTTTTTGATTGTTTTCCAAGGTCAGTTTCACTGCCCAATCGCGGGCATGAGAGATCATAAACGGCGTTACGGCCATCGAAAGAATTCCCGCGCCAAGTAAAATCGAGGTCAACTCTGTGCTAAACACACCATTGTTTGCGGCCAGGGCGATTAATACAAAACTGAATTCTCCCATTTGCGCCAGCATAAAACCTGACGCCCAGGCATCTTTAGCGGACTCGCCAGCCCGAACCGCAAGAATTCGGATCACCGATATTTTGATCAACAAAGACAAAACCAGCACCAGAGCAATACTGCCCGGGGATTGAAATAACGCCTGCCAATCAAGTTTCATCCCAACGGTGACAAAAAACAGGCCTAATAAAATATCCCGAAACGGCCTGATATCGGCTTCAAGCTGATATTTATACTGACTTTCGCCGAGCATCATGCCAGCTAAAAAAGCCCCTAAGGCCATCGATAAGCCAAAAAACTGGGTTAGCGCAGCAGCGAGTAATGTCACCAGTAAAGTGGTCAATACGAACAGTTCATCGGTGCGCACCTGCGCGACCACATTAAATATACGGGGTAACAGCCAGCGACCGGCAAATAGTAACACTCCTACCACAAAACAGCCTTTAATTAAGGCGATGGCTAATGCGCTTAACACTCCCCAATCGGCACCTTCACCCAGCAGTGGGATGACAATCAGAAATGGCACGACGGCAATATCCTGGCACAGTAATACTGCAACGGAAATTTGTCCGGAACGTCTTTTTATCGAGCCTGACTCCGATAGTTGCCGAATGACAATCGCAGTGGAAGAGAGAGCGACTACCCCCCCGATAACAAAAGCTGTAGGTCCTGATAAACCAAACATTAATGCCAATAGGATAACGATAAGTAACGTCAGGCCGACTTGCTTGCAGCCAACGTCCGTGACCAAATGGCGCATGGCCACCAGTTTTGGCAAGGAAAATTCCAGCCCGAGGGTAAACAATAAGAACACGATGCCTAGCTCGGCAATATGTTCGTAGTCGGAATCATCGCCAGTAATATTTAAACCATGTTCACCAATCAGGGTACCGGCGACCAAATACGCCAGGATCGCCGGCAGTCGCCAGCGTCTGAATAGCCAGACCACAACGACTGCAGCCACTAAAATAGCCAGAACCTGATAAAAATTGCCCACTTAAAACCCTTTTATTGATTGAGACAAGACCGCAACAATGTAATTAGTTCGCTAGCGCATGTGGCGATCCCATTCCATACTAAGTATCAATGCAAATCAAAACAATGTTAATTTAAGCGACGATATTGTCTGGAGTTCGTCCCCTATACCTATGGACAAACACGAAAAAAATAACGATATTTCAAAGACAAAGAACCCCATATTAGAGATTGAAACAAAATTAGACAAGCAGTTACATCAGGGTTTCTTGCTCAATGACGTATTGATAAAACCAGATCTCGGCATTGTCATTCGCGAGTCAGAACGATTTCATCTGGCGCCGAAAGCGATGGAAGTGCTATTACTGCTGGCATCTAACCCTAACCAGATCGTTGAGTATCAACAAATACTCGACTTTGCCTGGGGAAGCACTAACGCCTCGAAAAGTACGGTATCACATTGCATTAGCGAGATCCGGCAAGTACTGGGCGATCCAAAAGAGTGTCCGGTGCTTATTCAGACCATCCCCCGCAAAGGCTATCGTTTGCGAGTCACACCTACCCCATTAAATTCCGATGATATCAATGAATTAGGGGCGACAAGTTCCGGTCCATGGAAGTTGTCTCTGGCGATGCTTAAAAGTAGTCGATTGTTTAAAGTCAGTGCTGCCTATATCGTCTTTTCCTGGATTATGTTGCAGGCATTCGCCATTATTTTTCCGATATTTGAGCTACCTGACTGGGGCTTGAAACTGGCAACGTTGGCTCTGATCGTTGGATTTATTCTGGTGATAGTTTATTACTGGCTCAGCGAACTGGACGCCAGAAAACGACTGGCAAAAGCGAAAGCGTCAAAAGTTGCCTTGATAAAGCAATTCATCTTCGATTCGATATTCGTACTCGGGGCCCTTGGCATCATCTTCCTGATCTCCAGTCATCTGGTGAAAAAGATTGACGAGCAGGTCTCAAACCCTAAATCCGCTCCAATAAACCGTTCAACCGGCGTACAAAGCAACGCTGTCGCTGTTTTTCCCTTCACCGTTTCTCAGAACGACGACAATCCATCATATTATCCGAAAACGATTCAAGAGGAACTCATTAGCTACCTTTCAAAATCCGCTGATATCAAGGCAACGTCTCTGCGCTCAACCAATACCATTGACGAAGGCAGTGATTTGAATGTTATCAGGCAACAATTAAAGGCAAAATATCTGGTTGAAGGATCCCTGTCATACAATCAGGACACCCTTAAAATCACCACGCAATTGATCGATACTGAAACCGGATATCAGCTATGGCAAGACATTATTTCCGGTCAGAAAAATGAGCTGCTTTCTTTGAATGAGGAACTTTTCAGAAAAGTCAAAAACGCCGTGTTGCTGATGATCATCGGTCATGCCGAAACCTCGGATGCGGAGATAAAACCCACCCATAATTTCGCCGCATATGATGCCTATTTACAGGGGAAATCCGCTTATCAAGATGATAGTAGCATCGCTAATTTACAAATCGCGGAGGGTTACTTTACTCAGGCATTAACACTGGATAACAGCTTCGTTTTAGCCGCTGCCGCACTGTGCAAAACCAATCTGAATATTTACACGATTAATCTAACCATTAGTGAATATCAAAAAGCCAAGGAATCGTGCGAATTAACGGCCAATTACCAACAAGTTGGCAGTGAGTCACATCTTGCCCTTGGTAAGCTTTATCTCACCAACGGCGAATACTATCAGGCTCAGGAACAGTTTGAAGAAGCACTGGACATTGATGACAATAATTCTGAGGCCATGTGCGAGCTTGCTAAAACTTATCGATTATTGGAAAAACCGAATAAAGCCCGGCAATACTATCAAAAAGCGATCCAATCAGAGCCCGGGTATTGGCAAAACTACTATGAATATGGTTCATTTTTGTTTGCCACCGGTAATTTTACCGCGGCCATCCCGCAATTTAAGAAGGTAAATCTTCTAAAAGATGGGATCTTAGATTCCTATAATGCCTTAGGCGCCTCGCATATGATGCTTTGGCAGCTGGATGAGGCGGCAGACGCCCTTAAAAAGGCCATTGAAATTGCGCCAAGTGCGGCAGCGTACTCTAATTTGGCAACGAATCACTTTTTTCTCGGACAGTTTGACATTGCAGCCAGCAACTATCAAAAAGCCCTTGAGCATGCACCGGATAATTTTACCTATTGGGGCAATCTCGCAGATGCGATTCATTATTCAGGAAAAAACAATCACAAGGCGCAACAGTCTTATCAAAAAGCACTGACGTTGGCCAAGCAAAATGAACACATTAACCCGCACGATATTAATCTCAAAGCACAGATATCAAGGTATTATTCGGAGCTAAATCAATGTGACGATGCCGCCAACTACCAAGTTTCAGTACTGCAGTCGCAACACCAGGATCCACAGGTATTTTATGATATGGCGATTGTGGCTAAAAATTGCCTGTCTAATGTACAAATGAAAAGCATGCTCAACAAAGCGGTTTCATTAGGGTTTGATACCAAGATGATATTAGCGGATCCGCAATTTTTAGACTATAAAGAAGAGCTTATCAGGTTATTTAACAATGAAAGTACCCCGCTTCAGGGATAAACTATCAAGCAGGTAGTGATCGGGAATGACCGTAACCAGGCAGACATTGTCTGGATAATTCAACTACAACCCCAGGAAACAATTATGAGCAACCTGTTACTTGTCACCCGCAATAGCCTAATGACGCTACTTGCCCTGTTACTGCTACCATTAGGCATGGCCAGCGCCAAAGAGATTGACCAAACCATGGTTATCGATATTGATCCTGTGACCAGTTGTGCCATTTCCGTCACCCTCGCGGATCCAGAAAAAAACAACTGTAAAAAACTCGAAACCAACCCTTGTAAAAACATCAAAGACTGTGTTTGTTCTGCCAAAGACAAAAAACTTAAATGGGTGGCGGATAGCAAATACAAATACACCTTGAATTTTCACCCGGTAACCTCAGCGTCAGACATGCCAGTCAATCCCAACGACGATTTTGAAACAGATCTCACGCCGTTTAAGGAAAAAGACAAAGACAAGGGTTGCTCGGCCACCATAGTGTCATCAACTGATGGTGAAATTGACTGCAAAGTTAAGAATAAAGGGGTCTGGGACTATGACGTTAACGTGGAAGGTTGCGCTGAAGGTTTTGACCCAAGAATTGTGATCAACCACTAAATCTAGCGCAGACCAAGACTTTGCGTTAAACGATTAAGCGCCTCCTCTCGTTCTGAGGCGCTAAAATCCTGACAGATCCTTGCCAGGCGCAGGGCATCGGCAAAACGATCTGGTGACAGGCGATAAACGGCCTCGTTCAAAAACCCGGGATCAAGGCGATAGGTTTGTGCGTAAAACGCTATTGCCTGTTCCACGTCATTAAAATCGGTGCCATCGAAATGAAACGATGATTGTTGCTCTTCATGCAGCTTCAAACCATGAAGCTGAAGTGGCCAACCTCTAAAATTTACTCGATCCCGGGCTATTTCATACATAAACCACGCGCTGCGGGCAAACCCTTCAAAATTGCCCCCTTCAAAGCCACTGTTTTCCAGCTCTTCTTTGGTCCAGTTAACGCCAATGGCCAGATCCTTGCGATAAAGTTTACGTAATCCGGCGTTTACTTTTTCACGCAGCTGCGAAACCTCCAGCTTTTTGTGCTTATTGGCAATAGCGGCACACTCATGACATGCTGGAATGGCCATGCCTTTTGCGGTGTCATTGGTGTTTGGTATTTGATCGGTTGGATAGTTAAACATACGAGCCGCTGGCTCTTTGCAAAACCAACAGCAATGGCGATATTCAAACGGAACTTCCAGTGGCAAAAAATCCTGACCAGTCCGTTGAGCTGCCGATGCATCTGCATCCTCTGACTGCGGGGATTTACCATGATAATACTCATCGCTATCGATATCAGATAGCAAGGTTGTTTTTGCGCGACGGCGAGTGTGGTCGTTATTGTGATTGCCCATAATTTTCTTTGGTGCCGTAGCTGTTATTAGATTTTAGTTTTAACCGTGAATATCGTGTCGTGGATCAGCGACTCGAATGCCGGCTTTTGCGTTGTACTTTGCTTTTCCCCGCAGCACTACGTTTTTTGTCCAATGAGCGGTTTTTATCACGGGTTTTCTGGTAACGATTCTTACTTTCAGGGGCGACTTTGCTGACATCTTTTTTAGCCACGCCTTTTTTCGCCGCATCTTTTTTGGCAATTTCAGTCATTAAATCAAATTCGTAACCCGGTAAAACAATGCGTTCAATCTTCTGTTCAATTAACGCTTCGATATCGCCTAAAAACCTATGATCTTTCGGGGAAACTAAGGAAATCGCAGTACCCGATTTACCGGCTCGTCCGGTACGACCAATTCGGTGTACGTAGTCTTCCGCTAAAAACGGCAAGTGATAATTTACAACGTAATGCAAGTCGGCAATATCAATACCGCGAGCAGCAACATCGGTTGCCACAATCACCCGGGCTTTACCTTCGGTAAAATCCTGCAGCGCTTTGTTACGAGCGCCCTGGGATTTTTCGCCATGACAAAGCACCGCTTTGATGCCATCAAGTTTGAGCTCTTTGGCTAATTCATTGGCACTTTCTCGAGTACCAGCAAATACCATAACCTGATGCCAGTTATTCTTGCCAATTAGCTCTGACAACATTTCGCGTTTACGATTTTCCTGAACCGGATAAACGTACTGACGAACTTTTTTCGCGGTGGCGTTTTGCTTGGCGGTTTCAATGAGCCGCGGGTGTTGTAGGAACTGTTTCGCCAGATTTTTGACTTTATTGGAAAACGTTGCCGAAAACAGCAGGGTTTGATGCGGCTGTTTAATGGGTGACAGTATTTCTTCAATCGCCTTTAAAAAGCCCATATCCAGCATTCGATCCGCTTCATCCAGGACGACAAATTTGAGCTGGTTTAATCGCAGAGTACGATTTTGGATCAGTTCCAACACGCGGCCAGGAGTCGCAACGACAATATCACTGCCTTGTTGGATACGCTTTTGCTGTTCGCTGTTACCGACACCACCATAAACTAAGGTCGTGGTTAATTGCGTATTTTGGCAATACTGCTCAATGTTTTCTTTAACCTGCTTGGCCAACTCGCGCGTAGGCGTTAATACCAGTGCTTGCACGCCAGTACCCTGCCCGCCCTGACCTGCGCCTGTCTTTAACAATGCTTCGATAATTGGCAAAGAGAAAGCCGCAGTTTTACCGGTACCGGTTTGGGCACTCGCTAATACATCCTGACCAGAGCGGATTGCGGAAATCCCTTTTTGCTGAATTGGCGTAAGGTTTTTATACCCCATAGACTTTACGGCTTGCAGCAGCGGCTGAGGAAGACCTATCGCATCAAAACTCATGAATTAACCTTAGTAATAAAATATGCCGGGATAATAGCAAAATTCCCCCCTGACACCTAGACCTAGTGACGCCAGATATTTTTCGTCAAGCGCATGTCCTGCTCTTGTTGCTCATCGATTTTAAATTCCGGCAACTTACCTGCATCGAGATGTTGATTATAGTCTTTGGCAACAAAAACCAACGACTTGGTCAACAATACGATGGCGGTAACATTAACAATGGTCATTAAACCAACTCCGAGATCAGCCATCGCAATGACCTCCCCTAGCGTTGCTACGGAACCATAAAAAATCATCACCAGAAACACTAAGTTGAAGAAGAGCTTGCCCAATTTATTATCAAGGCCTATAAAACTTAAACTGTTTTCCGCGTAGGCGTAATTGGCAACGATGGACGTAAAACCAAAAAATAAAATCGCAATGGAGATAAAATCACTGCCCCAGTCTCCCACTTGATTCGCCAGTGCCTGCTGAGTTAGCTGAATGCCAAATTCTTGTCCCAGAGGGATGCCTGACATCAAAATGATTAACGCAGTACAGGTACAAAGTACGATGGTATCCAAAAAGACTCCTAGCATTTGCACATAGCCTTGAGATACCGGATGTGGCGGATACGGTGTAGCTGCTGCAGCGGCATTCGGGGCGCTACCCATGCCAGCTTCATTGGAATATAAGCCTCGTTTGATCCCTTGCATAATCGCGGCACCGACCAGGCCTGAGCCGGCTTCTCGTAATCCAAACGCAGAACCAACGATATCCGCAAAAATATCCGGGACAGCACTGACATTCATGCTAATGACGAATAGCGCAACGAGCACGTACGCCACCCCCATAAAGGGCACGACAAGCTCGGCGAACCGCGCAATATTTTTCAAACCGCCGACCACGATAATTGCGGTTAACACGGTAATGACTGCTCCGGTATAGACCGGGTCGATTCCGTAAGAACCATTGAAAGCATCGCTAATCGAGTTTGCCTGTACTGCTCCAAAAACAAAGCCATAACCGAAAAACAGGCATATTGAGAAGACCAATGCCATTGCCGGACTTTTTAAGCCTTTGCGCATATAAAAAGCGGGACCACCGCGAAAGCGGCCAAGATGATCTTTTTCTTTGTAAAGCTGTGCCAATGTGCTTTCTGCAAACGCGGTTGCCATACCTACCAAGGCAATGACCCACATCCAGAAAACAGCGCCAGGGCCGCCAAGGGAAATCGCTACGGCAACCCCCATCAGGTTTCCGGTACCTACCCGGGCAGCAAGTGTAGTACACAGCGCCTGAAAAGAAGATATGCTGGCAGAATCGCCGGTGCGGCTATGACGCATGACTGAAAACATGTGGAAGAAGTGACGGAACTGAATTGCTTTAAGGCGAATGGTAAACCAAATTCCCGCCAGCACCAGCATGTAAATGAGGACATAACCCCAGACGATATTATTTAAAAACGCGACGACGTCATGAATCACAAAACTTCCTTAGCATTCATTAATGAAATAATTATTGTTGGCTCAGTTGCTCCCCGCCTAATGCATCGTTGCGGTGTTAGGGGACAAGGGATCACTGAGGCTTGTTTTGTTGCTGCTCCAGCATTTGTTGGATCTGCGTTATTTGTTGCTGCAAGGCATCTACCTGCGCCCGGGAGGCCGGTTCCCCCTCTTCGGCACTTTCACCGTGACTGCTCGCCCGTTCCAGTTCATGTTCAGCGCTCATCACTTCCAGAACCGTACCGACCATCATATTTAAGAAAATAAAAGCGGTGAGAAAGATAAATGATAAATAGAAAATCCAGCTTAATGGGTAAACGGACATGGTTTCATACATTACATCAGTCCAGTCTTCAAACGTTGCAACACGAAACAGTGTTAATAGCGAAACCGATACATCACCCCACAAAAACTCATTGATGTCGTGGAAAATAATACTGCCAATTGCCGCATAAATATAGAAAATAACAAACATTAATAGGGCGATATAGCCCATTTGTGGGATCGCCTTTAGCAAAGCGTTAATTAGCATGCGCAATTCCGGGATCATCGAAACCAGTCGCAACACCCTAAATACTCGTAACAAACGTGCCAGTAAGACACCTGAACCACCGTCTGGGATCAGCGAGCCAATCACGATAATGGTATCGAAAATATTCCAGCCTTTTTTGAAAAATTCCGGTTTTTTTTCTGCTGCCAGAAATCGAATCACAATTTCTACGGCAAAGAATACGGTAATACTGACATCCAATATGCCGATGAGATCGACCAGGTGTTTCGGTAAATCATGGGTTTTAGCTCCGATCAAAAGAGCGGAAATTACAATGACCGCGATTACGGCACCCTGGAATAATTTACTGGAATCGATAATTTTTAACGTGCGCTGCAAGTTGGCAATGGTAACGGACATGGCGAAAAATGCTAACTGGTAGTAAAAGATAGAGGGGTTATAAAAATTGCCGGCTTTAAAAGCAAGAAAAACTTGGAATTTTTCTACTTTCGGGGCTAAATAGACACTAATTTGTCCTTTTCGGCATGATCGCTGCAATGCGCTGGTATTTTTCTATGAATCTTAGGCATCTGATTGAGTTAATCGCATTGGCCGCTATTTGGGGCGGTTCCTTTTTATTAATGCGAGTCTCTGCTCCCGAATTAGGGCCCATACCTTTGATCACCTTGCGCACCGCAATAGGCTTTATCACCCTGCTACCGTTTTTATTACATATGAAAAAACAACACCAGGTACGCCAATATGCCTGGCCTATTTTTGTGGTGGGTATCACCAACACGGCGCTACCATTTGTGTTATTTGCATTTGCGACACTATCACTCAGTGCCGGAATGACGTCAGTCGTAAATTCAATCGCACCGATTTTTACGGCGTTCATCGCTTACGTTTGGTTGCATGAGCGTTTAAATACCTATCAATCTTTTGGCTTGTTATTAGGCGTTGTTGGCGTTGCGGTATTATTTGCCAGCAAAGGCAGCTTAACGTTTGACAATACCGCGATGGCTTTGTTCGCGGCGCTCGGCGCAACGTTAATGTATGGGTTTGCCGCCTGTTTTACCCGACTTAACCTCCAGGGAGTATCATCCTTGGCCATTGCCGCCGGTAGTCAGCTATTCGCCACATTAGTGCTAATACCCGTAGCGATCCCATTATGGCCAGAGCAGGCAATTAGTCTCCAATCTTGGTTAGCGATCATTATTCTCGGTGTGGTCTGCACCGCCTTGGCGTACATCCTTTACTTTCGCTTATTGGCGCAACTTGGCCCGGCCAAAGCAATTTCCGTGACTTATCTTATCCCGGTATTTGGCATTGGTTGGGGGATGTTGCTGCTGGATGAAAGGGTATCAATATGGATGGCGATAGGCGCGGGTTTAATTTTGATCGGCGTTGGACTGACCCACCGAAAATCAAAACCCAACAAGTCACAATAAAAACCAACTCAACCGAAAACTGAGCTCACCAAGAAAAGCGTCCTGTTTGATTACTTACGGTCTACTTTGGTACTAGTCATCTTTTCGATACGCACTATCGAGAGTGTTTGAGGCAAGAAGCGTTTGATAATGCACATTTTCACGGCGAATCACATCCAGTATTGCCTGCTTAAATGGTGAGTCTGCAAGTAAATAATTGCCATAGCTTATGACAGGTTCGAATCCGCGATTCAGTTTATGCTCTCCCTGGACACCGGCATCAAATCGAGCCAACTGATTGGCAATACAATACTCAATCCCCTGATAATAACAGGCTTCAAAGTGTAATCCGGGAATATCCTCTAGTGCGCCCCAATAACGACCATACAGGGTGTTTTGATGGACAAAAAACAACGCACTAGCAATGGCGCGCTCGCCATCGTAAACCACCAGCAACCGACAATTCTCCGCCAAAAACTTTGATAATGACAGGAAGAAATCGAGATTCAGGTATCCATCATGCCCTGAGCGTTTTCGATAGGTCTGACGATAACAACGATAAAATAACTGCCAGTCAGAATTGTTAATTTGTTCGCCATCTAGCCAGCGAAATTCTAATCCATAGGCCTGCAATGCACGCCGCTCTTTGTGGATACTTTTGCGCTTTCTTGCCGTCAATTTCGCAACAAAGTCAGCAAAGCTTAAATACTCATGATTAAACCAGTGAAACTGGATATCCTGACGTTGCGCCAGCCCCTGTTTGGCAAAGTCATCACTTTGTTGTTTCTCGTTAAACAGGCATTGAAAATTGCTTGCATCAAATTTCTTCAGTTGCAGTGTAAGAGCGGATTTCAGCGCACTAACAATGTCAGCTGCGGCGAGGTTCGCACTGTCCAAGACCGCAAGTCGTTGTCCCGTTACTGGGGTGAACGGTATGGCACTTAGTAACTTCGGATAATAGCGAACTTGCTGTTGCTGATAGGCTGCCGCCCAATTCCAGTCAAACATGTATTCGCCATAGGAGTGCATTTTTAGATATAAGGGCATCGCTGCAACGGGCGTATCTTGCTGATACAGCACCAGATGATTGGGGATCCATCCGGATTCAGCGCCAACACACAAACTCCGCTCAAGGCAAAGCAAATAGTCATACTGACAAAATAATGAAAGGTCTTTGAACAGAGATTGCCAATGCTCTCGAGGAATATCGATAAACGATGAGAAAAATTTAGCGGTTAACATGGGTTAGGATATCGATTATTCATGGTTTGTGAATTTTGGCGTAGGCATGCGTCTTGTTTGGCGCTTTGCATACGCACCTGGATTGAGAGCCGAGTTTGAGAGCCTTCATTTGCAGCATAGCCTAATGGTGTATCCAGAGCATAGCCCCAACCTATAATTTTCGCGTTCGCGATTACGGATATCAGCTCTTTGATGCGATGATTTTGCCTGTAGACTTGTTGCAACTTAAACGTCGCAACAAGTCCAAAGGCAAATTTAAACCGTAAAGCGGCAAGCTACTTGAAACTCACCTGTAATCTAACCAATTACTGTTTGTAAACTTCACCGCCTTTCATCACGAACTTCACCGATAACAGCTGACGAATATCCTGCAATGGGTTGTCATCCACGGCGATGATATCGGCATATTTGCCTTTCTCTAAGGTACCTAAGGTGGCGCTCGCATCAATCAGGTCCGCGGCATTGACCGTAGCGGATTTGATAATGTCCATTGGCTTCATGCCTGCCTCGTGCATTAAAATCGCTTCCTGAGCATTTGTACCATGCTTAGACACGCCAGAATCGGTACCAAATGCGATTTTGACTCCTTCTTCATAAGCGTTGGTAAAGTTTTTCAGCATATCGGCGCCAACACGTTGCGCCTTGGCTTTGATTGCTGGCGACATGAAGTCACTATTTTGCGCCATTTTTAACACCGTATCACCCGCCAACAACGTTGGTACCAAATAGGCATCGTTATCGAGGAACAGCTCAATGCTATCCTCATCGGCATAACTGCCATGTTCGATACTATCGACGCCGGCGCGTAATGCCGCATTTATGCCTTCGGCCGCATGGGCATGGCTGGCAACTTTACGGCCAAGCGCATGGGCTGCATCAACAACCTCTTTAAGCTCGTCATTTGCCATTTGCTGACCTGTCCCGGTATTGGTATCAGATAAAACACCACCGGTTGAGGTGATTTTAATAACATCGGCACCGAATTTGATTGCTCGACGAGTCGCTCGGCGACAATCATAAGGGCCATCACAGATAGTTTTTGAGGTGTATTTGTCCATCAAATCGTGACGCATACCATCCACATCGCCATGACCACCGGTGACGGAAACACCACCGGAGGCAATAATTCTTGGACCATCTACCCAGCCGTTGGCAATCGCATCACGAAGCGCATACAACTGCTGTGGATCTGCGCCTAAATCCCGCACCGTAGTAAAACCGGCTTGCAAGGTCTTGTTGGCAAAATGCACACTGCGCATGCCCGCTAGCTCAGATGACATTTGCAATCTTTCACGGGCATTGTCTGGTCCTAACTCCCCCTGGATGTGAACATGCATGTCCATCATTCCCGGCATCACGAAATCATTTTTCAAGTCAATAATTTCAACATTATCGCCATAGTCTTTACCCGATACATAGCCGGATACGATTTCGGTAATTTTATTGTCTTTAATCACCACAGATTGACGTTTCTGTACGGTTTTTCCCGGGACGGCCAGCAACTCACCGGCATGAATGATTTTGATATTTTCCGCCAATGCGGCACTGCTAAACACAGTATGAGATAGCAAGGTTAATGCGATCAGAGGCAATGACACAGTATTATTTTTTTTATTATTTTTATTATTTTTATGAAACATAGATTTTCCTTATTTCTGACTTCTGCCAGGGAATACAACTTCTCTATTAATATCACAATCGAAAAAAAAATCTAAGGGCGAATACCCTTAGATTTTGTAATTAATTCATTAACATCGATTCATGGTAAGTACTTGCCTACCCAGCAATCTAGATTAATGTTGATGACCGCCTACGCCATGGGCATGACCGTGGGAAACTTCTTCCGCTTGAGCTTCTCGTACCGAAACAATTTCGATATCGAATTCCAGCGTTTGCCCTGCTAATGGATGATTGGTATCGACCGTGACCATAAACTTGCCAACTTTCATCACCGTTACCTGACGCTGACCTTGTTCGGTATTTACCACCCCTACCATGCCTGGTTTCCAGCTACTTGCGCCTTGTAGGTGTTTGGCGGGAATACGTTGGATCGCTTCTTCAAGATACTCACCGTAGCCATTTTCCGGGGTGACGGTGACACTGAATTTATCTCCCTGCTGCTTATCGACTAATGCATCCTCAACACCTTTTATCATTGAGTTGTGGCCAACGAGAAGTGCCATAGGATCACCACCGCTGGAATCCTCAAGGGTCGTGCCATCGGAGTTTTTCAGTAGGTAGTGAAACTGAACAACGGTATCTTTTGCGACTTTCATGCTTAATCCTGTATTTTGCATAACGAAAAATTATCTCGTTATTATACCTTAAAGCAAAAAAAATAAATAAAAAAGCCAATACCCTCATAAGGATATTGGCTAACTGGCTATGTGATTCAGAAACTACAATGCTTGATTTATGGCATCAACCGTAGCTTTTGCATCTCCAAATAACATTTGTGTATTCTCTTTAAAGAATAATGGGTTTTGTACACCCGCATAGCCGGTATTCATCGAACGCTTGAAAACGACAACCTGTTTGGCATTCCAAACCTCTAACACCGGCATGCCGGCTATCGGGCTGGTAGGGTCTTCGCTGGCAGCGGGATTAACAGTATCATTGGCACCGATAACCAGAACCACATCCGTGGCGGCAAAATCCTCATTGATTTCATCCATCCCCAACACGATATCGTAAGGAACTTTAGCCTCTGCGAGCAGTACATTCATATGGCCAGGTAATCGTCCGGCAACAGGGTGAATGGCAAATCTGACGTTCACGCCTTTTTGCTTGAGAGCCTGAGTCAATTCATAGACCGGATATTGTGCCTGAGCAACGGCCATTCCATAACCAGGGGCAATAATCACCGATTTAGCCGCACTGAGGCTGTCAGCCACAGCCTGGGCTGTGGTTTCGATATAATCGCCATAATCTTTATCCGAATCAACCACCACCTCGGTACCAAAACCACCAGCAATGACACTTATAAATGAGCGATTCATCGCTTTGCACATGATATAAGACAAAATCGCACCGGAAGAACCGACCAGGGCACCGGTGATAATTAACAAATCGTTACCAAGCATGAAACCGGCAGCGGCGGCGGCCCAGCCAGAATAAGAATTGAGCATAGAAACCACGACCGGCATATCCGCACCACCGATTGATGCGACCAGATGCCAGCCAAACACTAAGGCAATAATTGTCATTAACCAAAGGGGGCCAAATGCACCGCCTGCGGCAACAAAATACACCATAAGTGCAAAACAAATCACACCCGCAATAAGATTCATTTTATGACGATGGGGTAACATCAGTGCAGAACTGTTGATTAAACCGCGCAGTTTGGCAAAGGCCACAACGGATCCGGTAAATGTTACCGCACCAATAAAGACACCGAGAAACACTTCCACCAGATGGATATTTAGTTCAACACCGTGTAAATGGCTGGTGTGTTCGAAAAAGCTATTGTAGCCAACCAGCACCGCCGCCAAGCCGACAAAACTATGGAGGATTGCCACTAATTCTGGCATTTCTGTCATTTCAACTTTTTTCGCCAGATGCAAACCTATCATCGCACCGATCAGCATACAGGCGACAACAATCCACAATGCCGAAACATTGGCCGCGGCCAATGTCGCAACCAGGGCGATGCTCATTCCGACAATACCAAACCAGTTACCCGATTGTGCCGATTCTTGCTTACTCAAACCCGCTAAACTTAAAATAAAACACAAAGCCGCAAGAATATAAGCTGCCGTAATCATTCCTTCAGACATATCGCTCTCCTTACTTGCGGAACATTTTTAACATACGTTGGGTCACGAAAAACCCACCAACAATATTAATCGTAGCAATCAATATCGCGACGCCAGCTAATACATCGACCAGCAATGAGCCAGAGCCTATCTGCAACAATGCGCCGACAATAATGATCCCGGATATTGCATTGGTCACACTCATTAACGGCGTATGTAATGCGTGAGTAACATTCCAAACCAGGTGGTAACCGACCACGCAAGACAGCACAAAAACCGTTAAATGTGACAAAAATTCAGGGGGGGCGACATCGGCGACCCACAGAAATATCAATGCGGCAAAACCCAGCATTAGTATTTTATTGGCACGATTTACCGGTTGTTCACCCACCTCTTCGTTTTGCTCTTTGTCTTGAACCGACTCTGTCGCTACAGGCTTTGGTGCCGCGGATACCTTAATTGCCGGTGGCGGGAAAGTAACCTCGCCATCTTTCACTACGGTCATATTGCGGATCACCGTATCGTCAAAATCAAGTAACACCTGACCATCTTTTTCGGGAGTCAGCAGTGCTAATAAATTGGCAAGATTATTGGCATAAAGTTGACTCGACTGATTCGGTAAACGGGAGACTAAATCGGTATAGCCGATAATTTTCACCTGTTGATGCTGGTAGAGTTCTCCAGGCTTGGTTAGCTCACAATTACCACCACCTGGGGCGGCCAGGTCGACAATAACACTGCCGGGGCGCATCGATTCCACCATATCTTTAGTGATCAAAATCGGCGCTTTTTTCCCAGGGATCATGGCGGTCGTGATGATGATATCAACGTCTTGGGCCTGCTCCGCAAACAATGCCATTTCCGCGTCGATAAATGCCTGACTCATCTCTTTCGCATAACCATCCGATGAGTCAGACTCCTCTTGATAATCGAGCTCGAGAAATTCAGCGCCCATACTGACGATTTGTTCTTTTACCTCTTCTCGGGTGTCAAAGGCTCGCACAATGGCGCCGAGGCTGCCTGCTGTGCCAATCGCCGCAAGACCGGCAACGCCTGCGCCAATGACAAGTACCTTCGCTGGTGCGATGTTGCCAGCAGCAGTAATTTGTCCAGTGAGAAAACGACCAAATTCATTGGTTGCCTCAACAATTGCTCGATATCCGGCAATATTGGCCATGGAACTCAATGCATCCAAAGATTGTGATCGCGTCATCCTTGGCACCATATCCATCGCTAAAGTGTTGACCTTACCTTTCGATAGACTTGTCACTAGCGGTTCATTCTGCGCAGGGGAAATAAAACTGATCAGGTAACTCCCCTCTTTGAGAATATTCACTTCATCCTGCTCAGGAGCATTAACCTTCAGAATAAGGTCGCTTTGAAAAACTTCCTCGCGTGTACCGATTCGCGCGCCGGCGTCGATAAACGCCTCGTCATTGAAACTGGCTCTATCGCCCGCCCCGGATTCAATACAAACTTCATAGCCAAGTTTTATAATGGCGTTAATTGATTTGGGTGAAACCGCTACCCGATTTTCACCTGGTAACGTTTCGCATGGTACACCGACTAACATGAGGGCTCCTTGAATGTCATCAGAGTGTTATGAACTTTTATAACTGGTTGAAATTATTAGTAACACTTAACCGCTCAAATTTAAACCAAACAGGGGTTATTTTGTTAAGAAATCGTTAAATACATTAAGAAAATGCAAAAAAAGTGTTTGCCATCAGTATTTTTTAAGGTATGTTAAATCTATAACTGATTAGCCCCCATGTTAAATCAGTGCAGAAACGAGATTACTCAGGTAATTCGACTCATCAATATTTGCACTTAACACTGGAAAGGTTAAACAGCCATGAAAAAATTATTTTTCACCACCTTAGTTCTTCTAAGCTTTTCATTTACCGCCTCTGCGGCAACCTCTCTAACCGAAGATAAAATTACTGCTGTCGCTCAGCAATTTGTGGATTTTCACAAAACTGAAGCGGTTGAGTTACTGCAAAAAATCTTTTCACCGGATCTCAATGTTACTGTCACCCAAGGATCCAACGGCTACGGTTTCGTGCTTAACTACAATCGTGAGGAATACATTGATTACTTGCGCGAAGGCCATAAAAGTCAATTCCGCATTGGCACCGATGTCAATTATGTGTCTTCTGAATTTTTAGGTAACCGTGAAGCCAAATTTATCGTTCGCTATCGCTCTAAACAACACAATAAATATGTCTGGGTTGAAGGGTTTGTGAAAATGGTCGGTAACGACGTACAGATCACTCATATCGAAGAGTACACCTAGACAACCGAGTTTACAGAAGTTGTGTCGTTGAAAAGGCCGACACATTAATTAAGCCTTTTCCAATTGCTAATTACTCCTTCCTTTTGGCTTAACCTGACCTCTGTCTCGTTAAGCCTTTTTTATTGAGTACGTTACGAGTCACCGGTCAACGCCTGCCCCTTTATCTTTTCACGCAAGGTCTGAACAATGACGTAGCAGATAGGGATCACAACGGTACCTATCACCAGCGCGACAAGCATGCCGCCAAAGACAGTAATACCCAAGGAGCGCTGACTGAACATACCTGCGCCTGTGGCAACCACTAACGGCAGGATACCAACGATAAAAGACACCCCGGTCATACATACCGCACGAAAACGCAGACTTGCCGCAATGCTTGCAGCTTTTACAATACTCTGCCCTTCCTCTTCCCGTTGATGACGGGCGAATTCAACAATCAATATGGCATTCTTTGCTGCCATGCCTATGAGTAGGATCAACCCAACCTGAGCAAACAGGTTTAACGCGACCCCCGTGATATTCAATGCCAGCAGGGCGCCAGCAATGGCCATTGGTACCACAAGAATTATCGCCGTGGGAATCGACCAACTTTCATACTGCCCGACCAGGAATAAATAGATGAAAACCAGCGCCAGACTATAAGCGTAAACCGCCATATTACCTGCCTCAATTTCCTGATATGTCATCCCTGTCCATTCCGATTGATATCCTGTAGGAAGTATATTTGCGGCGACTTCTTCCATCGCTTTAATGCCATCGCCCGAGCTAAACCCCTGACTGGATTCGGCACGTATCGTGACTGAATTGTAAAGATTGTAGCGATCACTGATATCCGGGCCATGAATCGGCTCAACCGATGCGAACGTATTCAGGGGGATCATTTCGCCATCGTTATTGCGCACAAACAACAAAAACAGGTCAGACACCGTGCCCCGATACTCTGGCTTGGCCTGCATAATGACCTTATAGGTCTGGCCAAACTTGGTGAAATCATTAATATACTGCGAACCTAACTGCGCCTGCAGGGTTGAAAAGACACTATCGATATTGATCCCTAATGCTTTTGCCTTAACCCGATCAACATCAATCAAATACTGTGGGACATTGGCACGAAAAGTACTATAAACATTTGTTAATGCCGGAACCTGATTGGCCTCTACCACAAAATCGGTGATCACCTGAGCAAAATCTGAAGCCGGTCTGGCCAAAGAGTCTTGAACAATGAATTCCAAGCCGCCAACCGCGCCCATCCCTGGTACCGCAGGAGGTGCGATTGCTACCACCTGAGCTTCCGGAAAATGCTTAAACGCCATCGCATTCACACTTTGCGTCACCGCAAATACCACATCTTGTTCCTGTTCTCGTAAATCCCAGTGCTTTAAAACGATAAACAAGGAGCCGGCATTGCTTTGCGCGGCAGAATTTAAAATCGAATAGCCCGATACTGACGTCACGCTCTCAATTCTTGTGTCTTTTTGTAAATCTTGCGTGAGCCTATCCAAGACCTTTTGCGTTCGCCCTAAAGAACTGGCATCAGGGAGTTGCACGGAGACAATAAAAATCCCCTTATCTTCCGAAGGCACGAACCCCGTTGGTGTGCGCATAAATCCCCAACCTAGCGCAACAAAAACGACCAACATAGCAATGGCAACTCTGACCGTTTTACTGACCAGATAGGAAACCACGGCGGAATATCGATTACGGATTTTATCAAACCAGCGGTTAAAGCCCTGGTACCAGGCAGGCTCCTGAGTTTGTTTTTTTAAAAGTAACCGGCATAGGGCGGGACTCAGGGTCAAGGCATTGAGAGAGCTAAACAATACCGCGACACAAATGGTTACGGCAAATTGTCGATACATGATCCCGGTTAATCCCGGCAGTAGCGCGACAGGGACAAATACCGCAAGTAAGACTAGGGTTGTCGCCATAATCGGCCCGGTAACTTCTTCCATCGTTAACGTTACCGCCTGCTCGGAAGTCATGTCAGATTCCGTTAAATGGCGCTGGGTATTCTCAACCACCAATATTGCATCATCGACAACGATTCCAATTGCCAGAATTAATCCGAACAGGGTTATGGTATTTATCGACATACCCGCCAATAAAAGAATGCCAAAAGAAGCAATAAGAGAAACAGGTATTGCAATCGAAGGAACCACCGCAGCCCGCCAATTGCCGAGAAAAATGAAGGTAATGATGATCACCAACGCAACCGCCTGGTACAGCGAAATTTGTACTTTACTTATCGAAGTACTGATATAGCGGGTTGTATCGTAACCGATTGAATATTTGATCCCGTCGGGGAAATCCTGACTAAGTTCCTGCATTAATGTTTTTACATTTTCGCCACTCTCGATCGCATTTGCACCGGGTAATAGGTATAAAGCAATGGTACTCGCCGCTTTACCATCAACCTGAGTGATAACCGCGTAATCCTCCTGACCCAGTTCGATGTCGGCGACATCCTGCAAATACACAAACGAACCGTCGGATCGAGAACGAATCACGATATTGGCAAATTCTTCGACTTCCGTGAGGGTTCCTTTGGCCTGCAATGTGTATTGAGTTTGAATATCACTATCGTATGGGGGGGCGCCAACTTTGCCTGCCGCGACCTGAATATTCTGCTCATTCAGGGCGGCACGTACATCATTCGCGGTAACGCGCAATGATGCCATTTTTTGCGGATCAAGCCATATCCGCATTGAATAATCGGCCTCACCCATAATCATCGCTTCAGAGATGCCATTTACCCTTTTCAAGCGATTTAGGAGATTGATTTTTACGTAATTGGAAATGAATACCCGGTCAAAGCCTTTACTCTGTGCATACACATTGACCAGGAACAGCATATCTGGAGATTGCTTTTTAACCGTGACGCCGGTAAGACGAATGTCCTGGGGCAATTTAGGCTCCGCCATGGCAACCTGATTTTGCACTCGGACTAAGGCTAAATCGGCATCGGTACCGATCGCAAAAGTCACCGTCAGGCGATAACTGCCATCATTCGCACTTTTTGAAGACATATAAATCATGCCTTCAACGCCATTGACGACTTCCTCGATTGGCTGGGCAACTTTTTCTTTTACCACAGATGCAGATGCACCGGTATAGTAAGCACTGACAACCACCTGAGGTGGAGCAACCGATGGATATTCTGAAATGGGTAAAATCGCGGCGGAGATCACCCCTATCAAACTTAAAACAATGGCAATAACCAGGGCAAGTTTAGGGCGCTGGATAAAGGTTTTACTAAACATGCTCAGCCCTCTATTTCAGGCACAGTGCGATCTTCGGCTTTTATTGGATTCACCTTTTGACCACTGCGGATCCTCTGCACTCCTTGGATCACGATAGTATCGCCGTTTTTCAGGCCTTTGTTGACGATAACCATGACATCAACGCGCTCGCCAAGGCCTACGTTTTGTCGACTCACCTTTTTCTTATCATCGACCACCATCACAAACTCGCCCTGTTGGTCGGATTGTACGGCACTTTGCGGGATCATCACTGTGGCAACTTCCACCGGTTCTTCAACAATGACATTGACATATTGGCCGGGCTTTAGCATGCCTTCAGGATTCGGTATCGTTGCTCTGACTTCCATCGTACCGGTTTTTGGATCCACCCGGTTTGAGACAAACGTTATCTTGCCTTCATGGGGGTAAAATTCATCTTTCTCTAACGCAATTTTGATCACAACTTCATCACGTCGTTCGGCGCGCGGCATTTTTGCACGGGCCTCTGTGAATTTTTTTGCCATACGCCAATAAATTTTTTCACTGACAAAAAACGGCACTTCCATGTTGTTTGTCGAGACAATTGTCGTTAACTCGCCCGATTCAGGGCTTACCACATCACCGACGCTATAAATGCTGCGACCAATTTTTCCCGAAATTGGCGCCTCTATAGTGGCATAACTCAAATCTACTTTGGCGTTATCCAATTTCGCTTTAGCAGATGCCAGCGCCGATTGTGCTTCTTGCAGTTTTGCTTCCAGCGCATCGAGCTCTGAGCTCGAAATATAACCATCTGGCGCCAATTCCTGACCCCGCTTATAGTTTTTATCCGCTGCATTTAACGCCGATTGTGACCTTGATACTTCCGCTTCACTCTGTTTCTTTTGCGCTTGCAACTCATCATCATTGAGTTTAAACAAAACGCTGCCGGATTTAATTTCCCGACCTTCAGAAAAGTTAATGGATTCAATTTTTGCTTTCACCCGGGCGAGAATTTTGACGTCGCTAGACGCATTCAGGCGCCCGACAAAACTCGCCGTCCCCCGATACGGAAACGATTTCACTTTCTGCACCACAACTTCAACATCGGGCGCTTGCTGCGGGGCGGGTTTGCAGCCCAACAGGCCAACCCATACCAACGAAAATAGAGTGAATAAGGAAATATACGTTTTTGACATGGTTTGTATCCTGTCGTTTTTTTTATTTTCCACCGAACACGTGGCTCAAGTAGCGGCCATGATTGTGTCTGACTATCGCGGTTAGGCAGCTCGCAAGCCGTCAATGGTCGCTCATACAAATGGCTATCGAAGATATAAGTATAGAAAAATTATAGGATTTGCCGAGAAATGGCGAAAAAGAAAAAACCCCGAGCCAAAGCATCGGGGTTTTATTAAGGACTGAGTCGGGTGACTTATTTCCAGCTTTTGATTTTATATCCTTTAACCGCATAAAACAGAATAAACAGATAACACGGCAACATGACCAGATAAGCCCCTTGTTGGCCGGCATCTGAGGCGGAACTTGCCAGTCCCCAGAACAGCGGACCGAATGCACCACCAGCAATCCCCATAACAAGCAATGCAGAGCCAATGCTGGTAAGTTTGCCTAAACCCGAAAGCGCCAATGGCCACACTGCCGGCCAGACAATTGCGTTGGCCAAACCGAGCAATGCAATTAATAACAAGCTATCCGGTAGCATGGCACCACCAAATGGAACCAACAACGCATTCGCCAGCATAAAGGAATCATTATCGGCAACGACCACTAAAACCGTTAAAATAATGCCCAATATCGCTGATATTGTTAGCGCGGTTGGCTGCGATAAAAAGCGAGGAATGGTAATAATACCGATGATATAACCCGCTACCATACATGCCATGGTATAAGACGTCATCACTGCATAATTCTCAATGCCAAGCGATAAGGCATAAGTGCCAATGGTATCGCCAGCAATCACTTCAACCGCAACATAGAAAAACAATGCCGCTACACCTAACACTAAATTCGGATGCTTAGCCGCATCTCGCAGGCGGTTGGTGTTGCCATCGTCTTCATCATCTTCTTTGGCAAGCTCAGGCAACGGTGATTTTTTCACCAGCAACGCCAATGCACCAATAAATAGTGCCATTCCTAAATAAGGAAGCACCAGACCATTGGCCATTTCATCAATTTGAACCTGGGTTAAATCCGTACCGACGCGATCTTTAAAGCTATCTAAAATTAGTGCGGTAAACACCATAGGCGCAACAACACCAGCACTCTTATTCAAGATCCCCATCACACTCACACGTGCCGCCGCAGATTCTTCCGGACCGATGCGCACAACATAAGGATTTACTGCCGTTTGCAACAATGTCTGCCCTGCGCCCATCACTAACTGAGCAAAGAGAAACAATGCAAATATCTGGGTTTTTGCCGCTGGGATAAACAGTAAACCTGCGGCCATCATGCCAGCCATACCAAGTGCCATACCGGTTTTATAGCCAACTTTGCGAATTAACCAGGCGGATGGCAAAGCGGTAAAGGTAACCGCAATATAAAAGGAAAATAGGATTAATGATGCCTGAAAAGGCGTTAATTGCAGGATTTGCTTGAGGTACGGCATTAGCGAGCCATTAAGCCAGGTTGCAAACCCAAGAATGAAAAATAACCCGGCAACGATCGCCATGGGCACGAAACTACTTTTTGATTGTTCTGTCATGGGCGAAGCCATATTAGCACCTTTTGTTTGTTGCATAATTCCCCAACTATTTTTTTAGTTTTTATTATTTTAATAAAGCAAAGGCGCGATTAAACAATTCGCGCCCCGTAAACCCAAGTTTGAGTGACATTAAGGTCGTCATCAAAAATGACAAAATCAGCGGTCGCCCCTACTTTTAAATGCCCCAGCGTTTTGTCGATATGTAAAAACTGCGCCGGATACAAAGAAGCCATTCGTAACGCTTCTTCTAAAGGTTGTTGCAGTTTTTCGACGGTGTTTTTCACCGCACTCGCCATATCCAGACAAGAGCCTGCCAGTTCACCTGTGGTGGCATTTAACCGATCACCATTTCGAAGTACGGTGGCACCGAGTAACTCAAAGCTGTCTTCATCGCTACCTACCGGCGACATTGCATCGGTAACCAGCATTATCTTACCGGTTTGTTTGGTTTTAATCGCCAGCTTCGCAGAATCATAATGAACATGATGTCCATCAACAATCAGACCACACCAGCTATTATCATCGAGTAATGCCGCTCCGACCATGCCGGGTTCTCGAGATTGAAATGCAGACATCGCATTAAACAAATGGGTAAAGCCGCTCGCACCAGCCTCCAGCGCTTTAGTGACAGTGGCAAAATCAGCATTCGAATGCCCCAGGCACACATGCACACCAGCCTCAACCAAACGAGTGATATCTACAGGCGCTACGGTTTCCGGTGCTAATGTAACAATGACCTGCCCCAGATCCTGACGGCAAAACACCGCCATTTCCCGTTCGCTGATTGGTCGAATAAAGCTGGCATTATGGACACCTTTTTTCGGTACCGATAAATGCGGCCCTTCAAAATGCACACCAATAATCCCCGGAACTCTGTCGGCCATAGCGGCACTGATCACATCCGCGGTGCTTTCCATCACTTGTACATCGTCGGTGATCAAGGTTGGCAACATCGCTGTTGTGCCGTATTGGGCATGAGCTTTAAACATGACTTCGAGTGTTTTAATGCTCGGCGCCACATTTAACAGCACACCACCACCGCCATTTACCTGAACATCGATTAACCCTGGCGCCATCAGCCCCTGAATTTGTTCGGCTTTGGGGTGGTGTCCCTGAATTTCTTCAGTATGAATAACTCGTCCATCGAGCAACTCCACGACACAATTTTTGTGTAGAGTTTCACCATCAAAAAACGCGCTAACCTGAAGTAATTGCTGCATATTATAAAGTCCGTGTTACTTTTTTAAGTCCTTGTGGTTCATCTGGATTAAAGCCTTTTGCTAAGGCTACTTTTTCAACGTCCAGATAAAAACGCTGTAAAACTAACAATGGAGCCAGTCTTGGATGAATATCATTAACCACCTGATCCAGATGAATCATGTCCGCACCGCGACTCGTTACTTCAACAACCTGCTCTTTATGAGCACTTGCCGACTCATCATTCACATGACAATCAATTATGGTAAGTTGTTGAGCGACTAGGGTAACGGGTCCATGCAGAAACTCCGCACTGGAAAACGCTTCCGCGTGAATCGAACAGACTTCTTTTAGCTTTAATGCGATTTCTTTACTTACCGCAAACCCCAGGCCGCGACCAAGCACAACCAGGTTACGGGTATCGGCTAACGATTGAGCCGATAATTGCACATCGCTATCGATTGCTTTTTGTAAGCCTGCGGGTAATGTCTGCAGGGCATTAATTAATTCTTCGTTTTTACCCCAATTTGCCGCTAACTGCAATAATGCACTTAATGTGGCAAGGTAACTTTTAGTTGCCGCCACCGAGTTTTCAGGGCCGGCTTTTAACGGTAAAACATCGTCGACAAGCTGTGCTAAAGGCGATGATTCATCATTTACCAATGCGATGGTGTAAGCCCCGGCATCTTTTGCCATTTGTGCCTGAGACAAAATATCCGGACTACGACCGGATTGTGAAATGACAATGGCCAAAGCTTTATCAAGTTTTAAGGTTTTGCCATAGACACTGGCAACCGAAGGCGCGGCCGCAAACGTCGGTACGCCAACTTCTATCTCAAATAAGTATTTCCCGAATACTCCAGCATGATCAGACGAACCACGGCCGATAATCATTACCATTTTCGGATCAATTTGATTCAGTTTGTCACCAATTTTGGCGGCGATATCGGCGTTTAATTTAAGTTGCTCGGCAACAACCTGAGGTGCTTGACGAGCTTCTTTTTCCATTAGAGTTGACATAATTAATCTATATCCTGCGAAACGTGAACTATTGAGTCTTTTGCTTAGCGAATAATACTGCACCGATTTCCGGAGCCTGCATGGGATCGCTAAATTGACTAAAGATGTCGGCGGCAAGCCAGTCCTTTAGACGGACTTGCAAGCCACCGATCAGGGAGATCCGTGCCGGGTCTTTGGCCATCAATTTATGAAACACCGCAGTAAAATAATTACTTGCTTGCGCCAATATTTGTTGAGCCACTAAATCACCAGCATCCGCAGCATCAAACACATGGATTGCCAGACGCGCGTAAAACGTTGCACCTTGCCCCGACAATTGACTCACCAGATCATTGGAGTCATTACAGGCAAGAGCGTGATAAATTCGTTCAGTTAAGCCGGTTTGCGCACTTAAGTCATCGGCAGCCAGTAATACCTTCTGTACCGCTTGCAAACCAAGCCAGGCACCGGAGCAAGCATCACCTTGTGGAAAACCATGACCACCAACGATTAAGGATTCGCCATCGGTGTTCACATAACCCACCGAGCCGGTGCCACAAATCATAATTGCGCCATTTTCACCGTTATGAGCGCCGAGACAGGCAATGTGTAAATCGGTGGCTAAATGCATTACTTTAAAAGGATGCTGCCAAGCGTTCATCAAATCAAAATATTTGGGAATGTTAACGCCAGCCAGACCGACACCGGCAATCAACTGATTCAGTTGTTGTTCGCCAAAACCGGCATCCGCCAGCGCTAGCAACGCGGCATCGACAATCGATTTTTGTGCCTTTTCGACACTGTGAAATGGGTTCGCAGCCCCCGCAATACCTTCTCCCAGGCATTGCAGTTCTGCATCAAGGATCACGGCTTTGCATTTACTGCCACCGCCGTCGATACCTAAGTAGAGTTGTTGATGACTTGTATGCATCTTGGCCTCTATTTACAACCAGAGCGGCTTAATCCAAGCCGCCAGTTTAAAATTTATCAAAGTTAAAATAAGTCTACCGATTAATGACAACGCTGTCATTAATTATTTAATGTTTTTTATGAAGTGTTAAAAAACATTAAGTTAAGTCGATTTACTGGACCTTAATTGCCCTACCCGCGCGATCAGAATTTACCGCTTTCGCGCGTACCCAAATTTCATTTTTGGTCACGGATACGGGAGCAGTATAGTCTACCCAGGAGGCATTACCGTTACGATACTGAAGCGATAAGCCTGAGTATGTCGCATTGATAGATAATATGCCGTTTTCAACTTTTGCACCAACCGTAGGAATTCGATAGTGAATGTCAGCCAAATCCAGTTTGGCGAACTCTTTATTTACCATAGTATTGGCAAAATCGCTCCAGGCTTGTTGTCGAAGCTGGTGTTGTTGTTCACTGATCTGATGGCTGTCGCGATCATAAACCTGACCATTATGCTTATATGGGAGTGCCCACTGAGGTGAATGCCAGGCGCGTTCAGCCAAAGCTAACAATCTCGGAAATATTTTGTATTCCGTTAAATCATCATTGCGAGTGTTCTCACTCCATAACTGGCCCTGAATACCGACGAATCCTTTGCCTTTTTCCATTGGTCCGCGCAGAACATTACCCTGCTCGTCTTTGCTCAGAGAATCATCCGCTTGATACGGCTGATCTTCACGGTCGAGCCAATATTCCGCGTGAGCGGGCAAATTATCCGGCATAAAGCTAAAGATTTTTTCGGTATTGATATGACGTGATGCCCAATAATAACCGTGTTCTTTAGGATCGGCTTCATAGGGAAAATCAAAATACATAACATCGGGATTGGAAACGACAACTTCCCAACCTTGATTTACCAGTTTGTGCGCGGCTTGATGACCTTGCCAGAACAATACGCCCCAAGCGTTCGCCTGAACGACCTCAGGCATGTTCTCAAGCTTAGTGTGACTCATTCCGTCACTCCATCCGGCCACTTCAATATCACGCTCTGCCAGAATATGCCCCACTCGCTCGATAAAATATCCAACCAAACCTTCCGGTTGTTCAAGTGTGTCATTAGTAGCGATAAATGCCTGACATTTGGGCGACTCCACCCAAGCGCCCGCCGTTTCATCGGCACCAATGTGATAACGAGTCAGTGGATAGCCAGCTTCTCTATGCATGGCTTTTACTTCGTCCATTACCTTGGCAATAAAATCATAGGAAGAATCCATGCAGGCGTTAATTGTGTTGTCATTGTAGTACTGCACCGAAGAATAGACGGTGGTATCGTTTGGATCATGCAGCATATATTGCTCGGCTTTGGCTTGTTCACCCGCCTGCATGTATTTGTCATAGCGACGCTTCATGGAAACGATGGCTGCTCGAGAATGCCCGGGCATATCCAAAGAAGGAATAACCTGAATATGACGTTCACCAGCATATTTAAGGATCTCCTGATACTGAGCAACGGTGAAATAGCCATTTACTTCACTGTTACTATCCACACCAGCGCCAAGTTGAGGCAATAAACAGGTTTGTTCGCTTAAATCAAAACAGCGTTTAGATCCGATGTCAGTGAGTTCCTCTAGGCCTGGTATCTGCAGACGCCAGCCTTCGTCATCGGCCAGATGCAAATGCAGCTTATTCAGTTTATAAGCGGCCATCTGATCGATTAAATCGAATAAAAATTGCTGTGAGTGAAAATTACGGGACACATCGACAAACATACCGCGAAAATCATAATGCGGCTCATCACTAATGGTCAGCGGTTGTAGTTTCAGGTCATCAATACGAATTAAACCGGCGAGGGATTGCAATCCGTAAAACACCCCAGTGGCATCGTCGCCGCGTACAGTGATTTGGTCTTGTTCAATTTTTAGAATGTAAGCACCACTGTGATTACCTGCAGATTTAACCGATTGGCTGTCAGACGCGCTGTTTAGCTCCAGGCTCACAGGTACGCCTGTATCGGATTGCTTAACGCCCAATGTTTCAAGTCGTGCAAGCGCGGTTGTCACCAAAGCAGGCTGCACCTGGTTAAAGTTCACCTGAATACCTGCACTCAGATCCAATGCCATTGCGGTTTCATCAACCGTCATTGATTTGGGTGTTGGGATCAATGAAGTCGCAAGATTATTGCTGCTTGGACGTTGCTTGGCATTGCGTTCAAATAACACGGTGGCCGTCGCCCATTGCGTTTGATCGGTATCCGTACGCTTAAATTGCTCACGCTCACGGGTGTACTCTTTGACAAATGGCGAAATTTCCAGGCCGGTGTCGGCATCTATCGTCGTTCGGGTACTGTCAATCACCCGCGCCTGCCATTCACCTTTTGCGGCCATGGTACTGGTTTCATCAACGGTCAAAATATAATTGGGAATAAGATCGGTTTCCGATAAGCTCCAAAAATCCGCACGAAAATCCAAGGATTTCGTCTCCCCGGCTTTAAAACCTTTAAAGCGCTCAGACAAGGCGATTTTATGCAGATCACCATTCACATGAGTAATGGTAAATTCTCCAGGCAACTGGGTTTGCACGGGGTTAATGAGTGAGAAGTAAATCGCCCAGTCTTTATAGGGAAAGTCTTGTTTGGCGGAAAAGTTCAATCGCCCTTGAAAGCAAAGACCGTCATGCTTAGCCTTATCGCATTGGTCATCGGCAACATTGGTGACCAATTCAAATTCGACCTTTAAGGATTGGGCAAAATTGTCGAGCTTTGCTTGCGTTAGTTGGTTTGAATGAACGAATTGCTCGGTCTCATTCGTTGCATGTGTTTCAGACTGAGGTTGACAGCCTAACAGAGCACTCAGGCTTAAACTTAATAGCAAAGTTTTTTTGATCATCTTTATTATCCTTGCGCAACTTCTAGTAATATTTATTGAAATTAGAAAACTTTAATTTTCGACTTTGGTATGACAGTCAAAACATTGTTTATGGGTTTACTAAGCGGGCGCGAGGAAAGATATTAAGCCACCTTACGCGGTGGCTTTGAAGTTAAGTCCAATGGGCGAAAAATCGCATTGAGACTATGTATAATCATTCAAGCGGTGAGCTTAGCTTAAAAGCTCACCAAACTGAATTAAGCAGCTTGCTGTGCTTTCTTTTGAACCAGACGATGTACCTGATGCATGGAGTTTAAGTGGGCGAAAATTGGCCCTAAGAATCCACGCTTGCGAAGTTCCAGATAATCTTCATCGCTTAATTCATTCAGTTTCTTTTCATTAACCAGATAGATACCGTTAATCGCGATTTTTTCGCCATTTAAATCGATTTCAAGATTTTGCTGGATAAGCAAGTCTTTATCGGCTAATTCCTTGGTGAACATGCGAGTCATATGCGAATGTTCTAAATATGACGCCATCGCTTCTTTGCGCTTGGCTAAATACTCAGTTTCGTCACCATTTTCTTCAAATAATGACTGACCTTCTTCTTCATTTACTACGTCATTATCGGTTGCGATAATAACCATATAATTGTCTGAGTCTTTTGACTCAGGCACTAGCGCCATCGGGAAATGGGTAACACACGCTGGTACGTATGTTCCACCCCAACTTTCACCTTTCGTATACAGGTTTTCACCTGGCTTAAGACCAAATAAGGCAACGGGCTGAAAAGTGCCATTTTCAGCGTTTTTCACAAACACGACCGGGAATTCGGCACTTGCTCTTGAAAACTCATGAACAACCAATGGAACTAAATGCTGTGATTCAACCTGTTCGAAATTCTTTTGTGCTTTAATTTTTGTTTTGCCGTGTACGTTTTTATTTAACGGCTGTACGTTTTGCTGGCTCATTCTACTTCTCCAAACATGGGAACCTTTTTTATCGAAACCGTAGACTAAACCTAGTGTGCAAATCAATTCAAGTTAAAAATAATGTTTTTATTAAAAAAGGGAAATTTACTCCCTTTTTTGATCGTATCGCTAGCAGATAAAGATCAACTAAGGTCAAGTTGCCAGATGCGTCCTTCCAAGCTTCAGCACCTATCCAATCACACCTTTGCGTCCGTCGCTAAGATAGTTAAACAGTACCAAGCGCTTGGGGAATTAAAATGACGACACCTTCTTGATCTTGTTGTCTTTTCTCTTCTTCCCTTTAGATACTGGCATTAAATCCAGTCGCCACAGTTCACTCCGATTCTCACGGTTTGGCCCGAACAGATGACAACGCTGTCATAAAGCATTATAAAACCTTACACGGAAATTTTGATTTTGAAAAGTTTTTTTAACACATGGCAGCAACTCAAAAAAAAACGCACACCAGTAACCGAAAATATTATATTGGGATAAACAATTAAATAGAGGATCTTTTATTTTGTCGACAGGTCTAAAAGCTCAAAAAATCATTTCCAGAACTGGCTGAGATCATTCACTAACAGTTTTCTAGTACACCAACTAACTCGCTAAAATATAATGAAAATCCAACAAGTCAGCAAAGCCTGAAAAATCGGCAACAAAATAATTTCCCTTAGCCCATATCAGCCAGTTCGCAGTTTTCATATCTGAGAATATTTGCTATATAATGGCTAAAAATAAAATAACCTATCGCACACAAAATTCTGTTAATCTTGGAAAATTAGGCTTAAAGTCGTTGCGTAATTGCTATCAAGCGGTTTAGTGATGAACACATAAACGTAAATTTCAATGGCTGACAGTAAGATAAAGAGCGATGCTGCAACATAACAACAACTCGACTAAGCAGCACAAAGCGCGAAACAGCTCAGCGAACAACAAAAAAGACTTTCGGCTGAATTCATTGAATGATCTATTGAAATATAAAAGGACAGATTTACCATGTCGGTGACCATTAACGATGTTGCTCGCCATGCCGGAGTTTCCATAAAAACGGTATCGCGGGTGATCAACAAAGAATCATCTGTTCGAGCCGCAACCAAAGAGAAAGTAGAAGCAGCGGTTAAGGAATTACATTATCAGCCCAATGCCGCAGCGCGTAATCTCGCCGGCAGCAAATCCTTCAGTATTGCGTTTATTTACGACAATCCAAATGCTTATTATGTCATCGATATGCAAAACGGTATTTTACAGGAGTGTCGTAAACAGAATTTTGAGTTGGTCATTCACCCCTGTAATTCAAAAGCGGATGATATTCTCGACGAGATCTCTAATATGATCCGTCACTCGCGAATTTCCGGCGTCGTATTAACCCCGCCATTTTCAGAAATGCCTGAGGTTATTGGTCGACTCAATGAATTAGGCGTTAATTTTGTCCGTATATTCTCTGGTCACGATCGCCCTGACGGGATCTCCCCCTGCATCATGGTGAATGACTTTGATGCTGCTTTTGCCATTACCGAGCATTTAATTGAATTAGGCCATAAAAATATTGGCTTTATCAGTGGTGGTAAAGAGCATAAATCAACGTTTGAACGAATCGAAGGATATAAATTGGCACTCACCGAAAGAGGAATTAATGTCGATGACAGTCTGATCATCGACGGTGAATACTCGTTCGATTCTGGAGTAAACGGAGCAAGTGAGTTGCTTAATCATCCACAAAAGCCTACGGCAATATTTTCCTGTAACGATGAGATAGCAGCGGGTGCATTATTTGCGTCTCGCCTGGCAAATGTCGCCATTCCAGAGGAGTTATCTATTGTAGGTTTCGAGAACAGTCCGTTTTCACGCCAGACCTGGCCAAAAATCACCACCGCAGATCAGCCGAACCAGACCATAGCGCAGAATGCGACGACCTTGCTTATTAATGAAATCCGCAAGCAAAAATCACCGGATATCTGCCGGCAGTTTACACCGACGTTGCTGGTCAGGGATTCAACCTCGAAAGCAAAGCTCTAAGACTGCAAGCGTACCTAACATATAAACAGCACACGTTCATGCCGCTTAAGCAGTTCATTCAAAGCAATTACACAGCAATAGCGTGCGAATCAGCTAACCTGATAACCATATCCGGCCAGGAAATGTTGGACGGTGCTTTGAATATACACTTTCACCTGATCACCGCTAATCGGTTTTTCAATGTTGTATTCTTTGTGCATCCAAATCTCGCCCTTTATGACCGATAAGAACTGAATTGCGGCGATGTGAACATCGTCAATGGCAAGGATATTCTGCTGTTTATATTCATCAAGAATGGTACGCATTTCAGCGATAACGCGCTCAGGACCCGCTTTGAAGAAAAGCCGGGAAACCAAGGGGTGACTCATCGACTCATTGATACAAATTCGATGGATAGCTAACGCTTCTTTTGATAATAATAACGCCAGAAAATGCTCCGCGTACTGACACAAGGTCGTATATGGGTCGCTGTCTTTAGGACTGGTTGTTGATGTTGACAGAAACTGTTCACAGCGCGCGGTAATCGTTGCGACAAACAATTCATCCTTACTACCAAAGTGACTGTAAACCGTTTGTTTCGACACCCCGGCGTTTTTTGCCACTAAATCCATACTGGTCGCGGCAAAGCCGTTATCACAAAACAACTGCGTTGCCGCATCGTATATCTGCTGACGCTTTTCTTCACTTTTGCTTCTGACTTTGGGAATTGCCACTACTCTCTCCGGGGTATTCATAACCTGCCAACAAACTCTAATACTTAGCCTATTAATTGTCTATACAACAACGGCAATGATTGTCGCCGTTGCCACTGCCAAAGTTCAGATTGTAAATAACCTGAGTATTAAGGCAAATGTGATCAATTATTATCATTTGGTAATTAATTTAATATAGATTGTAACAAATCAAACTAGACAGTCTAGTTTAAAATATCTAAACTAGACTAAACCGTCCAGTATATTATATGTAACTTACAGAGTTTTGAATCGCTTTATGCCGTTATTAAATGCATTAACCCAAACCCATAATCTTTCCTGGAAAAACAGCTACCGTCTGTTCCTTGCCCTAACCATGATGCCTTTTTTATTCGCATTGACTGGTTGTAATGAGCTGGAAAATGTCAGCGCTAAGGCGTCTGGGCAGGATTATCATCACAAGGTAGATACGGTGGCATTGCAACCGCAAGCTGGCTATCACGTCGAACGAAACTTCGCCGGTACAGTACGCTCCAGACAATCGGCCAAACTCATGTTTGAAGTGTCAGGCAGAGTCGAGCAGGTTTTCGCTTTTGAGGGCGATAAGGTGACCCAAGGACAAATTCTGGCGACTCTCGATCAAGAGTTACTGAATATCGAATTAAAGCAATTGATTGCTCAACAAGCGCAAATTCACGCGCAGCAGGTACTGGTCGAGGCAAATCTGCGACGAATCAATGCCCTGATTGAACAAGGTTACACGTCAGATCAAAGCAAGGACGAACTGCTGGCGCAACAACAGGTACTTAATGCCAATCAACAACAAATTCAGGCGAACATCGACGCTAAGCATTACCAATTAAAGCGTACAGCCATCACCGCACCATTTGCCGGTACTATCAATAAACGGTTAATCAATAAAGGCGAGCTGGTTTCTTCTCAGGTCATGGCATTTGAATTGCAACAAGTGGCGCAAAATGAATTAAAAGTGGGCGTACCACAGCATCTTGCTCGGGAAATCGAGTCAAATTCGCAACACCAATTAATCATTAATGACAAGTTCGTCGAAGTTGACAAGGTTTCCGTTAACAGTGATATCAGTCCGCTTAGCCGCACCGTACAACTACGATTTCAGCTCCCTGAAAACGTCAATGTTTATAACAATCAATTGGGCTATCTCGATTACCAACAATATATCGAATCCGCAGGATATTGGGTGCCCCTTTCGGCGATCACCGATGGTGTGCGTGGCGTCTGGAATATTTATACGCTAGAGCCTACCGAGCAAACCCTGTTATTCACCCTGCAAACCCACACCGTCGAAATTCTCTATGTAAATAACGATGGTGCGTTTATTCGTTCCAGTCTTCCTGCAAATACCAATATAGTAAAAAGCGGCCTGCAGCGCCTGGTGAGTGGTCAGGTTGTTCGCGTTGATGATTCGGTACAAGCGCCATGATAGAGATGTTTGTTCGCAATGGCCGCTTGATGGCCTTACTTATTATTCTATTAATTGTTGCTGGCCTTGCCTCATTATCGGCATTGCCCCGCTCCGAAGATCCCGCCATGGAAAACCGCTTTGGCCTGGTTATCACCAAATTCCCCGGTGCCAGCGCTGAACGGGTCGAAGCGTTAGTGACGGAAAAAATTGAACAAAAGCTACAGACGTTGTCCGAGATTGAATATCTGGCATCGACTTCCCGCCCTGAAATATCCGTCATTCAGGTAAAACTCGAAGGTTATGTGAACGATTCTACTCAAGTATTCTCACGCATACGCGATTTACTTGCCGATATTGAACCGCAACTGCCCGCAGAAAGCATGCCGCCGCGCTTTGATGAAGAGCGAAGCTTCGCCTATACCCGCTTATTGGCGTTAAATTGGCAGGTCGAGGATATAGATGCCAAGCCGGATTTAATCACCTTGGGTCGCTATGCTAAAGAATTGCAAAGCCAGTTACGATTAGTTTCCGGAACGGACATTGTCGATATCCATGGTATTAATGATGAAGAAGTATTGGTGGAACTGGATCAGCAAAAAGCCGCCCTTGCTAATATTTCCGCACAGCAGGTAGCACAGGCCATCATGGCCGCCGACGTAAAAATACCTGCAGGAAAACTGTTCAATGACCATAACCAATTACAGATTGAGGTCGTTGGCGCCCTGGATAATTTGCAACGGGTGAGAAACATTCCGCTTCGCAGTGACAATAATCAAATTCTCCGCGTCGGTGACGTGGCGTCGGTTTCTCGCCAACTGAAACAACCCTTATCAGAAATTGCTATCGTTAACGGCAAACCAGCACTGGTTGTAGCGACGCGGATGATCCGCGGTATTCGCGTCGATCAATGGAGTGCAAGGGTTGACGAGCAAATGGGCGTATTCAAAAATATACTCCCTGCCAGCATGTCACTGGAAGTTCTGTTCGACCAGAATACTTACACCGAAGCAAGATTAAGTGACCTGGTCGATAACATTCTTCTGGGTTTCATTATCATTGCCGTGGTGTTGTTTATTACATTAGGCTGGCGCTCGGCGATTATCGTAGTTGTATCACTGCCGCTAACCGTACTGTTTACCTTAACGGTAATGAATTTTTATGGCTTACCCATTCATCAAATGTCAGTGACCGGCCTGGTGGTAGCGTTAGGTATTATGGTGGATAACGCCATTGTCATGACCGATAGCATTCAGCAACGTAAACAACGTGGCATCAACGGTCTGCAGGCGGTTCTGCAATCAGTACGGCATTTATGGTTGCCGCTGTTAGGTTCGACATTAACCACAATACTGGCCTTTATGCCAATTGTCTTGATGCCCGGTGATGCCGGCGAATTTATCGGTGGCATTGCCCTGAGTGTGATCTTCTCATTAATTGGTTCTTATTTGATATCTCACACCATAGTCTCTGGATTATCTGGCCGCTTTGTCAAAGGCAAACAATCCAACCACTGGTATAATCAGGGACTTGGCTTACCTGCCCTGGAAAAGCGTTTTACCAAAAGTTTAACACTGACCCTCAAATACCCGAAAACAGTTATCGCCCTGGTTTTTACCTTGCCCATTGCCGGTTTTATAGCTGCCGGCAGCCTTGCTGAGCAGTTCTTTCCTCCATCGGATCGAGACATGTTCCATATCGAAGTATTTTTGCCGCCACAAAACAGCATTTATGCGACTCAAGCGTTAACCGAAGAAATTTCCGCTTCTTTAGAACAACATCAGGCTATCAATGATATTCGCTGGTTTGTCGGGAAAAGTGCGCCAGCATTTTATTACAACTTGATTGCCGCCAAAGATGGGATGCAAAACTACGCCCAGGCGATGATAACCGCTGCGGATTTCAAAGCGGCAAACCGCTTGATCCCACAGTTACAGCGACAATTAGATGATGAGTTTCCCGAAGCACAGATATTGGTGCGAAAGTTAGAGCAAGGGCCTCCCTTTAACGCCCCCATTGAAATTCGCATCTATGGGCCGAATTTAGATACGTTGCAGGTATTAGGTAACGATTTACGCCGTATTTTTTCGCAAACACATGATGTGGTTCATACCCGTTCGACGTTATTAGCGGGAACGCCTAAGGCCTGGTTAAACGCCGATGAAGATGCGATAAGCACCTTACAGCTAACTCTAAGCTCACTGGCAAGCCAGCTGGAAGTCGGGTTGCAAGGGCGAACCCAAGGTTCCATTATTGAAGCGACAGAATCCATTGGCGTGCGAGTCCGTGCCGGGGATGAATATCGTCAGGGGGTCAATAATCTGGCTAATTTCCCGATCATTAATAGCGCTACCGGAGATTTCATCCCTTTAGCCGCGATTTCCGAGGTGGATATTAAACCCTCCCGGGGAGCCATTCCCCACCGCGACGGAAAACGGGTGAATGTGGTTGAGGGATATTTACGCGCTGGCATCCTGCCGTCGGTGGTATTGGCGAAAGTGAACGAGCAAATCGAAGCCGGTGAAATCGACATCCCTACCGGTTATAGCTTAGAATTTGGCGGTGAATCCAAAGCCCGAGACGATGCCGTTGGTAAATTATTGGGTAGCGTCGGTGTGATCCTGACACTACTTATTACCGTGGTTGTCCTGTCGTTTAATTCATTTCGAGTATCATCGATTATTTTTATCTCTGCATTCATGTCGATGGGATTAGGTTTATTAACCGTGTTTATATTTAACTACCCCTTTGGATTTACCGTTATTATTGGCTTATTGGGCCTCATGGGTCTGGCGATTAACTCAGCTATCGTAATTTTGGCCGAATTAAAAGCCGACAAGTTGGCAATACAAGGCGATAAAGACAGTGTGATTCATGGTGTGTTAAGTTGTACACGACATATCAGCTCCACAACCATTACTACTGTCGGTGGATTTTTACCGTTAATATTGGCTGGAGGTGGCTTCTGGCCGCCATTTGCAATTGCCATTGCTGGCGGCACCGTGTTAACGACACTATTGTCTTTTTACTTTGTTCCGGCGGCTTTTTATCTGATGAGTCGCAAGCGTTCATTTGATTTAACCGCAGCCATAGCCAATTAAATGTAAAAAATTGGTAACTCTGATATTTACCCTAAATTTAAAAAAAGCCTGATGTCCGGGCTTTTTCGTCAACTTTAGGAGATTATTAGCGCGAATTGGCGACTCTTTGAGCAAACAGACAAAAAGTCACAAAGTTTTCGCAAAAAAGAGTTGACGACCTCAAGGCAGATTTGCATAATACGCCGCACTTGCTTGAGGCAACTCAGACAAGTGTTTGGAAGGCTACGTAGCTCAGCTGGTTAGAGCACATCACTCATAATGATGGGGTCGCAGGTTCGAGTCCCGCCGTAGCCACCAAATCGCGGGAGTGGCGGAATTGGTAGACGCGCTGGATTTAGGTTCCAGTATCCTAGGATGTGAGAGTTCAAGTCTCTCCTCCCGCACCATTTACATTGTTGGGGTATAGCCAAGCGGTAAGGCAGCGGGTTTTGATCCCGTCATTCCGAGGTTCAAATCCTCGTACCCCAGCCACTTTTCTTAAGCGGCGCGTATTAAAGCAATCAATGTAAAGAAAGTCCCTGAGTTGGGGTATAGCCAAGCGGTAAGGCAGCGGGTTTTGATCCCGTCATTCCGAGGTTCAAATCCTCGTACCCCAGCCAACTTTTCTGAATTACCTTCTGATTTTCCAAATATCTTTTTCAAAAATCTTTTTCAAATACCTCTACAAATACATTTTTCAAATCGCTATCATCAAAAACCAGCGCTAAATTTTACACTGTGATATTTTCTTAATTTTCCCCTAAGCCCTAGTACATCTTGTACCGCTTAACCTCGCCCTCTTTTTCCTTAATTCCTTCGACTTTACAGGTCTTTATTTTATTGCCCTATTTCCTGTATGGTTATCAAACGTCTGGATTTATTCAGATAATTAATAACGAAAATAAAAACCAAAACATAATAATTACAATAAGGAATAAGAATATGAAACAAGTCGGTTTATATTTGATGATCGCGGGCATTGCATCTTTGCTGCTAAACCTAGTAGGTTATGAGTTAAAAATACTGATGTGGGTCGATAACTGGGGACAAAATGCCGGTTGGGCGATTCGCCTCGGTGCTATCGTGGTTGGTGCTGTTATGTACTTCGCCATTAAGCAAACGCCAGAACAAGAGCCACAAGAAGAAGTAAAAGAAGAAGCTTAAGCCTTCTCTAATTCTTATCACTAAAGCAACCGGGCAGTTACCGCTGCATTGACAAGCGATCCCGGTTGCCTTTAATACCCCCTGAATGTACATCCTCAATTCACCATGTATTTTTCGGGATCTTCTGCCCCGCACAAGTAATAAAGGCACTAATATAACAATCAAAAAAGCTGCCCACAGAGCTTTATAAATCACTTACCTGAGACAAAGGCGCTGAACTTTCATCCCCATAAAAACCTCACACTAGAGACCGAAATACAGGTTTATTTCTGCGAACCTAAGTGCCCTTGGCAACTTGGCTCAAATGAGAACACCAGTAGATTATGCGACAATATTTCCCGAAAGGTACTGACTTGAGCGTGCATTCTCAGTTACGATTAAGTCAAGTTGCAAGACAACTTAATGAAAGACCGAGAAAGACACTAGAATATGAAACACCTGCTGAACGATTTAATGAGTGTGTGCGTCCATCGATTGAACTCACAGCGAGGTATAGTCTTTCAATCCTGAGTTATTAGTTTATTTATAATCAAAGAATGAAATGAGAAAACTAAAACAAATTCAATCTCGAGTTAACGTATCTTCCGCGATATTTTCTTTTTTTAGCGGCCAAGTTCCCGGTAAGCTTCATCTTCAGCTATTTTGTGCGGGGGCTAATTCACATTATGTCGACGTTCAAGATCCGCTCGAACAGGAAGATTTGATGAAACTGTTAACCGACCTGCGCTACTTGAATGAATCAAACGCTAAAAAAGCATTAAAAATTCCAGTAAGTTTTTGGTCGAACATTCGTATCACTTTTTCCGGATACGATGCTGTTCAAGGTTTTAAAGTAAGAGCCTATATCACGGGCTTTTTGTTCTTTAGCTCTTCTGCCTTCATGAGGTCATATCTGAGTATTGTCGATTTAAACAGGCTGATAGGCAATTTGGAACGATGCATTGATTGAAATTCAAACGCAAAACAAGCCGATTAGTTCAGTGCGCTGCCTTTCTTATTTTCATTATTACAGAGTTTAATATCGAAAAACATTGTATGTTAGCAACAGCTAACGGGATGTAGTTGCCACAAATTTGACGTTAACAGATTGAAAAGGTTAATGTCTCTTGAGAGCGAACAGCAGTCACTCGTTTATCGTTAAAATAATAAACTGTCATGTGCATTAGGAAATGTATGGAACGAAGCTATCTACAGCCAGAATATGACATTCTCAAAAAAGGACGCTCGTACGAAGTTATTAAAGCCTTCCGAGATTTTAAGAACATGCCATATGAAGTTGGAGATAGGTTGAAATTCATAGGTTTTGAATTTGTCCCTTACGAGAGTGGTCTCTCATTATTTTTCGATAAAAATGGAGTAGAACGACAACTCATGTTGTGCGTTCGCCCTGAATTCCAACAGCAAATTGCGCATAACTTAATTGAGTATTTTCAGGTGCTTTGAACGAACTATAGTCGGTTAGAGTGCCCAGTAACGGATGTTACGAAGTCATCGACATAATAAACTAAAAGCAGTCGAAATCATGTATCGATTTTTAATTTTACCTTTGTTTCTAATTTCAACACTCGTCCATGGAAAGAATACTATGGAATGGCCACCGCTAGGTGACTATAAATATACTAGTGGTCGACAAGCTACCGAAGACGATATTAACGCCGGTGCAGCAGCATTTATGTTGCAAGTTGACGGCAAAAATATTGGTAGACCTATTGATATTCTAATCCCTCAATATGCGGTCCATATTGATCAAGAAACTGGTGAAAGAACCAATGTCATAATTATTCAAGCTGAAGAAAATGATAACTTTCAAGTTATTGGTGCGATAGACATTAAAACTGATAGATTTATTGTTGCTTTAAAGTATGAATTTGATTTCCTCGGTATTAATAAACAAGGGATGGATTAGTCTACTGAACTTAAGATACTAGGGCGTTGATAATCCAAAATAAGGAAGTGTTAGCAATCGTAAGCAGGCTGTAGCTAGCACATTTGCCACGTCCTCATAATTAACGTAAGTTATTGAATAGTTCCCAGTCATGAGCGGCTGTTGTGTCGAATTACAGTCAGTCAGAATTCCCCAAAACGAGAATTTCTAGGAATTCTAATTAATTCCTGAAGTTTATCGAAAATCTAGCTAACCACCTAAATTGAAAGAAAATTTTCAGTCTTTCATGAGGGTCATTAGTAAGCCTTCTCAGTAATTTCCACGAAAACTGGCACATTGACGCTTGGATGATTTTTAACTGATTGAATTTTAGTTTCTTTCTGGTAATTTAAGGGAACCAAAATAGACGGGAATTACTGAGCCGTCTACATAATAAACTGTTATATTGCTATCACCTAGTGGGCTTAAATGAAGTATAAATATCTAATTAACAGGAAGTTTTTATTTGGTATTTTTAAAGCCAGTTTACCATTTCAATTGCTAATTTTTTGCTTAGGTGTTCTGAAGTCGTTTTTTCGGGATGGTACAGAGAGTTGGACTTTAGTTGGGTTTATCGAAGCCGCAGGAATAAGCATCGTTATTGGTTTTGTTGTTGGACTTTTAATTGCTATAAAAAGTATTTCAAAATAAATCGCAATATAACAAGTTACTCAAAAGGACGCAAAACGCTTGGCTTGCGCTCCTTCGTCGCTAATTTTAGCCAAGCATTTATGCGCCCATTAGTAAGGCGTTATATTTACCACCAGCGATTTATCGCAGATACCAGGAATGGTTGAAAAGTCAGGGAATGGCGTAGGAACATAAGTAAATTCACTCCGCACATTAATTCCCAGCGAACGTATCTATTCAAGCGTAAATATCCAGACATTGCGTATAGAAATCGGGATAGCGGAAGTCGAAAATAGTACATAGAATAGGGCAGCGTTAATTCCCAAAAAGTGGAAATATAACAAGAGCCTTAAAATCGGACGTAAAGCGCTTGGCTACGTTCGATAAACATTATAGCCAAGCATTTTTCACCGTTTAGGCGGGCGTTAGTTTGCTATCAGGTGTCGCTATGCAGTTAATCAATAAAGTTTCTGAACCAACAGAGAAAGCGGATTTATATTTTGCTATAGATCCTGGTAATTTAGAAAGACCATTTATACTTGGAGGATATTCCAATGACCCTAGCTTACCTTCAATTGCACAGTGGGGAGCAGCTTCTACATTCGGACTCGATAATCTTGATAATATAAGTGGCTCTAAATGGAAAGATTGGCGGGCATCGCTCCATCAGCTCAATTGTGCTTGGGTTATTCCTATAATCGAAGAAGCTGAAAAAACTAGAGATATTAAAGCGGCTATCGGTAAAATCTTAGATAAACAGGCAGTTAAATAATGTTACTTGCGTCGTTGTTTACTAGCGAAATAAATGGTCGTAGACGCAAACTAACAAGCAATTAAACGGGGATTAAAAAAAGCGGGCTTTTCGCTTCGCTGGATTTTAGCCCACTATTTTTAACCCGTTAATCGAGCGTTAACACCCCGAAACCAGCGTATATTAGCAATTGCTAACAGGCAGCTAATGGCACATAGCCGCCGTTCAAGCTGTGACGATAGATTCCCTGTAGTGTCAGGGAATGACGCGAGGTTAGGTTGTTTTTCACTCGAAACAGCGTGTACTCGGAGCTGATGGCATCAGCGAACTCGAAGCGACGTTTTTCGTCGTGTACCCGGAACAATCTTTGATTGTGTACTCGAAGCGACGTTTTGCGTCGCGTTCCCGGAGTATCGCTTGCGATACGTACTAAGGGAGTTTCAACTCCCGTTGTTGGCACATAGCCGCCATTCAATCGGTGACGATAGATTCCCTGTAGTGTCAGGGAATGACGCGAGGTGGGGTTGCATGAATCGACAGCCAGTTCCAGACGCTGTCGACATACCTATATCCATATAGGCAACTCGAAACAGCGTGTACTCGGAGCTGATGACATCAGCGTACTCAAAGCGACGTTTTTCGTCGCGTTCCCGGAGTATCGCTTGCGATACGTACTAAGGGAATTTAAATTCCCGTTATTGCCACATACCCGCCGTTCAACCGGTGCCGATAGATTCCCTGTAGTATCAGGGAATGACGCAAGGTGGCATGCTTTTCTGAGCCCTGAAACCTGCCACCTATTTACTTCAGGGAGTGTCAACTCCCGCTAGCACCTTTTGTCTGCAACGGTTAACCTTGAGAGCGATAGTTGCTCGTTAAGGTCGATACACCTTCACATTGTCAAAACCGTTGTCATGCAATAGCAAGGCTTGTAGTTTACTCATCACACCGCGGTCACAATACAACAAATAGGTTTTGTCGCTTGGCAAATCGCCAAACTGGGTAGCAAGTTTATAAAACGGAATGTGTTTGACATCAATATCGTCTAAATCCAATGGGTTGGCATCTTCCTCTTCCGGAGATCGGATATCAATGACCACATTATCATGCCCTGCACTATCGACGGTTTCGACCTTATCAACCGTTGCCACTTCCTCTTCGGCTTCCATGGCAATATCACGCATATCGAGGATCTTCGTGCGACTCACCACATCGGTGAGGATATCCATATTGAAATTATCTTCTTCGGCTTCGATGCGTGACAATACTGCTTTAACCGTGGGTTTTTGGGAAATTACGCCACAATACTCCGGCATGGTTTTGGCGAAGTCTTCGGTGCCAATTTCCCGTGCAATATCAATAATTTCTTGCTTATCCATGGCCACCAAAGGACGCAGAATTAAGGTTTCAGTTACTCGATCAATAACATTAAGGTTGGTTAAGGTTTGTGATGAAACCTGGCCTAATGCTTCACCCGTAACCAGCGATTGAATGCCACGTTTCTCGGCAATCATGGATGCGGCACGCATCATCATTCGCTTTAACACAACGCCCATCTGGCCGTTATCGACTTTCTCTAGTATTTCCGCAACCACAGGTTCAAAATCAACGGCAAAAAATTTGACGCGATGGGAAGCACCATATTTGTTCCACAGATAGTAACTGACTTGCTTCACACCCACTTCATGGGCTGATCCACCAAGTCTGAAGAAACAAAAATGGGTTCGCGCCCCTTTGCGGATCATTTGATAACTGGCCACACCAGAATCAAAACCACCGGACATCAATGACAACACATCTTCTTGGGTCGCTATTGGAAAACCACCTAGGCCTTCGTGGCGATAAGACACGATAAACAATTGGTCTTTGTTGATTTCCAATCGGATGGTTACATCCGGTTTGCGCAGTTGTACACGCGCAGACTCAACATGCTGGTTTAATCCCCCACCAACGTATTGCTCGACCTGTAACGAATTAAAATCGTGTTGACCGGTACGTTTGGCTCGCACACAAAAAGACTTATTCTCAATCGTCTCACCGTGTACGGCTAAGGTTTTTTGAAAAATATCATCAAGGTCGGTATAGGTGCTTTGCTGCACTTCCAAAAAATGTGGGATGCCCGGCACGCATTGCAAAGTTTCAATCAGCAATTGGCGATTTTCTTCGCAGGTATTTTTACTGGTAACTTCAATACTGTCCCAATTAATTTTGGTACGAACCTGATCATCGACACGACGCAGGACGTTCTTAATATTGGACTCGAGGATTTTCGTAAAACGCTTGCGAACCGGACGGGATTTGATGGTGATTTCCGATTGCAATTTAACAATAAATTTCATTGAGAATGCCAGTTAAGCTTTAAATCCCCGTATTATACACAACCGACCAATAATTGCCTGTGAAGATACACTTTTGCAATTAATTCTAGTCATTCTGATGATGGGTTTTTATCACTTGTGTCTTCACTCAAATTGAACCTTCAAACTTCCTCTGCGGCGCGTTACGGGTTAGAATGCCAACAAAGAATGAAAAAGTTAGCAAATTATCGGGGCAAGTATGGCAAAGAAGAAGCCGGAAAATCTAAGCTTTGAAGAGTCGATGACGGAATTGGAAACGCTTGTTACTCAATTAGAGCAAGGTGACCTGTCATTGGAAGATTCTATGAAGTTGTTTGAACGTGGGCTCGCTTTAAGCCAGCACGGTCAGCAGACTCTGGCGAATGCCGAGCAAAAAATTCAGGTGTTGATGAATAACGATGAACAAGCTGAATTACGTCCTTTTGACGATGCGGAGTCCGACAGCTAGTGGCGACTTTGGCAAACCTAGAGACTTACCAACAACGCATTGACACCTTTTTAAAACAGCACTTAGATACGCTTAGTATCAATGACCCTAAGTTGTTAGAAGCAATGAATTATGGGCTGTTAATCGGTGGTAAGCGAATGCGGCCTTTTTTGGCCTATACAACCGCTGAAATGCTAGGTGTGGAATTGCAGGATGTTGACGCAATTGCCGCTTCTCTTGAATGTATACACGCGTACTCGTTACTGCACGATGACTTACCCGCTATGGATAATGATGATCTGCGCCGGGGACAACCCACTTGCCATCGAAAATTTGATGAGGCGACGGCAATTCTCGCCGGCGATAGTCTGCAAACATTGGCCTTCGACATTCTCGCCAATCATCCATTTATCGATGTACCAGCGAACCGTCAGGTTAAATTGATTCAAATGTTAGCTCAGGCGTCGGGATATCAAGGTATGTGTGGTGGGCAGGCTATGGATTTGGCCGCAACCGACAAATGCGTAACACTTGAACATCTCGAGCAAATTCACCGGTTAAAAACGGGCGCCTTGCTTGAATCAGCTATCTTAATGCCAACGTTATGTGTTGCCGATATCGATCCACAGCACATTACTCTTTTAAAACGCTACTCTGCGACCACCGGTCTTTTATATCAGGTCCATGACGATATTATCGATATCACTAGCAGCGAAGCAATACTGGGAAAACCGGCGGGCTCAGATCTTCAGGCCAACAAGTCAACTTACCCAGCGCTACTCGGACTTGAAGGGGCACAGGAAAAAGAGCAGGAGTTATATGCTAATTCACTTCACGCGTTAGACTCTTTGCCCTACAATACACAGAATTTAGCGAATTTTTCCACGTTCATTGTACAACGTGATCATTAAACGAAAGAATTTATGACTATTGATCTTCAAAATTATCCTTTGTTAGCGCAAATCGATAAACCCCAACAATTGCGCGAGTTTTCCCAGGATCAGCTAAAACAGATCAGTGATGAGTTACGCAGCTATTTGCTCAATTCCGTCAGTAAAAGTAGTGGCCATTTTGCCTCGGGTCTTGGTGCGATTGAACTTACCGTTGCACTGCATTATGTCTATGACACCCCTTTTGATCATTTGATCTGGGACGTTGGCCATCAGGCTTACCCCCACAAAATCCTTACTGGTCGCCGTGACCAATTGCATACTATTCGTCAAAAGGAAGGATTACATCCATTCCCATGGCGTGAAGAAAGTGAATATGACGTCCTCAGTGTCGGCCACTCGTCGACATCGATTTCTGCAGCACTGGGAATGGCTGTTGCCGCGGAAAAAGAAGGTTTGAACCGCAAAACAGTTGCGGTAATTGGTGATGGCGCGATGACTGCAGGTATGGCGTTTGAAGCATTAAATCACGGCGGTGACATCCACAAAGATATGTTGGTGGTATTAAACGACAATGAAATGTCAATTTCTGAAAATGTCGGCGCCTTGAACAATCATCTTGCCAAGTTATTATCCGGTAGTCTTTATACCGGCTTAAGAGAAGGCGGAAAACGCATTTTAGGGTCGATTCCTCCCATTAAAGAATTGGCCTCAAAAGCAGAAGAACACATTAAGGGGATGGTTGTACCAAGTACCTTCTTTGAGGAATTGGGTTTTAACTATATCGGCCCTATCGATGGTCATGATGTAAATGGCATAGTGGATACAGTACGTAATATGCGTAGCCTCAAGGGTCCACAGATATTGCATGTGGTGACCCGCAAAGGTAAGGGGTATGAGCAAGCAGAACAAGACCCTATCAAATATCATGCGGTTCCAAAATTTGATCCTAGCAGTGATTCATTGCCCAAAAATAAACCGAGTTTACCGACCTACTCGCAAATTTTTGGCGACTGGTTATGCGCAACGGCCGAACAGGATGACAAGTTAATGGCGATCACGCCAGCAATGCGTGAAGGCTCAGGAATGGTTGAATTTAGCCAGCGTTTTGCAAATCAATACTTTGATGTGGCGATTGCCGAACAACACGCAGTAACCTTTGCTGCGGGTTTGGCGATTGGCGGCTACAAACCTGTCGTTGCCATTTACTCGAGCTTTCTGCAACGCGCTTACGATCAACTTATCCACGATGTCGCCATTCAAAACCTACCGGTTTTGTTTGCGATTGATCGTGCGGGTATTGTTGGTGCCGATGGCCCAACCCATCAAGGTGCATTCGATCTATCCTTTATGCGTTGTATCCCTAATTTGGTGATTATGTGCCCTTCCGACGAAGCGGAATGCCGTTTAATGTTAAATACCGGACATCAATTGCAACAACCTGCCGCGGTGCGTTATCCGCGTGGTAGTGGCACCGGAATCGAGCTTCCAGAGATTTCACAAACGATTGAAGTTGGCAAAGCCAGACAAATTCGAGACGGTGAAAAAATCGCTATTTTATCGTTTGGTACTATGTTGCATGAAGCATCCAGCGTTGCCGACGAGTTAAATGCCACACTAGTGGATATGCGCTTTGTCAAACCGCTGGATCACGAGAAAATCAAAGCGCTTGCCAGCAGCCATGACTATTTAATTACCGTGGAAGATAACGCCATCGCCGGTGGTGCTGGCTCTGCCGTAAGTGAGTACTTGGCCCAGCAAGGTATTCGCCAGACCGTGTCGAATATCGGCATCCCCGATGAATTTATTAAACACGGAACTCAATCTGAGATTCATGCGGAACTAGGCCTGGACGCCAAAGGGATACTATCCCAAATCCAAGCAGTCATTTAATCAATATAAACCCTTAAGTGAAAACTTAAGGGTTTATTTTTACCTTATTGAGTTAACATATTTTTAACATTCAACCGTAAGTTGCTCCCTGGAAGTTCCGAAAAGGATGGCAGCAACGTCAACAATCGGTAAAACAAACATAAAAGGTCAGCTATGGCAGGTTCCAGTTTATTCGCACTCATTGATAAAATAGCCGTCGCATTAGACGACGTGGCTTTAATGACTAAGGTCGCCGCGAAGAAAACGGCCGGCGTGTTAGGTGATGACCTGGCACTCAATGCACAGCAGGTTAGCGGTGTAAAAGCGGATCGGGAAATACCCGTTGTATGGGCCGTCGCCAAAGGCTCTTTTGTCAATAAGTTAATCCTGGTGCCTGCGGCGCTATTGATCAGCGCCTTTATACCCGCATTAATTACGCCACTATTGATCCTCGGCGGTGCCTATCTTTGTTTTGAAGGGGTAGAGAAAATCTACCATAGCCTTCGCGGCGAGCATGATGATGAACAGCATCAACAAGATCTCCAGGCACTGACCGATGAATCGGTTGATATGGTAAACTACGAAAAAGATAAAATTAAAGGGGCGATAAGAACCGACTTTATTCTGTCGGCGGAAATTATCGTTATCGCCCTTGGTACAGTGCAACATCGAGCCTTTGTCGATCAAGCGCTTGTCGTATCACTTATTGCCATTGTGATGACAATCGGTGTCTATGGATTAGTCGCTGGCATCGTCAAAATCGATGATCTCGGGGTATATTTTCTTAACAACCCCAAACAGGGCTGGCGCGGTAAGTTGCGTAATAAAATTGGCAACGGTCTGCTTAGCTTCGCCCCTAAACTAATGAAAAGCCTTTCATTTTTAGGAACAGCGGCAATGTTTCTGGTAGGTGGCGGCATATTGGTTCATGGCATTGAATATTTTCATCATTTGCAATTACACGCCGTGGAAGTGGTTAATACCTGGCCTGCACATATCTGGTACTCTTGGTTAGTTGGCCCCTTGTTTACACTGGTTTTAGGGATAATATTGGGCACCCTGGTATTGCTTGGCGTTAAGCTTGTGTCTAAATTAAAACCTGGCAGTTAAAAACGGCCGTTAGGAAATAAGAGTAAAAGGGATCTTTGAAGCGACTGACAAATAGCATAAAAAATCCAGCCTAAGCTGGATTTCATAAAACCTTATCGCGACAACTGCGACTTAATCGTGGAGATATTCAACGATTTCCAGACCAAAGCCGGATAACGAATGATATTTGGTTTGCGAACTTAACAGGCGCATTTTACTCACTCCAAGGTTTGCCAGGATTTGCGAGCCAACCCCAACATTGCGTGAGCCGACATGCTTATGCACTTCCTTCACGTCTTCACCAGAATCTTGTAGCGCGAATCTTTTCACTTGCTGAATTAATGCCTGAGGAGTCTGATGCTTTCCAAGAAGAACCAGCACTCCGCCCTCTTGAGCTATTTTTTGCAACGCGCTGGCAATCGGCCAGGATGTGACATTACCACGCTGACAATGCAATAAATCTTTAAAGGTATTTTCCAGATGAACCCGAACCAACGTGGGTTCATCTGCCTTAATATCACCTTTAATTAAGGCGAAATGACTTTGACCATCGATGGTATCGGTGAACGCAACTAAATCAAACTCGCCGAACGTGGTTGGAAATTTACATTCACTAACCCGTTGTATGGTAGTTTCCGTCGCATTACGATATTCAATCAAATCGGCAATCGTGCCAATTTTCAAATCGTGCTTTTGCGCGATGACTTCCAAATCATTACGACGAGCCATGGTGCCATCTTCGTTAAGGATTTCGACAATCACGGCAGCAGACTCTAACCCGGCCAATCGAGCTAAATCGACGCCTGCTTCGGTATGCCCGGCACGATTTAAGACACCGCCGTCTTTAGCAACCAGAGGAAAAATATGCCCGGGTTGTACAATCGACGAATGGTCTGCATCTTTGGCAACAGCAGCTAACACCGTAGTGGCACGATCGGCGGCGGAAATACCGGTAGTGACACCCTGAGCGGCTTCAATGGAAACAGTAAAATTGGTGGTAAACTGGGCTTCATTGTTGTCAACCATCAAAGGAAGCTTGAGGCGCTGACAACGATCTTTACTCATTGGCATGCAAATTAAGCCACGACCGTGAGTCGCCATAAAGTTAATCGCCTCTGGCGTTACCTTTTCGGCTGCCATGATAAAGTCGCCTTCGTTCTCACGATCTTCATCGTCCATCAGGATAACCATTTTGCCTAACGCGATATCGGCGATCAGCTCCTTTGGAGAATTAAATTTCATAAATACCTCTGGGCTTAAATAAAGCCACTTTTTCTTAATAAGGATTCGCTCACGCCTGAGTCCGTACTTTGAGACTCACGACACTGTAGTAATCGTTCAACATAACGCGCCACAACATCAACCTCCAGGTTCACCTGGTGGCCAACGCAATAGCTTGCAATAATGGTTTCGGCTCGGGTATGGGGCACAATTGTCAGACGAAATTTATCATCATCGATGCTATTGACGGTAAGACTGACACCATCAATCGTTACCGAGCCTTTTTCTGCGATATAGGCTTTCAACGATTTATCGACCTGCAACCAATATTCCCAGGCGTTACCCCGTTCGGTGACCGATACAATATTTGCCATGCCATCCACATGACCACTAACAATATGACCACCAAACCTAGCGGTTGCCAGCATCGCCTTTTCCAGGTTTACATGCTGGCCAATCTGATAATTGCCAAACGCCGTACGATCCAAAGTTTCCATGGAGACATCGGCACTAAAGCTAGCGTCGTTGAATGCAACAACCGTCAGGCAAATACCATTGGTGGCAATCGAGTCACCAAGCTTCACATCGGACATATCCAGACTCTGGGTTTCGATTTCAATGCGAGCGCCGCTGGATTGGCGCTGGATTGCTTTAATTCGCCCTATGGCTTCTATAATTCCGGTAAACATAACTCATTGCTTTCTTATTGCTAATTAAAATTGGCGCGGATACGAATATCCGGGCCTATTTTACGAATATCTATAATGCTCAATTGTGGTGCCTGAGCCAACGTTTCCACTCCGGGCAGAGCCAGTAAACTTAATGCCTGAGCGCCCATAAGTTTTGGAGCCTGATATAACCATAGCTCATCGACCCGCTGAGCTTGAATAAACGCCGAGGTAAGATTCCCCCCAGCTTCCACCAACAGGTTATTAACCCCAGATTTGGCCAATTCCGACAGTAACGAGTTTAAATCGACTTTGCCTGGATGTTGCGAACTGCCAGCAATATTGATCACCTGTACGTGATCAGGCCAATTCGGTTCACGTTGCAACATTTGCAGATTGCGAACCACAATAATGTTTGAGATTTCTTTAAATAAGGCAAGTTGCGGGTGCAAACGATACTGACTGTCGATAACAATTCGTGTCGGCTGCCGTAATTTTTCTGGTTCGATATCCTGCATTGCAAAACCGAGTTGCTCATACCGGACGGTTAATCGTGCGTCATCAACCAATACGGTATCTGCACCGGAAATAATTGCGCAACTCAGGGCTCTGAGTCGCTGGACGTCCTGGCGTGATTCGGGAGACGTTATCCATTTGCTTTCGCCGCTGTGCATGGCTATTTTGCCATCGAGTGAACTGGCGAGTTTACAAATCACCCGAGGAAACCCCGTTCGCATCCTTTTGACAAAACCGATATTAATTTGTTGTGCCGATTGTTCAAGCAAACCGACTCTGGTGGCAATTCCCGCATCTTCAAGCAATTGTATGCCGCGACCACTAACCTGAGGGTTAGGATCCTGCATCGCAACAACAACCTGACTGACACCTGCCTCGATTAGTGCTTTCGCACAAGGCGGTGTTCGGCCATAGTGGCTGCAAGGCTCTAATGTGACATACGCAGTACACCCTTTAGCCAGCGAACCTGCCATCGATAAAGCATTGACCTCGGCATGTCCTTCGCCGGCTCTTATATGCCAGCCTTCACCAACGATTTTATCTTTGCTCACTAACACACAGCCGACAACCGGATTCGGTGACGTAGTGTAACGCCCACGCTTCGCTAACTGGATCGCGCGTTGCATATAGTGGTAATCGGCGCTGCTAAAATTAGCTTCTAAACTCACAAATCACCCCTGGTAAAGGAAAAATTAACCATTGTATATGGTGCTAAGAATCGCCATTACTGCCCAAACGTGCAATTTCTTCACCAAATTCACGGATATCTTCAAAAGAGCGGTACACCGAAGCGAAACGAACATAGGCGACTTTATCGAGCTTTTTCAGTTCTTCCATAATGAAGTTACCGAGCATTTCTGAGGCCACTTCTCGTTCACCAGTGGCGCGCAAGCGAGACATTACATGATTGATTGAACCTTCTATCTGCTCAATACTAACGGGCCTTTTCTCTAGCGCTCGCAACAAGCCATTACGCAATTTATCTTCATTGAAAGGCTCTCGAGAGCCATCGCGCTTAATGATCCTTGGCATTACCAATTCAGCCGTTTCAAACGTGGTAAAACGTTCGGAGCAGTGCAAACACTCACGACGACGGCGGATCTGGTGGCCATCGGCAACCAATCTCGAATCGATCACTTTGGTGTCATTGGCGGAACAAAATGGGCAATGCATAGGCCTCCTCGGCGTGTTTCTTTATTCATTACGGCAAAAAAAATGGCCGCTTATAGGCGACCATTTTAATCGAATCATCAATAGATTGCGATCCATAATACCAATTTAGGATGGTATCTGCCCAATTCCGAATGCTAGCCTAGCCATCCAAAATTATTGCAAATTGCCACACTTAAATTCGTGATAGCTATCCCTATTAAGCGTAGACAGGGAATTTTCCACAGAGTGCACTAACTTTTTGTTGAACGTCAGCAATGATGTTCTCGTTGTTAATGTCATCCAGGATATCGCAAATCCAACCGGTTAGTGCTCGTGTTTCCGCTTCACCAAAACCACGACGAGTAATGGCAGGTGTTCCCAGGCGTAAACCTGATGTAACAAATGGAGAGCGAGGATCATTCGGTACTGAATTTTTATTTACCGTGATGTGCGCTTTGCCTAGGGCTGCGTCCGCATCTTTACCGGTAATATCTTTGTCGATAAGATCTAACAATAATAAGTGGTTGTCTGTGCCGTTTGACACAACTTTATAGCCACGTTCCTGAAGAACCGCGACCATCGTTTTGGCGTTATCTAACACTTTTTGCTGATAGTCTTTGAATTCTGGCTCTAGCGCTTCTTTAAACGCTACGGCTTTTGCAGCAATAACGTGCATCAAAGGACCACCCTGGCCACCAGGGAATACCGCACTGTTTAATTTTTTATAGATGGTTTCATCGTTACAACCAGAGACAATCAAACCGCCACGAGGGCCAGCTAATGTTTTGTGAGTGGTGGTGGTAACGACATGGGCATGAGGAACTGGGTTTGGATATAAACCTGCAGCAACTAAACCGGCTACGTGAGCCATATCTACCATGAAATAGGCATCAATTTTATCAGCGATTTCACGCATGCGCGCCCAGTCAACAATACCGGAGTACGCTGAAAAACCACCAATAATCATTTCTGGTTTGTGCTCTAACGCTAAACGCTCAACTTCTTCATAATCGATTTCGCCGGTTTCTGGGTGAAGACCATATTGAATCGCTTCATACAGCTTGCCAGAGAAATTCACATGAGAGCCGTGAGTTAAGTGACCACCATGGGCAAGGCTCATACCAAGCACTTTTGCACCGGGTGTAACTAATGCCTGGAAAACCGCGGCATTTGCCTGTGAACCTGCGTGCGGTTGCACGTTAGCATACGTTGCACCAAATAGTTCGCACGCACGATCAATCGCGAGTTGCTCTGCTTTATCGACATACTCACAACCGCCGTAGTAACGTTTACCAGGATAACCTTCCGCGTATTTATTGGTTAACTGTGAACCTTGTGCTTCTAGCACGCGCGGGCTGGTATAGTTTTCTGATGCGATCAATTCGATATGCTGTTCCTGACGGACAACTTCATCAGCCATGGCCTGAAACAATTCAGGGTCAAAATCAGCAATATTCATATCCCGAGTGAGCATGTTTTTTCCTCTGTTTAAAACGTAGATAGACTATTTATTAGGCCGCTATTTTGCCTGAACAACGCATTGATGTATAGCGGCTATTAATGTTTCGTTAACACAAAAATAAGAATTTTTTGGGTTAGTGATTCTCACTCACCATATTTAGGGTGTATTTGGGAATTTCTACCACTAAATCTTCATCGGCGATCACCGCCTGACAGCCTAAACGGGATTCTGGATCTAAGCCCCAGGCTTTGTCCAGCATATCGTCTTCTAGCTCATCACTTTCAGCTAATGAATCAAAGCCCTCGCGAACAATCACATGACAGGTTGTACAGGCGCAAGATTTTTCACAGGCGTGTTCAATATCAATGTCATTTTTAAGCGCGACGTCCAATACCGTTTGACCGGTATTTGCGTCCAGAACTGCTCCGTCCGGACACAATTCTTCGTGGGGAAGAAATATAATTTTTGGCATGGTTAAACCTCGTCTACCGAATGTCCTGCCAATGCGGTCTTAATGGATGAATCCATCCGACGCTCGGCAAAGCTGGCTGTAATTGTATCGACGTCTTTAATTGCCTGTTCAATACGGGCGATTTCAGACGACTGACTGATTTTCGTTAATTCCTGCAAAGCATTTTCGATGGCTGTGCGCTCTTGTGGTGATAATAGGCGTTCACCATCAACAACCAAAGCCGCTTCGACGCCCTCTACAACTCGAGATGCTTCAACCTGCTGTTCTTTGAGCATACGTGCTTGAATATCGTCTTTGGCGTGGGTGACGCTTTCCTGCAACATCTTAATAATATCGCCATCTTCTAAACCGAACGAAGGTTTCACCTCAATGGCTGCTTCGACACCCGTGGATTTTTCCATTGCGCTTACGCTTAACAGGCCATCGGCATCAACTTTAAACGTCACGCGAATATGCGCTGCACCCGCAGTCATTGCCGGAATACCGCGTAATTCAAAGCGCGCTAAAGAACGGCAATCTTCCACCAACTCTCTTTCGCCTTGTAAAACATGGACGGCCATTGCCGTTTGCCCATCTTTGAATGTGGTAAATTCCTGAGCTTTGGCGACAGGAATGGTTGAATTACGGGGAATCACTTTTTCCACCAATCCACCCATGGTTTCTAAACCTAACGACAAAGGGGTGACATCTAACAGTAACATTTCGCTGTCAGGCTTATTACCGGCAAGTACATCCGCTTGAATCGCGGCGCCGATTGCGACGACTTTATCGGGGTCGATAGAGGTCAGAGGTAGTCGTTTAAAATATTGACCAACTTGTTCACGAACCAAAGGTACGCGGGTAGAGCCCCCAACCATCACTACTTCCTGAACTTCTTCAATACTGACACCGGCATCTTTTAAGGCGCGACGACAGGCTCGAAGAGTCTTGCTCACCAGCGGCGAAATTAACGCATTTAGCTGAGCTTTTGTCATGGATAGTGTCAGTGTATTGGCTTGATGTTCAACGTCGATATCAACACTGTCTTGAGAAGAGAGTAACTCTTTGGCTTTACATGCCTGCTCTAACAGCTGACGTTCTAACTGATGGGAAAGCGGTCGCTGCAAATTAAACTGGCTCACCAGATAATCAACAATCGCATTATCAAAATCATCACCACCTAAAGCGGAATCGCCACCGGTCGACAGGACTTCAAAAATTCCTTTATTGAGGCGCAAGACAGAGATATCAAAGGTACCACCACCTAAATCATAAACCGCAATAACACCTTCCTGACCGGAATCCAAGCCATAAGCAACTGCCGCTGCCGTAGGCTCATTCAGCAATCGCAGTACATTGACGCCAGCAAGTTGCGCTGCATCTTTTGTGCTTTGGCGCTGGGCATCATCAAAATAAGCGGGAACGGTGATCACCACACCTTCAAGGTCGCCACCAAGTGCTTGTGTCGCGCGCTCAACCAGGTTGGTCAGGATCTGTGAAGATACCTGTACCGGATTGATATCACCGACCACAGTTGCAATCGTTGGATGCGCTTTATCTCCTGAGAAGGTATAGGGCAGATTCGGATATTTTTGTTGGATATCGGCCAACGACCGACCGATTAATCGCTTGGCAGAGACAATGGTATTTTGTGGATCGGATATTGCGAGGGCTTTCGCCGCATTGCCAACTAATACTTTGTCGCTTTGGTAGCTGACAATCGATGGTAAGATATCCTCGCCATTTGCATCAGGCAGAGTCTTGGGCATGCCGCTTTGCACGCTAGCAACCAACGAGTTGGTAGTGCCTAAATCGATACCCGCTGCCAATCGATGTTGATGGGGAACCGTACTTTGACCCGGTTCGGCAATTTGTAATAACGCCATAATCTGTTCTTAATATTTAATCATCGAACAACGCATCTTCGATGCGCTCGAGTTCAATATATAACTTATGATAAAACTTGAGTTTACGCAGAGTTTCACCGGCCTGTTGATTCGCGGCATCGCTTTTAGCTGCCAGTTGTTGTTCAAATTCGAGCCACAGTTGCCTGGCTTGAATATCGAGACTTTCCTGTGCAGACATCAGTGCCGCATCGATATCGTTGGCAAACTTGATTTGAGCTAACATCTCGCGAAGTTCCATCTGCACCATCAGAAATTCAATGTCCTGAAACGATGCCTGTTCATTGGGAAGTTCCGCGCCTAAATGCTGCAGTAGATATTCACCACGTTTGATAGGGTTTTTGAGCGTATCGTAAGCATCATTGATTTGTGCAGATTTTTGCACCGCCAGCATTTGTTCCTGGCTAGAAGAATGCGCAAAACGGTCCGGATGGACCGTTTTCTGTAATGCTTGATAAGTGGTTGCAAGCGAGGTTAAATCAATCGAATAATCGGCCTCTAAACCAAATAATTCAAAAAAATTCAATAGAGTTCACCGTAGGTGGTTGGGTTTAAACGTTAAAGCTTTCGCCACAACCACATTCGCCTTTGGCATTCGGGTTGGTAAATTGGAAACCTTCGTTTAAGCCTTCTTTCACAAAATCCAGCTCTGTACCTTCAAGGTACGCAAGCGATTTGCTGTCAATAATGATGTTGACATCATTGACCGCAAATACTTCGTCATCGGCATTGAGGTCATCTACGAACTCAATAACATAGGCAAGCCCTGAACAACCGGTGGTTTTAATACCTAAACGTAAACCGATTCCTTTACCGCGATTAGTAAGAAATGATTTTACTCGCTCAGCCGCCGCCGCTGTCATAGTTACAGCCATGATTTACTCCGGACTACTCTTTATTCTTTGCGCGATAATCGTCGATAGCCGCTTTAATTGCGTCTTCGGCTAAAATCGAGCAGTGAATCTTTACAGGTGGCAACGCTAATTCTTCAGCAATTGCAGTATTCTTAATCTCTGCCGCTTCATCAATCGACTTGCCTTTCACCCACTCTGTTACCAGAGAGCTTGAAGCAATCGCAGAACCACAACCGTAAGTTTTAAACTTGGCATCTTCGATAATGCCCTGCTCGTCGATTTTCAGTTGTAACTTCATCACGTCACCACAAGCGGGTGCGCCTACCATACCAGTGGCAATCTTCGGGTCATTCTTATCGAATGAACCGACATTGCGTGGATTTTCATAATGATCAATAACTTTTTCGCTGTAAGCCATAATAAACCCCTTTCAGACACTAAACTTAGTGTGCTACCCACTCTACTTTGTCTAAATCTACGCCGTCTTGAAACATTTCCCACAAAGGCGACATATCACGCAAATGCGTAATCGCTTTACGGATTAGCTCAATGGCATAATCCACTTCTTCTGTGGTCGTGAAACGTCCAAAACTGAATCGAATTGAACTGTGTGCCATCTCGTCATTCAGGCCTAAGGCACGAAGCACGTAAGATGGTTCTAAACTTGCTGATGTACAGGCAGAGCCTGAAGATACCGCTAAGTCTTTTAATGACATAATCAGCGACTCACCTTCAACAAAGTTGAAGCTTACATTCAGGTTACCCGGATAACGCTGATCAAAATCACCGTTAACGAATACTTGTTCTAAATCTTTAACGCCAGCCATTAAACGGTCACGCATTGCGGTGACATGTTCAAGATCCTGTTGCATTTCTTCTTTCGCAATACGACAGGCTTCACCCATACCGACGATTTGGTGCGTCGGCAACGTACCGCTGCGCATACCACGTTCATGGCCACCACCGTGCATTTGCGCTTCCAGGCGAATGCGCGGTTTACGACGAACGTAAAGTGCACCGATACCTTTAGGTCCGTACATTTTGTGCGCCGAGAATGACATTAGGTCGACTTTCATTTCTTGTAAATCGATTGGGATCTTGCCAGCACTTTGCGCGGCATCGACATGGAATACGATTTTACGAGCACGACAAAGCTCACCGATGGCGCTGATGTCCTGAATGACACCGATTTCGTTATTCACGTGCATAATGCTGACCACAACGGTGTCATCACGCATTGCCGCTTCTAATTTGCCTAAATCGATTAATCCGTTGGCTTGTGGGTCAAGGTAAGTCACCTCAAAGCCCTGTCGTTCTAATTCACGGCAAGTGTCTAAAACTGCTTTGTGCTCAGTTTTCGCGGTGATGATGTGCTTGCCTTTTTTCTGATAAAAGCGCGCCGCACCTTTAATTGCCAGGTTGTCTGACTCGGTTGCGCCGGAAGTGAAAACAATTTCGCGAGGATCGGCATTGATTAAGTCCGCAATTTGATTGCGGGCAATATCCACAGCTTCTTCGGCTTGCCAACCAAATTTGTGAGAGCGACTTGCCGGATTACCATATGTACCGTCAGTCGTTAGGAATTTCATCATTTGTTCAGCAACACGCTTATCTACTGGTGTCGTCGCTGAGTAATCGAGATAAATTGGTAATTTCATTAATATATTGCCTCTAATAACGCTGGCTTTACCATTCGTTAATAATACTTCTGGTGGAAATCAATGTGCCGACTTGCTTATCTTCAGCATGCATCGCATGTTCAAGATCCTGTCGCTGAGCTACTTGTTGAACATCACCCTGATTCACCAATTCGGACAAGGTGATACCGCTTAAAAAATCTGCGATACGATTACTTAAGTCACGCCATAAGTTGTGAGTTAAACACTGGTGACCACCCTGACAATTGCCTTTACCCAGACATTTGGTGGCATCAACACTTTCATCTACGGCGCTAATCACATCGGCGATGGCAATCTCAGCGCTACAACGCCCTAGGCGGTAACCGCCACCGGGGCCTCGGACACTGCAAACCAAACCATGTTTACGTAATCGAGAAAATAATTGTTCAAGGTAAGACAAGGAAATGCCCTGTCGTTCAGAAATATCCGCCAATGGCACTGGCCCTTGCTCAGCATGAATGGCTACATCAAGCATTGCTGTCACCGCATAACGGCCTTTGGAAGTCAATTTCATCGTGTTACCTTTAAATTGCTGCAACGATGCTCAAAACCTTAATTAAGCGGGAATTCTTTGGTGATATTCCAGCATTCGTAAGAGCATTGCAGCGCGCATTTTACTTATCACAGTAAAATAGTCAACTAAATACCCTACTATTTTACTCAGGTATTTAGTTTACGGTCAAATTAAATTTTAGGATCAAAAGAATCTTGCGCGGATTTTCGGCGTTCTGCAGCGGCTTTTTCATCTTCGCTGAACTCACGAACATGCAACGGGGGCAGTTGATCTTCACTGACTTTACCGCCGACATGATTCACCGCAACTGTGACTTCCTGAAGCTTACGGTCTAATAACTGTACGTGATCAAGCAATCGTCCAATGGCCTTAGCAACGGGATCTGGATTATCGCTCGCTACTGCATAGGCATCAAAGCCATATTTTTTAGCCATTTCCTGGCGCTGTTGTTGCTTCTCTTGTTGCGGTTCATTGGTGCTGACAATGCGCCCAGGTATCCCTACCACGGTAGAGCCGGCAGGCACATCTTTTACCACAACCGCATTAGAACCAATACGAGCACCTTCACCGACAATGAGCGGCCCTAAGACTTTCGCGCCGGCACCTATGACGACGTTATTACCTAAGGTCGGGTGGCGTTTGCCCGCGTTCCAGCTGGTCCCACCTAACGTCACTCCATGGTAAACGGTACAATCATCACCAATTTCTGCGGTTTCGCCAATAACGATCCCCATGCCATGATCAATAAAGAAGCGGCGACCAATTGTGGCGCCGGGATGAATTTCAACGCCAGTCAGCCAGCGAAATAATGTTGAGAGAAATCGGGCCAGCCAACGAAGTTTATGTCCCCACAGCCATTTGGTCAGACAATGTCCCCAAATGGCATGCAACCCTGGGTAACTGAATAAAACTTCCAGGGCATTGCGAGCCGCGGGGTCACGGTCGAATACACTATTGATGTCTTCCTTTATTCGATCAAACATACTCTTTCCTGCTGCCAACCTCGATGAGCGGCTTATTTAATCCTTGTTGGCATTGGCGACCGTTTTATCGATGGACGCAAGGATGCCTCGTAACATTTTTAATTCTTTTCCGTCTGGACGAGCACGGTTAAACAATCGTCTTACCTTAGTCATGATTAATCCTGGATGCTTAGGGACAATAAAACCGGTTCCTTCCAGCGCTTTCTCAAAGTGTTGGTAGAATCGTTCGGTTTCCTGCACTAACGGGTATTGTGCGTCATTGTCCGCATCATCAGACACATCGCTCGTTTTTTCGGCGACGTCCTGTATTCTCGATTGTTGGACATCATCAAGATAATTCATCCGTACTTCGTAACTTAACGTTTGTACGGCCATGGCCAGGTTTAATGAACTGTATTCAGGGTTCGCCGGTATTGCCACATGAAAGTGGCAAAGCTGTAATTCATCGTTAGTCAGGCCACTGCTCTCACGACCAAACACCAAGGCAACTGGATACTGTTTGCCTTCCTCGACCATTTTTGCCCCACAATTACGCGGTTCAAGCATAGGCCACGGCAGCGTGCGTGACCGAGCACTGGTACCGACCACAAGGCCGCAATCTGAAATGGCTTCTTCCAAAGTGGAGACCACTGTCGCATTGGCAAGTACGTCGGTGGCTCCCGCGGCTAGTGCCTGGGCCTGACCGTTTGGCATCTCGATTGGATCGACCAATACCAAATTAGTTAAGCCCATGGTCTTCATCGCCCGCGCTGCAGAACCAATATTACGACAATCGGATGTGTTCACTAACACAATTTTTACGTTTTCTAACATAGATTTAATCTAAATTTTTTCGGCCATCGAATTTGCCGGCAATAATACCATAAAGCAAAGACGGATTAAGGGGTTTTACCACGAAATATTCAACAATCCGTATCGATGTCGAGCATCTACTATTTTAACTACTGCGTTGAGATTTCTAAATAATAGTTGATTCTTGTTAAGTGCAAGGCGATATAAGGCGCAGATAATCGTTTTGAAAAAAATCGTACCCAAGGTTTTTGAATCCATGATCCCTGTACATTCTATGTAAGATTTGGCAAAAGGATCATTAAGCAAATTTAAACGAACTAAACTATAGTTTTGCCAGTTACAGATACAATTTAAAATACGGTTTTATTCGCAACCCAGAAGTCTTTCTGGTATGATGCGCGCCGCTTAAAATTGTTCTTTTAAAAATTGGGGTAGTCATCTATGCATCCGATGCTAAACATCGCTGTGCGCGCTGCGCGTAGTGCCGGTAACGTTATATCTCGCGCTTTCGAGCAACTTGATAAAGTTGAAATAGAAGCCAAAGGCAGTAACGATATTGTTACTAACATTGATAAACAAGCTGAATCTGTTATCAAAGATATCATTCTCAAATCGTATCCTGAACACGCCATTATTGGCGAGGAAACAGGACTAACCGCTGGGAAAGATAGCGATTATCAGTGGGTTATCGATCCTCTTGATGGTACCACCAATTTTGTACGCGGCATTCCTCATTTTGCCGTATCGATCGCACTCAAAGTCAAAGGTAAGCTTGATCAAGCCGTTATCTATGATCCAATCCGAGGCGAATTATTCACCGCCAGTCGTGGTAAAGGCGCACAACTGAATAATGTCAGACTTCGCGTCAAAGGCGGCAAAGAATTGTCCGGCAGCATTTTGGCCACAGGCTTCCCTTACAAACAAAAGCATAATACGGATGCCTATTTAGCGATGTTCAGTGATTTGTTTGCGAAAAGCGCAGATATCCGCCGTGCCGGTAGTGCAGCACTTGATTTAGCTTACGTTGCAGCAGGCCGCATGGACGGTTACTGGGAACTTGGGCTTAAGCCTTGGGACACTGCCGCTGGTGAATTGCTTGTTATCGAAGCCGGTGGCTTGGTTACCGACTTTGTTGGTGGACACCAACATGGTACCAGTGGCAATATCGTTGCCGCGAACCCGCGATTAACCAAAGAAATCCTTACGGACATTCGCCCGCACCTTACCCCGGCGATGAAAGCAAAGTAAGCACACCGCTTAGCATCTACCTTTAACAAAAAGGGGACTGATTTATCAGTCCCCTTTTTTCGTATTGTTTCATCTCGTTTGTGTAGATTCGTACTGTCTTAAATCCGAATTAATGGGATTATTGATAACCACCAAAAGAACCGGCAGGACCCGGGAAAACCACCGGAGATTCAAAGCCGTCTTTTGACACACTGGCAACGCCAAAGAAATAATTATCAATCACAATATTGTCCAGCGTAAAACGCTCAACATTCCCTACATACTGACTGTGGGTCCATTGCGGCTCTGTTGTTAAACGCCAATAGATTCGATAGCCCGCAAGGTTTTCAGCCTGCTTGCCCTGCGGTTTTAGCCAGGAAAGAGTCGTTGATGGCTGCACTGCCCCTTTAATTTCCACACCCGCCGGTGGCGCAGGAGCCCAGGCCAGTGAAGCCATCGTGACGGCATTCAACGAAGTGAGCTTGGCATTAAAGTCAAAATCAACACCGCTGATCACATCACCATATTCACGATTATTTTCACTTCTAAGATCCTGATGCTGGCGATCATAATGCTCATTCGTTTCCATAATTCTTACCGCTGGAAATCCTACCAGGTTAAATGGTCGATGATGGCCTCCACGCGCAAATCGATCCAATCGATAAACCATCATAATGTCGAGATTCGGGATATATCTATCGGCGATGACATCAATATAGCGGGCTAGATTTCGTGATGGTGAATCCACTTCCCCTCCGGTAAATCTGCGCAACCTCGCTTCCTGTGCTGTCTCAGTGACACGTACACCCTCAGAAAATACCCGTGCCGTGGTGTTATTAATGACGCCATTAATACCTGCGATATTCCCTATCATGTCGTTGTTCACCACCGCTTCGACACGCCAGTTATCTTCTAGCGCTTGCTCTGCCATGATTTTACCACCGAATAGCCCCTGTTCTTCACCGGATAATGCGGCATAGACTAAGGTTCCATTAAATTGGTATTTACTGAGCATCCGTGCCGCCTCGATCACTCCGGCAACGCCGCTGGCATTATCGTTAGCACCCGGCGAAACTGATGTAAAATCAAGAGGATCTGTAACTCTCGAATCGATGTCGCCACTCATAATAATGTGCCGATTAGGATCTGTTGTGCCTTTTTGTATGGCAATAATATTTACCACTTCGGTAGGGTTTGGAATTCGGGTCTCACCAGAAAACGTCCGCTTTTGTTCAATGACTTCCAGGCAACCACCACATTGCTCCGAAATTTTTTCAAATTCATGTTTTATCCAACGCCGCGCAGCACCGATCCCATGGGTATCCGATTCAGTTTCTGACAACGTATGGCGAGTGCCAAAGCTAACCAATGTGGTTACATCATTTCGCAGGTTTTCAGCACTCGCGGATTTTTGAATGTCTCTGAGTATTGGATGTTCAGAAGGTGGTACAACGAGCGGTTCAAAAGCCTGAGCAGGAAGCTGCAGGAAAGCGCTAAATACCAATGCCACAGGCAATGGGCGTAGCAAACTCGAAAATGGGTTTTGTTTAAACATGGATTTTCCTTATTATTATTCGCTCGAATTGCCACGTACGATTATCAATGATGGTTGGATATATATCGCCGTATTGGCACGATTGCAAAACTCGCGAATGGCCATCCTTACCGTTTTTTCAATTGAGTGCAACAAACTCGCAATCGTAATACGGTAAGTGGCCATTTGTTGTCGATAAACGTCAGGATATACGCCTAAAACCATTGTCCCTGACATTCACTCCACAAAACGAACACAGCTGCAGTTAATATTCATTGATGGAAACAATGTTAATAACCAAAAGGAATATTAAATAGATATTAAATCGTTAGTGGTTATTACAAACCTGTTTAAACTTAGCTTAGGTTAAACTCATGTATCAATAAACTATGCAACTCCCAGCATCAAAATCCAACTTTAAACCGGGCGAAATCGCCTTAATTGGCGCAGGTCCCGGCGATGCTGAGCTACTTACTGTCAAAGCCGTTCGTTTTCTGCAACATGCCGATGTTGTGGTTTATGATCGTCTGGTTTCAAGAGACATACTCAACTTACTGCCAGACAATGCCCGAAGAATATACGTTGGTAAGGAGTTGAATCGTCATAGCGTGCCCCAGGAAAAAATTAATGAAACTCTGGTCGAGCTTGCGCGTAAGCAAATGCGAGTTGTCCGCCTTAAGGGGGGAGATAGCTTTATCTTTGGTCGTGGCTCAGAAGAACTCAATTACATTCTCGAGCAACAGGTTTCCGCCCATGTGATCCCTGGCATCACCGCGGCCTCTGGGTGCACTACCTATGCGGGGATCCCATTGACCCATAGAGGGTTAGCTCACAGCTGTAGCTTCATTACCGGGCACTTTTCAAAAGACGGTGAATTAATCTTGCCCTGGCAGAACTACATTGATAGCGGCCAAACACTGGTGTTTTACATGGGCATAAAAAGCTCAGCAACCATTGCTAAGCAGTTGATTAAGCACGGCAGAGCACCATCGACTCCCGCCGCAATCATTCATAGCGGTACGCAAAACAATCAAAAGGTTTGGCGAACAACACTGCAAACTTTACCCACCTTAATCGCAAATGAAGAAGTTAAATCTCCCAGTCTATTGGTGATAGGTGATGTCGTAAATGCGGTTCAGATCGCTCAGCAGGCCCCCCTTACGGCAAAGATGAATCCGATATCAGCGAATGCCTATTTTTCTCCTGCTCCAGTGCCCATTGATAGAACCGCATAGATAAAGCGCCCACCAACATTCCTACATCGACGGGCTCCGGGTTGACTGCGCCAGAGCGCTTGTCGAATGGGTTTTTAGCCGGTCATAAGGTTCACTGACATGTTCGCGTTTATCTCTAGACGTTGCGGATGCCAGTTTTAACAAACCACAAACCACAAACCACAAACCACAAACCAAGACTATCCTGGTGCGAATTTTAGGGCATAGACTAAATTTATTAATGGGTTTTGGATAAAAGGAAAACCAATGGTAAAAATCTTGTCGAGTAGCGTATTACTATTTGCAATATTGCTGTTGCCTCATGCTCCAGCTCAAGCAATAGAACCACTGCAATCTACTGAATTGGAGAGCATGTGCGAGGCTTATCAGCAACAACCTAGCAGTACTGAGGCCAGGCTATGCATTCGCTATATCAAAGGGTTTATTGATGGTGCCATTGCGATTGATGCCAATATCGCGAAACGCCAGATCCAGTCTGATGGGGTAACAAGCCGGGCAATGCAAACACGAACCACAGCAAGGTACAGCACCACGAGCAATAGCGATTTTTGTCTGGGTAGCCCTGTCGCTATCGAAGATGTTGTGATCAATGTGGTCGACTGGCTTGCGCAACACGATATTGACAACGTACTGGCCTGGGTGAGCGTGCACCAGGCACTGAAAGCCTCGTATCCATGTCCTGGATAAAGACGTTAGCGAGCGTAATCTTGTGTGATTTCCTGACATTCTAACCGCGAGGCTGTCCTGTCCCGTCGCCGTTAAGCGGTAAGTGGTAAGAGGTAAGTTGTAAGCGATAAGCGGTAAGCGGTAAGCGGTAAGCGATAAGCGGTAAGCGGTAAGCGGTAAGCGGTAAGCGGTAAGCGGCAAGCGATAAGCGGTAAGCGGTAAGCGGTAAGCGGTAAGCGGTAAGCGGTAGAAATATTGAAACACAAAAAAACCACCCATTGGGTGGTTTTTAACATGCATCAAAAATCCTTGAAAACCTAAGGCATCAATTCTTCCTGATCGGCACCTTCTTTTTCGATAACTTCTGGGATCAAGTCTTCTTTTGAAATACCTAATCCAAGTGCTACGGTACTGGCGACATAAATTGAAGAGTATGTACCCACAAATATACCAAACAGCAACGCGGTAGCAAAACCGTGGATCAAAGGGCCGCCTATAAAGAACAAGGCAAGCAATACCAAAAACGTCGTTAATGACGTGATCATGGTACGACTCAGAGTTTGCGTCAAAGAAATATTAATGATTTCTTCTGGCTCCCCTTTGCGGATTTTACGGAAATTCTCACGGATACGATCTGAAACCACGATGGTATCGTTGAGAGAGTAACCGATAACCGCGAGTATCGCCGCAAGTACCGTTAAATCAAACTCGATTTGCAGTACCGAAAACAAGCCTAAGGTTAATATCACATCGTGGGCAAGTGCCGTAACAGAACCCAGTGCGAAGCGCCATTCAAAGCGAAATGCCACATAAATCAAGATACAGATCAATGCGGTTAACATTGCCAGACCACCTTGCTCTGTCAGCTCTTCCCCGACATTGGCACCGACAAATTCGATACGACGCATTTCAATGTCTTGGCCCGTTCCGTCTTTAAGTAACTTCAGGATTTCGTTGCCCAGCATTTCAGCTTTAACATTGTCACGCTGGCCCAAACGGATCAGCACGTCATTGGCACTGCCGAATAACTGAACAACAGCATCGTCATAGCCGCCCTGCTCCATCACCTTGCGCACTTCGCCAAGATTTGCCGGTTGATCAAAGCCAACCTCAATCAGAGTACCGCCGGTAAAATCGAGACCTAAATTCAGTTTATTGACGGATAACGACACGATTGACGCAAGAACCATTACCAAGCTAAATATCATCGCAGACTTGCGAAATGACATGAAAGGTACGGTGTTTTTAAGTTTTAATAATTGCATAATGTTCACCTGACCTATATCGATAGCTTATCGACTTTCTTACCACCCCAAACCGCATTTACGACAGCACGAGTACCAATAATTGAGGTAAACATGGAAGTAATAATACCGATAGAGAGAGTAACGGCGAAGCCTTTAATCGGGCCCGTACCTACCGCAAACAATATAATAGCCGCGATTAACGTCGTAATATTGGCATCAAAAATCGTTGAAAATGCCGCATCGTAACCTTGGTGAATAGATTGCTGAACACTCTTACCTTCGCGCAACTCTTCACGAATCCGCTCAAAAATAAGAACGTTGGCATCAACGGCCATACCGACGGTAAGAACAATACCCGCCATACCTGGTAAGGTTAGGGTTGCACCTGGGATTAACGACATAATGCCGACAATCAATATCAGGTTTGCCGCCAACGCCAGGTTTGCCACCACACCAAATTTACGGTAGTAGAACATCATAAATGCCAATACCATGGCAAAGCCCCACATAATCGCCTGCAGACCAAGTTGAACATTTTCCGCACCCAAGGATGGACCTACAGTACGTTCTTCAACAATCGCAATCGGCGCAATCAAAGCACCTGCGCGAAGCAATAGCGCCAAATTGTGAGCAGATGCAGGTGATCGTTCACCGGTGATCTGAAAACTACGACCTAAGCGAGATTGAATGGTCGCAACAGAAATCACTTCCATTTCTTTCTTAAACTTCAGGCTGCCATCGGGGTTGTTACCGCTCGCAACACTCTCAATAAAGACAGTGGCCATCGGCTTACCCACATTACCTTTGGTACCACGTGACATTTTATCGCCACCCGCCGCGTCGAGATCAACGTAAACTGCAGGCTGTTGAGATTGTTGATCACGTCCAGAGTTCGCCCCAACAATATGTTCACCTTGCAAGATCGAACGTTTTTTCAAAAGCACCGGACGATTGTCCTGGTCATAGACCACAAACGATCCCGGAGGTACCCGACCATTAACTGCCGAATTAACATCGCCATCTTGATCGACCATATGGAAGCTTAGGGTTGCCGTTGCACCTAAAATCTCTTTGGCTTTGGCAGTATCCTGGACACCTGGTAATTCAACCACAATATGCTTTTGTCCCTGACGCTGCACCAAAGGTTCAGCAACACCAAGTTCATTAACACGATTACGAATAATGGTAATATTCTGAGAGATGGCGTTTTCGCGGGTTTCTCTGATTTTTTGCTCAGACATGGTGACTTTCAAAGACAGCTTGTCTTCGTTATCAACAAATAGATAACCTGGGTCGACGCGCTTTAGGACACGTTCAGCCTGCTCGAGATCTTCGACATTACGTAAAATCACTTCCACACCGTTACCGGCTTCAGCAACACGCTTATAACGGATTTTCTCTTCACGCAATTTGGCGCGAAACGTATCTGTCATATTGACCTTAGCGCGATCCATCGCCGTTTTCATATCCACTTCCATCAGAAAGTGCACACCACCGGATAAATCCAGACCCAGTTTCATGGGCACGGCGCCGATACTGTCAAGCCAGTCAGGCGTGGCAGGGGTCAAGTTAAGCGCAACGGAATATTCATCGCTCAGTCCTTTCATCAAGGTATCGCGAGCATTCTGTTGATTTTCGTAATTATCAAAACGAACAAGAATCTGTCCGTTTTCCAGAGCAGCACTTTGATAGCGGATATTACCGTTATCCAATTCGCTCTTTACTGTGTCTAACGTAGACGCAGTAACTTCCAGGCCACGTTTCCCGGAAATTTGAACTGCGGGGTCTTCACCGTACAAGTTTGGCAACGCATAAAGCGCGCCAAAAAAGAGGAGAAAAACCACCATCAAGGATTTCCATAACGGATATTTATTTAACACGAGACTGTCCTTACAGTGACTTCATAGTTCCCTTAGGAAGTACAGCGGTGATCGCTGCTTTTTGTACAGTAACTTCTGTACCTTCAGCAATCGCGACAACGATGAAATCTTTTTCATCACTGACTTTAACGATTTTGCCGACAACACCACCTTGGGTTAGAACTTCATCGTTCTTACCTAGTGCTGACATTAGGCTCTTGTGCTCTTTCACTCGCTTAGCTTGCGGACGGTAGATCATAAAATAAAAGATCAAACCAAATACCGCCAACATGATCAGCATTTCAAATCCACCACCTGATTGTGGTTGCCCTGCTGCGTATGCTTTACTAATAAAAAAATCCATAACTTCCTCTTTATACAATGATTACCCTTAGGTAACTTATTTTAAATTATTCTTAACTGTTGCCTGAACTGTCTGGTTTCGCGCCCAATGGGGGCACGTCCATCCCACGTAACGCATAAAACTCGGCGACAAAGTCGTCTAATTTACCTTGCTCAATGGCATCACGCAAATCTTGCATGACCCGCTGATAAAATCTCAGGTTATGCATAGTATTCAATTGTGCTCCAAGAATCTCGTTACATTTATCCAAATGATGGAGATATGCTTTCGAATAATTCTTGCAGGTATAACAATCACACTCGGGATCCAAAGGGCCGGTATCTGTCTTATTTTTGGCGTTGCGAATCTTCACAACACCATTAGTGACAAACAAATGGCCATTACGGGCGTTTCGGGTTGGCATCACACAATCGAACATATCGATACCGCGACGCACACCTTCAACCAGGTCTTCAGGTTTCCCTACTCCCATTAGATATCGGGGCTTTTCTTTGGGGATCAAGTCCGGAGTGTGATCAAGAATTTTAATCATCTCATCTTTCGGTTCACCAACCGATAAACCACCAATCGCATAACCGTCAAAATCGATATCTAACAGGCCTTGCGCTGAGACTTCTCTGAGGTCTTCATACATACCGCCCTGAACAATACCAAACAAGGCGGACGGATTATCGCCATGCGCCTGCTTTGAACGTTTGGCCCAGCGTAACGATAATTCCATCGACGCTTTTGCCTCTTCATGGGTTGCTGGATAGGGCGTACATTCATCAAAAATCATCACCACATCAGAGCCAAGACTACGTTGTACTTCCATAGAACGTTCAGGGGTTAACATAATTTTTTCACCATTAACCGGCGAACGAAATTCCACGCCTTTTTCGGTGATTTTACGCATTTCACCAAGACTGAACACCTGGAACCCCCCGGAATCGGTTAGGATAGGCTTGTGCCAGTTCATAAAATCATGCAAATCACCATGTTGCTCGATGATTTCCGTGCCAGGACGTAGCATTAAATGGAAGGTGTTACCCAACAAGATGTGCGCACCGGTCGCTTCCACTTCATCGGTGGTCATGCCTTTTACCGTGCCATAGGTGCCTACCGGCATAAAAGCTGGAGTTTCGACGACTCCTCGGTCGAATATCAAGCGGCCACGACGGGCTTTGCCGTCTTGATTAATTAATTCGTACTTCATATTGTCTTCCTCACCAAGCAGCGAAACAGGCCACTGGCGTATAGTTTCAAACTTGGGCTAAGTATATCAAAAGCCACAAGCACGTGTTTATTTCCAGGCAGAGTGTTTAAATTGCTTTGCCTGAAACATTAAAGGTTTTGTTGTTTTGTTAAAAACATCGCATCACCGTAACTGAAAAAACGATATTTTTCCGCCACAGCCTGTTGATAAGCATCGATAATATGTTGATAGCCAGAAAATGCACTGACTAGCATTAGCAACGTCGATTCCGATAAATGAAAATTGGTGATCAGGCAATCCACCACTCGAAACTCAAATCCCGGGGTAATGAAAATATCGGTATCACCATAAAATTCAGCCAATGGCTGGCCATTTTCATGGTGAAACTTCGCCGCACTTTCTAATGAACGCACAGAAGTGGTACCAACCGCGATGACACGCTTGCCATTGGCTTTCGTTTGTTGGATTTGGGCAATGACTTCAGCACTGACCTCCACATATTCAGAGTGCATCTCGTGCTCATCGATGTTTTCGACACGTACAGGCTGAAAGGTACCAGCGCCAACATGCAAGGTGATAAACGCCAGTTTCACACCTCTATTTTGAATTTTTTCGAGTAACGCTTCATCAAAATGCAATCCCGCCGTCGGTGCTGCCACGGCACCCGGTTTTTCATTGTAAACCGTTTGGTAGCGCTCTTTATCGGATTCTTCATCGGGACGATCGATGTAGGGTGGCAGCGGCATATGGCCGATATCTTCCAAAACCTCTAAGATTGATTGTCCTGGGTCGATTTGCAATTCAAATAGAGCGCCATGGCGTGCGACCATTGTGGCTTCAACCTTACCTTCGAGCAATAATTTCGCGCCGGGTTTTGGTGACTTACTTGAGCGTATATGAGCAAGAGCACGATGCTGATCGAGAATACGCTCAACCAAAACTTCGATTTTGCCACCGCTCGCTTTGGTACCAAACATACGGGCAGGAATTACCCGGGTATTATTAAATACCAATAAATCACCAGGGTTAAGCATATCGACAACATTGGCAAAGGTTTTATGGTCAATCGTGCCACTATTACCATCAAGAGCCATTAAACGGCTGGCTGTACGTTGAGCTTGCGGATAACGAGCAATCAGCTCATCCGGTAAATCAAAAGCAAAATCGCTAACGCGTTTGGTCATTTTTATGCACCAAAAATCGAGGTTAAAAAATCCGCGACAGTTTAGTGCCCGAGGCCTTTAATAGCAAGTAATACCTACCCGTTTGACAAAGTCCGGGCAGATGAGAAAGTTGGAAAATTTACAGGGAGGATGGAAATTACCGTCAAGATGACAAGGACTGGTCAATACCAAACAATTAAAAATCAATGTAAACAGAGCGTTAGAATAAACTCCGTTACCAAAAGCGCATCAAATTTTAACCTAGACAAAAAGCAAATCAATCGCTGAATGCAAATTAAGATATCGCTTACGAATATAGTATGTTTTTAGTGACGAATAGGTCATCGGCAATCGTTTTATTTAACGCGCTACCATAGGGCGAGCTCGTACTGCGGTTACTTGCTGCGAGCAGTATCCGCTTGACTCTCGATCTCAGGCTGTGACTTCAAGTCTTCATGGGTGAGTTTAGATTCCACATAATTTATATCGACATTCACCCGCTTGTTAACTGGTTTACATTCAGAGGCTTTATTCGGGCGCGTTAGCTTGCGTAGCATTTTCAAAAAATTCATGCATAACATCCTTTTAGTCATTGATAACGAGCCGTTGGTGGGGGACGAGCCAGGTTACAATACTTGCTTAGTTTAAATGAGTACTGCTTAATTTATCAGCATTCTATGGTCATTCATCGTGCATTTCAACCCTAACTATATGAAATATAGAGATTTTAAGTTTATTGTTTATAACGAAAGTTTATCACTGAGCTGCCAATACAATACCAAATCACGACTTGGTGACCTTAAAACACGATGAGCCAATGGCCATAAATTGACCATTAACTGCCACAGACCAAGCTCAGATGGTAGAATATCGATCACCTTCCCGCCCCTTACCGAATAAGCGATTGCACAATAAAACAGCAGTTGCAGCACTTCGTTAAAAAAATCCCTAAATAGCCCTTTACCTTTGTCTTTGGTTGGGTATAATGCTCAGCCATTGCAGGGGTGTAGTTCCAATTGGTAGAACGGCGGTCTCCAAAACCGACGGTTGGGAGTTCGAGTCTCTCCACCCCTGCCATTCTTTTCATGCCAACCCTTTTCAAACTCACTTAATCGAATTCAAGTTAAATTAAGTTGCGTTTAAATTCACAGTTTTCATCACTTATCCGATTTTATTTCAATTACTTAAACGTTAATCGTGATAATCAAGCCTAAATATTTCAAGAAAAACCCGGTTGATTTCTAGGTTGTTGTGAATTTTTCTGTCATTATTAACTGATGTTTAAATTAGCCCTGAATATCTGGTGCACTGTTTTATGAGCTTAAACCGTAAACAATTTGATTACCTGCAAGCCATGGGGATAAGTGTTTGGTCGGCCCGGGAAGAAAAGTTTTCAACCCTTGAAGGGAAAGATGACAATCGGATAATTATCGACCAGAGCAATAAAATTATTGCTCAGTTAAATACTTTACAAAGTCATCCTAAGGTTAATAAAAGCAAGCCAAAATCCACCAAGCAGCAACCCAAATTATCTGCCAAACAACAACTTGAAGCCTGTGCCGACAGTCGCTGGTTTGCGGATCTTTTAGTCTGGCTTGGCTATACAAACACAGATATCACGATTGATGACAACGGCCTGCATTTTGGTGATTATTGTTGGCAATTTCATAACAAAGATATTATTGAGTTTTCTGACCGGCATATCAAAACACCCGTTTTGGCCAGTGAATCCCCAACCAATAAACAAAAACGTCAGTTATTTAACTGGTTTAAGTCTCATCTCAAAAGTTAATTCGTAAAGAGCCCGGTAGTATTTATGAGTGTAATTAAGTCGTTCTCTGTTAGTGACATCGATCCTATTCATGCCATTGAAGTTGCGTGTAACCCATTTCCCTGGTCTCGCAAAACGCTTCAGGGTTGTTTTGGCCCAAGATACATTACCCGCGGCATTATGGTTGATAATCAATGGTGTGGTTTTTATGTCGCCGATTACGTAGTCGATGAAATGACTCTAATGGAAATTGCGATACACCCAAGCTGGCAACGTCGTGGTTATGGCAACGCCTTGTTAAATGATCTGTTTCACCAGGCGGATAAGCTCAATATCCGCCAATGTTTTTTGGAAGTTCGCGCCAGTAATTTTGCGGCTCAGCTTTTGTATATCAACCATGATTTTTCCCAGATTGACCGGCGCACCGGCTATTACCCGGCGCAGACGGGCCATGAGGATGCCATTATCATGCGTAAATCCCTTGACGTTGCAGCGCTTATAGAAAAGTAACCCTCCCTACGGATGAATATTTGTTGTTGGCAGTGAGAAATGGCTGTCAGCGGATAAATATTTGCTAAAATTTTCTCCATAAATACTGCTCATTATCGACGCATTCGTTATAATGGCGCGTTTTTTAATAATTTTGAGTACCTGGTGTGTTTTTCTGATCACTGAAAATCGGATTAGTACCGGGCAAACCTCTCATTCATCGGGCTAAATTTTAGTATGACGATACAACTGCAGGAAGTCGCAAAACGCCGTACTTTCGCCATAATCTCTCACCCAGATGCGGGTAAGACGACAATCACCGAAAAGGTGTTGCTTTTTGGTCAGGCGTTACAGACCGCTGGTACGGTAAAAGGCAAGAAGTCTGGGCAACATGCCAAATCAGACTGGATGGAAATGGAAAAAGATCGGGGCATCTCGATTACCACCTCGGTTATGCAGTTCCCTTATGCTGATTGCCTGGTCAATCTACTCGACACCCCAGGCCACGAAGACTTTTCAGAAGATACCTACCGCACGCTGACCGCAGTCGATAGTTGTTTAATGGTTATCGATACCGCCAAAGGTGTTGAGGACAGAACCATTAAGTTAATGGAAGTTACTCGTCTACGTGATACACCGATTATTACGTTTATGAACAAAATGGATCGTGACGTTCGCGATCCGATTGAAGTCATGGATGAAGTAGAAAGCATTCTGAAAATTAAGTGTTCTCCGGTTACCTGGCCGATAGGTATGGGTAAAGAGTTTAAAGGTGTTTACAACCTGCTGACCGATGAAGTCGTATTGTATCAGTCAGGTCAAGGTCATACCATCCAGGAAAAACGGATCATTAAAGGCGTTGATAGCCCTGAACTCGATGCGGTCATCGGCACCTACGCCGACGATTTGCGTGAAGAGTTAGAGTTGGTTCAAGGCGCATGCCATGAGTTTAACTTAGAAGAGTTTCTGGCTGGTGAGCTAACCCCGGTCTATTTTGGTACTGCGCTTGGTAACTTTGGTGTCGATCACATGCTTGATGGCCTGACAAAATGGGCGCCAAAGCCGCAGTCTCGACAAACCGACCTTCGCGAAGTAAAAGCCGAAGAAGAAAAATTCTCCGGTTTTGTTTTTAAAATTCAAGCCAACATGGATCCAAAACACCGTGACCGTATCGCCTTTATGCGTATCTGTTCAGGCAAATACACCAAGGGTATGAAAATGCGTCAGGTACGCATTGGTAAGGACGTAAAAATTGCCGACGCGGTTACCTTTATGGCGGGCGATCGCGCTAACGTAGAAGAAGCTTTTGCCGGTGATATTATTGGCTTGCACAATCACGGTTCAATCCAGATCGGCGATACCTTTACTGCCGGTGAAGAAATGAAATTTAGTGGCATTCCCAACTTCGCTCCGGAAATGTTCCGCCGCATTCGATTACGCGATCCGCTTAAAGCCAAGCAACTGCAAAAAGGCCTGATACAGCTATCCGAAGAAGGTGCGGTACAGGTATTCAGACCTTTGGCAAACAACGATATGATTGTCGGCGCTGTTGGTGTATTGCAATTTGAAGTCGTCGTCCACCGTCTTAAGACAGAGTACAACGTCGATGCGATTTATGAGCCAATCTCCGTCGCCACCGCTCGTTGGGTTTACTGCAACGATGAGAAAACCATGGCCACGTTTGAAAGAAAAGCCCATGACAACTTAGCGCTCGATGGCGGCAACAACTTAACGTATATTGCCCCAACCATGGTCAACCTGAACCTGACTCAGGAACGCTATCCCGATGTTAAATTCCACAAAACCCGTGAACATTAATTATGAATATTCGTCACTTACTGAATGAAAAAGTCAGCGCTGCTATGGTTGCCGCTGGATTGCCTGCCGACACAAACCCTGCAGTCAGCGGTTCTAATCGTCCACAGTTTGGTGATTACCAGGCTAATGGTGTTATGGGCGCTGCCAAAAAACTGAAAACAAACCCAAGAGAATTGGCACAAAAAGTCATTGCCGAATTGGATCTATCAGAGATTGCCGACCAGGTAGAAATTGCTGGCCCAGGATTTATTAATATCCATTTAAGCCCGGCTTGGTTAGCAACACAACTGCAACTGGCTAACCAGGATGACAGACTTAGTGTTAGCCAAAGCCAACAACCCAAGCAAGTGGTTGTGGATTACTCGGCACCCAATCTCGCCAAAGAGATGCACGTCGGTCATTTACGCTCGACCATTATTGGTGATGCGGTTGTCCGTGCATTAGAGTTTCGCGGCGAACAGGTTATTCGTCAGAATCATATGGGCGACTGGGGTACTCAGTTTGGCATGTTACTGGCACATTTAAGCGATAAACTTGCCCATGATGAGGTTGCCGAAACCGCCCTGGCTGATCTTGAAGATTTTTATCGCCAGGCGAAAGTGCGATTTGATGAAGAACAAGGGTTTGCCGATCGTGCCCGCGATTACGTGGTAAAACTGCAAGGCGGCGATGCGTCCTGCCTGGCACTTTGGAAATTATTCATTGATATTTCCATCCATCACAGTGAAGAGATTTATCAAAAGCTCAATGTCACCCTAACTCGTGACGATATTATGGGTGAAAGTGCCTATAACCCTGATTTGCCGAAAGTCATTGATACCCTGATGGAGAAAAACATTGCGGTAGAAGATCAGGGTGCGAAAGTCGTCTTTATTGAAGAAATGGCGAACAAAGACGGCGATCCTTCGGTTTTCATCGTGCAAAAATCTGGCGGCGGATATTTGTATGCGACGACGGATTTATCCGCTTGTCGTTATCGCAGCTTTGATTTAGATGCGGATCGCATCATCATTTTCACTGATGCTCGTCAGGCGTTGCACTTCAAACAAGTTGAGATTACCGCCCGTAAAGCCGGTTTTTTACCTCAAGATACTGCCTATGATCATTGCCCGTTCGGGATGATGATGGGGAGCGATGGCAAACCATTTAAAACCCGCAGTGGGGGCACGGTAAAACTGGCTGAGTTACTTGACGAAGCGGTGAGTCGCGCACAAACCCTAATGGCTGATAAAATTGCCGATTTTTCTGAACAAGAGCGTGATGAAATTGCCCGTAAGGTTGGTATCGGTGCAGTAAAATTTGCCGATTTATCAAAAAACCGCACCAGCGATTATATCTTCAACTGGGATACCATGCTTAGTTTTGAAGGTGCCACCGCGCCGTATTTGCAATATGCTTATGTGCGTATCCAAAGTATCTTCAAAAAAGCCGCAGTCGATACCAGTAACCTGACCGGCGATATCCTCATCGCCACGCCTCAGGAAAAAGCTCTGGCGGTGAAATTACTACAGCTTGAAGAAGTTCTGGATGCGGTGATTAGCGAATGTACACCAAACCTGTTGTGTAACTACCTATATGAGCTGGCAAGCCTGTACATGAGTTTTCATGAAGCCTGTCCAATCCTCAAAGACGGTATTGCAGATAACGTCAAGCAATCGCGTTTACAACTGTGTCAACTGATATCAAAAACCCTGGAACAAGGCCTCGGGTTATTGGGTATTGAAGTAATGGACAGAATGTAGCCACTTGAATTTTCATGAATATCAAAAGAGCTAGCCTAAGGGTTAGCTTTTTTTTAACCAAAATATTCTCATTTCGAATATTTTGGTTGTTTTTCAGCCAGCATTTTCATATATTACAGTTTGCTTAAAAACCAAGGATAGTATGATGAAAATAAAGGAATATTTTCAAGATGATGGGCTCACTAAAGTCATCATGCTCACCATTGCTTTAGTATTTTCGGTGTTATTCATTTTATTTATGATATTCAACGTCAAATACTTACTACCTATCTCTTTCACCTCCGCGTTGTTGATATCCAGCTTTGCCTTATTTGGCCTTGGCATTTTATTCTGGTTTGGTTATCGATTTATCTGGCTTGCAGGTAAAGTAAATGATATCGCCAATTAGTTTTGTCATTTCGTTTGTCACAGGGTCAAAAACCAAGTGTGCGACAGCATCGCTAAATCGACGAGAAGTTACTGACATCAGTCGCGATTGAATTTATAGTTAAACGAACCCGTTTACCATCGTGTTTAAATTGTGAAATTCACCGATAGCCATTGCCATCTAGACTTTGCGGATTTCGATCAATCCCGTCCTACCCTGATACATCAATTAACGCAGTCTGGAATTGGGCGTATTATTATACCCGGCGTCAGCGCCAAGCACTGGCAGCGACAACTTGACACTTGTGGGTCTTTCTCGGGGTGTTATTTCGGCTTCGGTATTCATCCATGGTGGATTAACAATGCCCGGCAGGACGACTTAACCAAGCTTGAACGCTACTTAAGTACAAAAAGTCGCGTTGTCGCGCTCGGCGAAATAGGCCTGGACGCTCACATAGACGATATGGATAAACAGATCCGTTTTTTCGAACAACAGCTATCACTGGCGAATACGCTGGCGCTCCCGGTTTTAATCCACCATCGACAAACTCATCATTTAATTATCCCGATATTGAAACAAATGCGCTTAACGCATGGCGGGGTTATCCACGCCTTTTCAGGTAGTTACCAACAAGCAAAACAATACCTGGGGTTAGGATTTAAATTGGGTATTGGCGGTGTCATTACTTACGAGAGAGCGAAAAAAACGCGACATGCGGTAGCCAAATTGCCACTAGATAGCCTAGTCCTTGAAACCGACGCCCCTTCGATGCCGTTGCAGGGGCAGCAAGGTCAAGCCAACTCACCGACAAATGTCGTAAAGGTATTCCAGCATTTATGCGATTTACGCGAGGAGCCTCCCACGAAAATCGCCGCCCAAATAGAGCAAAACTGCGAGCAGTTATTTACGTTTTAAACCCGGTATTCTTAAGCTCGGAGTTGTCGGGTGGTTATACCAATACAGAACGACCATCGCGCCCAGCAACAACATTAAAATAAACGCCAGATTGTCGCGCTGCCGTTCATTAAAATCATCAATCAAACTTTGCGCATTAAAATTGATGCGTAAATAGCCTAATAATTGCTGGTCTCGTATTTCTGCAACGTATGGGGACTGATATGGACTGGTGTCATTTTCCCCGGCGGCAAGTTCAGGAATAATTTTTTGTGCCGATTTAGAGTGGGCGATAAGCTGACCATGATTGTCATAAACCAATACTTGATCAACCCATGGGTTTTCTTCCATTTGTTCAGCCAACTGTCGTAGCCCCTGACGCTGGCCTTGTTGTAGCAGTATTTTCGTACTCAATACCGCCTGACTCATAAACCCTCGGGCAATCTCTTCGACGTGCTGACTCATGACCTGTTGGTTTTTATATATACGCACAATAGAACTATTAAAAATAATCAGCAGTAACACAATCGTCATAAAAATTGGAAGCAGACGATTAACCGTATGCTTGAGCCGCGAAATCATTGTCGACATTGATTTTTCCTGTGTAAAATCAGGGATAATACCAATTCATATCATCATACAAATTGGTATTAAAAAAATGAAAATAAAGTTTTAATCATAGTGCTTTATTTGCGAAGATAGAATCCTTTTTTTATCCATCATCTTGTTTTCAGTATTAAAGGTATCTATTGTGGCCACTAAAAGTATGCGAGCTCCTATATCAACCACGAACGCTCTGACCCTAAACCAACTTTTAACCCACCAGAATATTCCAAATCCGGCAGATTTTTACTTTGATCAGAGTTATCTGTATCTCGACAGTAGCCTCGAAACATTAACCCCAACGTTATTTAGTGACAATGATCTTCAGCCTGAAAACAATGACTCGGTAAACAACGGCTGGGAATTGGTGTTATTAAGTTCGACTACAATCAGCCAACTCGTTGATATTTGTCAGTTTGCAGGAATAAAACTGGTCAAGCTGAATCGCATTAACCATCGCTTAGGGGTTTCCAGTTATCGCTTCGCCCTGCAGGCAACTGACATCAATGCTGCCCGCAAGCTGGCCAATCAATATGCATTAGAGCAAAGCTTAGAGCTTGCCCTTATTGAGCAAGCGCCAAGTCTGGCGACCCCAGGATTGTTGGTGATGGATATGGACAGCACCACGATTGAGATTGAATGCATTGATGAAATTGCCAAGCTTGCCGGTGTAGGCGAAGAAGTTGCAGAAGTAACTGAACGTGCAATGCAAGGCGAACTAGATTTTGCAGCCAGTTTGAAACAACGTGTCGCGACTCTTAGTGGTTCAAGCGAATCGATTCTTAGCGAAGTCGCCAGCCAACTTCCGTTAATGCCAGGATTGCGCCCCCTATTGGACTTACTCAAGTCCCATCAATGGCGTATTGCTGTGGCCTCCGGAGGCTTTACCTATTTTACCGACTATTTGCAAAAAGAGCTGGAGCTTGATGCAACTCAGGCAAATGTCCTTGAAATTGTCGATGGTAAGCTTACTGGCCACGTGCTTGGTGATATCACCGATGCACAAGTTAAAGCGGATACATTAGGGCGACTGGCAACCGAGTTTTCGATTCCAACCGCACAGACAGTGGCGATGGGGGATGGCGCCAATGATCTGCAAATGTTAGCGGCGGCGGAACTAGGGGTAGCTTATAAAGCAAAGCCTGTGGTACTTCAACAAGCGGATTGCGCGATAAATTTTTCCGGACTTGATTGCTTAGCGCATTGGTTAAAATAAATAGTTGGAAATAATTATTTATTGTGAATTTAAAATCCATTAAACTCAACCTGATACTGTATATTTATACATATTAGTTTTCATAATAAATTGAGTTAAGCGAGTCTTTCACCAATGGCAAAAAACAAAACGGCATTTGTCTGTAACGATTGTGGCGCAGACTTTCCCCGCTGGCAGGGCCAGTGTTCGGAATGTAAGGCCTGGAATACAATATCCGAAGTCCGTTTAGGCTCGGCGCCAAAACGAACCGATAGTTTATCGGGTTACGCCGGTCAGACGAATGCTCAGGTGCAAGTGCTTAATGCTATCGATTTAAGTGACTTACCCAGATTTAGCTCCGGATTTGCCGAATTTGATCGGGTCCTTGGCGGCGGTATCGTGCCAGGCAGTGCCATTCTTATCGGTGGTGAGCCTGGCGCTGGTAAAAGTACCTTGTTACTGCAGACCATGTGTGCCCTGGCCGAACAAATGAACGCATTGTACATTACCGGTGAAGAATCGCTGCAACAAGTGGCAATGCGCGCCCATCGACTGGAATTAAAAACCGATAAATTAAAAATGCTATCGGAAACCAGTGTTGAGAATATCTGTAATATTGCCGATCGGGAAAAGCCAAAAATTATGGTAATCGACTCGATTCAGGTAATGCATATGGGAGACATTCAATCCGCCCCGGGAAGTGTTTCACAAGTCAGGGAAAGTGCCGCGTATTTAACCCGCTTTGCTAAGCAAAACCATGTTGCGATGATTATCGTCGGTCATGTTACTAAAGATGGGTCTCTGGCCGGTCCCAAGGTTCTTGAACATTGTATTGATTGTTCGATAATGCTCGAAGGCAGCACGGATTCAAGGTTTAGAACATTACGCGGCAGTAAAAACCGTTTCGGTGCAGTAAATGAACTTGGCGTATTTGCCATGACCGGACAAGGCCTTAAAGAAGTCAAAAACCCCAGCGCCATTTTCTTGTCGCGACAGGAAGAACAGACCTCCGGCTCTGTGGTGATGGTCTTGTGGGAAGGGACACGTCCACTATTGGTTGAAGTGCAGGCGCTAGTGGATTACTCCGCATTGGCGAACCCTCGTCGGGTTGCGGTGGGCGCCGATCAAAATCGTCTGTCGATGCTGTTAGCCGTATTGCACCGTCATGGTGGCCTGCAGATGAATGATCAAGATGTGTTCATCAACGTTGTCGGTGGCGTTAAAGTCACCGAAACCAGCGTTGATTTAGCGTTATTGTTGGCGATGGTCTCCAGTTTTCGAGACAAAGATTTACCGAGAGATCTCGTCGCCTTTGGTGAAATCGGTTTATCTGGCGAAATCCGTCCTGTGCCAAGTGGTCAAGAACGAATCAACGAAGCGGCCAAACATGGATTTCGTAAAGCGATTGTGCCCATGGCAAATAAACCCAAAGATACGATCGAAGGAATGGAAATTATCGGCGTAAATACGTTGGCCCAGGCATTGGAAGCGATTTTGTAGTTTTCGGTGCGTACCCCGCAACCATATTTTCGCTTCGCTTTGTTCATTTACCCAGCTGAATAATAAAAACCTTTCGACAGGCATGGTTTTGGTTAGTAGAATAATCAGTTATTTAATTCTATTGATCCTGGCGATATTATGAACAAAGCAGTATCCGGCATACTGATGTTGATGCTCAGCACAACCAGTAATGCAGAACAATCCCAGACCCAAGAGCAAGTCTCAACAGCCACTAAAGTGGAATCCCAGCCATTAACCATCGAACGAATCTACAGCGCGCCTTCCTTAAGCGGTGAAAAATCGAAAAATCTCCAATATTTCCCGGATGGTACCAAGGTATCTTATCTCAAGGCAAAGCAGGAAGATCAAAACCGTTACGACCTGTGGCAATACAATATTGCCGATAACGAACATACCTTACTGGTCGATTCAAACAGCATATTCAGTGGCAAAGAAGAGCTAAGCGACGAAGAGAAGGCGCGTCGTGAACGTCAACGCGTTTACGGCTCAGGCATCATGGAATATGTGATCTCTCCAAATGGTGACAGTATCGTATTCCCGATCAATGGCGATCTTTACTTATACAATCTTGAACAACAAAACGCGATACAACTGACTCAAGATGAAGACTGGGAAACCGACATTAAATTTTCACCAAAAGGAAAATATGTCTCTTATATCAAGCAGCAAAATATTTACCTTATTGACGTTTCTTCTCCCAATAAAAAGCAAATTGCACTGACCAAAGATGGTAAGGGCACGGTCAAAAATGGTATGGCGGAATTTGTCGCGCAGGAAGAAATGGATCGTATGAGTGGCTATTGGTGGTCACCCAATGAAAAACATCTGGCATACATTCAAGTCGACGAAGCAGGTGTTGATATTGCCATCCGCAATGAAATTTATGCGGAAGAAGTCAAGCTCTTTGAACAGCGCTACCCTGCGACTGGTACCAACAATGTCACGGTAAAATTGAAATCGGTACAAATCAGCAATCGTAAAGTGAAAAATTTCCCATTAGGGGACGAACAGGATATTTATTTGCCACGGGTTAAGTGGCTGCCGGATTCCAAAGGTTTGAGTTACCAGTGGCAAAGTCGCGATCAACAAACCTTAAAACTGCGCTTTCATCAGTTGAAATCCCGAGTGGGCACTACGGTCATTACCGAAACGTCCGATCATTGGATTAATTTAAACCAAGACTTGCAGTTTTTAAAGGAAAGCCGGCAGTTTATCTGGGCCTCGGAACAAGATGGATTTAAGCATTTGTATCTTTACAATTACGAAGGAGAGCAAATTGCACAGCTAACCAAAGGTAAATGGGTAGTCGATGAATTAGTTGCGGTTGATGAAAATCAAGGTTGGGTGTATTTTACCGGCCGTGCCGATACACCATTGGAAAAGCATTTATACAAGGTAACCCTTGATGGTAAGTCACCGGAACATGTTACCCGCATCAGTAAGCGTAGTGGTTTCCATAAGATCCGTTTCGCCAAAGACCAACAGACTTATCTGGATAACTATTCCAGCATCAGCACTGCACCGCAATTAAGCTTGCATAAAGCCGATGGCGAGCGCATGACCTATTTATTGGAAAATGCACTGGATGCCAACCATCCGGTAGCTCCTTATCTCGATGCCCTGGTAACCCCAAAATTTGGCACGCTCAAATCCGATGACGGTGAAGTCGATCTGTATTACAAACTGTATACGCCAAAGAACCTCAAGCCTGGTAAGAAATACCCTGTCATTGTCCATGTGTATGGCGGCCCTCATGCACAACGCGTCACCAATCAATGGAGTGGCGCGGATATGATTCAATACATGGTCAGCCAGGGTTACATTGTCTATCAATTAGATAACCGTGGTTCAAATTACCGCGGCACCGCGTTTGAATTCCCGATCTACAAAAAGCTTGGCGATGTTGAGCTTAGCGATCAAATCACAGGCGTAAAACATCTGAGAACATTGCCATTTGTCGATCCTGAACGTATCGGCATTTATGGTCACAGTTATGGTGGGTATATGGCTTTGATGGCGTTATTTAAAGCGCCAGAGTATTTTCAGGCGGGGGTCAGTGGTGCTCCTGTAACCGACTGGTTGCTATACGACACTCATTATACTGAGCGTTATTTGGGGCACCCACAAAGCAATGCCGATGGTTATGAACAAAGTTCAGTGTTTCCGTATGTCGAAGGATTTGCAGGCAAACTGTTTTTATATCATGGTATGGCTGATGATAATGTGTTGTTTACTAACACCACAAAGTTAATTAAAACATTGCAGGATAACAATAAGATGTTTGATTTAATGACCTATCCTGGCTCGAAACACAGCATGCGTGGCAAGCCGGTGAAAACACATTTAAATAACGCCATTATGCGTTTTTTCAACGACAACTTTAAACCTGAACAGTAAGTTATCACTCAAAGTAATCTCAAAAAGCCCACAGTCCTGTGGGCTTTTTTGTTTCTGTTGTCTAAGTCTTACAGTAGAGGCACGGTTGTAACGCCCCCCCTGATAAGCGCTACTTATTCAGATCGGCGACTAAGGTTTTCAACCAACGTTCTTCGTTAATAAACTGCCAGCCCCAGGATTCATATTGTTCACCGATCCCGGCCTGCAATATTTCTTCTTCCGTTTTACCTTCTGCTAGAGCGGTTTCAACCAAATCGATAGAGTAAGTGAGCATTTCGATAAACGACTGCAGACCAATCATGTCAGTTAATTTGCCATGCCCTGGGATGATTTTAATATCCTGCGCATAACTTTTTCGGATCTTTGTAATATTCGCCAAGTACCCTTTGACACTACCACCATGGGTAATGTCGATATATGGGAAACGTCCTTCAAAAAACAAGTCGCCCATATGCAACACTTTGTGTTTGGTGAAGTACACCACGGTATCGCCGTCAGTATGCCCAGAAGGTAGGTGCATTAGCTCAATCACTTCATCATCAAGATAAATTTTAACCCCGTCTTTATAGGTAACAACAGGCAAATTTTCGCCGCTTTTCTTGTTGTCTTCGAGCACCCGTTTGCGCACATTTTCATGGGCAAATATTGGCGCATGCTGAGCGAAATAAGCATTACCACCAGTATGGTCACCATGATAGTGGGTATTTACCACATACCTTAATGGCTGATCTTTAATGTCCTTCATTGCCGCTTCAATTTTTTCCGCCAGTGGCTCGAATTGGTCATCAACCAACAGCAAACCTGCATCGGTTGCCAGAACGCCGATATTGCCGCCCGCGCCTTCTAACATGTAAACGTCACCAGCGACATTGTTGGCCGCAATATTGACATCTGAAAAGTCTTGAGCGGCTTGCGCTGACAGACTCATCATGCTGCTTAGCAGCAATAAAATAGATAAGTTTTTCATAGTATTACCTGATTTGTTTTTAGTATTACCCAGTGAATGTTTGGTACCCTCTGACTATGGGATATTTCCACTGGAAAATCCAGTACCAATACCTTTGGGGCAAATGGATGGATCACAGATTAAAGCAGAGTTGTTGTTTATCCTGATGCTCAGCAAAGCCGACATGCAGTCCAAGCAAACGCACAGCTTTACCTTCGCCCCGATTAAGCGCTTCTTTCAGTAATGTTGGAAATTGCTCAGGGGTGAGTTGCGCACAACTTTGATCGACTGTGGTTTGGGTGAAATCCGCGAATTTCACCTTTATGCCCTGCCGACAAATCAATAGATCATCCGTTCGTTGTAATCTTTGCTCAAACTTTGGCAGTAGCGTATTGAGAACATCGAGGCACGCACTCTCCCCTTCTATGTTTTTGGCCAATGTGGTTTCGATAGCCAACGATTTTCTTACTCTGTCTGGAGAAACGCTCCGGTTATCAATCCCTTGGCAGCGTTCATATAAACTAGCGCCAAATTTGCCAAACCATTGAATCAATTCATCCTTATGGCATTGCCTGACATCAGCACCGGTTTTAAGACCCTTTCGGTGTAATTTTTGTAATGTTTTTGGACCCACTCCGGGAATTTTTTTTAAATCCAGCGTTGCGACAAAATCCATAATTTCTGCAGGTTTAATCACACAGATACCGTCAGGTTTATTTTCATCGGATGCAATCTTGGCAACAAACTTACAAGAGGCTACCCCCGCAGAAGCCGTTAAATTGAGCTCGTTAAAGATGTCCTGGCGAATACGTTGGGCGATCAAAGTCGCACTTCCCTGACAATGAGGACTGTCGCTAACATCTAAATACGCTTCATCAAGAGATAAAGGTTCGATCAAATCCGTGTAGCGATGAAAAATTTCTCGGATCTGTTCAGACACTTCTTTGTATACCGACATGCGTCCAGGCACCATAGTAAGATCGGGACACAACCTTAACGCGTGGGCGACCGGCATGGCGGAGCGAACGCCGAATTTGCGTGCGAGATAATTACAGGTGGCAATCACACCGCGCTCGCTGCTGCCACCAATAGCAATCGGGATATCTCGCAAAGCCGGGTTATCGCGCATCTCTACGGCAGCATAAAAGCAGTCCATATCGATATGAATAATTTTTTTAATAGCAACCTCGCCAATTGCTTTTCATTTAAAGCTAAACACAAGCACTGTATAAATAAACAGTTTAATCACTAATCTTTCGGAATGCAATCACGGAAAATGAAGAATTAATGAAGTTATACGAAGCTTGTCTATACTTAATTTCAACTTGCCGGTGCGCAGTAAAAGCAAGTGATTGAAATTCTCCATAAAGACGTAATTTACGGGAGTCGGCAGTGACAAATAAATCTCAACCCACAGGACTGAATAAAACGGTCTTCATCAGTTCTTCTGCGCTCATAATGCTTCTTCTCGTTTACGCCGTTATCTGGCCTAAATCCGCCGAAAACAACTTCAATAGCCTGCAAGACGTCATCATCAAAGATGCCAGTTGGTTCTATATTCTCAGTGTCGCCATTATCCTGGTCTATGTGATATTCCTTTGCGTCTCCAAATATGGCGACATTCGCTTAGGCCCTGATCACTCCAAGCCCGCCTACTCGATGATGTCGTGGATCTCGATGCTATTTGCCGCTGGCATGGGCATCGGGTTAATGTTTTTCAGCGTTGCTGAACCGATTATGCACTACTCATCGCCGCCAAATGCCGCGCCGGAAACCATAGAAGCGGCCAGAGAAGCGATGCGAACGACGTTCTTCCATTGGGGTTTACATGCTTGGGCTATCTATGCCGTAGTTGCATTAATTCTTGCGTATTTCGCGTTTCGAATGAATCTCCCCTTAACCCTGAGATCCGCACTATATCCCTTTATTGGTAATAAAATTTACGGCTGGCCTGGCCACCTCGTGGATATCTTCGCCGCGGTTGGTACCGTATTTGGTGTCGCCACTTCTCTTGGCCTTGGGGCTTCTCAGGTAAACTCGGGGTTTCACTATTTATTTGGGATTGAAGTAAACAACCTTAATCAAATTATTTTAATGTCGATTATCATCGGCTTTGCGATTATCTCCGTTGTCAGCGGATTAGATAAAGGCATAAAGCGCCTTTCTGAAACCAACATGGGCTTAGCCTTAGGTTTACTGTTGTTGGTATTTATTCTTGGGCCAACCGTGTTTTTGCTCTCGGCTTATGTGCAAAACATTGGTGACTACCTGTCCCATATCGTTCGCTCGACGTTTAATTTATATGCGTATCAAAAAACCGAGTGGATTGGTGGTTGGACCCTGTTTTACTGGGGTTGGTGGTTAGCTTGGGCTCCGTTTGTCGGCTTGTTTATCGCCCGCATATCTCGAGGCAGAACCATACGACAGTTCATTGTTGGCGTATTAATTATTCCCAGCGCTTTTACTATGTTCTGGATGACCATTTTTGGAAACAGCGCCATCGAAATGGTCAGTAGTGGTAAGGCTAATGACTTAGTGCAAATGGTCTCGGAGAACACGTCCGTTGCCTTGTTTGTGTTTTTAGAACACTTTCCGTTTACTGAGATCCTGGCAGGATTAACGGTATTAATGATCGTGATTTTCTTCGTTACCAGTTGCGACTCGGGGGCAATGGTTATTGATATGCTGTGCTCGTATGGCAACAATAACACCCCAGTTTGGCAGCGCATTTATTGGGCTATTTGTGTAGGCTTAGTTGCAGGAATCTTATTGTTGGCCGGTGGTTTGAATTCACTACAGACTATGACCATAGCCAGCGCACTTCCCTTTACCATCGTCCTGATGTTATCCATGGGAGGGCTGATAAAAGCATTACGGGTTGAAACATTTAAGCAAGAAAGCTTTTTGCTGACATCCTTCCCCCATGCTGGGGCGGAAAATAAATCCTGGCGCGAACGGCTCACCAAAATTAACCATTACCCAACCAAAGAAAATATCGACAAGTTTATTGAAAACACTGTGAACCCGGCATTTATTGAGCTGCAAGAAGAATTCAATAATTTAGGGGAAACCTCGACAGTCGAAGAGTCCGATAAAGGATGGCAATTAAGGGTCAGTCTCGATGACTCTCCTGATTTTATTTATGCGGTGTATCGACACAAAAACTTGCAACCAAACTTAAGTGATCAAGATATGGAAGTGGTTAACGACGATCCAGACAATGACGATCATCACTACTATCGAGCCGTCGTGCACCTGACCGAAGGTGGCCAGGATTATGACGTGATGGGCTGGTCTAAGCTCGGCGTGATCAATGATGTTATTGATCAATATTACAAACACCGATACTTTATTTATTTACTCAATTAGGTATTTGCATCGTTAGGCTTTTGTGTTGAGTTTTGTAGTTGCGTCTAATGATTCAATCTCAACTTCAAAACCGCCAATCATCGGCGAGAGGAGATTGTATATAAAACACATGATTGCAGCACTAATGTAGGTAAACACAAAATAAATCAGTGGTAAAATAAGTAGTGCCCAACCACTAAATCCGGGCATTGCATGACTTTGATTTGCGACTTCTGGTGCCATATTTGATAACAGAATCATTGGGATTAAAAAAGGCAGCATCGCGGTAGCCATTAAAATACCGGCCATTAACGCGTTTTGATGGATACTCAATCGAGTAATACGTCGTTTCATTACAATCACTCCTGTAATCTAAACACATTTAGACTCGTATAAGACGCGCACATCGCGCGTACAAGACACAGAGAGTATAGATGCAAAAGTTTGCTTTAATCCGATTAACAAGCCGCTCACACTTCTGAATGTTGCCGGATATGGCTAAACGATGCTGTCATCAACAAACAACCTCCCCTCAACCCCTAGTGCTTACCAATCTCGCCTTTTCGCCGACTCCACAATCCCTTTAAGTTGACACTGAATAAGTTGCGAAATAACCGGGATCCGTTAAAGTAAAGAATTCACACTGATGGTCTTCAACGGGCCTTCATAATTTCGGTAATATTCATGTTGAGCTATTTAAAACTATTATTAAAAAAATCACTTCCTAGTGCACAAATTGCCGATTTCCAATGCCACTTTTCAAACTGCCGGGCAAACGAAAAACAACAGCAGAAATTTCGTAAAGCGATGCAAATTTCCCCTGATCAATCACTGCCGATCAGTTTTGAGTTCATCAGTGCTTTTCCATTTATGTTGCAGGTCATGGCAGATATCCGGTTTGCCTATCCGGCATTAGGGTTAATCCATCTATCCAGCGAGTTCCAGCGTCACTGTCAGCTGGATCGAAGCCAACCTTTTGATCTGCAATTTAACCTTGTTCAGGGTATTGAGCACCCAAAAGGAAAGTTGATAGAAATGCGCATCGAGTTTTATCAACGAGAAAAGCTTTGCCTAACCAACACCAATGTAATGCTAAAACGCATAAAAGGAGCAGACGGTGCACCGAAATCCGAACGTGCACGGCTGCCGTTTCAACAACAATATTTTCTGGCGATTAATCATAAGCTTGCGCGCCGTTACGCGAAAGTCAGCGGCGATTACAATCCAATACATCTTTATGACTTTAGCGCAAAACTGTTTGGGTTTGATCGCGCCATTATTCACGGCATGTACCTTTGTCATCGCTTATTGCTTGATAAAAAAATCACCTCAGAACATTGTAAGATTGGCTTTAAAAAACCTTGCAAGTTGCCGCAAAAAATCGGTGTATGCCAGCACGACAATAAGCTCTTGGCGTTCAGCAACGGTGATCAGCTACATATGGAAATCGAGTTACTTGATTGAAAATCAGTGTCCTAATTGGGTTGATAAATAACCTCTGAATGTCTATAAGCTAATAATAACCCTAAAAATTAAGACTATTATGCTTACACACCAGCGCTGCTCTAACTCATTGCTATCTTTGCTTACCGCCAGTATGGTTGTTTTACTGTTAAGCGGTTGTCAATCTTCTTCAGCGGTTATGGATTATGACACCCAGAAAGATTTTTCAGTGATCAACGAATTTAGCCAGGAGCCGAGTAAACAGGGGATCAAAAATGATGATTTCACTAACCAGCGACTTTCCAATGCTGTTGAAACCCAATTACTCGCCAAAGGCTTCTCGAAAAGCGCCAACCCACAATCGGAGAAACACATAACCGTCAGTCATTTTATTACCACTCGCACCAAGCAAAATAATTCATCAATCAATATTGGTTTGGGTACCGGACGGTCAGGAAGTAGCAGTTCAGTGGGTGTTGGCGTCAATACATCGATTCCGGTATCGGGCCGGGAAACGGTTGAAGTGAGAGTGACGATTGACTTTCATCAACAAGGAAAACTGATATGGCGTGGATATGACACCTTTAATGCCAAAGGTAACGATAGCCCAGAAAAACGCCAGAATAATATTGATAACACGGTTGCCAGTATTCTCGCCTTGTATCCACCAGGCGAATCTTAATCTCGCTACCATCGATTTCTGGGGCCTGGGGCCTGGTGCTTAGATTTAGATTTAGATTTAGATTTTAATGTCCTTTAAACAACAAGGCGGTATTAACTGCCGCTAACACCACCTAAGAGCAAACGATAAACGTATTTAAAGGTTTTTAATATTAATCTGCTCACCCTTGAGCTTTTCCTGACGCTCGCGTTCCAGCCGCTTTTCACAAGGGTTATCACAATTGCAGGCCTTATCAATTCCTATTGTTGATAAACCACCACAGCTGCCAGCCAGGCTTTTTTGCTGAACAATATATCCAACCGCCATAGCAGCCACGATAATAAGAAAAAATGCAAATGTTAATAAAAAGACTGACATAAATCTAACCTGTTACTCAGCAACCAGTTGCTTAAATGAATCGGTTGCCTGCTCTGAAAAACCATTATCGGTTTTTGATATCAAATACACTGCTAAACGATGTTGCTTAGCAAATTTAAAGCCTTTTTCTGGCCCCATAACTTCAATCGCCGTTGCCAGTCCATCTGCGGTCATTGCCGACGGGTGAACAACCGTAACCGATACCAATTTGTGATCTATCGGCCAGCCAGTGGCCGGATCTATGGTGTGCGAATAGCGAACGCCATCGACTTCAAAATAGTTTCGATAGTCGCCTGAAGTCGCGACTGCGTTATCGCCGGGCATTATAACCTTTTGCACAGCCCTTGTCCCGGAAACCGGCTTTTCAACCGCGATTCTCCAGGGTTTGTTATCAATTTTGTAACCTTTAATGCGCATCTCGCCACCGATATCAACGAGGTAGTTTAGATGGCCGCGTTGCTCGAGCAATTCAGCGACTTTATCTACGGCATACCCTTTCGCGATTGCCGATAGATCCACGTACAAGGCATCCTGCCTTTTACGTAGCTCATTCCCTTGCAGGACCAGCTTATTAATGCCAATGTTGGATTTCGCGTCGTCGATTTGTTGCTTAGATGGAATTTTTTCCGGGCGGTTTTCAGGTCCGAAACTCCACAAATTCACAAGCGGTCCTACCGTGACGTCAAGGCTTCCTTGGGTTAATTTAGCCAGGCGAATCGATTCACTTAAAACAACTCGTAACTCATCGGATATATTGTAGGCTTGCTCAGCGCTCCCCTGATTAATCAAGGATAACTCTGAAGACTTATCCCAAGTCGACATTTTCTTATTTAAAGCCACCAGTAATTGATCGACTTCACCGGCGAGATTTTCCTGCTCTATTTGCGGCTTGTTGGCAATCAATTTAACGGTATAAACAATCGGCCCCATGGTATAACCGCTTAATTGCAATTCTTGCAGAGGCTGTGATGTCGAATCACTTTGTTCTTGCGGGGTATGCGAGGAGGATTGCTCGCTGGGTTTTTGATCTGTACAGGCAAATAGCAACGTACACAGCAATGCCACAGCGTAATGAGTAGAGAGAGCGCGCAAATCAGTTCCTTAAAGATAAACGACCTTAATTGCGACTCATTATAAATGAAATTAAAGAGTCTGACATCCGCACGATTGATACAACAAAAAAAAGGTCAGAACTTTGCAGTCTGACCTTTTCGATTCTTTGAAGCCGAGTCACTTATCGGGGGTTAACCACCAAAGTCATCGAGCATGATATTTTCGTCTTCCACACCTAAGTCTTTCAGCATACCAATCACGGCAGCATTCATCATCGGTGGACCACACATATAAAATTCACAGTCTTCTGGCGCGTCATGATCACGTAAATAGTTTTCATAAAGAACATTGTGAATGAATCCGGTATAACCTTCCCAGTTATCTTCCGGTTGCGGATCAGATAATGCCACATGCCAGTCGAAATTTTCATTCTCAGCGGCAAGACCATTAAAGTCGTCTTCATAGAACATTTCACGTGATGAACGTGCACCGTACCAGAAGCTGATCTTACGCTTAGATTGTAAACGTTTTAACTGATCGAAAATGTGTGAACGCATTGGCGCCATACCCGCACCACCGCCAACAAATACCATTTCAGCATCGGTATCTTTGGCAAAGAATTCACCAAATGGACCTGAGATGGTGACTTTATCACCGGCTTTCAGGCTCCAGATATATGAAGACATTTTACCTGCAGGAAGTGATAGGTTATTAGGCGGCGGCGTAGCAATACGCACGTTTAGCATAATAATACCTTCTTCTTCCGGGTAGTTCGCCATTGAATAGGCGCGCAGGGTATCGGTATCAACTTTTGATTCAATATCAAAAAAGCCAAAACGCTCCCAATCGCCACGATATTCTTCGGGGATCTCAAACTCTTTATATTTGATATGGTGGGCTGGTGCTTCAATTTGAATATAACCACCGGCACGGAACGGTACAGATTCGCCGTCTGGAATGCCAAGTTTCAATTCTTTAATGAAGGTTGCTTTGTTATCGTTAGAAATAACTTCACATTCCCATTGTTGAACGCCGAAGATTTCATCTTCCAGTTCAATTTCCATATCTTGCTTAACGTTTACCTGACAAGATAAACGACAGCCTTCTTTTGCTTCACGTTTCGTGATGTGACCCAATTCAGTCGGCAAGATATCACCACCACCGGAATGTACGTGTACAAGACACTGACCACAGGTACCACCGCCACCACAGGCAGATGGAACGAAAATACCCTGGTTCGCTAACACGCCCAGTAGCTTGCCGCCCGCAGCAGTTGTTACCGCTTTGTCCGGATCGCCATTAATTGCAATGGTAACGTCACCGCTGGCAACAAGTTTGGACTTGGCAAATAGAATTACCAATACCAATGCCAGTACGATTGCGGTAAACATCGTTACGCCGAGAATAATTTCCATCGACTTTTCCTTTAAACTTCACTTGAGGCCAACCGATTAGTTGGCCTGCTTAAACCTTATAACGAGATACCACCGAAGGATAGAAAGCCAAAAGCCATCAAACCTGCAGTAATAAACGTAATCCCTAAACCTTTCAAACCATCAGGTACATCAGAGTACTTCATTTTCTCGCGCAGACCCGCAAGCAATACGATAGCTAAAGCCCAGCCAACACCGGAGCCAATACCGTATACAACACTCTCACCTAATGTCAGGTTTTTCGCTACCATGAAAGAAACCGCACCAAAAATTGCACAGTTTACGGTAATAAGTGGCAGGAAAATCCCTAGGGCGTTATAAAGTGGCGGGAAGTACTTATCGAGAATCATCTCTAAGATTTGTACAAGTGCCGCGATAACACCGATAAAGGTGATAAACGAAAGGAAGCTAAGGTCTACTGATTCTTTCGGATCGGTAATACCTAGGACACTATCCAAAGCGCCTGGTGCCAGGATACCTTGATAGATGATTTGGTTAACAGGAACCGCGATACCAAGTACAACGATAACCGCAACACCCAGACCAATCGCAGTGCTGACTTTCTTTGATACCGCCAGGAAAGTACACATCCCAAGGAAGAAACTTAGGGCGAGATTCTCGATGAAAATCGTTTTAATAAAAAGACTTAAATAATGTTCCATGGGTTCCTAGTCCTTCTCTACTTGCGCAGGTTTGAACTGGCGAATTGCCCATATAATCAAACCAATGATGAAGAATGAACTGAATGGCAGTACCAATAAACCATTTGCCTGATACCAGCCACCGTTTTGGATTAGCGGCAGGATTTCATAATTAAGCAAGGTACCAAAACCAAGTAATTCACGTACTGTGGCAACAAGGATAAGGATAAGACCGTAACCTAAACCGTTACCAATACCGTCAAGAAAAGAGACGACAGGTTTTTCTTTCATTGCGAATGCTTCAGCACGCCCCATTACGATACAGTTGGTAATAATCAAGCCAACAAATACCGCTAGCTCTTTTGAGAGCGCATAGGAAAATGCTTTTAACACCTGGTCAACCACGATTACCAAAGACGCAATAATCGCCATTTGTACGATGATACGTACACTTGAAGGTATGTGGTTACGAATGATTGAAATAAACAAGTTCGAAAACGCGGTTACAAAGACAACGGCTGCCGTCATAACTAAAGCATTAACCATTGAACTGGTCACTGCCAGAGCAGAACAAATCCCCAGTACCTGTAACGCAATTGGGTTATTGTCTACGATAGGAGACGTTAAAACCTTCTTGCTTGAATTAGCGTCACTCATTAGTTCAGCCCTCCATTACGGTAATTGGCGATAAATGGACCGTAGCCCTCGTCACCAAACCAGAATACAAACGTTTTTTCAACACCAACACTGGTTAATGTTGCACCGGATAACGCATCAACACCATGGATGTCGCCTTTTTTGGCACCACCTTTGATGATTTTGATGGCAACATCACCTTGCTCATCAAAGAGTTTTTTACCTGGCCATAAGGCTTTCCAGTTCGGGTTCAGAATTTCAGCGCCCAAGCCCGGAGTTTCCTTATGGTCAGAGTAAATGACACTCTTAACCGTGTTTAAATCTTTCTCAAGACCAACATAACCGTGCATCAAATCCCAAAGCCCCGAACCAACAATTGGCAGGACGATAGTTTCAATATTTCCGGCTTCATTTTTAATCAAGTAAACCACTGAATTGTCTGCACGACGATTAATGCCGGCAATATCATTTTCTGGCTTAGAAGACTTTGATAAATCACGTGCATCGCGACGCTCGTCAAAACCTTGCGCATCACCTTCGATGAACTCACCTGAGTCAAGGTTGATTAATTTCGCTTCAACGAATTTGTTATACGTACCAACGATGTCATCGCCAGCCGTCTCTAACAAACCAGAAGCCTCAAGAATTTTGGTCTGCTTATCAAGCAATTTGTTTGCTGTTTGCAAAGGCTTTAGCTGTACCGCTGAAAAGGATACTAATGCCGCACACACCAAACATACAGCAACAACGAAACCAACCGTTTTGCCAAAAGATTCTTTATTACTAGACATTACGTGCAAGTCTCCGTTTCACATTTGCCTGAACCACGAAGTAATCGAACAGTGGTGCAAACAAGTTAGCGAATAAAATCGCCAGCATCATACCTTCAGGGAATGCAGGATTTACCACACGGACAAGAACCACCATGATACCAACCAAAGCACCAAAGAAGTATTTACCTGTGTTGGTAAAAGACATGGTAACCGGGTCAGTGGCCATAAACATCATACCGAACGCAAAACCACCAACAACTAAGTGCCAATACCAAGGCATAGCAAACATCGCATTGGTATCACTACCTATGGTGTTAAATAACCACGCAGTAACCACCATACCTAAAAATACGCTGAGCACGATCCGCCAGGAGGCAATTCCTTTATAGAGAATGTAAGCGCCACCGATAAATATCATCGCCGTCGATACTTCACCAACAGAACCTGGGACAAGTCCCCAGAAGGCATTCCACCAATCTTGGTTCAAGGTGTAAGAAATCTCACCAACCTGTGCCGCAGCGCCTTGGGCTAACGTCGTTGCACCGGTGAAACCGTCTACGGCAACCCAAACAGAATCGCCAGAGATTTCCGCTGGGTATGCGAAGAATAGAAACGCACGACCTGCAAGCGCTGGGTTAAGGAAGTTTTTACCTGTACCACCAAAGATTTCCTTAGCAATTACCACACCAAAGGTAATACCTAAAGCGACTTGCCATAACGGAATCGATGCTGGAAGAATCAGGGCAAAAAGAATTGAGGTTACGAAGAAGCCTTCGTTTACTTCATGCTTACGAACTGCCGCAAAGATCACTTCCCAGAAGCCACCGACAATAAACGTCGTGGCATAAATCGGCAGGAAGAACATTGCGCCGTACAGCATCAGATTAAACCAACCGGCGTCGGCGCCTAAACTACCGCCAAGCGCATGGAATAAGTTTGCTTGCCAGACATCTGGTAGTGCATAGCCTGCAGCTAACGCTTCGTTTGCCTGGAAACCAATGTTATACATACCCCAGAACATTGCCGGGAACACTGCTAGCCAAACCGTGATCATGATACGTTTTAAATCGATACTGTCACGGATATGGGTTTTACCCTTGGTTACATAACCTGGGGTAAAAATACCGGTCGCAACGGCTTCGTATAACGCAAACCATTTCTCGTGTTTACCGCCTTTTTCAAAATGCGGTTCGATGTCTTCAATAAAAGTTTTTAAACCCATGTCTAACCTTCCTTCTCAATCGTGGTTAGGCAATCACGCAATAGAACTCCGTAGTCGGTTTTACCCGGACATACGAAAGTACATAGTGCCAAATCTTCTTCATCCAACTCCAACGCACCCAAAGACTGAGCACCGTCAGTATCACCAGCGCATAAATCGCGAAGTAATAATGTTGGCAGGATATCCAAAGGCATTACACGTTCATAGTTGCCAATTGGCACCATGGCGCGAGCACTACCGTTGGTGGTTGTCGTCATATTGAACACTTTATTGCGGAAGAAGTGACTCATATACGCACGAGTGACGGAGAATTTGTTCGGACCTGGATACATATAACCGATAAATTCTTTCTCACGACCTTCAAGCAATGCACTCACCTGTACGTGATAACGACCTAGGTATGCGTGAACCGCTTTCGCATGGGTACCATTTAATAATGAACCGGATACAACACGAACTTCACCATCGGTTAGCTGACCTGCAGTTAATTCATCGGTATTGGCACCTAACACGGTACGAACCAGACGAGGCTCTTTTACCGCTGGACCGGCAACAGCAACAACACGTTCAGAGTTCAATTTACCTGTGGTGAATAACTGACCGAAAGCAATCACATCCTGGTAGCCAAGTTGCCAAACCACTTTGTCTGCAGAAACCGGGCATAAATGGTGGATATGCGTACCAACCAATCCAGCTGGATGCTTACCAGAGAATTCGTTTACGGCAACGCTGTCGGTAACCGGAATATCAGCACCAGGCGCTTTCGAAACAAATACCTTACCAGCTGTAAGGCGAGCAAGTACCTGTAAACCGTATTTAAAGTCTTCGGCTTGATCTTTAATGATTACCGCAGGATCTGCTGCTAATGGATTGGTATCCATCGCGCTCACGAAGATGGCCACTGGCTCAGATCCCAATGCAGGGATCTTGCTGAATGGACGGGTTCTTAACGCCGTCCACAAACCTGAGTTCACAAGGTTTGTTTCAACATCTTCACGAGATAAAGACGATAATTGATCAACAGAGTAAGCAGTGAAGGTTTCTTCTTCGTCACCTTCCACTGCAATCACAACGGATTGCAAAACACGCTTTTCACCGCGATTAATTTCTTTAACAACACCCGCTGCAGAAGCTGTGAACTTAACGCCAGGGTTCTTTTTGTCTTCAAAAAGTGCCTGACCTTTTTTAACGCGATCACCTACCCGAACATACATGGTAGGGCGCATGCCCACAAACTCTTCACCAAGCGTTGCGACGGTTTCGATGGCTGGACCATCTGAGATTACTTGCTGGGGAGCTCCACTAACAGGAACATCCAGACCCTTTTTTATTGGAATCATAACCACTTGCACTACTTTAATAGGAGTTTAAAACCAGATGCGAAACGCATTCCGGCCCAGTGTTTCCTGAACCAACTACATTGAAAATCAAGCAGTTGATAAACAGGGGATTTAACTAAAATTTTTTCGGCGCGAATTTTAGCACGAAACGGCCTCAAAATACCATTGCCGATGCGCGATTAAATCGTAATTAATTGTCGTTAATTATGATTGTTTCGCCTCAGAACTGCTAACTGGCAAGGATAAACAGGGTAATCATCTAAAAGTTCGTCATACTAAAGAACGATAAACTAAAAACACAAAAAGAGGCAGATATTCATCTACCTCTTGTAAAAATCAAAGCATTAAAATTAATTAAAAATTAACGTTCTAAATGATTAATGGTCACTAAAGGGCTAACATCTTGATCGTAATCAACCTGTTTCATGCCAAATCCAAATAATCGCAAGAATTCACTATGATAACCGTTATAATCGGTCATTTCATCAATAGTGTCTGTGCTCACCTCATCCCAAAGTTTTTGTACACGTTCCTGGACAGAATCTTCTAGCTCTTTGACGTTTTGGCGCAAGCGCCCGGCTTCATCAAGAGTAGGGTTTTGACCATAAAGGTTATCACGGAACAATCCTTGGATTTGTTCAATACAGCCTTCATAGGTGCCGTCGGCTTTCATCACTTTGAATAATGCTGAAATATATAACGGCATAATTGGAATTGCCGAGCTTGCCTGAGTAACCACGGCATTCAACGAAGTGACAAATGCACTTCCATTTAAGTCTTCGTTTGCCGAATTGATCGCCGATGCGGCACGATCTAAGTCTTCTTTGGCACGACCGATTGTCGCTTTACCATAGATTGGCCAGGTAAGTTTTTTGCCGATATAGGTATACGCAACAGTTTTAAAACCAGAAGATAAGACGCCAGCTTCTTTTAAGGCAGACAGCCAAAGTTCCCAATCTTCACCGCCCATCACTTTAATGGTACCGGCAATTTCCTCTTCGTTTGCTGCATCAACTGACACCGAGTCGATAATACGCTTACTGGTGTTTAGGTTTTTGGTGGTAACGTCCTGACCGATTGGCTTTAACGTCGAGGAATAAACTTCACCCGTATCTGGATCAGTACGACGAGGTGATGCTAATGAATACACCACCAAATCAATCTCACCCAATTCCTTTTTGATCAAATCGATGGTTTGTTGTTTGATCTCATGGGAAAAAGCGTCGCCGTTAATGTTTTTCGACCACAGGCCTTGTTGTTCTGCCGCCTGTTGAAATGCCGCGGTGTTATACCAACCAGCAGATGCGGTACGTTTTTCCGTTGGTTCTTTTTCAAAGAATACGCCCAAGGTATTTGCACCACTACCAAATGCAGCAGTAATACGCGATGCGAGTCCGTAACCGGTAGATGCACCGATCACCAAAACATTTTTCGGTTTTTCTGCCGCTTGCGGTTGAGATTTTACATACTCAATCTGTTCATTCACATGGGCAGCACAACCGGTTGGATGCGCGTTAGTACAAATAAATCCACGGATTTTCGGTTGGATAATCATATTAGGGTTAACCTTGTTTTGTTAAATGCATTAATCAAAATTGCTCTTATGATACCTAAGCTTGCGAGGTAATGAGGTCAGAGCAGACAAAAATTTGTCTGCCTGAGCATGAATCTTGGTGATTACTGGCGGTTTTCGTAATACGCCTGTTCGGAGATTTTGTGGTATTGACGAATATCCTGATAAAAGCTTTGGTATGACTCCCAGACTTTTGCCACCATGGGATCCTGCTTCGCCATATCCGCAATGACCGCACTACTAAGTTTCTTCAATTCAGCCATGACAGGCTCCGGAAATGTGCGCACCTGAACATTGTGTTGGTTTACCAAAGTTTTTAACGCATTGGCGTTTCTGGCAGTATATTCGTCCAACATATCCTGATTCACGGCACGAGCTGCTACTGTAACAATTTCCTGTAAATCGGCTGGCAATGCGTTGAACGCTTGCTCATTGATTAAAAATTCCAATGTTGCCTGGGGTTCTTGCCAACCTGAAGAGTAGTAATATTTCGCCGCTTTATAAAAGCCAAACGCGTTGTCATTATAAGGGCCTACCCACTCCGAGGCATCCAGTGCGCCACTTTGCAATGACGAAAATATTTCGCCGCCCGGCATGTTCACCGGTACCCCACCAGCGCGCTTAAACACTTCGCCGCCAATACCACCGATGCGCATTTTTAGCCCGTCGATATCTTCAATGGTCTTGATTTCTTTATTAAACCAGCCAGCAAACTGAACACCTGTATTGCCACCCGCCATAGGAATAATGCCAAACGGCTTGTATAGCTCACGCCACAATTCAATACCACCACCATAGTGCAACCAGGCATTGGTTTCCTGAGCGTTCATACCGAATGGAACCGCGGCAAAAAACGACGCAGCCGGAGCTTTACCTTTCCAATAATATGCCCCACTGTGCCCCATTTGCGCACCACCGGTAGACACTTCATCAAACACCTGAAATCCTGGTACTAATTGCCCGGCACCGAACACCTCAATAGTTAAACGGCCATTGCTCATGTCATTGACATATTTCGCAAATTTTTCCGGTCCCTTTCCCAGTCCGGGAAAATTTTTGGGCCAGGAGGTAACCAGTTTCCACTTGTACGTTTTTTGTGGTGCAACGTCATTAGTTGCTGCCACATCTTTTTCACCACAGGCGCCAAGGGCCAGAGTCAGGCTCGCAATGAATAGCGCCGTTAATGTTTGTTTTTTCATTTTTATCCTTATTATTTTCACGACTTTGATCGCTATGTAAGCAACTACTCAAATAGAATAATCCAACCATCAAAGTGAATCAGGGGTATCAGGGATATAAGTTATCCGGTAACCATGTCGCGAGCTGCGGGAACAATGCCAACGCCAGCAAAACAATCAACTGGATCAGAATAAAAGGCAGCACCCCTTTGTAAATTTGTAGGGTTTTTATACTCTTATCTGCTACACCACGCAAATAAAATAATGCGAATCCAAAAGGTGGCGTCAGAAAAGACGTTTGTAAGTTAACCGCTATCATGATCCCAAGCCAAACCGGATCCAGTCCCATCATCAGCAAGATCGGCGCGACAATTGGGATCACCACAAACGTAATTTCGATGAAATCGAGAATAAAACCTAATAGGAAAATCACCACCATGACTATAATCGTCGCGGTAATCACCCCTCCGGGAAGATCGTTAAAAATGCCATGAATCAAGGTTTCGCCGCCCAAACCTCGAAACACCAGTGAGAACAAACTGGCGCCGATTAAAATCATAAACACCATGGAAGAGATTTTTAAGGTTGACTGCATTACCGCCTGTAAGGCCACCAAGGTTAGTTGTTTTTGTAGGATCGCCAGTACTAAAGCACCAAACGCACCAACACCCGCAGCCTCCGTTGGCGTCGCATAACCGGTGAGAATCGAACCGAGTACGATGCTCATCAGCATTAAAGGCGGTAACAGCGCGCTTACAAGCACGCGCCAGCTGACCTTTTCACTGTCTTGTTGTGACGCTGGTGCCATTTCTGGCTTAACCCAGGTAACAATAACAATGTAGGCAATATATAACACCACCAGTAATAAACCCGGCAGCACCGCACCGGCAAATAAATCACCAACACTGACCGTATCTGGATTGAAATTCCCCATATCCAGTTGCGCCCGCTGATAAGCATTACTCAATACATCGCCCAGCAAAACCAGAGCAATCGAAGGAGGAATAATCTGCCCTAACGTACCTGTGGCACAGATAACACCGGTGGAAAGTGAGGTGTCGTATCCCCGCTTTAACATGGTTGGCAAAGACAATAATCCCATGGTAACCACAGTCGCACCAACAATGCCGGTGCTTGCCGCCAGCAACATACCAACGATGGTTACAGATATTGCCAGTCCCCCAGGAAACCGGGAAAACAACTGCGCCATTGAGGTTAACAGTTTTTCAGCAATCTGGGCTTTTTCTAAAACCGCTCCCATAAACACAAACAAGGGTACAGCGAGTAACGTCTGATTATTTAATATTCCGTAAATACGGCTTGGAAAAGCAGACAAATAAGATGTATCAAATGCGCCAAATAACGCCGCCACGCCAGCAAACAATAAGGATGTTCCCGCCAGTGTCAGTGCCACTGGATAGCCAATCAATAACATCAAACAGATGCAGGCAAACATCAATAATGCCAAGTACTCCATTACACCTGCTCCATAGATTCATTTTTGATTTTTAGTTTACCCTGCAATATCAGGATATTGCGACCAACTTCACTAATCCCCTGTAACCCTAAAGTAAACGCCAGTGCATAGATTAGGGTTTTATTGAGATATACCAGCGGTAATCCACCAGGCTCGCGGGATTTTTCCAGTATGCTCCAGGAGGCAGCGATAAAGTCACTGCTAATCCAAGCCATAAAAATCATTACCGGAAACAGTAAAAACACGGTGCCAAACAGATTGATCCAGGCTTGCGCTTTCTCAGAGCCGCGATGATAAAACACATCAACTCGGACATGGCCGTTATGTTTTAAGGTATAGGCAGCGCCAAGCATAAATATCGTTGCGTGGGCATAAAGAACGGATTCTTGCAGGGCAATCGAGCCGATATTAAAACCGTAGCGTAATACCACGACAAAAAAAGTAAGCACGACAATTAACAGGGTTAGCCAGGCAATAAGCTTTCCCAGGGTTTCATTGAGCTTATCAATGAATGAAACGACTTTGGCAAGCCACAAACTGAACATTCAATCTCCCAAACAATGACAATCTTAAGTCCTTGCTGTCATTTGATTATTATTTTTTAGCTATTGATAGCAGATATGGCGGTGTTTGAAAAGACGACGATCTATGCCGGGAGGTGAAAAACAGTAAAACAAAAAGTAAAAGGCTAAAAGTTGAACGAAAAATAGAGCCCGATAAAACGATTCTGGCAGCAAATTCAACATCGCTGCCGTCTTTATCAATGCATATTATTTTTTGCTGGCACAATCTGGTGAACTTGGTATTTGCGCTTCTGTCATTGACTGCCACTGCTGCGGATCGTAGGCGTGGATCGCAAGTGCATGAATATGATTGGCCAGCTCATCCGCGAGAACGGCGTTAATCGCACGATGGCGTTGTAGCAGGCGTTGACCGCTAAATTGCTCGCTGACCACAATGACTTTAAAGTGAGATTCACTACCGCTTGGCACGTTATGCATATAACTTTCATTAATCACATCGAGGTGTACTGGTGACAATTGGGTGGCAAGCTTTTGTTCGATCTGCGCTTTGATGCTCATATTTATTCACTCGTAATTAGAAGCTTTGGGTTTTACCGGATGCACGATAGTTCGATACGTCAGGTTAATTCTGCCCTGCATGGGTTTAGCAGATTTCGGTAAACTATGTTGCCAGTTTTCCTGCAACGAACCAAACATCAATATCAGGCTTCCCGATCTTAATAAGATTGTCTGCTTTTCGCCACTGCTTTTATGCCGTAAACAAAAACGTCTTTCCTGACCAAACGAGGCACTCGCGATAACGGGGTACCGACCTAGCGCTTTTTCATCATCACTATGCCATCCCATCGAGTCTTGCCCGTCCCGATACCAATTACCCAATACGGCATTAAAATCCGTACCGGCGATAGTATCTAGCTGCTGGCGAACTTGCAGCAATGCTGGGGTCCAGGCCTGTGGAATTAAATCCAGCCCCGAATATCGATAGAAACTCTCAGGGTTTCCGTGCCAGGCTTGCATGCGCGGGATCAAAACTTGCTTGCCAAACATGGCGATTTTCTCCTGACGCCAGCGTAATTCCATAGCAAGCTTGCTATAGAGTTCTCGAGCCTGTTTTTCAGAAAAACATTGGGGTAAATACAGCAAGTTATCGTCGCAATAAAATTGCCCCCCTTGACCTTGTGGGTTGTCAGTCACAAATCGTTGCAGTTTTTTTAAAATCGCCATGGATTGCCTGTGGCATATAGCTTTGATTAATGCGACAATAGCGCCATCGGTTACATATTTAAAGAAAATTTAATCAGTATTTAACTTTCAGAACACCGCTGGCGAACACTTTTTCGATACTCGCCGAATCTGATTAAAGGATATCAAAACCGGTTAACAAGAATACCTAAAACATAATATTTCGCTAAGTCAGTCTTCTTAGCATCACGATAACGAGAAAATAAAAATAAATGCTCAGCCCCTGCCTAAACCCGCAAAAAGCGGATGGTTTGTTGTTGGAACAAGCGCCAGTTGAAGCGCTGGATAGCACGGACAGTGCTCGCCAGGCGGATTTACTTGTGCTTGAGCGTTATCCACCCGCGCAAGTCAATCGTAGCCTGCAAGCCTGGGATAGTGGTGATGAGTATCTATTAAAAACGATTGCGGAACAGTCTTTACTAAGCTCCTCAGCAACGCCAATCAAGATAGCCATATTCAATGATAATTTTGGCGCCCTTAGCTGCAGTTTAAGTCACCAAAAAATTACCTTTATCAGCGACTCATATGTCGCAACCAAAGGCTGCAAAGCAAACCTGGCGAATAACCTGTTATCTGACGAAAATATAGAATTTTGTAATAGCATCGAGTTGGACGAAGAAAAAGCGGATCTGATCCTCGTCAAGCTGCCTAAAATCAAAGCGTATTTTCACTATCAATTGCAACAAATACACAGGTTATGCGGTGACAATACCAAGATTATCATCGCCGGCAAGGCAAAAGACATTCATACCTCAACTCTGACTTTGGTTGAACAACAACTTGGCGAGTGCAAAACCTCTATTGCCTGGAAAAAATCACGACTTATTTTTGTTAACAGAAATGCAAAAAAACAAACCGAGCTCCCTGCCCATAAAGAATGGCAACTTGACGTAGAGAATTTAAACAACGTTGCCGTCGGTAATCACGCCAATGTGTTCTCAAGAGACAGCTTAGATATCGGCGCACGCTTTATGCTTGATCATTTGCCTAAGGTAAAAGCCGGAACCCGAGTGGGTGATCTAGGTTGTGGCAATGGTGTTTTGGGTATGGCGTTATTGCAAAAACAGTCTGATTTAACACTACATTTTTTTGATGAATCGTTTATGGCGGTGCAGTCGGCAAAAATGAATGTAGAGAAAAACTTTCCCGAACAATCGTCCCAATGCCAATTCCATTGGAATGATTGTTTAAACGATGTCGAGGCCGCTAGCCTTGATTTAATTCTATGTAATCCCCCATTTCACCAGCAACAGGCGGTCACCGACCATATCGCCTGGCAAATGTTTCAAGATTGTTATCAAGTCTTGGATACCGGTGGTGAAGTCAGGATAATAGGCAACAGACAACTGGGATACCACATTAAGCTGAAAAGGCTGTTTGGTAATGCCCGTATTGTCTCGAGTAATAAGAAATTTGTTGTGTTATCTGCGGTAAAATTATGAAATTAAAAAATCTCTTTATTATTGGTACCATCTTCATCACTTCGGCGTGTGCTGAAAAGACCGGAATGATTGAACTACAACCTGAGTTGATTAATACTCCGGCAAGGATCTATTTGCAAAAAACAGCAAAGATCTCGGTGACGGATAGTCGCGACAAAGGCCATATCGTCGAAGTGTTAAACATCGACCGTCCTTCAACGACCATCGATTCATCTGCGGCTCTGTCACAGGTTCTGAACAGGCAGTTTAAAAATCAATTGGCGAACCAAGGCCTGGATCTGGCAGATGAAAGCGACCTAAAAGTTATTTTTGATGTTGAACGCGCTAGAACCTACGTCAATCAGGATGTTCTTGATTATCGTGCCAACACCATTATTAAGTTACAGGTTAAGATGGAAAACTCGGCGCAAACCATGTCAAAGACATTTACTTTGCGTGCCACAAGCCGTGGTCCATTAAGTGCAAACCTCGAAACGTTGCAACGTGACTTTAATACCCAATTGTCCAAATTAATCGACCAGGTACTGGAAGATGAGCAGCTCCAGCAATTTATCAAAGGCTAATTGATGATAAAAATACGGAAGTTTTTATTACTCGGTTTTGCAGCGCTTGCCCTGTTATCAGGTCAAGCGTTGGCGCATCCGCAACCTCAAGGCAAGGTGATTGCCGCCAATAACCTCTACCCGCAAATCAAAATGGAAACCAACAAAGGTGTCATCATTGTTGAGTTGAACCGGGTCAAAGCGCCAATTGCGGTCAATAACTTTATTAATTACGTGATCCGAGGTGAATATAACAACACCATATTCCATCGTGTGATTGAAGATTTCGTGGTTCAGGGCGGCGGCTATGATACGGACCATATTCCCCGTAAAAATGGCGATGAAATTTATAATGAATCCGGTAATGGCCTGAAAAATGAAGTCGGCACGATTGCCATGGCTCGCCAGCATGATCCCCATTCGGCTATCCGCCAGTTTTATTTTAACGTTAGCGACAATGACAGTTTAGATCCCGGTCGCAACTGGGGTTATACCGTATTTGGCTCAGTGACCTTTGGCGAAGAGATATTATTGCAGATGTCCGCGGTTGAAACCGATTTCAACGAAGATTTAAACCTCGATGATGTCCCGGTTGAACCTCTTATTCTTATCAAGGCTACGTTGATGCCGGAAGATTATATTCACGAAGGCTAGAGCCTTCGTGAGCACGTATCGCAAACGATACTCCGGGTACGTGACAGAAAACGTCACTTCGAGTACACAATCAAGATTGTTCCGAGCACGCGACGAAAAACGTCGCTTCGAGTACGCAATCAAAGATTGTTCCGAGCACGCGACGAAAAACGTCGCTTCGAGTACGCTGATGTCATCAGCTCCGAGTACACGCTGTTTCGAGCGAAAAGCAGCCTAACCTCGCGTCATTCCCTATATGGACTCCCGTTTCATTTCAAGGATACTATCAAAATAAATTGTAAAACTGCTTCCGC
>NZ_VCBC01000016.1 GCF_005843925.1 Thalassotalea litorea
GCGCATTTTAGGGATTTTCAGCGCTGCGTCAACACCTAATTCAATAAAAATCGCAAAACAATGTTTGTTTGTTCAAAAATTCCCCAGCGCTAACTTTTTAGCAACAGTGGCGCGTTATTCTATCTACATTTCACAGCGATGATGGTGTCAAATTAGCAATATCTTGTTGTATTAGCTTAGGGCTGCATTAGAAATCTTCTTGTAAATAGCGGGTGTTCTTATATAAGCCGCAGGGTTTTATTCTTGGCTTATCGTTTAATTGTTCTGGTTTCATCGTTTTGTTTAGATCGTTTTAACTGATGCGATGATTTAACGGCTTTGGTGTTTTTGATAAAACTTTGGTATAAAAGGAGGGTAAAATTTTTGTGGCCTGTGACCAGGTCTTGAGTAAATAAGAAGAAGCCTTCCTATGGATAGAAGAATTGTATTAATACCGGCATTGATGCTATTGGGTTCGATAGCGATACAAGCCAACGCAAAAGATGTGACTGTATATCGGTGGGTCGATGAAAATGGCAATATTCATTACACCCAACATGAGCCTATCGATAATGAATATGCCGAAGTAAAAATAGAAACGCCTTATAATAAAGCGAAACCGTCCTTGATGGATAAATCCATTGACACAAGCGTTAGCCAGAAAGTTGCCTCTGCTAAGCTCGCGAATCAGGCCGCGGAAAAATGTGCGAATGCGAAAAATAACCTTCGCGTATTAAACGATTTCCCGAAAGTGAAAGTAACCGAAGAAGATGGTAGCACTCGATTACTCACACCTGTGGAAAAACAACAACAACTTCGCATTGCAGAAAACGAAGTTGAAGTTTACTGCGATTAGTCAAATCTAATCACTTTAGTGAATTGAGATTTCGCCCCCACTAACGTCAACAGTAATGCTCGCCCCCGGAGCAAACTTACCTGCTAATATTTCCTGTGCTAACGGATTTTCAACGTTTTGTTGAATAGCCCGTTTTAAAGGTCGTGCGCCGAATACCGGATCAAAACCGGCTTGTGCTATTTTGGCAATTGCATCAGGCGTAACCACAAGCGTTAACTGACGCTCTTCCAGACGCTTGGTCAACCGCTGTAATTGGATAGCAGCTATCTGCGCTATTTGTTCAGCATCCAGTGGATGGAACACCACAGTTTCGTCAATTCGATTAATGAATTCAGGTTTAAAGTGTTGCCCCACGACCGCCATTACGGTTGCTCGCAACTGTTCATAACTCGATTCGGTCGCCATTTCCTGAATCAGATCTGACCCCATATTCGACGTCATAATGATCACAGTATTACGAAAATCCACAGTTCGCCCTTGGCCATCGGTCAGTCGGCCGTCATCCAGCACCTGTAGCAATATGTTGAAAACTTCTGGGTGCGCTTTTTCTATTTCATCCAACAAAATGACCGAATAAGGCTTGCGTCTGACCGCTTCCGTAAGATAACCGCCTTCCTCATACCCCACATACCCCGGAGGCGCGCCGATCAAACGGGCGACACTGTGCTTTTCCATAAACTCGGACATATCGATTCGAACCAACGCATCTTCGCTATCAAACATGAAGTTTGCTAACGCTTTGGTTAATTCCGTTTTACCGACACCGGTAGGTCCAAGAAACATAAAAGATCCAATAGGTTTATCGGGATCGGATAACCCGGCTCTTGAACGACGAATCGCATTGGATACTGCCGTCACCGCTTGCGTCTGACCAATGACTCGCTGTTGGATTTCTTCTTCCATCCTTAGCAACTTGTCCCGTTCGCCTTCCAGCATTTTAGCGATAGGGATACCCGTGGCCTTCGAAAGCACCTGCGCGATTTCAACATCGGTCACTTTATTTTTTAATAGTTGCATATCGACAACCGGATTTTCTTCTGCGTTTTCCAGTTGTTTGCTAAGGTCCGGGATCACACCATATTGCAGCTCAGCCATTCGTTCAAAATCGCCACTGCGTTGTGCTACCTCGAAATCTAATTTTGCTTGTTCTAGTTCGGCTTTGATATTTTGGGTTCCATAGAGTGCAGCTTTTTCATTCTTCCAAACCTGCTCCAGTTCGTCATACTGAGTCTGATTTTCCTGAATCTCTTCCTCCAGTAACTGCAAACGTTTTAATGATGCATCATCCGTTTCTTTCTCAACAACTTTCTGTTCCAGCTTAAGTTGGATCAAGCGCCTTTCAATACGGTCTAAATCTTCCGGTTTAGAATCCATTTGCATACGGATACTCGATGCAGCCTCATCAATCAAATCGATGGCTTTATCTGGCAATTGACGGTCACTGATATAACGGTGCGATAGCGTTGCCGCAGAAACAATTGCAGGATCGGTTATTTCTACACTGTGGTGCAATTCATAACGCTCTTTCAGGCCACGCAAAATCGCCACGGTATCTTCGACGCTGGGTTCATCAACCAACACTTTTTGGAAACGGCGTTCCAGAGCAGCATCTTTTTCGATGTACTGACGATATTCATCTAATGTTGTTGCGCCAACGCAATGTAGATCGCCACGTGCCAGCGCCGGTTTGAGCATATTACCAGCATCCATCGCGCCGTCTGTTTTACCCGCACCAACCATGGTATGCAGCTCATCGATAAATAGAATGACCTGGCCTTCTTCTTTGGCTAGTTCGTTAAGCACCGCTTTTAAACGTTCTTCAAATTCACCCCGATATTTGGCGCCGGCAATTAGCGCCCCCATATCAAGCGATAAGACTTGTTTATTCTTGAGACCTTCTGGCACTTCACCATTGATAATGCGTTGTGCCAACCCTTCAACGATCGCAGTTTTACCGACACCGGGCTGGCCAATCAACACGGGGTTATTCTTAGTTCGGCGCTGTAACACCTGCACGGTACGACGAATTTCCTCATCGCGGCCAATCACTGGATCCAGTTTGCCCTGCTCTGCTCGTTCAGTCAGGTTTACCGTATATTTGTCAAGCGCCTGACGGGTATCTTCCGCATTCGGATCGTTAACATTTTGACCACCACGCACTTGCTCTATCGCTTGCTTTAATAGTTTCTCTTTTAATCCCGACGATTTTAATAAACTTCCTAACGGGCCTTTATCTTCCAGCGCCGCCAATAAGAATGTTTCCGATGAAATAAATTTATCTTTTTGCTTTTGCGCAAGTTTGTCACAGAGGTTTAGCAAGCTTGCCAGTTGATTCGAGACCTGAACATCACCACCACTGCCTTCCACTTTTGGCAGCTCTGCTAGCATTTGATTTAGCTTGCTGCGCAGCGCGGTGACTTCTATCTGACACTGTTTAAGTATTGACGTTACAGAGCCATCACTTTGATTTAACAGTGCCAACATCAAGTGTATCGGCTCAATAAATTGATTGTCGTGACCAAGCGCCAATGATTGAGCATCGGCTAATGCTTGCTGAAATTTCTGAGTTAATTTATCCACTCGCATTTATCAATCCTCTTTGAAATTCTCGTTATCCACACTCATTATGTGGTTTTGTTACGTTATATTGTTTAAATAAGAACCACAGACGGAAAATTCAATAGTAAGTTAAAAAATAATTAGCAGCATTTTACTAAAATGCTGCTGCCACAGAGGTAGACGGCGTCGAGGAAGAAAACGATTTTGTTGCGACTCGTTTTCGGTGGGAGCTACCGCGGTGGATACTGACCTGCACTTTATTGCTTATGCACTCAAACCTACAAAACATTCACTATCATTGTCGCATTTTACCAAAATGCTGCTGCCACAGAGGTAGACGGCGTCGAGGAAGAAAACGATTTTGTTGCGACTCGTTTTCGGTGGGAGCTCTCGCGAAGAGGAAACGTGGCTATTGCGTTACGCTACCCGCAAGCGAATTTTTCATGATCACCGTTGCCATGCGGCCCGTTCGGCCATCTCGGCGGTAAGAGAAAAACTCATTTGGATTAGAGACTGTGCAATAAGAGCTTTGGTAAATATTCACAACACCCAATTGTCGCAAGGCGTTTGTCGCCAACCGCGGTAAATCGGCGATAAATTTACCTGGCGCTGAGTTTTTGAAACAAGCACCATTATCGGCACTGAGTTCCATAAACTGCTCGCGTACCTCGCTACCCACTTCAAACGCTTGATTACCGATGCAAGGACCTAACCAAGCATGGATATTTCGTGATTGGCAGGAAAACTTCGTCACGGTATTTTCGACAATACCGGATGCTAATGGGCGCCAGCCGGCATGAATGGCGGCAATTTCAGTCTCATATTCGGAACTATGTTCTGAAGCTAATAGAATGGGTAAGCAATCGGCGGTTAGAACGGCGATGGGTTGATTGGCCATCCGTGTAAAGACAGCATCCGCAGTAATCGCGTTAGGGCTATATGACGTGAGCTCATGAACATGGTTACCATGCACCTGATTTAACCATTGAATCGGCTGTTCATCAAAATACCCGGACAGTTGCTGACGGTTTTGTTCGACATGAGAGGGGTGATCGCCAACATGGTCGCCGCAATTAAAAGACCCAAAGGGAGCATCGCTGTGCCCCCCTAGTCGTGTTGTGCTGACCGCTTTAATTAAGCGTTGTTGACCATCATTAACCGAAAATACCGGCTCAAGATTATGTTCTTTAACAAACACCACCCGCTCCCTCTAGCAGTGACTAATAGTCTTCCACCATATTCTGCTGCGCGTCTAAATGCAACGCATCGGCAATCGCCTGCATATCATCGGGAACCGGCGCATGCCAGGTCATCAACTCACCACTAACCGGATGATACAAAGATAGCATCGTCGCATGGAGTGCCTGACGTTTGAAATTGCGGAGCATATCCCTTAATTCATCGCTGGCATTTTTCGGTGGTCTTGGACGCCCGCCGTATACCGGATCACCAACCAATGGATGGGTAATATGCGCCATATGCACACGAATTTGATGGGTACGACCGGTTTCCAGTCGCAATCGTAAACGGGTATGTAAACGATACTTTTCGGCGACACGGTAATGAGTCACCGATGGACGCCCTGAGTGGGTCACTGCCATATGTGTACGTTTCGTGGCATGGCGACCTATCGGCTCATCAACAATACCACCTGCGGTCATAATGCCATTGGCAATCGCTTCATATTCGCGGGTAATTTCCCGGTGCTGCAAAGCGTCGACTAAATTCGTTTGCGCAGCTATCGACTTAGCGACAACCATTAGACCCGTGGTGTCTTTGTCCAAACGGTGCACAATTCCGGCCCGAGGTAAATTTTCCTGATCTGGGTTGTGATGCAGCAAGGCATTTAAGACGGTACCATCCGGATTTCCTGCACCGGGATGTACCACTAGACCCGCGGGTTTATTGATTACCAGGATATCGTCATCTTCGTAAACAATATTTAACTCGATGTCTTGTGGCTCATAATGAACTTCAGCCTCAACTTCCGCGTCAAGGTTTATCACCTCTCCACCATACATTTTTTCTCGAGCTTTTGTGGTAACCTGCCCGTTAACACTGACATTTCCAGACAGGATCCAATCTTTTAGTCGGGATCTGGAAAAATCCGGGAACATTTGGGCAATTGTTTGATCTAAACGTTTACCTAAGCAGGAATCGGGAACCGTTTCCTCTATTTGTATTTTCTCAGCCATTAAGGTCTCTATGAATTAGCACTGTGCAATACAGATAAGCTGGGTTAGAATGCAATAACCTTTATTTTACCCGCTTTGTGTCGGGCTTTCATAATTATTTTAACTGGGTATTAGCCAGACGCGGAAAACCTATGCAGAAGTTAGCTTTAAAAACAATATTATTAACAGTAGTCGTTGGAGTGGCCGGTTGCTCATCGGCACCTAAAGAAATTCAAAAAGTTCCAGACAAATCCGCTCAGGCACTTTATCTTGATGCAAAAGGTGCTCTTGATAACGGTTTATATCAAAAAGCCATTCCGATTTTATCGGCAATCGATTCTCGTTACCCCTTTGGTGCAGTATCGCATCAGGTACAACTGGATTTGATTTACAGTTACTACAAGACTGGCGATTCGGCTCAGGGCATTGCCCTAGTGGATCGTTTTTTGCGATTAAACCCCGGACACCAGAACGTTGATTATGTGCATTATATGCGCGGCTTAATTAACTTGTCTGAAGAAGAAAACCTATTCCAGCAAATGGCTGGCATTAACCGAAGTGACCGCGATCCAAGCCATGCTCGCGACGCGTTTAAAGATTTCAAAACAGTAATGACTCAGTATCCTGACAGTAAATATGCTGCGGATTCTCGAGCGCGAATGATTGCTATTAAAGGTCGCCTTGCGGATTATGAATTGTCGGCAGCGAAATTCTTTATGGAACGTCAAGCCTACGCAGCAGCCGCTAATCGTGGTCGTTACATCGTTGAATATTTTGCACCGAGCGCCCAGGTTGAAGATGCTTTGGTGATCATGATTGAATGTTATCAGAAGTTAGGGTTATCGGATTTAGAACGTAATGCAAAACAGGTTCTTGCGTTAAACTATCCAAACAATGCAATGGTGAAGAATCTATAACTGAATAGCCTTTAGCAGGTGTTGAGTATTTAAAGTACCACCTTGCGTGATTGAACAAAAAAGCCGGGATATCCCGGCTTTTCTTTATGCAAAATTAACACAGCATTAAATTGCCGATTGCCCTTCTTCTCCGGTGCGAATACGAATAACACGTTCGATATCGGTTACGAAAATTTTTCCGTCGCCAATTTTACCGGTTTGAGCGGTTTCAATAATTGCATCAATACAACGCTGCAGGTCTTCTTCTGCGACAACAATTTCAAGTTTTACTTTGGGGAGAAAATCCACCATGTACTCTGCACCACGGTACAGTTCGGTGTGCCCTTTCTGACGACCAAAACCTCTTACTTCTGATACGGTCATGCCGTTAATGTTCACCCCTGCCAGAGCTTCTCTGACATCGTCCATTTTAAAAGGCTTAATTATGGCTTCAATTTTTTTCATTGCAGATCCTTTCAATTTTTCAAAACAGCAGACATAACCATTGCCAATGATTTACGACCTGTTGAGCAATATACGTCACAAATCGCAAAGATGCATGTTAGCTTGCCAATAGCGGCATCTAATGAAATGGCTGTCCAAACAATTTTTACATGTGTTTATCGAGTTAACTAAAGGTTATCTGTAATTCCCTGTCAGGTAAAGCAAAGGTGCATCGCAAATGCCATAAAATGGCTTCGCCGATCCCCCCCGAACAGCAGTGTTAAGTGCCTGTTTGGCTTTTACCCGTTTGCCCGTTTGGCCGATAAGGACATTAATACATAAGTTTCGTTGCCCCACATAAAATTTTATTGAAGATTTTGGCAAGCGAAATAGGACTTTGCTGGATTTATAGGACGTAACGAACTAGCGTTTTATTAGGTACATTCGTTACTCGCGCCCGGAGGCAAACCAGTATGTTAAGTAAAGTTACCTTAATCCTTGTTCTTTTATTTTCAGTTTCGGCATGCAGCTATTTTGAAGGCAGCGAGCGAAAATCCGATGATTTCAATTTTGATCAAGATATGGTCACCGGAATACGGTTGGTTGAGTGCACGGAGCAAGATGACGCTGGTTTTTGCGTTTCGGCACAATGCGATGCCGACGATCTCGACAATTGTGAACAATGGCTGCAACAGTGCAAAGACCAAGACTTACAAAGCAAAGGCAATAAAGAGTCGGCAAATTGCATGAGTCGTTAAATGCAATGCACATATAGTCACTGGCCAATAACATTGATAAACTAGAGTTTTTACTGCATTTTTTGAGGTTTACCATGGATCGCCAGGCAATCATTGATGAGATGAAAGTGTTACCAGAAATCGACACACAATTTGAAATCACTCGACGAGTGAACTTTATCAAGGAACAATTGGTTAAATCTGGCCTTAATCATTTGATCCTTGGAATTAGTGGTGGCGTTGATTCATCAACCTGTGGACGGCTCGCACAACTTGCCGTTAACGAGCTAAATCAAGAGCATGGTGGTGGTTATAAATTTATCGCCGTAAGATTGCCTTATAACGTACAAGCTGATGAAGACGATGCGCAACTGGCGCTAACCTTTATTGAGCCAAGCGAAACCTTAACCACAAATATTATGGCAGGTGCTGAAGGTATCCATGAAGAAGCCGTCACTGTGTTAGAGCAATCGGGTTTGTTAAATGCGGATAATAATCGCCTGGATTTTTCAAAAGGCAATGTCAAAGCCCGGGCTCGCATGGTAATGCAGTATCATCTGGCGGGGATTTTAGGTGGATTAGTGATTGGTACTGATCACAGCGCCGAAAACATTACTGGGTTTTTCACCAAGTGGGGTGATGGTGCTTGTGACTTAATCCCATTATTTGGTTTGAGCAAACGCCAGGTTAGACAATTGGCCACAGCACTGGGTGCTCCCGAGAAGTTAATTGTTAAGGCCCCAACCGCGGATTTAGAAGAACTGGAACCGGGTAAAACCGATGAAGACGCACTGGGTCTGACCTATGACAATATCGATGATTTTCTTGAAGGCCGAGCCGTTTCGCCCGAAATAGAAAAAACGCTGATTGATATCTATTTGCGCACCCAACATAAGCGTCAACCTATCCCCTGCATCTACGATTAATGCACCGTTAACCAAAAAAAGCCGCGTTTATCGCGGCTTTTTTACTTATAAAGTGACCTAATCACTAGGTTCCCGGGCAGCTAGCATTGTGTGCTACAACATGCAGATCCAACTGATAATCCCCTAATACCAGCGAAGACAAGACTACTGCAGTAGAGCCCCTGTTTACATCAACAATCACGTTATCTGCCGCAGCGTTAACCGCACTGACATCTGTTAAGCAAACTTGAGGCTGATTCCCGCCATTGCCAGAGGCAATGTTGATGCTCAGGTTGCCAGTAAAACTTTCGGTTAAATCAACAGGACTCGTTCTACAGGTATAGGTATCAAAACCAGACGAGATGCTACAAGTACCATTAGTTGAGTCCGCAAACACCGCTTCGAGGTAACTAAAGCTCGTGGCGGTGGTAATATTGCCACTAAATGTCACCTCACCATAAACTGAATAATCCACAGCAGAACAATCAAAGCTATCCAAGTTGCTGTCAGAGCTAACACTCGTTAAAAACTGACGGTTGCGATCGCAGGTAAATACGCCGGCATTGTCATCGAACTCAATATAACCATCCCAACCATTGCCCCAGTCATAAACATCACAGCTGTATTGAAGCTGATACCCATCGAGAACCGTTGTAAAGCCTTGATAATGGCAATTATCGGCACCGTCAGAGGTATTGGCATCGGGGTTGAACTTAGTTAACGGGTGTGTCGTGTCAATATTCGCGATAAAACTGACTTCATGACGCATCGCCGGTGGATCACTGGGGTCAAATGGGCAATACGGATCCATTTGATATCCAAATGCATTCATTTTGGTTGCATCAATAAAGCTGGAGTTGGTATTTAAACAGAAAAAATCTGTCGGAACACCGGCAAATAATTTTCCTGGCTCGCCATTGATGTAACTATCTGCTCGCACCATAATATTTTCAAGCATGCACAATTCACCCTGGTTACTTCCCGGTGCCATGTCTGAAACCACAAAGTCATGAGATGCTTGTCCCTCTGCAGGTAACTTCAAAGCATCGGAGACGCCAACTGAATAGTATATGGTGTCACCGCTTAAATCCGTGATCGGGTTACCATTAGAAGTTGCAAAAGCCATGCCCCGATAGACGCGTCGCGCGGCAATTCTCGGGTCGGCAAACGCATCTAGGGAAGTGGGATCCCCCTGACATATTTTGTCGCGCTGGCTAATACCATCCGCTAACATCACACCAATATTGCCGTGCCATCCACCACCAAGATAGCAGGTGTAATCAAAATAATGATAATCACCATTCGCGGTTAGGGTTGCAGTTGCCGTTGAGTCATCAATTTGCAATGCTTGCGGGTTGCCATCTGCATCCAATCCATTTGTATAGTACCGCTGACAGTAAGCGGCATCCGAGGCTTTTATGTAAACATCACCCGGTTTCAAATTATTTTGTGTAGAAGTATCAATGTACACTTTGCCGGATATTTCAACAAAACCTGTGCAAGGCAAGGTCGAGCGTTGACCATCGCTATCTAGTTCACAAGCATCTTCTAAAGTGAGAACCACATCATCTCCAGCTTTGTCACCGTTGGTCAGACGCAAATCACCATCGCCTCGATCTAATAATCCGGTTAGATCGCCATTACTGCTAGTGTCTACCTGATCACCGGCTTCAACTTGGCCGGCACCTAAAACGGCTCGTCCAGTCGCCGAGCGCACCAAAGGATCATTGCTTAAGTCCATACCAAGCTGACCGGTCAATGATGGGGATTCAAACCCGAGTTCCGTCTCCAGAACAACCTGTTCGGTCTCACCGGCACTGCTCTCCCAGCTGACCATCACCGTAATGTTTTTTGTATCAGCACTTTCACTGATGTCTTCTTGACGGGTAAATTGCGCATTATTACCGGTAATATTGGTCTGATTACTGTAACCAGTGGTGGCCGTGAATAAGGTATTAAATTCATCAGCATCGCTGGCTAACGTCGTGTAATTTCGCATCTGCTCAAGGCGCTGCTGCGCTAACGCGATCGCTTCTGCTCGCGCTTTATTGTCATTGCTATCTTCAATGATTTCAGATTGAAACGCCGCTACGGCTAATAACCCTACTGCTAAGATCGCCAATGCAATCAGAACTTCAACTAAGCCAAATCCTTTAATTCTTTTCACCGCTCTCTCCTAGAAATCTTTCCAGCTACCTGCAGCCACTGTGCGAGGTCCATTACTGCGAGTCTTTTGCAAAAGCCCGGTATTAAAATGAATATCAAGGCTGCCGCTGGTGGAATTAAATGTACCACCCGAGATAACCGCGCCGTGGAATGTTGAATTACCGGAGGCTGTTGCCGTACCCATGATAAATACCACACCATAAAAATGCGGTGAACCTTTAAACTCGACATCACCATTTATGATTAAAATGGATGGCGCTTCATCAGCCGTTGCACATACATTCGAGCCATTTACGGCACTTCGACACCCTACGGTACCACCATTGATTTCGACATTTCCTTCATACCAAATGACTTTATTCGTGGAGCCCTGCACACATGATGCATAAGTATTGGCAGCGCACTCTCGTGTTTCCGAGGGGTTTGCAGGGTCAACAACAACCGTTGCCATTAATTCCCGATAAGCATCCGGTGCCATGCCAAAAAAATTTTCGAAAATACCTGCAGGACTTAAGTTGGATAAATCACTGTCATGTTCGAGAATATCCAGCCCTACAGTCTCTTTGTTTGAAGTCTGAATTTCACCACAAGCTCTCGGTACATCCATACAAGCGGGATAAGTTAAATCGGTGGGGTCGGCAACATACGTTGCGGTAGAGTTATTTGAACCAATATCTACATCGCCGCCACTCCAAATCGTCGAGTGTCCTTCTGGATTGTGAATTGTCGCGGAACCGTTAACATCCAATGCGCCACGAGTTGTAAGCGGGTTATCGGGATGATTGGGCAATGGATCTAGCGATTGCATGGTTACGGTAACGGTTTTGGTGGATGAGCGATCATCACTTACGGCCTGAGATACAACCCTTAAAGAAGAGATATCATCGGCGGTTATATCATTGACTGTCACCGTGACTAGCGCTGAGCCTACCAATCCACTCGGAGAATCACCAATGCCATCGGTATCGGTATCAAATACCGGATCAATAACACCGTCATTATTGCGATCAATTCCGTCGGCTAAATACTCAAGCGCAATCGCAAGTCCGCCTTCGGCCGCTTCAAATGTGGTTTTACCACGAAAATCGTTATTAACAATTTTTTGTTCAAACAACACGCTACGTGCCAGATACAAAGACACCATAGTGATCAACACCATCAAGACAATGGATATTGTCAAAACGGCCATTCCCTGTTGATACTTTTTAAATTTATACGAGGGGCTTACACTATCCATACTACCTTACCCTAATTAAGTCATTACGGACTCTTACGCTTTGCGTAATTTCCATGGTTACGTCCTTATCATTGTTCAAAGCCCCAGATACGGTAATTTCGATATCACGAGTTTCCACGGTAATATCACCACTACCGTTTGTCGGTATCTGGTTATAACAATTTGCTTCTGCTGCATCATCAATGCCATTCATGCCATCATCATCGACCCTATTCGGCTCCGATGAGTCCACACATTGAGAATTCTTTGGATTAAAAGTCAGCTTATCGATGGTATACAGATCACCATCGCTGAGTGCCATCCAATTGCCATTCGTACAACTATCACCATCGGTAACTGTCCCCGCGACTCGCATTTCAATCACACCGGACACCAGTCTAAATCCGAAATATTCTGTATCTTCGTCCACTGCGCCGTTCTCATTTTCATCATAAGAAAACAAAATACAGGAACCGTTGGCATCGGTATTTTCACTTAATAGAGCGTTTGAGTTAACGCTATTGATAACGGCAAGCGCCGTATCACCGAACTGATTAAAAGGGTTAATCGTGGGTGCTGAGGTAAAATCTCCCCAGTAACCGGCTCTGCGAATATCGTTACTCATCACTGACATTAACGACATTAACTGGGTATTTAACTTACTCGACTTTAACGTGTCGGCACTGGATTTCACGACAGCAACATAAATACTCAACACGCCGCCCAAGACCACCATCGACAACGCCATCGATAGGATCAAATCGATAAGAGTCACACCTTGTTGTTGATGCAACCTCATCACTTACATTCCTGATAGTCGTTCAAATCAGGTGAGCAGATACTGATATTGCCAAGTTTGGTTAACATGATCTGGGTTGATAAATTCGATGGCGAGGACAGAGTCAATATCAAGGGAGCACTGGCAAACCCTCTTTTTGGATCAAATATGGTTGTGGCTGAGGAAGACGTGGCGCTGGTGAGCGTTAAAATAACTTGTTCATATTGGCTGGATTGCAGGCGATTAAGAACATTGTCGTCTGCGGCGATAAAACTATCATCGCCATTGTCTATCATAAGCACACATGCCTGGGCGTCGGCATTACTGGAAATACTCGGGTCACAGCTACTATCGGCATTTAAACCATAGGCCCAATCGTTGGACCCCAAGCCGGTAAAATTCACGAAAATTGACTGAGAACGACTAAGAGATTCAACCCGAGCCTGTTGTAAAGAACTGTATAAATCTTCGGTTGCGGCAACCAGATGACGAGATTCGATACTGCGAACAAACGAAGGTGTCGCGATCGCGGCAATGATCGATATTATCGCGATAGTGATGATAAGCTCGAGCAGGTTAAACCCGAGCGCGATTGTTTGCGGCCGAAGTCGAAGGCCTTTTTCGCCGTTAGAAAGTGGTCGAAAAGTGAAGTCACTTGTTCGATAGTCGTTGTGGCGCGACCGAAAAGACGCATGGTCTGCGTTAAATTTATTAGCCATTTACCCTACCCCTTATTCAGGGTTACATCCAATGTATCAGCGAGTTACCGTGACAGGCACCTCTGCTATTCCTTTCATTTTTATTAGGAGTTAAACGACGACTACTGACTGTCTATTTTTTAATCTACCACCTTTCCCATGGGAATCGCAATATCTTTGTTTATATCTTAAACGCTTGATATATAAGTAAAGGGCCAATAAAAAAGGCCCAAACAGGGCCTTTTTTAAATAAGATTGAGCGTTACCAGCACCCGGTTGGTGCCTTAAGTCCTTTCGGATCAGATGCGTTCACCGTTAAGGTTATGCTGGTACAACCGGTGTCCTGTGCTTGTGGGCCAAGTGCGGTTGCAGTAATGGTATAGCTATTGCCACTGGCATTACTTAATGCAAATGAATAATACCCTTCCTGACTGGCGCTACTGCCTTTTACCGTTGTTGCACTGCCTGATGCTCCGCAGGTGTTTGCACTGCCCAAAGCCTGACCATAAAACGGACAGTTACCTCTCAGCTTTTGTTGTGCCAGCATCATCGACATCATGCCACTATGGGCATCGGTACGTCGGGCTTTTCTGACACTGTCTTGATAGGCTGGATACGCAATCATAGATAAAATACTAATAATTGCAACGACTACCATTAACTCAATCAGTGTAAAGCCCTGTAACTTTCCTTTTATCGTTCTCACTATCTATTACTCCCTAAAGTGCACAACCGGTACTACGGCCAATAACTTCAATATCAACATTGATAGTACCGCGGCCTACATCTGTAAATTCAATGCTGGCGGTTTTACCCGGAATAATATTTGGAGTGATGGCAGGAGCCGGAATTGCGGCACTCACGCAAACATCATTTTTATTCTTCGCCGCGGAATACATAATCTTACCAGACCATTGGTTTACCGCGTCAAATTCAGCACTAGTACAAGAGTAACCAGTTCCATCGGAGTTAGTCAAACAACTTCCTGTCGCATCAGAGATGGTAATTGCGCCAATCGCACCATCAGTTTTGGTGATATTACCCACGATGGTAACCGTACCTTTACCGGTATCATCATTGGCACAACTAAAGTCATTAATCGTAGTATCAGTGATCACATCGGAAAAATTTTGTTTCAGTGTGGTACAGGAGAATAAGGAGGTATCCGGGGTTATCTGCACAAATCCCGTCCAGCCATTGCCCCAGTCATAAATATCACAGGTATAGTGGAGCGAATAAAGATCATCCGCAGGTTTCGTCCAGTAATCTCTGCGACAATTACCAAGACCATCGGACGTATTAATTCGGGTCGCATAGACGTTATTTTCCCAGAAACTGGTTGACGCTAAGTTAACGACACCGCTAATTTCATGACGTTCCGAAGGCGGATCCGACGGATTAAACGGACAAAAATCTTCTATCCCATAGCCAAAGATATCGAGTTTTAGTTGATCGACATAGGAACTATCAATGTTTAAGCAAAAGAAATCCGTTGGTACCCCAGAGAAAAGACTTCCAGGGGTTCCAGAGACGTTAGCATCCGTTCGCACCATGATCCCTTCAGAGGTACAAAGCTCACCGTCATTATCCCCTGGTCCCATTCCTGCCAAAACAAAATCATGGCCTGCATCGCCTTCCGCCGGAAGAACCAAGGCATCGGAAACGCCGATGGAGTAATAAATAATATCATCGTTGGCATCGCGCAATTTCGTGGTATTGGTGTCATCAGTAAAGTCATGAGCCATACCTCGATAGACTCGACGACCGGCTATTTGCGTATCTTCCCATGGATTTACAGAAGTAGGATCTCCAACACAGACCTTATCTGTTCGGGTGATACCACCCTCCAATACTAAGCCAATGTTGCCATGCCAGCCACCACCAAGATAACAGGTATAGTCGAAATATTTATAGTCGGAGTTAGCCGTAATGTGGGCGTTAGTTGTAGAAGAATCAACGGCAATAGGTTCAGCATCCGCGTTGTAATAATAGCGCTGACAATAGGCGGCATCGGATGCTTTTACATAAATATCCCCCGGAGTCACTCGACTTTGGCTTGCGGTATCAATATACACTCGACCTGATATTTCGACAAAGCCAGTACAAGGCAACGTCGTACGATCCCCATTAGTATCCAGCTCACAGGCATCTTTTAAGGTTAAAACGACATCATCACCTGTCTCACCACCGTTGGTCAGGCGTAAATCACCATCGCCACGATCCAGTATTCCTGTATTATCACCGTTTTGCGTCATATCAACGGTATCGGTGACTTTTACTTCACCTTCACCCAATTCTGCTCGACCGGTTGCCGAACGAACCAATGGACCATTGGCGTCAAAGTCATCTAATTCACCGACTAAAGATGGTGATTTAAATCCAAGTTCGCTTTGAATAATCACTTCCTCGGTTTGACCCGAACCATCTTGCCAGCTGACTTTAATCGCGATTTCTTTGGTTTCACTACTTTGGGTAATGGCTTCTTGTCGAGAAAATACCGCGTTTACGCCATTGTGAGCTGTTGTACTCCCGAACCCTGTTGTTACGGTAAACAGAGTATCGAATTCACTGACATTTTTTACCGTATCGGTGTAATTTCGCATTTCTTCGAGCCGAGCCTGAGCAAGCGCCAACGCTTCTGCACGGGCCTTATTACTGGCACTGGAATTGATCAGCTCACCTTGAAATACCGCAACCCCTAACAGGCCTACCGATAATATTGCCACCGCAATCAAGACTTCGATTAAGCTGAATCCAAATGATTTTTTATTATTTTTCATCGTGCTTCCTTATTTGCAATCCTGTCCATTAGAAATCATGCCAGCTACCTGCTGCCACGGTTCGTGGGCCATTCTCGCGCGTTTTTTTCAATAGTCCGGTATTAAAATGAATATCCAAACTACCACTTGTTGAGTTCAAACTGCCGCCGGTGATTACCGCTCCGTGGAATGTAGAGTTACCACTGGCACTGGCATCGCCCATAATAAAGACCACCCCATAAAAATGCGGGCTTCCTTTAAATGTGGCGTTACCGTCAATAATTAAGATTGTTGGCGCTTCATCACTATCTGCACATAAATTACTACCGGTAACGCTTGAACGACAACCGACAGTACCACCATTAATTTCGACATCGCCTTCAAACCACACCACTTCATTGGTAGAACCGGCGACACAGGCATCATAGGTATTGGCCGCACAACCAACCGACTCAGCAGGTGAGCTAGGATCGACCACGATCGAAGCCATCATTTCTTTATAAGCGTCAGGCGACATACCAAAAAAGTTTTCGAAAATCCCTGCTGGGGTGAGATTGATCAAATCCGAGTCATGTTCGAGAATATCCAAACCGACGGTTTCTTTATTGGATGTCTGAATTTCAGCGCAGCCTCTAGGAATATCCATACAACCGGGGTACGTGACATCGGTGGGATCGGCGATATAGGTTGCGGTTGAGTTATTTGAACCAATATCGACATCGCCACCACTCCAGATGGTACTGTGACCTTCGGGGTTATGGACTGTCGCCGAACCGTTGACATCAAGACTGCCTCGAGTCGTTAACGGGTTATCGGGGTGATTCGGTAGTGGATCTAAAGACTGCATGGTAGTGGTAACACTTTTTTCCGATGCTGCATCAAAACTTGTTGCCTGAGATAACACACGTAACGACGTAATATCGCCAGCAACAATCTCGCTAACCGTGACCAGAACATTGGCTTGCCCAACCACGCCTGTCGCTGAATCGCCAATTCCATCGCTATCCGAATCAAAAACAGGATCAATCACGCCGTCATTATCACGATCCAGACCATTGGCTAAATACTCCAATGCAATCGCTAACCCCGCCTCTGCGCTTTCAAACGTTGTTTTTGATTTAAAATCGTTATTCACCATTTTCTGCTCAAACAAAATGGTTCTTGAAAGATACAGGGAAACCAGGGTTACCAGAATGATTAAGATAATGGATACCGTAAGCACGGCCATACCGGCCTGCTTTTTAGGATGTTGAATGTTGGTGGGGGACTTTACTGTGTATTTACTGCGACACATGAAAATCTACCTTATTCTTATCCAGTCATTTCTAACTCTGACTGATTGAGTTATCGACATTGTCACTTCCGGATCTGCAACGAGTGCAGCACGCATGGTAATTTCAATGTCTCGGGTTTCGACTGTGGTGTCACCGCTGCCTGCGGTTGGGACCTGCGAGTAACAATCTCGTTCATCGTCATCGTCTTCGCCATTGGCACCATCATTATCCTGGCCATCGGGCTCGCGAGTATTAACACAGGCAGAGTCGCCACTGTTAAATGACAACTGCGTTATCGTATAAAGATCAGAGTCGCTGAAAACGGTCCAAGTGCCGTTATTACAGCTGTCGCCGTCGGTAACTGTTCCGACCGTGCGCATTTCAACATTACCGTTGTTTAAGCGATAACCGAAATATTCAGTGTCCGCGTCAACGATACCATTTTCGTTTTCATCATAGGAATAAGTGATGCACTGCCCACTCGTCGTGCTTCCCAGCGTTAATTCCGTATCGCCGGACATCGAGTTAATTACTTCGATTGCAGTATCATCTTGCTGACTAAAAGGGTTGGAAGAAGGTGTTTCGGTAAACGTAGACCAATATCCTGCCCGACGAATATCGTTGACCATAATACTCATCATGCTCATCATCTGCGTGTTGAGCTTACTGGACTTTAAAGTTGCCGCACTACTTGAAACAACGGTGACATAAATATACGTCGCACCGGATAAGACAATCATACCGAACACCATGCCGAGCAATAGTTCGATGATGGTGAATCCTTTGACCTTACCAATTTTATTCATTAACTACAGCTCCTGTATTCACTCAGGTCGTTTGAGCACAGCTTGACATTGCCGATTAAAGATAAAGAAACACTGACATTGACGCCGGACTTATTCGTTAAGGTATAAAGACGAGCACCATCGGTTGTGCCCCGGGCGGGATCAAAGGTGATGGAATTTCCTGCCGTTCCACTGACGGTAGAGGCCTGCATGGTGATATTGTCAAAATCGCTGGCACTAAACTGATGCAATACATTGTCATTCGCCGCGACAAACGCACCATCGCCATCATCGATTTGTAGCACACAGGCGCTAGCCGACGTGTTATCGGTAACTGTAGGATCACATGCGGTTTCTTGATTGATGCCAAATGCCCAGGAAGTTGAACCCATACCAGAAACAGAAAAGACAACATCATCAGAACGCAGTAAAGATTCAGAACGCGCTAACTGCAATTGCGAATACAGAGCTTCTGCAGCACTGGTTAAGTGGCGGTTCTCAATACTGCGGACAAAACTTGGGGCAGCGACAAGCGCAAGAATCGACATGATTGCCAGCGTTATCATTAATTCTATGAAGGTGATACCACGTATTTTTTTCATTATTATTAACGTCTTAGATCCCAAAAATGGAAATCAATTTAGGTATTAATGTTTATTGCGTTGTGACAGAAACGACTTAGTTTATGCAGTTTCTATCAACCAAAAGTCGTGGAATTATCGAAAGTACAGAGGGGGGGTTTACTATCTTAATGCACGTATTCTGACCATTGTTGTTACAGCATTCGCTACAAAACCTCAGTGAAAATATGTTATTAACCAAGATGATAATAAACAATTTACCAACAACTCTCGCTAATTCCAACTAAAAATCGCGAATAGTTTCAATTTTGTTATTTGAAAGTCGCTCCTCCATTGTCACCATTTACGGTTTTGAGCTCAAGAGTTTTATGAAAATCTTGCTGAAAATCTACTACAAAGATTAAACAGGTATCCGGAGCGCTAAATCGCTCGTTTTGTAAACCACGCCTCGCCCCTTTAATAGAGTGCGTTTGTCGCATTCAATGGCGTTATTTTTACGATGTTGATTAAAAACATATTGGGTGCACTACATTTTGAATGGTTGGTGATGCGATTACCACGGTAAATTAAAAATGGGATGAGATCCTAAATCCTGGAAAGTGCAGTATTGGGCGGATTATCAATACGTCGTTTAGGTTAAAAGCGTGTAAATCCGCGCTTTTACAATCTCTAGACTCAAATACATCGCTTAATTTACATCCATTATTTTGAAACGGGTAATTAAGAACACTGAAATAAAACACGGACGTTTGTATGAAAAGTACTGACAAATTACATGACGAATACACCAACAGCTACCATGCCAGAGGGCGAGTTCGCGGGTTTAGCCTATTAGAATTGCTAATCGCTCTGGCCATTTTTTCCTATGTATTTTTAGGCATCGCCAAGTTGCAATTGCTATTAGCGCATAACACTCAAAGTAACTATCGACAATTATACGCCGCGCAAATTGCCGACGACTTGCTCAATCGTATCGACCGTAACTATGTCGCCATCAATGATTACGTCACTCTGGCAACAAGTAATATCAACACCAGTTACGATTGCGAATCGTCTACCTGTAGCAGTGCCGACATCGCCAGAAACGATCTGTTTACCACTCAAAAGCAATTAAAGTCATTACCCTTTGCCTTGTTAAAAGTCGAAAGCAATAGCAATGGTACAAATGTCAGTATCTATTGGCACCCCAACCCTCCAGTGGGCGCAAACATCTCATGTCCACAACAGTCTGAAGCCGATTACCACTGCTTGGTAATGCACCGATTTATGACCCCACAATCTTTGGAGGTGAACCCGTGACTCTGCATAATCGTCGCCTCCACAAAATGAATCCGTTAAAGTTTAAGTCATATCAAAATGGGTTAACACTGATAGAAGTGATCATATCCTTAGCCATCGCATTACTGGTTCTGTCGTTAGTTATCAACTCATTACTTTCCTTAAACCGAGCATTCGTGATGACAGAGCAGCAAGTGCGCATTCAAGAAAGCTTAAGGTTTTCGCAGCATCAGTTGCAATTCGCACTCAATCAAAGTCAGTTTTGGTTTCACCTGCAATCTTCAATCGCTTATGCCGGTAGTGTTACCTTGAACCAAGAGCAAAGCCCGAGTTGCCATAAAGATCAAAGCCTATGGGCATATCAGGTCTGGCAACCAATCGTCGCTCAAAACAATAAGCGAACGAATTATGATTGCATCAGTGCAAGTAGCTACCGGAACTCGGATATATTAACGATCCGTTATTTACAACCGGCCACCTCAATTGACACTGCGGTGAACCCTTACATCCGATTACATCAGACTCAGGCTAAGGTGTTTCGCGGCGAAGACGAGCGCTATGAGATTAATCAGTTCCCCGGAATTGACGCTAAAACCTATGCGGTTATTTCTCAGACGTTTTACATCGCCAGTACCGGACGAACATGTAACGGTGCCGCGATACCTGCGCTCTATCGAAAATACCTGGTCAATGGATTGCCAAAAACTGAAGAAATAGTCAGTGGCATAGAGCACCTTGAATTGCTGTTTGATATCGACCAGAACCTTGATGGAATAATAGATAACCAGCTGCCCGCTGATCATATTAGCAACTGGAATTTCATTAAAAGCGTCAGTATTCACCTGATTGCCCGCAGTGAATGTGAACTTGCCGGCCCTGCCACCACCAGGAAATTCAATGTTGCCGACACCCAATTCGAATTCTCGGACTCGTTTTTACGGGAGTCATTGGTGTTTACAGTAGCGCTATAGATAAGGGTAAGGAAAACGAATGCAACTTCAAACGTCGGCGTTCCATATAACGAGCATAAGTACAGTTAGCTTAAATACTCTTAACGTAAATACTGCTAACGTAAATACTAATAAATCATCAACGTCTGCTGGCAAACAACCTTCGCCACAAAAAGGCTTTATTTTGATCACCACCCTGGTATTTCTCCTTATTTTAGGCGTGGTCAGTGGCGCTTTATTTACGCAAATAGTCGCCACACAACAACAAGCCAATTTATCTATCAGGCACATTCACCAACTCAATACTCAAAGGAATCTATTTAATCGTGCAAAGCAACACGCACAACAGCTTATTATTCAAGGCCATGATTTAACGCAACGAACCACAGGCTATACGCCAGCGGCGTTACAAGCACAACATGACATTTCGCAATGGATCCAAATTCAGTCTAATCACTGGCAACATCAGGATGAAATCAGCTATCGCCTTGTCTATATGGGGATGGTCACAAACAGTCAGGCTCAGATCGTGCATTGGTTTACCGTCGAGCAATCTCATCCATACTGGCAGTCAACGTCTTTACCGGCCTATTCCGTATCAGTAGTCACTCCGAGTATCTAACAACATTTTTCAGGTTTACATATGACAAGGCACTTACCACACAGACATCTACCACACAGACATCTAGCACAAAGACATCTAACCCAAAGACATCTATCCCTTAGCAAGATACAGAAACAACCAGTAACTTCACCGCCCTTAGTCGCTCAGAAAATACTTAGTGGGATGTTTAAAGCAAAGCCCCCTTTGAAGGCAACATCTTTAGGATTTAATCTGATAGAGCTGATGATATGTTTGTTAATCATGGCGATTATTTTTCTTATCGCACAAGCAAACTTTAATCAGTTATGGCTAAAAAGTCAGCGCCAGCAGGCATTACAATCCTTGTACTCACTCGCCGCGATTGAACATGAACTGCTACTTCGAACTGGCCAGTATCAGCAAGATTTAAGCTCACATTTAAGCCAGGCTAGTACCAGGAGTTATCAGTTTGAGATTGCAGTGAAAACGAAACAATCCCATGGTCACGATCAGTTCATTATCAATGCGATGGCGATAAACGGTCAGCAAAAAGATACCGAGTGTTTACGATTTAGCCTGGATTCAAGCAATGCCCGGCAAGCTTTTAACAGTGAAGGTTCACTCAATATGGCATGCTGGCAACCTTGATAATAACCTACGGGGTCAATGGCATTGAATGGGACTGCCGGGGCTTGTTTCGTAAATACCGTCGGCATCATAATCTCTGGCGATACGCACTCGCCCTGAACGACTAATGACAATTGCCCGGTGATATTTTGATGAAATGCTTGAGCACAAATACAAGGAGCCATTATGAGCATGAGTAAAACCACTGGCTTCAAATTGCAGGTAATCGGTGCCCTGAAAAGAACGCCAATTCACAGAAAACACCGGTGGGGATTGATGTACGGTTCTTATTAAGGTGTCACCCTCGGTAAACTGATGATCTAAGTCTTTATCAACGAAGAGCAAACCACCGTGCTGCCATGGACCGGAACAACTCATTTTATCGGCGCTCGGGCACAAGGTCACTCGCTGTTGGTAACTCATCGCGCTTTGTCTGGCGAGCTGTAAAATGCTTCGCCACCGTTCCATCTCGGTTCTCGATAATTGACTTTGATAGATGCCTTTAACACTGGGTACGACAATCATCGATAAAATCATTACCAGAGCAATGACCACCATAAGCTCAACCAGATTGACGCCTTTGATGTTGCCACGATTCGTTTTCATCCAGCAAATCCTATTCCTAAGGGTTTCTAACTAACTTAGCCCAAGGAAATAAATTCGTTGTAAAAACACAAAACCACGCAGTTTTGCGTGGTTTTAGAGAAGACTCCGGAGCCTCGGCACCTTGTCTAATGAGGTTTTTGATTTTGGTTTTGGTCTGTTAGCGTAGTTCGGCCGGCACGGCAAACACCGTGGTTTCTTCTCGACCTGGGTTTTCAACAACCACAGTACCACCGAATTCTTTCAATTTATTGACGACATTGGCCACTAAAACTTCTGGTGCAGAGGCACCTGCAGTTACGCCAACTTTTTCGATATCTTTCAGCCAGGAAAGCTCAATATCGTCTGCGCCGTCAATCAGGTAAGACGTGGTGCCCATTTTCTCCGCCAATTCCCGCAAGCGATTAGAGTTGGAGCTATTTTTCGCACCTACCACTAACAGCAAATCCGTTTTACTGGCAATTGAACGTACCGCATCCTGACGGTTTTGCGTGGCATAGCAAATATCGTCTTTGCGAGGACCAGCAATCATCGGAAATTTCGCTTTTAAGGCATCAACCACTTCTGACGTGTCATCAACCGACAAAGTTGTCTGACTGCAGAAAAACAACACATCCGGGTTTTTCACTTCCAATGTTGCCACATCAGCAACGGATTCGACCAGATAAATACCACCTACGTCACTTTCGTATTGTCCCATGGTGCCTTCCACTTCGGGATGACCGGCATGCCCAATCAAGATACATTCATGATTTTTACGCGACGCGCGGGTCACTTCCATATGGACTTTGGTTACTAAAGGACAGGTGGCATCAAAGACTTTCAAACCGCGATTTTTGGCTTCTTGACGAACCGCTTTAGAGACACCATGAGCGGAGAAGATCACGGTATTGTCATCGGGTACTTCGTCGAGTTCATCAACAAAAACTGCACCGCGTTGTTTGAGGCCATTGACCACAAATTTATTGTGAACCACTTCATGACGCACATAAATAGGCGCGTCAAATAAATCTAAAGCCCGATCGACGATGCTGATTGCACGATCAACGCCGGCACAAAAACCTCTGGGGTTCGCTAGAATAATTTCCATAATGGTCTCGTTACCCAACCTTATCTTTGTTTTATCTTAATCAATGGATCTCGACCACATCCACTGCGAACGTTATCGCTTGCCCGGCAAGTGGGTGATTAAAATCTACCGTGACAGACAAATCATTCACTTCACGAATAATGCCCGGTAATTCACCGCCTGGTTGGCTGAAAGTAATAATACTTCCCACTTCCGCTGGGGTGTCACTGTTAAACTTGGTGCGATCCAAATAATGAATGTTATCGGGATTCACTTCACCAAAGGCATCTTTTGCCTCTAATGTGAATTCTTTACTGTCGCCAGCCTCGAGACCAAGCAGCTCAGCTTCGAACGCCGGTGACAGGCTATTGTCACCCATAATCACCTTGGCGGGTTTGTTATTCACCTTAGTGCTGTCGGCTGCAGAGCCATCTGCTAGTTTCATCGTAATGTGCATCAACACGGTAGAATCATTGGCAATACTACTCGCCATACTTATCTCCACTAAATCTTTTATTAAGCGTTTTTCGCATTACTCTTATTGTCATTGTCGCGGTTGTCACTGTCATTGGTAAATGCTTCGAAGATCATTAAAGCGGCACCGACAAATATCGCAGAATCGGCTATATTAAACGCCGGCCAATGCTTGTTTCCGACATAGAAATCTAGAAAATCGATGACATAACCAAACGCCATGCGATCAATTAAATTGCCCAGAGCACCTGAAATAATCAAGGCATAGCTAATACAGATCAATTTCTCTGAAGGTTTAGCTTTTGCCATCCAATACACTAATAGACTACTGACACCAATGGCAATCGCACTGAAAAACCAGCGCTGCCAGCCACCGGCATCTGCCAGAAAGCTAAATGCCGCGCCAGTGTTATGTACGTACGTAAAATTAAAAAATGGCAAGACTTCAATGGACTGGTATAAGCTCATTGATGCCACAACTAGCTGCTTGGTTAATTGATCCAACACTAACATCACAACGGCTAGCCACAACCATTTCAGGCCAGAATCCTTAATATTCATCATATTTCCCTGCAAAATCCTTTAACGAATCACTACGCAAATTCGCGAGTTTCGCCTTCTCCATCGACGTTTGTAATACAACGGCCACATAAATCGTTATGTTCGTCATGCGTGCCTACATCATCGGTGTAATGCCAACAGCGCTCACACTTCTTGCCGTCAGAGGCTTTAATGCTGAGCCACAGGCCATTCAACTCTGTTTCCAGTGCATCTTGCGGTGCACCAACCACTTCGTTTACCGTTGCATTCGAGGTAATTAACACAAAGCGTAACTCATCGCCCATGGCATTTAACTGCTGTGCCAGTTTTGCTTCTGCATAAAGCGTCACATCCGCTTGCAAGGTTGCGCCGACGACTTCGTCACGACGAGCTTGTTCAAGCGCTTTGTTCACTTCGGTACGGACAGCGAGCAATGTCAGCCAGTAATCATTGTTTAATTCGGTATCTTCAGGTAGAGCCTGTAAACCCGTAAACCATTCGCCGGTGAATACAAATTCATCTCGTTCGCCTGGCAGAGCCTGCCAGATTTCCTGGGCGGTGAATGACAATACCGGCGCCATCCAACGTACCATAGCTTCTGCAATTAAGTGCAATGCCGTCTGACATGAACGACGGGCATTACTGTCTTCCTTGGCGGTATACTGACGATCTTTGATGATATCCAGATAGAACCCACCCAATTCGGTAGTACAGAAGTTCATGATTTTTTGAACAACCGCATGGAACTCATAGTTTTCGTAAGCTTCGATGATTTCATCTTGTAACTGTGCGGCTTTGCCCACAACCCAGCGATCCAGTGCCACCATATCGTCAAACGCGACGGTGTGCTTCACCGGATCGAAACCACTCATGTTCGCTAATAGGAAACGAGAGGTATTACGAATTCGGCGATAAGCATCGGCCTGACGTTTGAAAATCTCGTCAGAGACGGTGATTTCCTGAGTGTAGTTTACCGAAGCTACCCACAAGCGCAGGATATCAGCACCCAACTTATTGGTAATTTCTGCCGGGGTAATGACATTGCCTAAGGATTTAGACATTTTGTGGCCTTTAACATCCACGGTAAAACCATGGGTCAAAACCTGAGAATACGGCGCGCTGCCATTCATCGCGACCGAAGACATCATCGAAGACATAAACCAACCACGATGTTGGTCACTACCTTCCAGATATAAATCGGCTTTCTTATCAAATTCTTCGCGGGCATCGACAACGGAATAATGGGAGACACCGGAATCGAACCAGACATCAAGCGTGTCACTGATTTTGATGTAATCCTGAGCTTCGCTGCCTAGCAGCTCTTCCGCTTCCAAATCAAACCAGGCCTGGATCCCTTCTTTTTCAACACGCAATGCCACTTGTTCCATTAACGCGATAGAGTCTGGGTGCAATGCATTGGTGTCTTTGTGAACAAACAACGCAATGGGTACGCCCCAGGTACGTTGACGGGAAATACACCAGTCTGGACGCCCTTCGACCATGCTTTCGATCCGGCTTTTACCCCAATCTGGGATCCACTCAGTTTTTTCAATCTCGGCAATGGATTGTTTGCGTAATCCATTTTGGTCCATGCTGATAAACCATTGTGGTGTGGCACGGAAGATGATTGGTGTTTTATGACGCCAGCAATGCGGGTAAGAATGCTCATAGGCATGATGATGCATTAACGCACCTTTGTCTTTTAGCACTTCAACAACATTGTCATTGGCTTTAAATACGTGTTGATTGGCAAATAATTCCGTATCGGGTAAATACACGCCATTCGCACCCACCGGGTTTGCCACTTCCAGATCATAGTGTTTGCCAACGTTAAAATCGTCAACACCGTGGCCAGGAGCGGTATGAACGCAACCGGTACCTGAGTCCGTTGTGACGTGCTCGCCTAAGATAATCGGCACGGTAAAATCGTAGAATGGATGTTGCACATGCACATTTTCCAAATCTTTACCGCTACAAAAACCCAACGCGTGGTATTTATCAATACCGAAACGATCCATGCAGTCTTTAACGAGATCTGTTGCTAAAATCAAACGCTGCGGACCGTGTTCTGTTTCCGTTTGTACCAGTGAGTATTGCAACTCAGGGTGCACGGATACGGCACGGTTTGCTGGTAATGTCCAAGGGGTTGTGGTCCAGATAACGATACCGATTGCACCTTCACCACTGTGATCCTGTGGGTGTGAGAATTTTTCGGCGATATCATCGCTGACAGTAAACTTCACATCGATGGCAGGAGACACTTTATCTTTATATTCAACTTCCGCTTCAGCCAATGCAGAGCCACAGTCTGTACACCAGTGCACAGGTTTAAAGCCCTGATGCAGGTGACCGTTTTCGGTAATTTTTGCTAACGCACGGATGATATTTGCTTCGGTGCCAAAATCCATGGTCAGATAAGGCTTGTCCCAATCGGCAAAAACGCCAAGGCGTTTAAAGTCTTCGCGCTGACCATCAACCTGCTTTAATGCATAGTCACGGCACTTTTGGCGAAATTCCGCAGAATTTAATTTCTTACCTGGCTTGCCAAACTTTTTCTCGACCACCAACTCAATCGGCAGACCATGACAATCCCAACCTGGAACATAAGGAGAATTAAAGTCAGACAAGGTCTTGGCTTTAACAATAATATCCTTAAGGATTTTGTTCACCGCATGACCAAGGTGAATATTACCATTTGCGTATGGAGGGCCATCATGCAAAATGAATGATTTTTTACCTTTTTTGGCCTGACGGATCTGACCATAGAGATCTTTCTCAGCCCATTCTTTTAATGCTTTGGGTTCCCGCTGTGGCAAGTTGCCACGCATTGGGAATGCAGTTTCAGGTAAGTTTAATGTATGTTTATAATCACTCATTGACTTCATTATCCGTTTAGTTCGGCATTTACCAGACTCAGCACAACGCTGCGAGCCTGCTCACTATCTTTTTTAATCTGCTGACCCAATTCGTCGACCGAATTGAATCGCACTTCCTGTCGCAATTTCTGCAACAGAGCTACTTCGATTTGTTGACCATAAAGGTCACGCTTAAAATCAAAAATATGGACTTCAAGCTGTTGTCGCTCGCCATTAATGGTAGGTCTGGAACCGATATTGGCAACCCCATAATGGGCTTGACCGGCGACATTGATTTTTACCGCATAAACGCCATTAACCGGCGAAACACAGCGCTTTAACAACACGTTCGCGGTTGGAAACCCTAACGTTCTGCCACGCTTATCACCATGAACAACCCGCCCCATAATCGAATATGGGCGACCTAACATGCGTTGCGCTTCGTTTAAATCATCGCGATACAGGGCTTCTCGGATCGCGGTGCTGGAAATTCGACAGTCAGCAACCTTATAACTCGCAGTATCTGTGACTGAAAAGGCAAACTGCTTACTTGCCTGTTGCAACATCGAAAAATCGCCCTGACGATTTTTTCCAAAACGAAAATCATCACCAATGATCAGGTGTTTGATCCCCAATTTGGCAACCAATAAATTTTCAATAAAATCGGCAGCACTCTGGCTGGCAAATTCACGATTAAAATTGACACATATCAGTCGCTTTACGCCCAATTGGCTTAACAGATGATATTTATCTCGTAATCGGGAGAGTCTCGCTGGTGCATGCTCAGGGTTAAACAGCTCCTGGGGTTGTGGTTCAAACACCATCACCGCGGGGATCGCATTCAGTTCACGGGCTTTTTCCACAAGCGCTGAGATCACTCGCTGATGTCCTAAATGAACACCATCAAAGTTCCCAATCGTTAACACACAACCATGGTGCTGCTTACGAATATTGTGAATGCCTCGAACCAACTGCATCTAAACTGTTTACCTTCTCGCGCCGGAATTTTCTCCGACTCAGCGCCTTTACCGTTAAAAACCGACGAATTATATATCAGTGTGCACTAATAATCAGCACATTGGACAAACTAATTCTTACTAATTTACGCGCTTCGAACCAGAAAATGGCGAAGTCGTATGCCAAGTAGCAGCAGAGAAAGTAAATAAACAAATGCGCCGAGAACAATTAGCCCAGTCAGCCAAAGTATCTGCGTCAATATCTGGGCATGCAGCCAAGCATTAAAATCTGGAGTTAATAACCATAACGCGGCGCTCATCAGTAAGGTTGCCAGGACCATTTTAACGATGATAGTGACCGTGTCTTTGGACATTTGATATACCCCAAGGGATTTTAACCCTCGATATAACAAAAATGCATTTAGGGTTGCCGACATCGCGGTTGCCAGTGCCAGACCGACATAACCAAGTACCGGTGCCAACGCCAAATTAAACGCCATATTGGCAACCATAGCTTTGATGCCAATTTTAACTGGGGTTTTGGTATCCTGACGGGCGTAATAGCCAGGTGCCAGTACCTTGATAAACATGAAACTTAGCAAGCCACACAAGTATGCATATAATGCCATCGATACCTGGAACACATCGTGTTGACTAAATTCCCCGCGCATAAACAACACCATAATGATTGGTTGAGCCAAAATCATCAGGCCCGCTAATGCCGGCCAGCCCAGAAGACTAACCACGCGCAGTGCCCACGACAAAGTCTGAGAAAATTCTGCGGGGTTTTGTTTGGAATGGAGTCTGGATAGGCTTGGCAATATCACGGTGGCAATCCCGATCCCAAACAAACCTAACGGAAATTCCAGTAAACGGTCCGCGTAATACAGCCAACTGATTGAACCGGTTACCAGGAAACTGGCAATCAGGGTATCGAGTAATAAATTTATCTGGGTAACCGACACGCCAAACAGTGCAGGGATAATTAACTTTCGTATTTTTTGGACACCGGGATGTTGCCAGCCCCAACTTGGAGTAACCAATGCGTTTGCTTTTAACAGGAAAGGGATTTGAAACAGAAACTGAACCAAGCCACCAAGGAATACTCCCCAGGCCAGAGCAAACGCTGGTTCCTCGAAATATTCAGCGCCAACCATTGCCGCAATAATGATACTTACATTCAGTAGTACCGGTGTAAATGCCGCCGCGGCAAACTTACCCAGAGTGTTGAGAATAGCACCGGACAATGCCGTTAAACTGATAAACCACAGATACGGGAAGGTAATCTTTAACAGTAGTGACGCCAGCTCAAATTTTTCAGCCCCCGGCTCACCATTTACCCAGTCAAGAAACCAGCCAAAACCAAATAATGCCACTAAAACCGGTGAGGCTATCACCCCAATTAAAGTTACGATAGTCAGTAAAACGCCCAAAGTACCGCTGGCCTTGGCGATTAACTCCCGGGTTTGTTGTTCGGAGTCAGGTTGTGATTGATATTCACTTAATACCGGGACAAATGCCTGTGCGAAGGCACCTTCGGCAAACAGGCGGCGCAAGAAATTCGGGATTTTATTGGCAAAGAAAAATACATCGGCGCCGGCATCAGTCCCCATAAAACGGGCGATAACCACATCCCTGACCAACCCAAGAACTCGTGAGATAAGGGTCATGGCACTGACAATCATGCCCGATTTTAATAATCGCTTACTCAAACGATTACGCTCCTGTTGTTATTGTTGTGGCGCCTCTCGCCCCGTCTATAGCAATATGCTACCACGCCTTGAATCAAAGCCAAACTGCACTTTTGGGTTAGGCGTATCGTTCGGCATTGTATTGATAAGCGAATGCGGTAGTGCTTATGTTATTTTTAATTGTCCCCAATTATCACAATTATCACAGCAACCCAGTTTCAGTTCACGAAAACGCCAATTCCTGAGCTTATTACCGTGGTGACCTAAAATAAAAGTTAGGGAATGGTAACAAGCGCTCGAACCTAGCGAGGCTTTGCAGTATAATGCGCTCATCTTGGGTGTTGTGATCCCTGTTTGGACCTGGTTTGGTCCGGATTGGATAACGTTTATTAATCGTCCACGGTCACCGGTATCGTCCTGTTAAAGTACTACACCTGACTAATTGTTTACGATTATTCAGTGATTACCATAAAACATTTGACACACGCCGAAAAAACAGGCATATTTCACCGCCTTAAATTATGGCTATCTTATTTGAATATTTAGGAGTTCACCTTGGCTAACTCTAAGTCTGCTAAGAAGCGCGCTATCCAAGCTGAGAAGCGTCGCCAACACAATGCAAGTCGCCGCTCTATGATGCGCACCTACATGAAAAAAGTTATCGCTGCTATTGAAGCGGGTAACAAAGAAGTTGCAACTCAAGAGTTTGCCGCTGTCGCTCCAATCTTGGATCGTTTGGCTGGTAAAGGCTTGATTCACAAAAACAAGGCTGCTCGTGCTAAGAGTCGCTTGAATACTGCTATCAAAGCATTATAAGTTTTCGTGATTGAAAAAACCGGCTTTATTGCCGGTTTTTTTATGCCTGAAATTTAACAAAAGGGTTGTTTCGAGTACACAATCGAAGATTGTTTCGGGTACATGAATCAAAGATTCATTTCGGGTACACAATCGAAGATTGTTTCGGGTAAACGCTTTTAACTCGGAGTAACTCTTTGAGTTGCGTACCCGGAATAAAATTTTTAATTTTATGTACTCATAGCCAATGTTAGGCATTGGCGTACTCGGAGTGTCGCAATCTAGATTGCGACACGTACTACTTTCCGTCGATTAAACGGAAAATGGATATTGAATCGGGTCATGGTGCTGATAGCCCACCACTTCAAAATCATCCATAGTCACCCAGGTTTCCAGGTCTTTTAACGACTTGATTTTTGGGTTTATTTTAAGCTCTGGAGATGGGAATGGCTCACGTTTTAACTGCACATCTCGCATCAGTTCTAATTGATCTTCATAAATATGAGCATTAACGATTTTATGATACGCCTTACCCGGCTTCTTACCGGTAATTTGTGCCATTAACGCCAGGAACGTGAAAACCTGAATTTGGTTAAAATTCAAACCTAGGGGCACATCACAGGAGCGTTGAAAGCTGGTCAGGTATAACGTATCTCCCAACAGGGAAAAGTTATGCGTGTGCATGCACGGTCGCAAGCACCCCATATGAAACTCACCGGGGTTATAAAAACTTAAGATTTCACCGCGATCATCGATACCGTTTTTCAGGTTTTCGACAATTTTGGCTAGCTGATCAACATGTCCGCCATCAGGCTTTTGCCATGAACGCCCCTGAACCCCATAAACACGGCCCATATCATCTTCACCTTTGCGGTGAGGATTATTCAGCCAGTCACTGTTTTCGTTAGCGTTAGCATTCCAGGTCGGCGTGCCCAGCGCACGGAAATCTGCCGCATTATCATAGCCACGAATGTAACCAATAAGCTCAGCAATCGCCGCTTTATAAAAGCTTTTACGCGTTGTGATTAATGGAAATTGATTGGCGCTAACATCATAAGTCAAATCCGCATCAATTACGGTCAAACAGCGCTTTCCGGTGCGTTTGTTTTCTACCCACTCACCTTCATCAAGTATGCGTTGACATAAATCTAAATACTGGTTCATTTTGCCACCCCTTTGACTTTCTTTGACTTTTTATTCTTCACTGGTTGTTCTGGAATGCTCGACTTGGTCAATGACCACACAATCAACCCGATGCCCACAATAACCATCGGCAGGGATAATAGTTGCCCCATAGAAAGCATCGATACCAGCAAGCCTAAATGCGCATCGGGCTCGCGGAAAAATTCGATAAACATTCTAAACAGACCATAGCCGGCTAAAAACAGGCCAGACGCTAAACCGGTCGGACGCGGCTTTTTACAAACCAGATAGATAATTGCGAATAGGACAACGCCCTCTAAGAAGAATTCATACAGCTGCGATGGATGACGAGGCACCTGCTCCGGATCATTTGGGAATACCATTGCCCAAGGTACGTCGGTTTCACGCCCCCACAGCTCAGAATTAATAAAGTTACCTATACGACCGGCAGCTAAGCCCAGAGGCACTAGTGGCGCAACGAAATCCCCCACTTCAAGAAAAGATTTATGTTCCTTACGGGCGAAAAATGCAATTGCCACTAATACACCGATTAAGCCGCCATGGAACGACATGCCGCCTTTCCAGATTTCAAATAAATAAAGCGGATCGGAGATAAAGTGCTGCCATTGATAAAACAATACGTAGCCTACGCGGCCACCAATAATTACACCGAGAAACCCGTAAAACAGCAGGTCACCGACTTGATCCCGCGTCCAAAGACCGCGACTTCTATCCGCCGCTTTATTGGCGATAACTAAGGCTAAGATAAAGCCGATGAGATACATCATGCCATACCAGCGCAACGCTACCGGCCCGATACTGAATATAATCGGGTCAATTTCTGGAAATTGAATCGCCGCAAAACTCATAAAAAATCCCTGTTAAATCATCATTTCAATTGCTACCACAATGAGAAAGGCAGCAAATACTTTTTTTATTGTTTTCACTGGTAACTGTGTCGCCAGCTTCACCCCGTATGAGGCGAGAATTGTTGATGTCAGGGAAATACCCAACACCGCTGGTAAATATACATAACCAATACTCCAATCCGGAATATTGTCATGGCCCATGCCTGCAAATATATAGGCGACGGTTCCAAATAAGGAAACAATCATACCACAGGCTGTTGAAACGCCAATGGCTCTAAGAATATTTACACCACAATAGGTCAAAAACGGTACCATAATTGCGCCACCGCTGATCCCCATCAGGCTCGCGATTACACCGGTTATCGTTGCAACACCTCTTAAAAACTTCTTCTGGGGAAGGTTTCTATGCACCGTTTGACGAATGGAAAACAACATATAACAGGCAAGTAAAATGACAAAACTGGAAAAAAACACGGTGAGAACTTTGGTCGACAGCTCGTCAGCAATTACGGCGCCCATAATTGCGCCAATGGCGACAAATGGCGCTAGTACTTTTGCTAACGGTAAGGGAATGTTACCAATTTTGTAATGATTAAACGCAGCGGTAGACGAGGTCACCACGATTGAAGCGAGGGAAGTCGCCAGGGCAATATGCAGGGCAATTTCACCTTGAATATCTAACATTGGCAAAACGAACACAAGCGCAGGAACAATAATCAACCCACCACCAATGCCTAGCAGACCGGCGAGGAAGCCGACTAGCATGCCAAGAGCCATGCATATAAGAAAAACGGTTAAAAACATCAGATACCAATTACGAAAGAAGACTGATCACTTTGCGACAGTTTAATAAGCCCATTATCTGCATTACATCTTGAGCCGTTATCCTGACCAAGATAGCGACAAAATGGTTAACCGGCGCCCATACGAAATGCCCGTGAAGCATTTCTGTTGCGGTGTTGCTGTTAGCAATGCCAAGGCCATAGCTAAGACTGTGCTAAGCCTGTACTATGCCTGTACTAAGCCATCAATAAACAAGTACTAAGCATGTTAAGACATTGCTATGCGTTCACGAATACTGCATAAATAACGACAGCGACACGTTATACCGATACTCAAACTGATATTCTCAATAGGTCTTTTCATACTCATTTGAATCAAATGAGTATGAAACTGGCGAACCAGGACTATCGAGCGCGCAGCCTGCATCATTATTTACCCGCGCGTATGAAACCACCAAAGCCTAATTGCTCAAGTTGGCGATTAATATACTGGTGAACCGCATCCGCTGTGTCTAATTGTAAACAAGTTTCTAACATCTGTCTGGCATGCTGCAGAGATATATGTCGAATTACCCATTTAATGCGTGGGATATTAAAGCTATTCATACTAAGTTTGTCGTATCCCATTGCCAGTAACAAAATCGCACCACCGGGTTCTGCGGCCAACTCCCCGCATAACGATAGGGACATGTTTTTCTCGCCAGATTGTTTTGCGATAAAATTCAGCGCCCGTAAAACCGCAGGATGATAGGCATCGTATAAAGAGGCTACCCGCTCATTATTGCGGTCGACCGCCAATAAATATTGCGTTAAATCATTACTGCCGACGGAAAAAAAGTCGACTCGCTCAGCCAATTGGGAAATTTGAAATATCAATGATGGTACTTCGATCATCACCCCAACCTGGGGTTTTTGAATGTCAACAGACTGTTCCTGAGCGATTTCCAGAAATGCCTGTTCAATTAAACGTAACGCTTCATCTACCTCTTGTAATGAGGTGATCATCGGTAACAGAATTTGTAAATTTTCCTGGCCAATATTGGCACGGATCATCGCCCTTACCTGAACCAAAAAGATTTCAGGGTGATCTAAGGTCACGCGAATACCGCGCCAGCCGAGAAAAGGATTGGCCTCATTTATCGGGAAATATTCAAGCGTTTTATCGCCACCAATATCGAGCGTGCGCATGACCACAGTTTGCCCAGGGAAAGATGCCAGAACATTTTGATAGGCAGAAACTTGTTCCTGTTCCGATGGAAAGCTGGTGCGCTCCATAAAAGCAATTTCGGTACGATACAAGCCGATGCCGCTCGAACCATGTTTCATTGACTGATCAAATTCCGCCACTAACCCTGCATTCATCAACAGCTCTATGGCATGACCATCTTCCGTTACGGGTTCAAGTTCAGTAACCTCGCGAACTTCTTGTTGCAGCTCACGTTCTTCATCCATAAGCCTTTGATAGTGCGTGACTTGTTCAGCTGAAGGCGAGAGAAAAACTTCTCCGGAATAACCATCGACAATTGCCGGGCGCTCGGCAAAGCTGGTTAGTGGTAAATCGCCAACCCCCATAATCGCTGGAATACCCAAGGCCCTTGCCAGGATCACGGCGTGAGAATTGATGGAACCGGATAAAGAGATAATTGCTCGCAAGCCTTTATGCTGATATTCCGCCAGCATGGATGCAGTAACTTCCTGAGCGACCAGAATTAAATCGTCGGGTAACCGGACATGTTTTTGCTGATAATCCTGTAAGTGCAGCAGAACACGATTTCCAAGATCACGAATGTCCACCGCTCGCTCTCGGATATAACTATCTTCAACCGCTTCAAATTGCGCGACATAGCGGTCTATCACTAATTTCAAGGCACTTTGTGCGTCCCAACCAGCATCAATGTTCGCTTCAATATCATCGCCAATGCTGGCACTCGACAGCATCTGTTGATACATATCGAAAATATCCAGCGTATCTTTAGGGATCGTACCGCTCATGCGATTTCGCATTTGACTCATATCCCGATAAGCTCGGGCTATCGCCAGTTGTAAGCGTTTTTTCTGTTTTGATTTATTACCCTGTTTAGTAAGTGTGATGCGACGTAAATCCGCCAATGGGCGACTCACGAAACACTGCCCAGACGCCAAACCACTGGCGCCGGGTATCGCCCGCAAATGGGTTTTATCCACCCGTTTGCACATCGCCGAAATCATACCTCTTGATTCCGCGCTACTTAACGTTGTCGCTAATTGCGCCGCTAAGGTAACCAGAAATGCTTCTTCGTTTTCGTTAAACTGTCGAGATTCTTGCTGTTGCACGGAGATGATTCCGAGCACACGGCGTTGGTGAATAATAGGTGTGCCAAGAAAGGCGTTAAATGCCTCTTCTTTCACTTCCGGGGCATGTTTAAATCTGGGATGTCGTTGCGCATTGGCAATATTGATCGGCTCTTCGCGCTGACCAACCATGCCGACCAGGCCTTCATTAAAGGCAATTCTGACCTGACCCAGTGAATCCTTAGCTAACCCGTCGGAAGCCATTAACAAGAAATGTTGCAACTCTTCATTGGCCAGGTAAATTGAACAGCATTGTGTCGCCATGGCTGTTTTTACTTGCGACACTAAGGATTGCAAAGCCGAGTCCAAATCTGGCTCCTGCCCAAATGCTAATACAATTCGTCTTAGTGTGGTTAACATAGCTTTCCTTGGTTTTGCAATCTAGTACGCGATAAACGGCATGGCTCCGATTATACAGTTTAAGACAATCAAAGATTGTTTCGGGTACGCGATACACATCATCGCTCCGTGAACTCGATAAACAAAAAGCTGTGAAACTCACGTTACACAGCTTTCTCAAAAACATAATGATCACTTGTAATGTCGGCGTTTTCCATCACGTTTCGACGAATCTCGACGATTGGAATTCTCTTTTCGCATCACCGGTAAAGCCACGGGCGCGAATTCTTTCATAACACGACGATATACTTCTCTTTTAAACGACACTACCTGACGGACAGGGTACCAATAACTTACCCAACGCCAATCATCAAACTCCGGATGTCCGGAATGAAGTAAGTTAACTTCCTCGTCTTTGCAGATCAGTTTCAGTAAAAACCATTTTTGTTTTTGACCAATACAGACAGGGTTACTGTCGTGGCGAATTAAACGTTTCGGTAAGCGGTACTTTAACCAATGTTTCGTGCTCGCCATTATTTCTACTTGATGAGGTTTTAGTCCAACTTCCTCGTATAACTCCCGGTACATCGTTTGTTCGGCGGACTCCCCTTTATCAACACCACCTTGTGGATACTGCCAGGAATGTTGCCCGTAACGGCGTGCCCAAAAGACGTGCCCTTTGCCGTTTGTAATCACTATGCCGACATTGGCTCGATAGCCTTCGGCATCAATCACATGAACTCCCGTTCAAAAAAATACTCTATAATCTGATTCTTCCACAATACTCATCGTTGAGCAAATATTGCTTGTAATTATTTATCGCATTTACGTCTTGAATATAATAGTTGCCTGGCTCATCAATCCTCTTGATAATAACCACTATCATTTTGTTGAGTATCATATACGTGTTAACACCTGAATCTGAACAACAGCTTATTCAAACGGCGCAACGCTTATCCGGCATAACCTTGGGCGACCTTGCCGCACAACTTGGCATTGCGGTCCCTGAAAATTTGAATAAAGAAAAGGGCTGGATTGGATTGCTATTAGAGCGTGCTTTGGGGGCCAGTGCGGGTTCGAAGCCTTTACCGGATTTCCCGGAATTAGGAATAGAATTAAAAACTCTGCCAATCGATAGAGATGCCAAAGTTCTGGAAACCACATTTGTCAGTGTTGCACCATTAACCGGTATGTCAGGAGTTACCTGGCAAACCAGTCATGTCAAAAACAAAATGGCAAAAGTGCTCTGGGTACCGATTATTTCCGAGCGACAATTACCCGTTGCAGAGCGTCTGATATGCACACCATTTTTATGGCAACCCAATCCTGAAGAGGAAGCCCTGTTGCAAGCCGACTGGCAGGAATTGACCGATATGATAGTGCTGGGCGAGGTGGAAAAAATCAACGGCAAGTATGGGGAAGTCTTACAATTACGCCCCAAAGCAGCGAATAGCAAAGCCAAAACCAAGGCCTTTGATAAAAATGGCAGACCGTTTCAAACCTTACCCCGAGGCTTTTATTTAAAGACAGGATTTACCCAGCAGCTGCTTAATCGTCATTTACGGGTGAATTAACGCTAAACGCGGGAGACTCAATAAACCCATATAGGAAGAATATAGTCTTACCAATGTAGCAAGTGCTTACTCTATTTTTCTGTTTATAATGGTCAATGTACTCACACCTACGAGTGAAAAACAGAAGGAAACACGATGTCGTTATAAATTGTAGACTTTGATTTCTTGGCCAACAGTTAGAGCGCCATTTGCCTCTAACGATAGCCATTGAGTATTTGCCGCTTCCAGACATACAAATTCCTGTTCGCCGTGTTGGTGTACATCATCCATTGATGATGCGGTTATGCTACCTGGATTCCATAACACCCACTGACTGGCATTGCTTTTGTTGATTTCAATGGCTCTATCCCAGCCTTTATCAATAATAGTCGCAGATTTACTGTTGTAGTAAATATTGTCTATTGGACCTAGGCCGTTAACAGGTTCAAGTTGTTTGATTTGCTTTGTACCAGCAATTTTATTTTCAAATGAACTCCCCACTAAAGCCGGAATAGTCGCATTTTCTGGATGGCTCACTTTAAAGTAACTATGCAATGCAAAACTTAAATTAAGCGGTTGAGCGGATAAGTTTTCCATCATCATCGATTGGGTAAAGACATCACTAAAGCTCAAGGTCTGAGTTAACCTAAAATTCCCTTTCCACTTCGGATGTTCTGTTGTGTCAAGTGTGATAATAATGTTCACTGCATCCGGACCAATTTTTAGATCGGATAATTGCCACACACTGTTTCTAGCAAAACCGTGACTCGACTCGTTGACTAACAAACCAAACCAAGGCCAACAAATTGGGATCCCACCTCTGATTGGACGCGACTGATCGAAAGCACTCTTTCGACTCAGCCAAAAAACTTCTTGCTGGCCATTCGGTTGCCAAGATAACACCTGTCCTCCGAATAAGGACAGTTTTGCTTCACAAAGCCGATGGGAAATTGTCAGATACGTAAGTTGGTCGTTGACAAATTGCTGGCGAACCGTCCCATATTCCGATTCAGAAATTAATTCTTTACCCTCTGTTACCAGTTGCACAACCATTGTTTTCATTCCTATTTTGTAATTGACGCTCATCATTACAGAGTTACAAAATAAATCAATATCCTCACCCCCTAGAAATGAGAAAAATAAAGACAAATAGCGCAGATCAAAAGTTGTCAACCGTATTTAATTTTTAAACGCTTATTCCTTATAATTGTGATTAAGAATTTCCTCCGTCGAGCCTTTGTTTACCTCTCTAACTGAAGAACCATTAACAGGTAAAGCCTGAGCTTTTAATAAACGTTCTCGTTTTAGCAGCTGCACTTGCTCGAGATTTAGATTGGCCTTTTCAAAATAGATAGGAGAGGTATTAATAGCTTGAGTAAAGTAGCGCTCGGCAAGGTCGAGATTATCCTCAAGCAAAAGGAAATACCCCAAATCATTGAATGCATCATGCTCAGGCATAATCTGTTTTAAGGTTTTGATTGACCGCTCATAATGCCCTTGCCTCGCATAAACCAATCCAAGGTTACTCCAGGCTCGGGCAAATTGTCGTTTATAGTTAATCGCTCTCTTATAATAGCCTTCTGCATGCTCATAGTTACCTGTTAAATAAAATGAGTAACCAATATTGGTCAGATAAGGAGCAGATTTTGGGCGATGTTGCAACGCTAGTTGATAGTAACGACGAGCCAAAGCGTGATTTTCCTGAATATCTTCAATAACGCCTGCCACCACATATGCATTTACCGGAGAGTTGTCGTCAAGAGAAAGGTAAACGGATTGCAATGCTACCTGACCTGAAGAAGATTTGTTTTCGACAGTATGCTTTCGTAAACGCTGTTGATCAATGGTAATTGCTTGCTGTAAATGTTGCTTTGCTGTTTGGTAGTCACGTTCAGCCATACTTATGCCTCCTAAAGCTTGTAAAGCACCGCTGTGTTCTGGTTCATACTTGAGAACATTTTGATAAGCTCGACTCGCAACATCCGTGTTTTTCAAACGACGATGGATCTCACCAATTTGAAAATAGACATCAGCATCAGCTTTATCAAACTCTAGGGCCTGAATGTAATAATATAAGGCTCGTTCATAATCATTATTACTTTTTGCCTCGTCCGCTCGCTCCAGCGCCTGTGCTTTGTTTTGAACGCTGATGCCTTTATTGGCCTGGCTTGAACTAAATTCCCCACCAACGCTTGTGGGCGCCGAAGTACTAGTCTGCGGCTCTGTGGTTTGACACCCTAATAAAGTCGATATCATGAGTAAACATACCGAAGTGACTCTAACTTTATATTTATGCATTTTTAGCCTCTTAAAACGCGACATCCCAAACTGACAAGACTTTTAAGATTGCAGGACCTACCGCAACGATAAAAAATGCAGGCCAGATACAGAAAATCATAGGGAAAACCATCTTTACAGCCAACTTTGCGGCTTTTTCCTCAGCTTCCTGGATTCGTTTATCACGATATTCTTCCGCGTAAATTCTTAAGGTGCTGGCAATCCCAGTACCCAATTTCAAGCTCTGTACGATCACGGAATTAAGGCCGCGAATATCTTCTAGACCAGTGCGCTCTGAAAACTCATGCAGTGCTTCTTGTAAGGAGTAACCAACCCGGACCTTACTGCACACCAAGTTAAGCTCATGAGACAATACTGGGTGTGCAACTTTCAACTCATTACTAACCCGTTGAAATGATTCCATTAAACCAAGCCCTGACTCACAGCAGACCACCAGTAAATCGAGAGCATCCGGAAAATGCTTGCGTAATCCCTGCATTCTTTTATCCGCTAGATAAGTCAAGATCGTCCCAGGAAGTAAATAGGCGACACCAACAATAAGCGCGAGTAAATAAACCGTCCACATCAGTGACAAATCGGGAAGTAGTCTTAACACAACGGTGCAAATCCCCGCACTAATTAACAACAACAATAACTTTAGAGCATTATATATTTTAAGGGCGCTCTCAGAATGAAACCCTGCATGAATCAATAAACGTTTGGCTTCACTATCCCCTGCAAAGGAGCTTTTGATAAATGGGACTTTGTTTAAGCCATGTTCTAAAGACTGACCAAATCCAGCATTTTCCTCAAAACCCACACCTTCGCTTTGTATTTTCTTTAATTCCGCTTTCGCGGGCGAAAGTAACCCAGACAACAAATAACTCATCGCCAACGCTAATGTGATACCCGTAGCGGCAGCAAGCCCAATAACAACCCATTGAGATGCCGCTGGGTTTTCAAAAAGGCTGTAAATCAGACTATTTATATACTCCACAAGACCTCCTAGACATCTAGTTGAATCAAACGGTTAATCCAAGCAATACCGATTAGCATTGCCAAAGCACCCCATTTAAGTAGTGAGACACCGTCTTCACTGCTAGTCAGTAAAGTCAGATATTTGGGTGAACTTATATAAAGTACCGCGAATAAAGCAAATGGCGTCAACACGAGAATCCAGGCTGACATACGACCTTCAGCAGACAATGTCCTTACGCGTCGCTTAAAGGCGAAACGCTGACGAATAACTCGTGCCAAAGTCTCTACTTTTTCAGCAAGATTACCACCGGTTTCTTTTTGAATACTGATTGCACTGGCGAAAGCCATTGCTGAAGTAATAGGAACCCGTTGCACAAACAGCAATAATGCTGTTTTAATGTCAGTACCGTAATTAATCAGGTGAAACAGATAATTGAATTCTTTCGTTAATTCTCCTTGGGTTTCATCACACACCAGTTTGAGCGATTCCGAAAACGCATAACCGGCTTGTAAACCACGTTTTAGCACATCCAGTGCTTCAGGAAACTCTTCTTCAATTTTTTCTAGCCTCTTACCTATATCGCGATTTAGTTTGATGATAAATAGTGAAAAAACCACTGCAAAAACAATAAAAACATACAGTACGTCTCTCGTTAAATACCAAACTAAGGGTGATATGGCCAATGCAGAAATGATTGCCAGAAAAAAATACTGATGACCCAAGTATTTATAATCCGCCAATTCCAGCTTATAGGTTAAGTTTTTAATAAACCCCCACTCTTCCATTGCTCGAAACAGAAAGGGAAGTTTATTAATTTTATTATCGAGAATTAAATCTGAGTGCTGAAACTCTTGATTTTCTGACAATTCAATTAAGTGCTTTCGCAGTTCCTTAGTTTTCGCTCTTTTCGGGTTATACACAGAAACCAATAATGACTGCGACAAAAATATTACCGTGGCAAATATTAACAATAGAAAAATTACTTCATTACTCATTCTTGTGCTCCTGGAGACTTACCACTGTTTGCTGGCATGAAATGGAATACACCTTTGACCTTACAGTCTTGCCAGCTCAAAATCCGCACCATAAATTGAATTAGGTAGTACGATGCCCCTGGCCTGCAAATGGCCGTTGAAGTTGGGGATCACACCTGTTGCTTTGTATCCGCCAAGTACATTACCGTCTTCATCTCGCCCCCGACGTTCAAATTTAAAAATTTCCGACATGGTAATGATATCCCCTTCCATACCGTTGATTTCTTGAATGCTGACGATACGACGCTTGCCATCTTCATGACGTTGTAATTGCACAACCACATCAATTGCAGAAGCAATTTGCGAACGAATATTCACGACGGGCATATCAAACCCTGACATGCAAACCATGTTTTCCATCCGTGATAATGAATCTCTTGGGTTGTTGGCATGTAATGTTGTCAGGCTACCTTCGTGCCCTGTATTCATCGCCGCCAGCATATCTATGGCTTCAGCACCGCGAACCTCACCAACGACAATTCTATCTGGTCGCATCCTTAGGCTATTAATCACTAACTCTCGTTGCTTTACCTCTCCCTTCCCCTCAATATTTGCAACTCGCGTTTCAAGACGCACCGTATGAGGTTGTTGCAATTGCAGTTCGGCCGAGTCTTCAATAGTAATAATGCGTTCATCTTCTGGTATATAGCCGGATAAAATGTTTAATAAGGTGGTTTTACCGCTACCCGTACCGCCTGAAATCAGTACATTCAACTTTCCGAGAACGATGGCCTTGATAAAGGCTCCCATGTCTTGGCTCATAGTGCCGTAGTCAATCAACTGAGCTGCATTTAATTTTTCAACGGTAAAACGACGAATTGAAAGGCATGGACCGTCTAGCGCCAGAGGCGGAATGATGGCATTGATCCGTGACCCATCTTCAAGTCGCGCATCAACCATAGGTGAGGATTCGTCGATTCTCCTGCCAACGCGAGAAACAATGCGATCAATGATATTTAATAGATGTTTGTCATCATAAAATGACACAGGAACCCGTTCGAGTTTCCCATGACGCTCAATGAAGATATTATCGTGATTATTCACCAGGATATCGGAGATAGATGGGTCGGCGAGCAAGGTCTCCAATGGCCCCAGACCAAGGATCTCATCAATGATTAATTGTGTGATTTTCTCTCGGGCATGCACATTTAATGGCCTGGGAACATCGTTGAGCAATTGCTGGCACAATTCTTTAATTTGAACTTCAGCTTGCTGCTCTTCGAGAGTTTCGAGAACGGACAAATCCAGCATCTTTACGATTTTTGCATAAGTTTGTTGCTTAGTTTCCTGATCCTGAGAATTTAATACCGCATATTCATTACTCGGTTGTAACGGATTCATAATCTAACCTTTATACATTTTTTGAAACATACGGGACCAGAATCCCGATTCATCATTGTTGCCCTGCAATTCGATAGCGGATAATCCTGCGACTAACTGAGTTAAATCTTCCACCAAACGCCGACCGCCCTCGACCTGGACAATGTTGCGGCCCAGATCATTGCATTCACTGGCGACAGAAAAGTTGTTTCGAATCACCTGGATACGCTCAATACCAAGGGTTTGCTGGATCTCTTTTAACGAGATCGGGGATTTTTTCTCATCAAAACGATTAACGACTAAGACCACATTACGCTTTGATTTACCCAAATTTCCATGAAGAAAATTTAGTACGTTCTGGGCTTCCCGAACACTGATGATATCTGCCTGAATCACCAGGAGGATATCTTGAGACGCTTCGATCAACGGTAAATTTACCGCTTCAATCCCTCGAGATAAATCCGCTAAAATCAGACCGTAGCCGCGCTGAATTTTGGCAAGCAATTTCGTTAGATTGGCCGCGTATTCTTGCTGTTGCAAAGTAAGGTGAGAAAATGGCTTTACCGGTAATACCCGCAAACTGCCTTTTTTCGTCAGCATATTTTGCACAGCTACAGCATCCAGGCTTTCTTGTTCACTAATTGCATCATCGAGAAAATATGTCGCATTAGAACAGAGCATTTTCGACAAGGTTGCATGTTGAAAATCTCCGTCAAACAACACCACTTCCATATTACTTTGCTGACACAACACATCCGCCAATGCATGGGTAATAAATGTTGCTCCACTTCCGCCTTTGCAGTTTAATACACTGACAATTGGCGCCAGACTGATTTGCGACTCAAGTTGAGAACTAATACTCTTTATGGCTTCAGTTAGCTCGCTTTTGAACGTTGCTGCAGGAACAACATCGCGGATCTGCAATTGAATCGCATAGCGCAATAAATCCGGAGGCAAATCATCACCGATTAGAATTATGGGTTTGTTGAGACCGCTTAGTTTTTCCAATTGCTCAAATACAAACTGACTATCATTTCGGTATGCGACAATGATCAAACCTTGCCCTGGTTCCGCTTGAGACAATGAAACAGTAGTGGAAATATTGATATTGTTAAACTGAGTCAAAAACTGCATTATTTCCTGACGAAACTGTTCATCACTGCAAATCAATAAACATTCGAGTAAGATCGACAAATTCATAGCAACCTCAGAATCCTCATCGGCGTATTCATTAGTCTTAGGGGTGACTTGATATAGACTTTCTCGCACCGTTTCATTCCCTCATTAACAACTTGTGATACCAGTGCGGGTAAAGCCTAAACTTTCCCGGGGGATCCCAGTCACCAGTGTTGGTGAATCTATCGTGATACTGACAAAGGGGATCACCAGATTGTGCTGGTAATTAATTATTTGGGTCTGTATCGAAGCAACATTGTTAGCATTCGTAGTGGATGTGCCACTTGCATCTAAGTATGTGATAACAATATTGCTCCGAGTTAAATTGGGTAACAGGTTGAACCCGGAAAAGGTGGCTAAATCTCCAATAGCGTCTTGCTGACTGACTGTATTTGCATCACTGCTATCGGTAAGAGGGCTGCAAACTGTGGCCAGTCGAGCCCCTCGACGAGTCACTTCGGTAAGCGCATTCCAGGTATAAATAAGTCTTCCGACTTCAATAACCAGAATAAGGACTAACAAAAACACCACGGCCACCAGACTAAATTCCACGATGTATATGCCTCGTTGCGACTTTTTCTTTAGATTATCTAATGCCACCGCTCTGCGCCTTTAATGTATAACTAACGACAAGTGGAAAACTAAGATTAAAGCCTCCACCATAACCAAAATCCGGAATAATGGTGCTAAATATGGGCTGAAAATTATAGCTGACACTTAAGGTGATAAATTGCCCGGAAACAGATACATTGGTTGTGCTGTTGGCAAGTCCAGGTAGAATTTCATTGCCGGTGTTAGTCGTCGCCCCATAATAGACAAGGTTGTCAACCTCGGTCCTTAAGGTGTTGCTAATATCAATCACATCGGATACACCGGGGGTTGCGTAAATATCCAAATATCGGGAAGCATCGCGAACCGTTTTCGTTAGCGCATTATATTGATACAACAAACGACCAAATTCGGCGACGGTAAACACTAACAACAACAGAATCGGCAAAACCAAGGTGAGTTCTATAGTTGCCAATCCAAAGACTTTGGAGCGTCGCTGCATGTGTCGGCTTTGCGTTTTAGAATGTTGCATGGTCATACTCACGAATCCTTGCTATCGGGAACGTGGTATAAAACAATCCGGTATGCACCGGAGCTATTTGGATCGCTGCCCGGTAAGCCGGAGTCATTATCATCGGTATCGCCCTGAAAAGGACAGACTCGAACCACCTCGCCAACGGCATAGCTTTTCTGGCCATTACCACCGCTTTGCTCTTTATCTTGACCGCCTGAATTCGATGGCACCTGCTGAGTAAGAAATACGCACATAAAATCGATAACGCTTAACACCTTATGCCCATTAGCTTCGCTATCGCACTCAACGACAACAACATTAAACATCCTTCTATCAGGCAAGCGCCCAGCTTTGGAAACGTCAAGGTTTCCCGGGACCGAGCAAGAGGTCTCCTCGGTATCGGTAAGGTAATCAGCATACCGGTAAGCCTTGGCTAAATATCCCGACTCCAATAGATTCGGACGGGAATCATCGTAAGCAATAGGCGGCCCCTGACAGGTATTCCAATCTTCCGCCATGGTCTCCTTATTGCCCTGTGCTGACCCTGTAAATCTGGCATCAAGGGCTTCGGTTGGACCCACGGCATCTCCAGGCTCTGTTTCAAACGAATCAATATCCAATTCTTCAAGGCAAAAGCTTGCACCATTGGCTAATCCATCGCGTACATCATTTTTACCGCTCATGCCGGGTAAGCGAACGAGTTGAAAATTTCCGGAACCGACTTTCGATTCGGTATTTGAACCAATTTTCATTACCGTGTGGTCACCCCAGGAAAACCCATAAGCACCATTATCAGAACGGGGGATAGTCTTATCACCGCAAATTAATAATGGCACTAAATCCTGAGTACAGTTGTCGCTGGTTAAATCCGTACTGGGCCCTGCCAGCGCCGTTGATGAGACCCCTTTATCATAACCAAATATCTGTGCCAAGAAGCTGGTTAAACCGACATTTTCAATGGTGACTTTGGCATAAAGTGCCTCGTTGGTTTCTACCGCATTAAACGGATCCGGACGGACAGAAAATTCGATATTAATCAGAGACGTTACTTGCGCCGCACTTGTATTGACGATATCCAAAGGGATTGATTCTTGCAATTCTCTGTTTTCCGAATGCGTCAAATTATTGGTTAAGATCGTTACTGCTTCTGCCCGGGCCTGAGCAAATGTACCACCCCGATCGCGACTTTTCGCCGCAGACAGAGCAGCGGCATCGGCCAGGTTTTGCAATCGAGACTTATTCAATAGCAAATGTCCGCCATCGAGTGCCAAAGCGCTCACTGCTAATATGGCCAGCAAGGATATGGTTGCCAGCACAATAATATTGCCTTTATGCTTATTTCGGTAATTCATATCAAACCTCCCTACAACGCTGTTATCGGTGCGTTATGAATGGTTATTAGTTTTTCCCCGAACCACTACCACTTTTCCCACTAAAACTGCCGGTGCCTTTTCGTGCAGTAGTTGGCGCATACACGCTTTTCTCATAACCCGTCATCACATTAGTCGCCACTTCCCCATTTAAGGTATTTACAATCCCCGCATTCGTTACCGGTGCTGCGGGGTCGAGAATTTGGCGTTCCCATAAATCATCGTAATGGCCAGACAGACGATACTCATACTCAGGGCCAACACTACAACCACTCAACAGCACAAACCCCGTCAGTAATGTTGTTCGACTTGCTCTTAATAAAGCTTTCATAATTACTCCTGGAATTCTTCGGTTGAAATTTCGTGTCCATAGGTTGCCTGGGTGCCACCATCATCCAACATCAGCTGGCTATTGTTGCTATCTGAAGAAGAGGATGCATTAGGATTAGCCTCATTGGTTTCATTCAATGGACGACTGGATGTGCGCCCCAATAAATAAAAATCCATATCGCCAGGCTCGACAAAACCATCGGTTGGCAATGGGACGCCGTCTCGATTAAACGGACGCACTAATCGCGGCGTCACCATAATGACCAATTCAGACTGACCTTTGATAAATTCCTGGCTTCGGAACAACTGTCCTAGTACGGGAATATCTCCCAAGCCAGGAATTTTATTTACGCTTTCGCGAAAATTGTCACTGATCAACCCACCAATGGCGATGGTTTGTCCGTCTCCAAGTTCAACCGTTGTCGAGGTCGTGCGTTTAATAATGGAAGGAATGACCAAGTTCGAATTGGTTTCATCTGGAGAAATCGCCACCGTATTCGTAGAGCTCAGTTCGCTTACTAATACCTCCAGATTAAGGTTGATTTTTCCCGAATCGAGAATGGTTGGTACAAAGCTTACGCCAACGCCAAAATCTCGATACTGAATGGTGATGCCATCACGATTTGGTACTGGAATAGGAAACTCACCACCGGAGAGAAAATCCGCTTGCTGGCCACTTAAGGCGGTAATATTCGGCTCGGCCAAAATTTTTGCTAGACCATTTTGCTTAGCAATATCTAACGCGAAGTTTAATAACAGATCACCATCAAGGTAAGAGCCAAACAACCCCCTATCAATCCCCTGCGTTAAGCCTAATGAATTTAAGAAATCCGACCCTGATGTGATACCTATCGTGCCATCATTGCCGTCTACTGCTAATAACATTTTACTATCCAGACGTCGGGCAACTTCACTTTGTACTTCAGCAACCGTTACTTCCAGCATGACCTGATGACCGCCGCCAACGGACATCATATTCAATACCTGCGAGTTACTTTTATTGCCTCCTGCAGCCTTGGCATATCCCTCGGCAAGCCTTACTGCCATTGTCATTTTCTCTGTCGATGACGCTTCACCACTTAGTACCAAGTGCCCTTGAGAAGATTCAATGCCGATAGTCTCTTCAGGCAGATAACGATGAAAGCGCTCTCGTAACGTTGCTAAATCATGGGTTACTTCCAGATTATAAATTTCGATGATTTGATCTTTTTCATCCCACACCATGACATTGGTAGAACCTAGTTTTTTGCCGACAATGTAAATCTCATCTTTACGGATAATCAAAATATCCGCGATCTTTGGGTTAGCAATGGAAACCCGATGAACGCTTTGAACCATTGCGACATTTTTGGATTTATGAATCGGAATTTTAATGGTCGGATCCGGTTGTTCGAGGCTCCCGCCCGCCTGAACCGATGCACCAATATTTGCGATTAGAAACATCACTGAGATGACGATGGACCTTAAATTCGCATATTTGCTACGATGAGCTACTGCTTTCATCACACACCTCTTAGTTTTTAACCTGAACGGTTTGTTGTTGTACACCACGGATCACTTCAACTTTATTATTGGAGTAAGCGGAACGACGAGGCGCACTTGCTGCAACCTCTTGAGAAGAATTTGACTGAGTCGAGGTCTTTGCCAGACTTACCTGCTCAGTTTGTTCATCCTTGCTTACCTCATCACTCGCTGAAGACTTCGCATCTTGCCCCTGCAATTGATTATCTTTCTCTGCCAAAATAATTGAATTCGTTTCATCATTAGGATTTCTCAATGCTAATTGAATAGAACCTCTCTTACGTGAATTCAATAAAGTCTCCGCCTGATTCAAACCAAGTTCCAAAGTTACTGCTCTTACAACTTGAGGTTTATTTTCGTCATTAGAAGCTCGTTGATCTATCGCCAATATTTTTACATTCGATAAAACCACCTGCGTGGTAGGACGACCTCCTTGTCCAAATGTATTGAGAACATCAACTTTGTTACCGGGTAGCAAAAAACCTGCAACCCCGACCACATCATTAACGCGAAGTGTAATCGCTCGCTTATTTTTGCCAATTAGACTCGCTAGGCTGCTTCCTTCGCCTTTTTTCACAAGACGTTGTTCGCGTACAATATCTCCAGGATATAAACGCTGTTTCACCAGCATATCTTTCGCCTGTTTTTTATCGGTAAATGCGCCTTGAGGTACTGAGTTTTTAGGAATAACTTTCATCGACAAATATTTGTCTTCAAGCATGGTTCCCGTCGGTAGTTCAACATTAACCGTTAACACGGCCACCTGATCGGCTCCGACATCTTTGGGCTGGTTTTCCTCCAGCCAGTTGCGCGCGATAAACACAGCACCAACACCAAAGACGACGGAAAGAAGAATAAACAACACACTGTTCCGGTTCATACTACCTCCAGAAACATTCAATCGAAGCGAAGTTCCGGTTATTCCTTAAAGGGTTCGCTAGTTACGCGACAAAGTAACTGTGCCAGGCAAAGTTAATGAGATCCTTTGTCACTCTATTGGGTAAATTTTTAAATAAAACCTGATCCCGAACAATGGATAAGATATCCCTTGGGTAACAGGCCAGATAAGGTTTTTCTCTTGTTTTATGTAAAGAATTGATCAAATAGACAAAACAGTCGGAATCGCATTCAAGCTCGAAACGCTCACATTCCATAAACCATATTTGCTCATACAACTTCTGAGATAAGGGTTGGAATTGGATTTTATATCCTAGGCGCCTTAAAAAGGCATCATCAATTAATTCTTGGGGCGTTAAGTTAGTAGAAAACAATAACAGTAATTCAAAGGGTATTTCGAAATGCTGACCATTTTGCAGAGCGAGAAAATCGCGGCGCTCCTCTAAGGGTAGGATCCAGCGATTAAATAACTCTTTAGGAGTGACTCGTTGACGACCTAAATCATCCAAAAATAAGATTCCGTTATTCGCTTTCAGCTGAATCGGCGGTAAATAGCAACGTGATGCATTATCGAATTGCACTTCTAGCATGGACAAAGTCAATTCCCCGCCGGTAACCAATAAAGGACGTTCACAGGCCAACCAACGAGGATCGTATCCGTCGGCAATTTTCAATGCGCTGATGGTTGGGTCGTTAAACATTGATGCAGCCTCTTGAACATGATGCAGTTCAGGATCGAAGACTTGTATAATCTCATTGTTGATTTCAATAGCATAAGGAATGAGTACTGTTTCACCAAATAACCGGTTTAAATGTCTGCAAAAATAGCTTTTACCGGTACCGGCACCACCATAAATCAAGATTGGTTTAGTGGAATTTAAGGCTGGCCCTACGCTACCAATAACTTCATCCGGGAAAACTAAATCAGCGAAACCGTCTCGCATTTGTTGCTCCGTCAGGGCTTGGGTTCGATTCGACTGAATCTGTGTAACTCGTTGATATTGCTCCAATGGAATTGGAGCCGGCCCCAGGTAGCCCCGTTTCAAAAAAGCTTTTTCCGCTTCAAGCACACCAATATTGCTTAACGTATAGCGAAACTGACCATTATCAGCTGAAGATGGATTTTCCACCCAGGTTTTTTGTTTAGCTTCATCTAACAACAGCTTAACGATACTTCCAGAGAGAGATAAATCTTTGGATAACTGTTGCAAGTCAATAACCCCTGCACGATAGATATGTTTAATTAGTAGCTCAAGTAATAGGTTAATGCTTAGACCGGTTTCTTCGATATTCCCAGGACGTGGCGCATAAACCGAAAATTCATTGTCAATCGTTTCAGAAGATTCGTTCGAGGATTTATTCGCCACATTTTCCTCAGGTTGCGATTGTTGAGAATCTTTTTCTTTGGCTTCATGCAGTGGCACATCTTGTTCACTCAGATTATTCGGCGGCGTCGAATCAGATTGAGAATCAGTATGTCTATAACCGCCTGATGAGGACTGTTCATGTGACTCGAATGTTTCTGAGTTGCCCGATGGATGAGCTTGAGACTCTTTTTGTTTGGAAAAGCCAAATAATCCCATGCTCATACTCCCCAAGTGTACCTTAACGACGAAACTAACCATTGAACATCTTCACTATGCCATGAGGCCCAGCCCCAGCCGAAGGCCAATGCAGGCGCATAAGGGACCTGCATTTTAAGCAAGCCACCATTTTCAGGCTTGATATAGACTCGATACCAAAGACATTTGCCATAGTGAAAAACCAAGTCAATGCAGCGCTTGAGTCCAAATCGATACAATGCAATTGCAACAGAACTTACCAGCCCGAATACCAAGCCATATAAAAGAGACCAAACAAGCATTTGCGGCGTAAGAAATGCGCCAATGGCAATCATTAATTTCACATCGCCGGCACCAATCATGCGAAACATAAATAAGGGAAACAACAAAGCAAAGGCAAGGCCTGCTCCCATAAGCGCCGAAGCGACGCCACTTAACCCTAAAAATCCAGTTTGCACGGCGATACCCGCGATAAATCCAATAAGACACAGGCTATTAGGGATGCGCTGATATCGAAGATCAAAATACAGCGAGACCGAAAATATCAGCGTAATAGAAATCATTTCCACAAGCAGAAATTTATCTATCATCTTACACCCCTACGCCTGTCCCATTGTTCGCTACTAAGAAGAACAATCGGTGCTTTGCTCACCATTAACAGCGCTGGTTAAGCAGTTAATGGTGCCACTAACGGCTTCACCCAGGTCTGTGAAAGCAACAACTAAAGTCCCTGCCACCAGAGCACCAGCAATCGCGTATTCAACCGTAGTTAAACCGCTTTCATCTTCGATAAAATCGGAAAATAACGTGTTTAGGTTTCTCATATGAAATAACTCCAACTTGTTAATCTTGCAGGGCAAATACAACTCAGCCTTTGCCCTGCATTAAGTACAGCAACATTTTGGTGTATTACTGAACGGTTAAAAGATTAGAGGTTAATCTGAGAAAGGGTTATCACTGGATTGCTTAGTATGTTCTTAAATTGCGTGAGCAAAGCAGAGTAGTTGTCGAGATTGTAGATATCCTGATTAAAATTCATTTCCCCTGAATCATCAACCCAGGCAGTATGGTAGGTAACGTAAACGGGAACGGGGCTCGCAAGATAAAGCATACGCGTATCAGATTGTTTTTTGGCTTGGTTAATGATTTCGCGTTCAGTATCAGATTTTTCAGATTGACTGACCAAAATTTCCGCGAGCAATTCAGGCTGTTCCAAACGAATACAACCATGGCTCAAGGCTCGGTAAGGTTTACGAAACATCCATTTACCTGGCGTGTCATGAAGATAAATTGCATATCCATTTGGCATGTTAAAGCGGTACTTTCCTAGCGGATTAAAACTGCCAGGAGCCTGGACTAGTCGAAAATCATTCGGTAAATTTAACAAATCGTAATCAGGAGAGTTAATCTCTTTAATAACTTTATTTTTCCAATAACCTTTAACGAGCTGGAAATCTTTACGTGATAGGTAGCTAGGATCTTGTTTATACTCTTCTACCAAATCATCCATGATGATCTTAGGCGTTGGCGTCCACGTTGGGTTAACCGTGAGTCGATTTATTTGCGTTGAAAGTACGGGTGTTGGGTTATTTTTGTTGCCAACAATCACCTTCATTGATGTTAGTGTCCGACCATTGTTTCGATACTGCAGTTGATAACTGGGAATGTTGACATGTACTGACTGCCCTTTAAAACTTCGAGGTAACTCAAACCAACGTAATAAATTAAACTTAATTTGTTGTGTTCGTTGCTTAGGAGAGATGCCTAACGCTAGGTGAGTTACTGGACCAAGTTTGCCATCAGCAACCAAACCATGTCTGGCTTGAAAGCGTTGCAATGCGTCTTCTGCCACGACATCAAAAACATCAAACCGTGCTTGTGTCTGATATTGGCTTGGTAAATCTCCCAACAAAACTAACTTGTGCCTCAAATGACCAATTTGTTGATGACGTTGGCCAAGTTTAGGCACAAAGTCCGGATCCAAAGAAGGCCAGTCATATTGTTGCAGCTGCTGGTAATAGTGAAGGTGTTTTCGAAGTTGCCAAAAACCTTTTTGTCGGGGAAGAACACGATAAATCAGGTCAAGTTCCTGATCCAGTTTAAACGATCGCACCAAGGTATTAACGGGGTTTTCATGCATATTCCCTTGATCAAACCTTGAAGACTGAAGTAGAAAATAAATCCCCTGAGTCAGTATTCTATCCCTGCTCACCTGATCAACGGGTAAGGATTCCCAATGATTATCACCTAACCAGCCGATATCTTTTAGAATGTTTAACAACATTAAGCCCGACTGAGTTAATTCATTGCCGTGATACCAAAGTCTATTTTGGGATGTTCGTAGCAATATTTTCGGGTACACCCGATCCGACAAATCTCGATCATGATAAACAAATGAGTTTAACGGGGCGGCATCGACGTTAACGTTCAAACGAATATTCTGAACTTGAACTGGGATCTCAAACCCCGAGTGAAGTTTTGGCAGAAAGGGCTTTGCAAATGAACGGGGCGATAACATCAACAGAATAATCGCCAGCAGGCCAACTACAACATAGCCTGAGCACAAATGAACCATATTTCGACTAACACTTAACTGACCGATTAGACTGTCGTGTAGATTGAATTTCAATCGCTTTTTCCTTGTCCGCACTATTCACATTACCAGCAGATAAACTATTGAGTGTGTTAAGTAAATCACACCGCAATCTTAAATAGTGTAGATAGGTTTCGCTATTTTGCATGGTACGATTATCTTCCGAGTAAGCCATGGGGCTCAGGCCAAAATGCTCTTTAAACACCCGACAAAAATGCGATGGATTTGAAAAGCCCAATTCAAAAGCAATCGTTGTGCTGCTTGCTGACTCCGACGTGAGGATGCGCTCCGCTTCTTCGAGCCTTCGACAAATTAAATAATGACTGAAATTCATCCCGGTTACATCTTTAAACATATGGCTTAGTCGTGACTGGCTTAGATGTATATCATGAGAAAAGTCTTGTAGTGAGCTAGCATGAGAAAAGTTTTTCTCAATGAGCTCCAATAGCTCGACCACAGCACCGTAGCGAACCCACTTACTTGAGCGTATGGCACTGATGTCCACCAATGTTGATTCGCGAGAATATTTTGCGTCTGCAGACCTGAGTTCACCAATTACTGACAAATAAGATTCTAACTCGAGCTCTGATGGTGGGTATAAGTAAAGCTCCCTTACACCACAGTGTATAGCATGCTGCAATAGAGGAATAGACAAGGATTGGCTAAATACCACCACGCCTATTCCTGCAAATTTTTGGGTGATAAATTCAATATTGTGCAAGTGATCTGTATTAATGTGATTCATTAAATACACTACAGATTTTGGATTACCTAAAAAATTTTCTAGGCTCTGCATAGTCGGAATTGACAAGACTTGACAAGAAACATTAACAGTTTCACAAAAATCATTTGCTAAGGCCTCATCAAAGGCAACCAGCAATAACGCGCCGGTTTGATTGGCTGATAACATAACCTCGACCCTGATTTACAACATCCATTTTTGTCTTGAAGCCATCCTCGAGCTTAAAGCGACGATAAATGGCAGGAAAGAACACGTTTAAATTAGAAGTGAAGAACTCGAATGTCAAACTTACGCGAGTAAGTTTTTACACTTGAGCTGTAAAATTCAAAACAATTTTGTTGTTTTTTTCGACAATACAGCGTTACCCTCTATACTTTTTTAGCTGATTCTCCATGATGTGGTCAGGTTAAGTAGAAGTATGATTAAGCGGATTGAATTAGTTGTCCTATCGACGAGCGGTTTAACTGTCATTCTCTTGTTATTGGCAGGAGTACTCGGCTCTTATTCTCTGTCCGCTTTATCCCAAAGAAATGCACTTCAAGATCAAGAACTGCCGATGGACATATCTGCTAATCGTTACCTACAAGTGGGCGACTGGCCAGAATCGGATCCAAACAATTCACTGATTCGCGATTTCCAAAGCTTTATAGTTAAAGACGATGCGGAAAAAACAAATGCAAAATCGAAAAGTAACCTCAATCTCACTCTAACCTACACCGAAACTAAAAGCGAAACTAAAAGCGACAACCGCGGCACAAATAGGGACAAAGATCAGCCAACGACAGAGATACAGGTTAAGCATGATGAATAAAGTGACCTTACGTCGAACGTTTTATCGTTCCATAGCTATTTTGATCTTATCCATGGTTTTAGTGTTCGACTATCGCAGTGCATTGCAGCCTATCCCCCGCCTTTCGTTACTCAACATACTTGCCCATGAAAAGGCGGATGAATACCTGACGCTAGGAGTTGTAATTGACCTTTTATATTTTATTGTGGTGATTCTGGTCTTGCACGTATTATGGGCTTACATTATTACCATAAGTTGCTCCAGTTTTTATCGCAAAATGAAAAGTGATAATCAGCGCACAATATTGTGGTTGATTTTGGTCGTGTTGCATTGGATATTGGTTTTGGCCATCAATTCCTACATTTATCCTACGTCTTTATTGAGTATTTACAGACATAGTTTTTTGGCGACATTATGGTTTATTACCCCGGTGGTGGGCGCCCTGCTATTTCTATTTTTTCAAGGGTTATGGCAACGCAATCAAAAAATACAGATCGCAGTATTTGCAACCGCTTTTCTCTTTTTAATGACACCACCGATATTTTGGAAAAATGAAGACAAGTACAAAGACAAGCCAGACGTCATATTGATTGGTCTCGATGGTTTACGCCCGGACCATCTACAATATACCAGCAGGCATAATACCCGCAATCAGGCTGTCAGCTACATGCCAAACCTTGACGACTTTCTCGATAAAACAATTATTTACGATAGGGCTTATACGACATTGCCAAGAACCTTTGTTGCCTGGCAAAGCTTACTCACCAGTCAATACCCCCACCAGCATGGCGGCCGCTTCAATATTCCTCACCCATCCTTAGTGAATAAGGATGTTGCCCCGTTAGAGTCATTGAAAAAGGCAAACTATCAAACTATCTATGCGCTAGATGAGCGCAGGTTTAACCATATAGACAAAGATTATGGATTTGATGAGATTGTTGGTCCAAGTATCGGTATAGCCGATCAACTCATTACTGGAGTATCAGATATTCCACTCATTAATATTCTAACCAATGTATCTTTTGGAAAGTATTTCTTCCCATTTCTTTACCTAAATAGAGCTCAAGGGAAAACCTACGCTCCTGAGCTATTTAACAACGAAGTCATTAATCGATTAGATCCAATGCAACCCAACTTTATGGCAGTCCATCTGTGTATGCTCCACTGGCCTTATACCTCGAAAGATTTTATCAATGTAAAACCCGAACTTTGGAACAATAACTACCCACACTTTATGTATGCTTCACTACTGGAAAAACTGGATCAGCAATTCGTCCATTTGATAAGTGGATTACAGCGACTGGGGTATCTAGACAACGCCATAGTTTATGTGTTTTCGGATCATGGCGATGGCTTTCGCTTGGAGCGTGATAAAATAATGCCAGCTCCCAAATCTCCAGAATTGAAGCTCAGAGTGACCTCTTGGGGACACGGGACTAACATCCTAGACCAAAGTCAGGCTCGAATATTGCTAGCATATAACCGGTTTAAAAATGGCCAACCAGTCCACACGGCAAAAGTCGTGAACGGCGTTTTTTCAATCACCGCGATCATGCCTAGTATTTTGCAACAATTAAACCTTAGCGCTGGTAATATGCAAGGCAAGCCTTTTCCGATTGATGAGCCACAAAAACCTAAAGAGAAAATTGCATTTGTCGATTCCTCCTTACCAATGAAGTCAATCGATACCAGTTCCATTAATGAAACCAGTCTGCTATATCGCTCCATGGATCATTATCAGGTCACCGCTAACGGGCATTTGGTAATGACCCCTGATGCCTACCAGGATTTTACTTACCTCAAACAAAGAGCTGTTTACTATAGGCAATGGCAGCTAGCTTATCTGCCAAACTTGGATGATTTAATCATCATCGATTTACATCGTAAAGAATGGTCGTTATACGATACGTACGTCGGGGAGGCTCCGAAACTTAAACTAAGGCACATGCTTTGCAATCATTACCAGTCATTACAGTTACCAGTATGTGAAGATAAACACAATACTTTTCCTTCGGATTACTTACCGAGTACTGCGACAAAATGAGGCCAGGAGCATGAAGAAAAGCCACAATTTTGTACTAAAATCAATACCTTTATTCTCAAAGCCATAAAAACTATGATGTGGTCAAAAGCTAACTATGGGCACTTTATTTATTTGTCATTGTTAGAACAATTAGATATACAATTTAATCACTTGCTGAAGCAATTGAAACACAAAGGTTATCTACACAATGCTGAAGTGTTCGTTATCTCTGATCACGGGGATAGTTTTAGACTCGAGGATGATAAATTAGCCCCAATGATTGAATCTCAAAAGCAAGTTCTGAACGTTGATGCATTTGGTCATGGTACAAATGTATTAAATCAAAGCCAATCAGAAATATTGTTGGCTTATCAAAAATATGTGGATGGGTCTCGTTTCCATCAGAGTACACTTTATCAAGGATTATATTCCATTATTGATATTGTGCCGAGCATTAATCGTACGTTGGATGAACCACCTCCCAAAAACATTGACGGTCAAGCTTTACCATTATCACGCGCGCAACTTAATAAAGATCGATTTATATTTGTTGATTCGTCGGTGCCAATAAAATCTATCGATACAAGCTTAATTAACCTGAAATACGTATTTTCTGAAACAATGGACACATACATTGCTGATACCAATGGACAACCTGTTTTAACGAATGACGCTTACGAGCAATTTATTTTTAAACAGCATCGCGCGGTCTATTATAAAAACTGGCAATTTGCTTTTTTACCTGATCAAAAGGATTTAATTATTGTCGATCTCATTCAGCACAAATGGGCATATTTAAATGAATATCAAGGCAGTGCGCCTTGGAGAAGAATGCTCAAAAAACTTTGTACACACTACAAAAGTGAGATTAGATTTAGTGACGAAGATAAGTGTATTGATAGTCAGTCTATCAACTAATCAAAAACGCCCTATCATTGGATAGGGTAAAACCCTATTTAGGCGTAGTGGATTATCAATTTTGAAAGCACAAATTATATATAGGCACATCAACGCGATAGGGTTAGTTTTGATGTCATCTTTACTGCTTATCACTTTAGAATGGTTGTTTTTTTTAACTAAGCCATCTTTTCTCAGTTACTATCCCTTAAATGAGCGGATTTTTGTTCTCTTAAATTCTTATTTTTTACTCAGCATAATATTACTAGCACTATATTGTGTGATAATTATTTTCATATCCCCCTTATTTTTAATCAAAGCTCCCCCTGATTCCATTAAGAATATAAGATTCATTTTTATCCCAGTGCTTATATTTAGTGTTATTGTATTTTTAATTCTTGATAATAATACTTACATTTTATTTGGCTTTGCTTCGTATACCGTCTCCAACTTTATCTCGAGAGTTTTTTATGTCGGAATACTTGTCGGATTAGCCATCTATTTTTATCGAAAGTTTAACCATTGGTTTGATCGTCTAAATGTAAATAGATTCGCTTATAAAAAGCTTATTTGTAGTTTTACTTTTATTTTTATTTTTATCATGTCCTCAATGTCAGTCATATTAAGCGCAAAACCTTCAAATACACCTCGACAAGAAGTAAAAAGCGATAAAGATACGCGTCAATTACCAAACATAATCATTTTCAGTGCAGACGGCGTAAATTCTAAGCAGATGTCGGTATATGGTTTCCAAAAATCAACCACTCCATTTTTTGAAACTATAAAAGACGAATTAGCCATATTTCAAAATCACTATACAAATTCTGAAAAAACCACGGGTTCTATTGGTGCATTATTAACAGGAAAACTGCCGACACACACCAAAGTGATATTTCGGCCTGATGCATTTAGAGGGCCAGATAGATTTGAACATTTACCAGCAATCCTAAAAAATCTAGGCTATTACAACATCGATATCAGTGTCAGGCATTATGTTGATGCGGAAGATTTAGACTTAAATGAGTCTTTTAATTATGCTAATGATAGGTATATTTATAAGAGAACAGGGGTTAATCGATGGTTATATATAGCCCTACCTGGGACGTCTAAATTTATTGAAAGTATCTGGGATCGATTGTCATTTCGTTTTTACCATTTAAGCTATTTAAACAAATGGAAAAATCCCTTTCAAATTGTAACTCAAGCAGATGATTTGGAAGACCATCTTTCAGATATCCCGAGAATGCAAACACTGCTAGATAAAATTTCAAAAACACCGCCTCCATTCTTTATAAACGTTCATCTTCTTGGCCCCCATGGCAATAAGTTTATTTACGAAAAGCCAATATTTACCCGAACAAAAAGCCAACCAAAAGGTTGGATGATGGAGCATTATAACAACGCAATTTATCAATGGGATGAATATGCTAAGCAAATATATTCCGCCTTGGAAAAACAACAACAACTAGAAAATACATTGCTCATTTTTAATAGTGATCACGGATTACGACACAGCATTAAAAATAGTTTGCCGTTAATGATTCGATTTCCAGGTAAGGCGGTCACAGGAGTGGTCAACACGCCATCACAAAGAATAGATATCGCCCCTACCATATTGGATTATTTAGATATCTCTCAACCTTCCTGGATGATTGGGCAGAGTTTGCTTAAAGCCGATAGAGTTCATGAACCAATATTTATTGCAGGGGCAAGTTTCACACGCAAAATGAACAACCAAAACTGGAAAGTATCTGCATCTTTAGAGCCCCCTTATTATTCACTGGGCACACTCTCGATAATTTATTGCGGACATTTAGCCACATTAAATCTGATTGACGAAAGCGAACAAACAATGACTACTACCAATTTAGAAGAGGCTGAATACCCTTGTCCTAGAAAAGACTTTACCCCTAAAGAAGCGGAAGATTTGCTACGTCAACATTTGCAAGAAAACTATCCTAAAATTTAAGCATGGTGTTTTTTCAGTAAATAAATGTTGCGATGGCTACCCTCAATTTTTGCGGATTTAACAACGTCAAAATGGTTGTGAATAGCTTTCTCAAAGGTTGAAATATTATAGTCTATAAAAATATCTTTACGAGTGCTTAACATGCGCTGTACCTGTGAATCTTTTTTATCTACGAACTCGATAATCAAATAACGTTTGGTCATTGTAGCCAGACTTGAAATAAAAACATCCAGCGGAACATTATTCCCTATAACCATATGATGAATAACAGCAAGTACCATTACCAGATCAAACTTAGCTCTATGCATGAATGATTCTCGCTCTCGGTTATGCCACCCTATGCCCGGTGACGGGTTGGTTAAGTCGAATAGCAACGGAAGTATATTCAGTTCAGGTTTGGCAACACAACGCTGATAAAGAGCCTCAATGGCCCTAAAATCCACATCAAATGCGACAACCTGTTGACAGTGTAGCCCGCAGAGTTGAGTGAATTCTCCGCTATTAGAACCTAGGTCTGCGATCAAAGATAAAGGTGTATGAGTTTCATTTAAAAAAGCCTCAACAATCGCCTTTTTTTCCAGTGACTGAGATGAGCTATAATCGTTTACTTGGTAGTAATCACCCCATTCAGTTTCCGTTTCATTCATGAATAGTCTATTAACAGTATTTCTCAGGTTAGATATTAGTGCCGTCAATTTTTCGGCATTGAGGTTGGCTGATTTAAGTCGAGAGCTTGCTCCATTTAACTTGCGTACATCCGAAAAGTGACGCTGTGATTTTGCATGTAAATGGAGATGAGAAAGAATTCCAAAATTTACCCAGCTTTTTTTAGGAAGAAGTTTACTAACAAAGTCCAAAGGTAATCCATCGATAAAGTTTCGGCTGAAAAGGCTAAAACGATAATCGACTTGTTGTGTTAAAAGCAACGGAGCCAAAAAATGCTGACAAAACTGTCTATAAGCAACCCAAGGGCCTTCATCATAACGAGTGAAAGACAGCGTATCGATGAAAACAGGACGACTATTAATAAATTGAATATTAAACGCACTTGCATCTTTTAATGTAAAACCATGTTCAAGTGCCAACAATTGGATATCTAACGTTAAAAGCGCAGCATCTTTAAGCTGAGAGAAACACCATTCATAGGGATAGCTGATATATGGTATCGGTTGCGGTTTGATTACGGCTTGTTCTTCGGTTAATTCAAATTCATCAGAAACATCCAAATGGGGTATCAGCCAACCTCGTGAAGTCAATTCTTTATAAAATTTTGACTGATAAAAACTATCAAATTCAGCCTTCCCCACAGTATTTATTTTCCTATATACCTGGTTGTTTTTGATAAAAACGTAACCAGCAGGATCTCGAAAAGAAGCGGGATGTGGAACAGAAGTCTTAGTCATAAATCTGTCATTGGTTTGCAAGTGATCCCTAAAATATAATCGAAACCATCAATTTTGCAGATTTTCAAATTACTTCTATAGTTTTAACGTTGTCATAAAAGAGTTGTAGACATGAAATATTCTCACCTATTATCCACGGTTTTATTCTTTCTAATTTCTTTTCCTTGTTTGGCTTATTTAGACCCAGGTACAGGAAGTATTATTGTCCAGGGGATTATTGCTTCAATTGCGCTAGGCTTAGCAACCATAAAAATGTGGTGGCATAAACTAGCAAGCGTATTTAGAAAATCCGATCCCGACTCTGCAAATGAATTAGCTTCAAAGGAAAGTGAAAAGGAAGACCATTCCCAACATTAAATTACGTAAAATTCAAACATAGCGACTTCTTCTCCGTCCAGATAGCTTTGATGGTGCTTAAAACAAAACCCGAGCCGTTGAAGCAAGTTGCGGGATGCAGAATTATCGAGTGAGCAGAAAGCCAATACTTTGTTTAAAGAGAGAGATTTTAGTTCGTATTCCAGAACTTTGATAGCCGCTTCATACCCATAACCCTGCCCTGTATAACGTTCAAGAAATGCAAAACCAAGATCCGGAGCCGGTAAAAAATCGCGCTGTAGCAATCCACAAACGCCAATGGGGTCACCTTCGCTGCCATCGGCTCGTTTTACTGAAACCAAATGCAAGGCAAAGCCATTATCAAGCAAGCTTTGCATCGGGCCGGTGCGAATGTATTCACGGGCCTGCTCTAGGTTGCGTACTTGCTTATCACCAATGTATTGCAAAAAACCCGGATCGTTTAACAGATCAAGAATGAAAGCAGCTTCATGTTCAGTGATAGGACGAATGACTAATCGGTCGGTAAATATTGGGTACACGGTTTCGTATTGCAAGCGTATGAATTTAAAGAATAAGGTGATGTATTTTCGCAGAAAAGTAAAGGGATTCGTGGACACTTTGTAAACTGCGCAATGTCAGGTGACAAGATAGAGAATGGTGACAAGATGGAGAATGGTGACAGACACGGAAAACGACGCAGTGCCAGGTGACAATTCGAAATAGAATTTCGAACAAAGACAGTTCGGTATCGAAGATACCAAACAGGTGACAAGCTGGAGAATGGTGACAGACACTACAAACGACGCAGTGCCAGGTGACAATTCGAAATAGAATTTCGAACAAAGACAGTTCGGCATCAAAGATACCGAACAGGTGACAGGCTAGAGAATGGTGACAGACACGGCAAACAACGCAGTGTCAGGTGACAATTCGAGATGAAATTTCGAACAAAGACAGTTCGGCATCGAAGATACCGAACAGGTGACAGGCTCAGCAGAGGCACTTCGTTGACACCTTTAGACACCGTTGCTTTTTTACACCCTTTGACAGTCCCAATGCTCTTTCTGCGCACTGAATCCTGAACCCTGCAACCTATTTACGCTGCGATCCCATCGGCAACAATAGAACCTCTTCTTAAGCGTTTTACATCGGTTTTAAAAACGGATAAGCGTTTTGAATGTCCTTTTCATACTGCTCACAAAATTCACCATCAGGGCCTTCGGCGTTCAATTCGCCATATTTTTGATTGGCTTCATCTCTGACATGTTCCCAGCTAATGCCTTCGATGCTTTGATAGCCCTCAGAGAAAGCTTTAAGTTTCGATAGCTCCTTAAACTTTTCAGGATCTACCGGCTTATCGCATTGCTTGGTCAGATAAATCATTTTGCCCGCAGCTTCCGCCAAAAGCATTTCAATTTTATTTCTTTCTTCTGCATTTGGCGCCTCAGCGGCAACAACACAGGTACTTAACAAGCCTCCAAAAATTACTCCAGACACCATGGTTTTGAATTTATCTGTCATTATTGCTCCTAGCTTGGTAGTTGATATCGTTGTTAAACGCCGATCAGTGATTTCACTTGGGTCAAAGTTAAGTTATAGCAGAAAATCCTTAATTTTCTTGCGATTGAAAAGAACAACATGGCGAGTTTTCAGATAAGGTTGAACCAAAGCAGCGAATGCACCGGATGCTTGCGATATTGCCCTTTTACGACCAAAGTTAACCAGTCAGGTTTTAAATAGATAGATTGCAGCGACCAGTTATGAGTCAAAATTCTTTTAACCACAGCCCCCTTCCCTCTTACGTACAGCTCGAGCATCCAAGCTGGAGCATTGACGCAGCAATTTATGAAGTGAACATCCGTCAATATACCAGTGAAGGCACGTTCCGAGCGTTTAGCAAGCACTTACCCCGATTAAAACAACTCGGGGTAAAAATACTCTGGTTAATGCCCATTCACCCGATAGGCTTAACAAAACGCAAAGGAAGTTTAGGCAGTCCATATGCCATTGCCGATCATTTTGCGATCAACCCGGAATTTGGCACTGAACAGGCATTCAAAGATCTCGTTGATGAGATCCACCAACTGGGGATGTATGTGATTATTGACTGGGTAGCCAATCACAGTGCCTGGGATAATCCTCTGACGCTATCTCACCCCCATTGGTATAAAAAAACCAAAACCGGAGAATTTTGTTCCACCACTTGGTTTGACTGGGACGATATTATTGAATTTGATTTCCATCAAACTGGATTGCGAAACTACATGGTCAGCGCTATGCAACATTATCTCGATGATTATGATATTGATGGCTTTCGCTGCGACGTAGCCGGATTTGTGCCTCTGGAGTTTTGGCTGAATGCCAGAAATCAACTTGACCCTGAGCACCAATTGTTTTGGCTAGCGGAATGGGAAGAGCGTGATTTACATCAACGCGCCTTTAATATGTCCTATGCCTGGGGGCTAAATGACTTACTCGAAGATATCGCTCAGGGTAAGCGCAACGCCGAAAACCTTTGCGGCTATTTTGCGAAACATAACAATGCGTTTCCCAATAATGCGATACGAATGAACTTCTTAGATAATCACGATAAAAACGCCTGGGATGGGAGTGTTTCCGAGCGCTTTGGCGCGGCAGAGGAAACGCTTTTGGCGCTCACCCTGTTAATGGATGGCATGCCCTTGATTTATTCCGGTCAGGAGGTGGCCAATGAGCAGTCTCTGGCATTTTTTGATCACGACCCAATTATCTGGCCTGACGTTATTGAACGGCACCCTCGTCATTGTTGGTTACAACGGCTATTGCAATTAAAATCGACCAATCCGGCGCTACAAAATGGACGAACCGGTGGCACCATGGATGAAATCCCTCATAGTAAGCGCCAGCAAGTCATTGCCTTCTATCGGCAGAATAAACGTCATACAGTGGTGTTTATCGCTAACCTTAGCCCAGAATCAGTACAGATTAAATTGCAAACCTCAATGATCGGCTTACCTCCCTTGAAACCGTTTATAACTGCGCATAACGATACCAACCCATTACCCTCGGTAATGGATTTTCAGGGCTGGGAATATCAGGTTTACATATCCGATTAACGATACAGGGAAACGTGAGCCCCGGATAAGCGATATCTGAATAACAGATAACGGCACAACCGCAGTTTTCACCTTTATCTTTAACCTTCATCTTTCATCTTCGATTTCTCCGTTCATCTTTTCCCTTTGTGTATCCAACTTGTTAATTTACGTGATTTATTGTTCTAGCAGGCCGAATCCGCTAACATAACGCGCCATAAATGAACCACAAAACCCTAGGTTTACGGATTCATCGATATAAAAAATCCATGTATTTCGCATTTATGCGAAGCGCGTATTAATCAAACAATTTATTTCTGGAAGGCTCATGAATATTAAAGCTTTAATATCAGCCAGTTGGCTTGCTTTATTGCTATCCACGTCGGCCCAGGCGTCGGCAGTTAAGCAGACTAAAGGTGATTTTGAAGATAAGTTTCGCCAGTTAGAAGAAATTCTTCCAACTCCGAACGACTACCGTAACGCCGCCGGTGAACCGGGCAAAGAGTACTGGCAACAGCAGGTTGATTATAAAATCAATGTTCAGCTTGATGAAAACCAGCGTCGTCTTAGCGCCAAACAAACGGTCACTTACCACAATAACTCTCCATACAAACTAAAATATTTGTGGCTGCAACTGGAGCAAAACCGTTTCAAACCGGATTCCATTGCTGAGCGTAGTATCGATTTTGGTGGTTTAGGTCGTCGTGGGCCAAGCACATCCGTTGCAAAAGACGGTAACCCAGCACAAATTAGTCTCGGTGAGTTACGTCGTCAGCAATACTATGCGGATAACGAAATTGGTTATGATATTACCAATGTTACCGATGAAGACGGCAAACCTCTGAAAATTACCATTGTTGGCGCTCAGGCTCGCATTGACTTGCCTAAGCCGCTAAAAGCCGGCGATAAATATGAGTTTAACCTAAACTTCGCGTTCAATATTTTAGAAGAAGATGCAGTTTCTGCCCGCGCAGGTTACGAGCACTTCCCGGATGATGCCCGTGAAGGCGGTAATGATATCTTCCTTCTGGCGCAATGGTTCCCGCGTTTAGCCGCATTTTCCGATTACGAAGCATGGCATAACAAAGAATTCTTGGGCCGTGGTGAATTCACCCTTGAATTTGGTAACTACGACGTAAAAATGACGGTACCTGCCGATCACATTGTTGCTTCTACCGGGGTTTTACAAAATAGCAAAAAAGTTCTGACGAAAACTCAGCGCCAGCGTCTGGAGCAAGCGAAAGATGCGAAGCGTCCGGTATTTGTTGTCACTGCAGAAGAAGCATTAGAGAACGAAAAAGAAGGCACCAACAAGAGCAAGACCTGGCACTTTAAAGCACAAAATGTGCGTGACTTTGCCTGGGCTTCTTCTCGTAAATTTATGTGGGATGCCAAAGGCTATGACCAGGGTGGTAAGGTTATGCCACACGTCATGGCGATGTCGTATTTCCCGAAAGAAGGTGGCGATCTTTGGAAGAAGTATTCCACGGAATCGGTTATTCACACCATGGAAGTCTATTCACGCTACACCTTCGACTACCCATACCCGACATCTATCTCGGTTAATGGTCCAGTTGGTGGTATGGAGTATCCGATGATCACCTTCAATGGTCCACGAACTAAGTGGCATGAAGATGGTTCTCGTACCTACACATTGGCTGAGAAACGTTTCTTAATCGGCGTTGTGATCCATGAAGTCGGTCATAACTACTTTCCGATGATCGTTAACTCTGATGAGCGTCAGTGGACCTGGATGGACGAAGGCTTAAACAGCTTCTTAGATGGTGTTGCCGGTCGCGAATGGGATCCAGACATTCCGTGGGGCGTAGAACCGCGTGATATCGTTGGTTACATGAAATCCGACGTGCAAGTACCTGTGATGACCCAATCCGACAGCGTGTTACGTTTAGGTCCAAATGCTTACACCAAACCAGCAGCAGCGTTGAATATATTACGTGAAGTGGTTATGGGTCGTGACTTATTCGACTTTGCCCTTAAAGAATACGCTGTACGATGGAAAAACAAACGCCCGACACCGTCGGATTTCTTCCGCACGATGGAAGAAGCATCCGGTATGGACCTTGACTGGTTCTGGCATGGTTGGTTCTACACCACAGATCATGTGGATATTTCAGTAGACAGTGTTTACAAATTACGTCTTGATACTAAAAACCCAGATATCGATTTTGAGCGTCGTCGCCAGGAAGAAGCGGAGAAGCCAAGCTCTTACTTCGTTGATCGTAACAAGGCCGAAGGCAAAAAACTTTGGGTTGAGCTAAACCCAGATGTTAGCGATTATTACGACGAAAACGATATTTTCACCGTAACCAACAAAGAACGTAACGCTTACAATAAATTCCTGGCCGATCTTAAGCCATGGGAACGTAAAGCGCTCGATCGCGCCGTAGAAGAAGATAACAATTATTATGTTATCCACTTTTCAAATAAAGGCGGTTTGGTAATGCCTATCTTGTTGGAAATGACCTATACCGATGGCAGTGTTGAAATGCAGCATATTCCGGCAGAAATCTGGCGTCGTTCGCCGAAGAAAGTCAGTAAGCTCATTGTTACCAATAAAGACAAAGAGTTAGCATCTATCACGGTTGATCCACACTGGGAAACGGCTGATGTGAACAATCACAACAACCATTACCCACGTAAGATCATTGATTCACGCGTTGAAGCGTTTAAGAAAAAGTCGACTCCGAAAGGCGTGACCCGTGACATCATGCACGATTCAAAAACTGAGTTAAAAGAAGCTAAGCAAAAGCCATATAAGAAGTAATCATGGTTTATCGCTTACGTTTTTTAAACGACATAAAAACAGGGAGCACCTTCGGGTGTTCTTTGTTGCTGTCTTTGATGCTGGCTATGTTCAGTTTCAACAGTGCTGCGCATCAGCAAAAAGAAGCCTACACTACAGTGCTATTCAATGACCGTAGTGGAAATATCGAAGTATCCCATCGTTTTTATATTCACGATACTGAGCATGCATTAAGCCATTTGTTTAACGGCAAAGCGGATATTATTTCCGATCAAAATACCCAGCAAAAATTTGCCGGGTATATTCAGGAAAAATTTCGCCTGCTAAATCAGGACAAGCAATTACTTGAACTGGGTAGTGTTGGCTATGAAGTGGAAGGAAAGTTTTTCTGGGTGTATCAGGAAATTCCACAACCTTCTGGTTTACAGGCGTTATATATCCAAATGCAGGCTCTGCAGGACGTTTGGCCGGCACAAATTAATCAGGTGAATGTCGAGCGTAATGGCAAGACCAAAGCCGTTCGTATTAATAAAGATGATGATTGGCTAAAGCTTCCGGTCAATTTCTAAAAGCTACTTTTGACTAGATTTCTAATCAAAAGTTGGTAACGAGTACGTGATATACAACATCACTACGAGTACATGAATCAATGATTCATTTCGAGTACACAATCCAAGATTGTTCCGGGTAGAGGAATTTCTGCGGTTCAGGCCGTATTTGATGTACTCGAAACCCAGTGTACCCAGAGCTGATTTATCAGCGTACTCGTTCCCTTATTTCAAACCTTGTCCACTTTTTCTCCACTTGCACGGATAAACGAAGTTTCTGCTTGCACGTTAAATTTCTACAGGTATTATCCCCCGTCCTCTACTAATATGAGCTAGAGTTTAGAATTACTCTCTCGACGTTGGAGCCTTATTTTTCATGAGACAGTTGCTTTCTTCCCCGGTAAAAATGCCGCTCTCAGGCATTGAAAATCAAATTTACCAAAACGCCCTGAAATACATTTCTGAAATTAGTCTGAACCTGATGGCGGTAAAAGTCGAAAACAGGCCTCAGGACTTTCTCGGCTGGTGTATTGAGTTAAACAATATTTGCGAACATGGTGTCAATCGAGACTTGCTTGATGAACCTCAATTCAAGCCACTGAAAAAGCTTCAGGAGATCTTACAAAATGCCATTTCTATCGGGCAACTTAAGATGTCCCGAGTCACGCCATGGCCGGTTTATGCCGGATTTATCGAGCAACATGCGGAGTTACAATCGGTTCAGGAGCGCTTGCGCCTGCTCGAGTATATCGAACAATTAACTCAGCAGTCCCTTGCGGATATGAATGCGGCGGATCGTCTGGTTTATTGTGGTAAGCACACCAGCACGCACGCACCGGAGCAATACAACTTCGATGTTGAATGGTTTGCCAGCACGAAAGCCGCAAAAAGCTTTCATCGCTTGATGTCTGAGCACCCAGAACTTTTTGATCAGGCTCTGACGAACATTCCTTTAGTTGGGGATGTCACAGATGCCAACTATAAAGCGTTTGTTAGCCGCTATCAGGGTATTTTTGCTGAGCATGGCGATGGCGACAAAGCGCCTTTAGCACCGGCGACACGTTTGCTAGCGATGCGCCGTCCGGATCAGTTTGTGGCGTTAAATAATGCCAAAATGGATTGTTACTCACAGGCATTTGCAATCAGTCGGCTAAACAATCAAGGGTTTGACACCTACTGGCACGAATTAATAGCGACGATTCGTGTGTGTCCCTGGTATCAAGCGGCGATGCCTCAAGGTGAGCAGGAAGAATTGCTTGTTAAATATCGAGCCCTGATGCTCGATGTCTTTTTGTTTGCCAAACCAGACCAAGCCGAGCAATCCAATTACCTGCGGATGAAAAACAAACCCAAAAAAGCAGCGTCTATTCCCAGAGCGATGAAACGCAGTAAAGAATCGGCGGCGCAGATTGTCGATAAAGCGTTAGAAGCGGAAGGTATGCCGGAGTATCTGGTGAATAACCGTAACTCGATCATCAGCAGTGTCGAACAAGGCAAAAGCGTAACCCAGGTGATTAGCTTGATGAAGACGATTTTTGGAGGTTGATTGAGAGAATCATTCTCTTGCCAAATCGCCAAAGGTGACGGCGATTGAGGAATGGACCCCTTTCATTCCCCAATGGGTGACATTCGAAATCGAATATTTCGAAAGGGTTATGTCCATGGATGGACGGTATGCCGAAAATGCACTAATACATGGAAGTATGTAGGTAGAATAACGCAGGAGCAGTTATCGAGGAGCAATTTTCGGTGACAGTGCAAAATAAAGATTTTGAATGGGTGACAATTTAGAATGGGACATTCTAAATAAGGTGGAAGTGCATTTTTTACACATCGGTTAAACGCTGGGCAACCTCCTAGGGTGACAAAGCAGGCTTTTCACCGTGAAGTTGTCTCCTAAAACCTGTCGGTACTAAGGTTTTATCCAGCCGACGAAGCTCTCCACCTAAAAGCGCACGCTGTTGACGACGGGTTTTATCCAGCGCGCAGCGTTCCCGTCATTCCCTGACACTACAGGGAATTTAAATCAAGTGCAGATCCCCACTTTCGTGAGGATGACGGGTTAGTGTGAGTATGACGGAATCACACTAACTTGCGTTCTTTTAAGGTGAAAAAGCAAGCTTTTCACCACGAAACTCTCCATCCAATACACACGCTGTTAACGACGGGTTTTATCCAGCCGCGCAGCGTTCCCGTCATTCCCTGACACTACAGGGAATCTAAAGCAAGTGCAGATCCCCACTTTCGTGAGGATGACGGGTTAGTGTGAGTATGACGAGGATTAATGTGAGGATGACGGCAGGGACTAAGGTTTTATCCACCCGCGCAGCGTTCCCGTCATTCCCTGACACTACAGGGAATCTAAATCAAGTGCAGATCCCCACTTTCGTGAGGATGACGGGTTAGTGTGAGGATGACGGGGTTAATGTGAAGATGACGGGTTAGTGTGAGTATGACGGGGGTTAATGTGAAAATGACGGCAGGGACTAAGGTTTTATCCAGCCGCGCAGCGTTCCCGTCATTCCCTGACACTACAGGGAATCTAAAGCAAGTGCAGATCCCCACTTTCGTGAGGATGACGGGTTAGTGTGAGGATGACGGGTTAGTGTGAGGATGACGGGTTAATGTGAAAATGACGGGGGTTAATGTGAAAATGACGGCAGGGACTAAGGTTTTAACCACCAACGCTAGTCTGTCACCTGTAAACACGTTCAAAGTGTGTTTACTTTCACGACGCTAGTCTGTCACTCTTCTACAGTAACGATGCAGCACATCGTTACTTAACTTTGTCTTTGCTTACCATTAATCGCCATTTCATTCCTAAGCCAACCCCATAAGTGACAGATTGTTGATATAAAGGGCTTTCACTACTAACGCTACCATCCCAAAGCCCGAGCCTGGCACCTGCAAAAAACGTTAAATCCTGATCATATTCATACTTTAATGAAACAGCGAATTTACTGCCAAGATAGCCAGATGTTGCATCATAAGCTGGGCGAAAATCGGTAACGAATTCCGGGTCGACCTGATAGAAATAATCATGCGTCTTTTCTGTGGCAAATAACGGCGCAGCACTGATATAAAATGTCGTATCTTTGACAACAAAATCTTCAGTTTCCCAGGCGATTTCCGGCTCGAACACATAACCGCGATGATCAAAACCACCAAAATCGGTGGAAAATACACTGCGCAATTGTAGATTCAACCAAAGCTCAGAGCGCTTAGACGTGTATGGGTCATTTAATCGAAAACTCACTTCTGGGCCGACTTCAAAAAGAAAATCTAAATCATCCATTCCTGCTCGGATTGGGCTATCACTCGAACTGGAATTAAATGCTGCAGCTAAGGAAATATCGATTTTAATTCGCTCTTTCTCCACCGCCACAGCCCGAACAATTGCATCATCTCCAATGCGTAAATACTCGCCACGATAAATAAAAAATGGTACCGGTAAAAATTTCTGTTGAGCATTCGCAGACGCTGGATATAACGCATTACTGAAATAGGCGGCGAACATTCCCGCTTCCCAAACGGGATCACCGGACTTTGGCGGGTTGCTTAAAGGTCCGCCTTGTTTCTTGGCAACACTAATGCCTGGTAACAATAAAAGTAGTGCTATGATAATAATGGTTTTATTCACTCGGGATCCTGCTTGTTATTGTAAACCGCTTGGTGTCATTTCAAATTGTCTCGCAAACTTGACAATTTTTACTGTCGCGTATGTTGTCATGAATGTTGTCGCTTATGTGCCGCCTTTGATTGACTCATTTAAATTTAGGTGACAAGCGCAGTAACTCAATACGAAGTGCACTCATATTTCGATCTGCCATCTATATCATTTAGGCCTCCTAAACCATTTAGGCCAATAGGTGATATACAAGCCTGCCAAATTCACTTAACCCTGCGGTCGCAAACAGTCCTGACTTATTTTTTAAAGTCTGTCCTTACAATCTAAGTGTTAAGCACCCGTGGCAGAAGAGAAAAGAAAAACATGGTAGGATAGTTCATAACGATTGACGTAAATTTCGCACTTGTATGCGCAAACCTTAACCGGCCTCTAATACCTATACCATGAGCAACTCAGACAATAAGCAAAAACCGAATAAGGCTGGAGGATTAGCCTCTCTGACCTCAACGGTGAAACATATATTTCGCAGCGAACAACTCAGAGCGAACTTATATAACTTGAAACGAGCAAATCAGGACAAAGGTTTTGACTGCCCAGGGTGCGCCTGGGGCGACAAAAAAGAAGGGTTAATTCAGTTTTGCGAAAATGGCGCCAAAGCCATTGCCTGGGAGTCCACTTCAAAAACCATCGACAGACATTTTTTTGCCGAACATAGCGTCAGTTTTTTACAAAAACAAAGTGATTTTTGGCTCGAATACCAGGGTCGTTTAGCCGAACCCCTTGTCTATGATGCAAGCTCGGACAAGTACCAGCCAATTCCATGGGAACGGGCTTTTGCATTAATTGCCGATACCTTAAATAACCTGACGTCACCCAAACAATTAGAGCTGTACACCTCAGGACGCGCCAGCAACGAAGCCGCCTATCTGTATCAGCTATTTGGCCGAATGTTTGGCACCAATAACTTTCCCGATTGTTCAAATATGTGTCATGAAGCGAGCGGCATTGCCCTGACCGAAAGTATTGGTATTGGTAAAGGAACGGTCACCTTAGATGATTTTGATGAGGCGGATGTGATTTTTGTCTTTGGTCAAAATCCAGGCAGCAATCACCCCAGAATGATGAACGCCCTGCGCAGTGCAGCGCGCAAGGGTTGTAAAATTGTCACCTTTAATAATTTAAAAGAAGTGGCACTCGAACGTTTCGCCAGTCCTCAGGATCCGATTGAATTGCTCACCCCAAAAGCCACCACAATCTCCCATGCGTATTTCACTCCGAAATTAGGCGGTGATATGGCGGCCATTCGCGGCATGGTAAAAACCATTATCGACCGGAATGAAAGTGCGATACGCAAAGGTAAACCTGCGCTTATTGCTGAGCAATTTATCGAGCAGCATACGGAAAATCTAGACGCCTATATCAAGCAGGTGCAGCAAACGGATTGGCCGCAGATATGTGAACAATCGGGCCTGCAACAAGCGGAAATGGAACAAGCAGCAAACATTTTAGTAAGCGGTCAAAAAGTGATTTGCACCTGGGCGATGGGGCTTACCCAGCACAAACACTCGGTGGCGATGATCCGCGAACTGGTTAATTTGCAATTGCTAACCGGAAATATTGGTAAACCCGGTGCCGGGCTTTGTCCGGTGCGCGGTCACTCTAATGTTCAGGGCAATCGTACTGTTGGTATTAATGAAAAACCTAAAGCAGCATTTATCGACAGCCTTAACCAGGTTTTTGATCAAGATTTTGACAAAGAACCTGGTCACAATACGGTTAACGCCCTAAAAGCACTTGCAAGCGGCGACAGCAAAGTGATGATTTGCTTAGGGGGAAATATCGCAGCCGCAGCACCGGATACGCAATTCACGCTGCAGGCATTGCAGAACTGTGAACTCAGTGTGCAGGTTAGCACTAAACTTAATCGCTCCCATGTCCACCCGGGAAAACAGGCGTTAATCTTACCTTGTCTGGGTCGCACCGAAATCGATAAACAAGCTTCTGGCGAGCAGGCAATCACCGTCGAGGATACCTTTTCTATGGTGCATGCATCGATGGGGAAAATCCCGCCCGCGGCAGACACATTAAAATCGGAAACCGCCATCGTCTGTGCCATTGCCCAAAAAACAATCGGAAATCACATTGTGGACTGGCCAAAACTTTCGCAAAATTATGCCAATATCCGTGATTTGATTGAACAAACCATTCCTGGCTTTGGTAATTTTAATCAAAACATTGAACAGCCCGGCGGATTTTATTTGGGTAATAGCGCCCGGGAGTTAAATTGGAATACCTCTTCAGGCAAAGCCATGTTTAGTGCAGATCCATTGCCGAACAAGCTGATCAGTGAGCACATCGCTGAGCTTTCTTCGCAAAACCATAAGCTGCTAACATTGCAAAGCCTGCGTTCTCATGATCAATACAACACCACGATATACGGTTTTGATGATCGTTATCGCGGTATAAGCAATAACCGTAGAGTATTGTTTATTAACGAAGCAGATGCACGCAAGCTTAAGCTAGATGATGGCCAGGTTGTGGATATCACGTCCGTATGGGAAAACAATGAAACCCGGACAGTAAAAGGTTTTACGGTGAATTTTTACGATATTCCCCGCGGCAATGTGGCCGCATATTATCCCGAGACAAATCCATTAGTGGCGATAGACAGTGTCGGCGACCTATCGTTCACACCCACGTCGAAATCAGTACCGGTCTATTTAACAAAGTCTAGCACCAGTATTGTTTCTGCTACCTTGTAATTCGTGGTAAATCGCCAGAAATTGCGCGTAGCCAACGTAACCGAGCCCTGAAAATATCAAAGCAATCTAAAGCCGAGTGAAAATTTCAAGCCACTATAAGCGGGATTTATTGGCATCAATAATGGCCTGACGATCGCCTTGCTCTGAATCCAGATGTAGGGTTAGTTCGTTTATTTGCCAGCGGTTAAGGTTCTTAACCCGCGTCAGTTTAAACTGGTATCGACCACATAATTGCCAAAAGTGTGGCCCTAAAAAATGCGAGGCAATGATATCGGCCTCCGCATTTGCCGTATCGTCGTTTACCGTGACACGGACTTTGCTTAAATGATGCCAGGTAAGCTCAAACCCAGGGAGAAAATCAGCCCATTGTTCGATTAACGCCTGCCGGGAAATCTTCTGTATTTCGCCGCCAAACGTGGCCGTGTAATCGAGGACAATGTGCTCGCTGAACAATTCTTGTAGCAATGAGAAGTCATGATTATCGGCATAATTTGCAAAACTAAACAGGCACTGTTTAACAGCAATATCATCGATATTTGGGGTAAGAATCGTTTGCATGAAACATCTGAAAATCCAACAAGTGATGTGTAAAAGGGTAGCCAATGATCTTTAAAATCCCAACTGAAGATCGTTATCAACGAAGATACTGCGCAATTCAAAGAGGATTCAGAGCGGCTTCAGAGCGGATTCAGAGCGGATTCAGAGCGGGTTTAGAGTAGCGTCGAAGAAATTTTTCGGCGTAACATCGGAAAAAATCCGACGATATTTTACTGAGTACCAAGTGTAGTAATGACACTTTGGCGCTCAGTAAAAATCAATGTAACAATGCAATACTTAGCGAAAATTAACACCAAAATCTTCCGGTGCTTCGACAAAAGCTTCGCCTTCAAGGTTCGGCTGACAGGCGAGAAAAAAACCATCATTGGCCATGCCCGGCAACCATTTTTCAATGAATACTGGCAATTCGATTTTCAATGGGGTGAATGTATTATGATCCTGGCCTGCCCATTCGCTGGCAAGTTGCTGATGAGAAAATAACAATAAGCACTTTTCTTCACCGGTATCGATAAGCAAGCAACCGGTCTCGTTTGCGAGAGTCCAGACGTGTTTCTGTTGTTGCATGGATTTCACTAAATGATCAAAACGTACTTGATCGCTCATGCCATCAATCGCCTGGATTTGTTTTGGGGATAGTGTTGAATCGAGTTTGGAAGTTAGTTCTGACATAATCTGCCTGAGGAAAGTCATTTGCCGCAAATACTAGCAAATATTCCAATACTTTTACATTGATCGCTGGACCATTTCTCAGTTTGAGATAACAAAAAGCCGGATAAGGGCTCCGGTTTTATTGATATTCTTCGGGTTATCTCGCATCTGTATTGCAAATCGATTGCGAGTAAGGTCAGAAAGAAACTAGGTGATCTGATATCGACCTGGCTTGTGGTTTAGGGTTAGCATTAAATTTACCGCAACCGCACCAACGACAGACAAGACGATTAGGTTTACCGGCATAATAAAGAATGCGGTGATCAGAATTGAAAAGTCGACGCCCATCTGAAATTTCCCAGCACGAATACCATACTTTTCCTGTAAAAATACCGCCATAATGCCTACGCCACCGACGCTAGAGCGGTGACGGAAAAAAGCCAGTACGCCCATGGCAATTAAAAATCCGCCCATAATTGAGGCAAATAATGGATCAATAGAGTTTAATTCCACAAACAGATACAAATAGTCGGATAAAAAGGACACTAAGGCCACGGACAAAAAGCTGTTAATGGTAAACCTGGGGCCCATTTTCATCCAGGCGAGTGCATAAAATGGTAAGTTGATGACAAAAAATGACATACCAAAACTCAGCGATGAAACCTTAGATAAAATGAGCGCCATGCCGGCAGCGCCACCGGTAATGATGCCTACCTTTTCAAATAAAAGTACGCCCATCGCGATTAGCAACCCACCGCAAATATACGCAAGGAAGTCTTCAATCAAAGAATGGTTTTTTTTCGGTGCCGGAGAGCTATTGATCTCTTCTTCACGAGTTAATGCGGTCATTAAGTACAACACAGGTTAGGAAAAACGTGCGAATTATATAAGTAATGTAATTGAACTCAAAATTTTTAGAGTAATTATTCTTAATTTAATTACATAAAAACTTCAATTATGGAAAGCAATGTTTACTTTTATGACAAGTTTGCAGGAAAAACCTCATTTTTTGTAATTTTCAAGTCAAATATTACAAAGTATCGGCTGTTCCGTCATCATACCGGTTATGCCGAATGACAGAGCAAGGTGTGAACGAAAGCTGTCTTGGGGTACTCCCATTTACGTCATTCCCAGACACTACTGGGAATCTAAAGCAAAAGCAGATCCCCACTTTCGTGAGGATGACGAAGTCGCCTCCTAAAAACCAGCCAAGGCTAAGGTTTGTCGTTCCGTCATTCCCAGACACTACTGGGAATCTAAAGCAGAAGCAGATCCCCACTTTCGTGAGGATGACGATTTCAGCCCCAATTTTACACATCTAAGTTTTTGCGCGTTAACCCTGCTTAAAACAAGATTAACGCGCAAAAAAAACCGGAGCATTTGCTCCGGCTTAGTCAATTTATGAAAACAGAGTTATCTGTTTATCATAGATAATTACTTCATGCGACGACGCATACCAGCCATAGCCAGAAGCATCAATGCTAAGTAACCTAAAGAACCACCGCTCTTCTTCTTCTTCTTCTCTTCTTCTGGATACTGACAGCTGCCATTATCAGAGTTTGCATTAGTGTCGAAGTTAGTCGCGTTAGAATCAGTACAACCTAGTTCTACGCCATCAGAAACAACATTTAACATAAAGGTCGTGCTTGCTTTATCCATTGGGTTTTCAACGTCCGCAACGGTTACCGTTACTTCTGTCATACCATGGAAGTTTGCAGCAGGAACAATGGTAATGCTTGAACCTGACTCATGGTTTTCAACGATACCTGAAACGTTGTCACCAGAAACGATGATCTCATTCACAGTTGATAACTCAGAGTTATCCGCATAAAACACATTGACGTCAACAGAATCATTTTCGGCAACTTCCATATCCGCAATCGCAACTAGTTGGATATTTGAAGGTGTCGCTAATGTGTGCTCCATTGCAAAGTCACTCATGCCATCAACCGCACTGGTCGCCGTCATAACTTGATCAACACCAATCGCGTCACGCTTAACTTGAGTCCAGATAGTGACTTCAAATTGTGAAGATTCAGGACCATAGTAGTCATAGCAAATGATCAAATCGTCATGAAGTTTGCTGTCTAAGTCATCAAAAGCGAACTCTTCAGCCAGGTAACCACCTTCGATTGGACCGCGTGAATAGATTGGACCGGTAAAACCTTGCAAACCAATTGCACCACGACCGTTTTGACTACCAAAGTCGATATTATCATAAGCAAAATATAACTCATGCTCATCTTGACCATGGCGAGTATTGACGTTGAATATCACTTGGTAATCGTAGCGATCATCTTTTTCGTTCCAGATGTATGGACGACCTGGAGCAGCAAAGTCACGGCCACCGTAGGCATAAGAGCGTGCGTTATCGACTTCAATGATACCCCAACCCGTTTGCGTGCTGGCCAACGTAATACCGGCTTTTTCACTGTATGAATTGATCAATGGTACTGACATCATTTCAGATCCCGTATTCATTGCACCAATACCTACACCACGCCATAAAGGTCCTACCGACTCATAAGGGAATGAGTTGTAAGGGAATCCTAAGTGATATGGCCAGAATGTTGGTTGAACCCATAAGTCAAACAAACCATTACCACGCAAGTTGATGGTATTTTGAGGGTTAACATTCAAACCGTCGGTATTGTTATATAGATGCCAAGAATCGTAACGACCGTTGAATAGTAGAGATACCGGCATTTCAACACCACTACGGTATAGAATGTTGTTATCACCTACTGGATTGCCGTTTTCATCAACACCTGAGTTAAAGCCGCTGAATAGTGGCGCAAAACCGAATTCTTCCAGGTCAACATAACCGCCAGGGTTTGAGTTACCAAAGTTCGGCATACGACACATTTCATCATCAACATTGGTTGTTTGGATGTAGTGTGGCGTGATACCCGCGGTATCTGGTTGAACACCCGAAATTGTGACAACAGTGCCGTCAACAGTAACATCAGTCACAATATCACTGTTAGAAGAAAACACATCTTCTGCAGTAAATTGTAAACCTTCAGGCATATTCGCGATGATGGTAAATGCACGATCCGCGCCTGTGTCGTTCGGTTGAACTTCAAACGTATAAGGTACGATATCGCCAGAACGAGCTTTGGTTTGCGGTACATCTAAATGTACATCGTCAACGCCACGTTCTAATTTGAATGCTACTTTACCAACATTACCTGCATTGACTTCTGACGTTCCAAAATCCAATACTGAGTAATAGATATCGCCTTCCATCATGTCAGGCATGTTGTAGTTTAAGGTAGCGCTTACGGTGTCTTGACCATCTGTCGGTTCAACATGCAATGACATGTCTGATGCAACAGTGTCGGTAACGACAGCAATCGCATAACTGAACACTTCATCAGCCATATCTGGATAGTTTTCTGTCCAGTTAGGTGCCTGACCTTTTAAGTCACCAGGATTGTAGATTACTGCCCAGTATGTGCCTTCTTCCGGGTTATTGATGTTACAGAAGTTGTTGTACTGGATGTGATTGGATACACAAAGAATTTCTTCGAACGGATCCGCTTCACCATTACCATTGTAATCCTTACCCACATAAACAAGGGCATTACCCTTATCTAGTGTACCTGTTAACTCAGACTCAAGCGTGCCCTGAGTTTCTACCATAAGACGCTTAGCGCCTGCTGGTACGTCGATCATTTCAACTTTAGTCGCTTCATCGATACGGAAAGATGCAGGAACATCATCCGTATTTGCAGACCATGGGAAGTAACCATCATCATCTTTTGGAAGTGCTACGGTTTTCACATCTGCTTTAACTGGTGCGTAAACACGAGTATAAGGGTTGTCCAGCGAAGGCAATTCAAGACCATTGAACTGGAAGCTACCGTCATTGCGATGAGCAACGGCTCGAAGACGTGCCGGCATGCCATTTTTCGAAAACTTAAATGCCACCGGAAGATGAACTTCAGTGCTGGCATCGTTAACTTCCGTCAAGATAACATCAGAGTGTAATTCCACTTCTGCATTAGAGAACCAATCCTGGGTATCCATGATTGACGCTTCAAATACAACCGTTTGCGTTTCACCAGCTTTCAAGGTGAACTCATTTGGCGTCGCTGAAATGTTCACACCGTTTTGCGCAGACTGCTGGCGAACATCAAAGTTCCAGTTCAACACATCGGAGTTATCGACAGACCAAGTACCGTCTTTAGTCGCTTTAAACGTACGCGTCCATTGACAGGTTGGCTTACATTCAAAATTAACTAACTGAGGAATGTTCAGGCGATGCACCTGACCACCATTACCCGGATTCGCTGATTTAAAGTTTTCAATGGTTTCGTCCATGACAAGACCGGTATCGATTGCTTCAGCAACATTGATACGACCTGCACCTGCACGATACGTCGACGCAGTACCTACATCACCATTTGCTACATTCAGGCGACGATAACGAACTACATTATCCGCCGTTAACATCAGTGCCGATTGCACTTCTGTTGGCGTCCAATCAGGATGAGCCTGACGAATCAGAGCCATTGCACCAGCAACGTGAGGAGAAGCCATCGATGTACCGCTAATAGCGATATAGTCGGTGTTGCCCATGTTACCAACAAATGGATGTTCATCAGCGTACGCTGCGTAGATATTCACACCTGGTGCCGAGATTTGCGGAATAAGCATTTCCGGTGTTGATGTGCTTGGTCCACGAGAAGAGAATGGTGCTAACCAATCGCCGTTTTCTTCGTCATAGTCATTGAAAATGGACGTTTTACCAATGGTGATCATATGACCTTTTTCGGAATAGTGATCAATCCAATCTTCAAAACCGTAGTTATAACCGTCTTCACCATAGGTCGTTACTTCACCATCCCACTGCTCGCGGGTTAGGTGAACGGATGGTAAGTCGTAGGCCACGATTGGTGTGCTGTCACCCTTGGCGTTGTTGTACATGATAAAACCATCAGCACCACCCGCTTTAACGTTCGCCACTTTTGCCGTACGGGCAATACCGTTTGGATCGGTTAGGCTGTTACGCTGACAAACTACAATTACGTTAGTTTCGCCTTCGGCAGCACCGATAATTGGTGTGCCATCTTTATAAAAATCAAAGGTCCCGGCTGGATATTCAACACCACAATAGCCAGAGTAGTCTTTGGTTCCGTCCATTTGTTCATAGTCTTTTGCCCAGACAACAACACCAGTAAGTTCGGTGTCGTTGATCGAGCCACCTACACGGCCAGTCTCGCTCCACCATGGAACTTCAGAACCTAGCGGCGCATCCATATCATCGTTGGCGAACCCAGCGAAGGTGATTGGCGTATCAACTTTTGTTACACGATCGTGTGTGGTTGCAGCAACCGATGCTAACCAAGGTGATGCGTGATCGATTGAACCAAAGAATTCTCCGGCACCATTACCAGCTTGGCCACCATTACCAGCGGCAACAGCGACGTTAATACCGGCTTCGCGAGCGGCTAAGAAGCCTAGCTCTACACCATCATCCCAAGGAGATGTGCTGTCCTGTCCACCGATAGAAAAGTTTATAACGTCAACGCCATCTTTAATTGCATCTTCGATACCACCAATCATCGATTCCCAAGGACAACCTGCATAACCGGCATTATTCGATGCATGACATACCTGATAAGAAACAATGTTCGCGTGCGGTGCAACACCTGACAGGTTGAACATATCTTCCTTAACCAAAGCGCCGTCAGCTGGCATACCGGTATATTCAGGAAGAACAAAATCTACATCGTTCAGGACGTTACCCGCGGCAGTACCCGCTACGTGAGAACCGTGCCCCTGATAATCTTCACCAATTGCTGGAAAACCAGGAATTTGTGCGGCAAATGCATCGGTAATCACGTCATAGGTGCGAATACCGATAAGCTTATCGTTACACAGGTCTTCATTACCTGCATCCGCACAAGCACCAACGTAAACACCAGCACCCCAAGGGTTTGTATGGTCATAACCATCATCACCAATGTCAGCAAATGACGGGTGATCGGAGTTAATACCGGTATCGATGATACCCATGATGATGCCTTCACCTTTATACTCTAAACCCTGTTCGGTAGAACCAGTCCAGATTTTATCGGCACCAATTTTTTGTGGACCTGCATCAGTGTGCAGTTCATAAGTTTTCGCGCGATGCACGAATTCAACCTGCGGAAGTTGAGAAACGCGTTTAGCTTCTTCTTGCGTCATTTCAACCGTATAGGCATTTACCGCTGTGGTGAATTGCTTACGTACGGCTTTTGAACCGACAACACGGTTCATTTCGGTAATTGCGGCTAACTGTTTGTCCTGAAGGTAGTTGGTATATGCAACAACGCGTTCGGTCGTTGGCTTACCCGCTTCATACAAACTAGTTACACCCATATCGCGGCTTAATGTTTGTACATGTGTACCTGCAAGGCCGTTAACACCGCCCGTATAAAGAGCAGTTGGTTTGTCGGTTAATCGAACAACGTAGATGTGCTCACCGGTAACATCGGCTTCTTCAAAAAACTTCGCACGTTGGGAGTTAACCTGAACGTTTAATCCATCATTTTCCAACATCGAACCTGCAGAGGTTTGATTATTGGTACCTATTTGTAACTCGTTGATCTGCTCCTGGGTCAGATTTGGCGTACTCAACGAATGAATATCATTCGTTGGCGCTAAACCTGCAGCAGCGTACATTGAACCTGCGCTATATAACGCGACAGCTAATGCACTTGTAATGCCGTTTATTCTCACCTTAAAACTCCAAATGTCGTTATAATTTTTATCGCCACTTTTTCTTGGCTGCATAACATATAACCCGATTTGACTAGATGATGTGAGTCTATTTATGTAGCATTTTGTAGCATTAGTACGCAGCAGGCGGATGAGAAGAATCGCAGGCAAAAAGAATAATTATGTAACGAATATTTGGGTTTCAGATTCAATAGCAATCACGATGCGTTGAGATACATTTGAAAATCCATTCTCGAATAACAATATCCGGGACCTAAAACACATTCCACTTTAGCTACTCGGAACAAGCAATAATCAAGGAGGTTTTTAAATTCTTATTGAAAACCGTCCTTCCCGGCTAAAAACCTTCGCACATGGAATGTTCAAACAAACAATGGAGCAGCCAAAACACAAGGCCCACGATAACTTACACTATTATCGGATCGACGTCAGACGCGAGAAACGAGCGACTGCCCCTCCATAAGCCCAAGTAAAAACCCTACCCCACCCCTCTGAACGCTTGCATAAATATTCATTTATTAAAAAACAAAAATTGCCTGCGCTTCAGCCAATTCAAGGTGATTTTTCAACCGTGGCAAGTCGCATTAAAAATCATCACATTTGGTAAACATCTCTAGACCTGATATGTTAGCAATTGACGTTTAATGCGGATAAAAAAAACCTGTGAACTTCACGGAAAATAACAATAAAAATAACAAATTAACGGGAATCGAGATGATTAAATCGATATTTAAATGGTTGGGCTTATTGCTGCTCACACTGATAGTTTTGGCGGGCAGTTTTGCCGCCCACGAATGGTATGCGAAAAAGCCTTTTACGTTTCGAGCGTACCTTGACCGCGCCATGATCAAAATGGCTTTTTCTGATCCGGAAACTCTGACCTCCCTGGGCTTTTTGGAAAGCGTTGGCATCAAAGGCCACAATGCACACCTAGATGATGTGGACCCGAAAAATTCAGAGCAGATGTTCGAGGAATTAAAGGTTTTTCGTGCAGGGCTTAATCAATATGACGATGCAGACCTTGACCGTCAGCAAAAAATGTCAAAACAAATTGCCATCTATTTAATGGATCTTGTTGCTCAGGCGGAACCATTCAAATATCACTACTACCCTGCCAATCAACTATTTGGCATTCAAAATGGCTTTCCGAGCTTTATGGAAGCATCGCATCAGGTACACACACTGGAAGATGCACAAAACTACAATTCGCGGTTAAGCGAGTTACCAAGAAAATTCGAACAGTACCTGCTGGATCTTAAAATACGCGAAGAGCATGAGATCATTCCCCCACGTTTTGTTATCGACCGCATACTGGAAGAAATGCAGGGCTTTATTGATACACCGGCGAAAGAAAACATTCTCTATACATCCTTGGTTACCAAACTCGAAGCTGCAGAAGAGATTAACGCCGAGCAACAAAAAACGGTATTGGTTGATAGTGAAACGCTGATTAATGAATCGGTTTATCCAGCCTATCAGGGGTTTATTGATTATTTTACCGAACTGGCGCCAACAGCGGGTACTGATGACGGCTACTGGCACCTGCCCAATGGTGATGAAGCTTACAAATTGGCGTTAAAGTTATTTACCACAACCGATTACAGTGCTGAGTATATTCACACCTTAGGTTTAGAAGAAGTCGCTCGTATCCAGAGTGAAATGATGGCAATTTTCGCCGAACTCGAGGTAGATACATCCGCCGGTTATACCGCGGCAATGGCAGAATTTTCCGCTCAGGATAAGTTCTATTACGAAGACAGCGATGCAGGCCGCGCGCAAATTCTCGAAGATTATCAAACCATCCTCGATGAAATCGATGCCGGGCTCGATGGCGCGTTCAATATTCGTCCCAAAGCGGGAATGGAAGTGGTTCGAATTCCAGAGTTTAAAGAAAAAACCTCGCCAGGCGCCTATTACCAGCAACCCGCATTAGATGGCTCACGTCCGGGACGCTTTTTCGCCAATCTTTATGATATTAAAGCGACCCCGAAATTTGGCATGCGCACCCTCGCCTATCATGAAGGCATTCCAGGTCATCACTTCCAAATCGCCATTGCTATGGAACTGGAGGGGATGCCGTTTCTGCGTCGCTTTGCACCATTTACAGCGTATACCGAAGGTTGGGCATTATATTCCGAGCAGGTGGCCTGGGAACAGGGCTTTCAGGATAATCCGGAAGATAACATTGGCCGCTTGACCGCTGAATTATTTCGGGCGGTGCGCTTAGTTGTCGATACCGGTATTCACCATAAACGCTGGACCCGTGAGCAGGGCATTGAATACATGGCCAACAATACTGGCATGGCTGAACGCGATGTGGTTGCTGAAATCGAGCGATATATCGTTATGCCGGGTCAAGCAACCGCGTATAAAGTGGGCATGATCAAAATTTTAGAATTACGGCAAAAAGCCATGGATGAACTTGGCGATAAATTTGATATTCGCGACTTCCATGACGCGGTACTGAAAAACGGCGCTGTACCCTTGAGCATGCTGGAAGAGATTATTGACAATTATATTGAAACGAATAGGTAAGGGCTAGGTTTCAGGAAGCTGGTGTCAGGCAGAGTTAACATTCTGCCTGACACCTTTCGACACCTTTGTCACCTTTCGACACCTTTGACACATACAAACAAAAATGCCCGCTAAGCGGGCATTTTTATCATCTAAACTTGATTGGGTTTATTTACGAAATCGCGCTAACCCGAGAATACCTAAACCAAACATTAACATAGTCGTTGGCTCAGGAACCTCCTGCGGAGGCTCGTTCGGAATTCGCATTACCGTAACTGATTCAATATAGCCCGAGAAGTTAGTGCACCTAGGCGTTCTAAGAGTACTACACGAATCTAACCCTCTAAACGCAAAATACTGGCCATTTAACCCTGCACCCGTTAAATCAGAACCTGCATCGACATCGTAGTCTACGGCATTAAAAGACTGACCATTGATGCTAAACATGCCACCTGAAACGGTTTCTGTATGATTACCATTTACCTCAACATCGATAAGCATAACTGGGACATTAAACGTAAAGTGAAGTAACTCGCCTACGGACCAGTTATCACCGTTCGGATCACCATTCACACCTAAACCAGCAGTATCGGGGCGAAGATCCTGAATCACTTCACCATGGCTTCGAACAAGCAAGTCGACAGAGTCACAGACAAAAGTTAAACCTCCTTGTCTACCTGGGTCGCCTAATTTATCTTGACGGCCTTCATCGAATACAAATTGAATTTTTCCGTCAGGTGCAGCACATACACTAACACCTGGTGTGGATGCAGCGATAGATTGATGGCTGAATAATAAAGCGATTAGGGCTAAACCGCCTTTGAAGATATATTTCATGTTTAGTTTCCTTGTTAAATATTTTATTAGTATTTTTCTGCTTTAATAATTCTCCGTAATACTTTCCATTTAAAGCAACCTGATAACGCAAGATTCACGCCAAAAGTAATAGCTTGCCCTTAAAGCCATACGTGTAAAGGGTTTCACAACCGATGAAAAATAATTTACACAACAATATCAACCAGATAACAATTTAATGTTAAAAAATCTGACACTGGTTTTAATGAGTTACGACGCACCTCATGTCTTACAGCAGGGATCCTAAGTGAATCCAGAACAGCCGCAGGTAAGTTCTCCTTATCGATGGATCAATCTGCGATATTTAGCCAAAGTCCCCCTGACACACCAACCATTAATGACGTTTGAATTATTTTGAATCATGGCCACTCTCGCTACATTCCATTTTTGCCGGATAAATTGTAAGTTTTTTTGACACTTGCCACTGACCTCCTTTACATCCCCCTTTTCCCTGATAAGATGGTGACAAAATATGTCAGACGCACATTTCGGATACACGAAAAACCAAAACAATTAATGTCAATATTCTTACGATTAAAACAACTTTTCCTGCGTCAGTTGCTGCATCTTCCCTGGCAAGGCGTTGTGCTACTAACCTTGTGCTACATTGCAATCAGCTACGCTCTGTTACTGTTGAGTGGTGAGCATGATCTCATCAGTGATGAAAATTTCCTTTATTACCTGATGGTTACCGCGTCTACAGTTGGTTACGGGGATTTTTCACCACAAACGGTGGCGGGCAAATACGTCGTATCTTTGTTTGTGATCCCGGCAGGATTAAGCTTATTTGGTTTGTTGATCGGCCGGGTCGTGAGTTTTTTTTCGGAGCAATGGCGCAAAGGGGTGAAAGGCTTGAAAACACTTAATTTTGATAATCACATTTTGGTCATTGGCTGGAATGAAGCACGCACGATGCAGCTCTTAAAACTGTTAAAACGTGAAATGGACTTTCACAGTGAAAAGCAACCTATCGCCCTATGTGTACGAGCGGATATTGAAAACCCTCAACCCGATGAAATTGGCTTTGTGAAAGTGTTGAATTTCACCAGTGATGAAGAAATGGATCGTGCCGGTATTAGTAATGCCAGTTGCATTGTTATAGACACCCAAGACGACGATGTCACCATGACAACAGCGCTGTATTGTACGTCGAAGAATCCTGATGCTCATACGATTGCTTACTTTCAGGATGACCAGCTAGGAAGCTTGTTAAAACAACATTGCCCAAACATAGAATGCATGCCATCGGTGGGGGTTGAATTGATCGCAAAATCCGCAGTCGACCCTGGCTCGAGTTTATTGCATCATCAGTTACTCGATGTTGCGCAGGGCATGACCCAATACTCATTGAAATATCGGGGCGCAACCACACTTCAGGTATCCGATATCTTTCTGGCATTAAAGAAACACTATCAGGCAACCTTGATTGGTATTTCCCCCAATGGCTATGATTCATTGCAACTCAATCCAGAACTTGGACAATCGGTTGCGCCACAAAGTACGCTTTATTACATTGCGGACGAGCGTTTAAATAATATCGACTGGAATTTATTTACCAATGTTTAACTGGTTTAAGAAAAAAAACACTAAGGTTGCAGATAAAGCTCCGGAAGTCTTAGGCTTAAGACTGGGTGGCGCGTTTGATTTGGACACCATAAAAATGACCTTTATCGAGCCCGAACTGATCATTGATGGTGCTGCAAAAACGCAATTTATCGAAGCTGTCGGTGTCGTACAACTCGACCCACAAACAACCGTTTTACGGTACTATACAGATGACGAAGGCTACATTCAGATACTTGTTCGCGGTAGCATTGCCAATGGCAGCCTTACGGATGAAAATATAGAAGATGTTAAACTGATGTATTTTTACGACACCAAAGGCATCGCCAATGACAAAGACTGGGACAATGCATTAGATCGAGATATCAGTCAGCCAAGTTTATATTTGCAAGGACATACGTTTACCCGAGTATGGCAAACAAGCGGGGAAAGTTCGCCGCCTGTCGCAATGACCGAAAAAACCTACGCCAAAGATGGCAGTATTTGTGAAACCGACCAATTTGCGATGTTATATGAGCGTCAGTTTAGCGATCAAAAATTTGAATATGCCATGTTGATAGGTGAAGAAAAAATCATAAACAATCAACATGATAGATGTCTGGTAACCGTTACTGGATTTGATTTACAACCATCCGATATTTATATCATTTAAACTTTTCAGGAAATACCTATGGAATCTGTTACCCAATTGCTTGCTGGTCTTGGCAGCTTTGCGCTTTACTTTTTTATCAGCCTGGTCATGCTGGTTGTATTTAAATGGATTTACGCGTTTGTCACCCCACATGATGAGTGGCAATTAGTGAAAGAACAACAAAATACCGCTGCCGCTATCGGCTTAATGGGAGCGGTTGTCGGTTTTGCCATCGCCCTATCTGGCGCGATCACCAACTCTATTGCATTATTGGACTTTGTTGTCTGGGGCGTTGTCGCATTGATCGCACAAATTCTGGCGTTTTTTATTGTACGTCTAGTGTTTATGCCAAAAATTGTCGAACGTATCATCAATAATGAAGTCACTGCGGGCATCGTTTTGGCTGGCATGTCGATTGCCGTTGGTCTGCTAAACGCCGCTTGCATGACCTACTAACCCTGCCCACATAGGACGATAATATGAAACGTAGTCAGTCGATAAACTTGAGCAGGATGCGTAAGGTATCTACCAGCAAATTGGTAAAACCCTTAGCTGTTGTTGCCGGAGTTACTACCTTAACCGCCTGTGGCAATGATCAAGAAGCCATTGTTTATAAAGATTTAGATCATTGTATAGGCAGTAATCCAGAGCTTGAACAGCAATGTGAAACGGCCTATCAAAATGCTCTGAAAGAAGCCCAGCAAAGCGGACCTAAATACCCAAGAAAGCCATTGTGTGAAGAGGAATTTGGTAGTGGACGCTGCTATCAATATTCAATGAACAATGGTCAGAGCGTATTTGTACCATTAATGGCGGGTTTTCTGTTTTCGCAATATATGGATAATCGCTATCGCTCTGCTCCTCTCTATACATCTTATAGCTACCACTCGCCGTTTTACGGTTACTGGTCATCCGTAGATGGGCACAAATATGGCCGTGCCAGATATGGAAAAACTAAGGTTAATAAAAAAGCGTTTGATGCAAAACCGAAAGTTACCCGAACAATTTCCCGCGGCGGTTTTGGCTCGAAAGTGGCCGCTAGCTCATCATTTAGAGGCAGTTCTTCTCGCGGCGGCTGGGGCGGTTAATTTTGATCCGTTTTCCTACTCCTGAACGACCTCAGTGGCAAGAAAAAGCCGACCAGTTCGGCTTTCATTTCCATACTATGTATGGCGAGCCCTATTGGGATGAGAGTCATTATTACCAGTTCTCTCTGGAGCAAATCGAACAAGATCTCGAACAACCCACCGAAGCGATTCATCAGCTTTGCCTAGAGGCCGTAGAGCGGGTCCTTAATAACAACGACCTACTCGCCAAATTCCAGATACCAGAGGCTTTCTGGGGATGGATCAAATCCTCCTGGGAGAATCGTGACCCATGTCTGTATGCCCGACTCGATCTGGCATACAACGGCACCGCGCCGGCAAAACTCTATGAAAACAATGCCGACACACCCACCAGCTTATATGAATCAGGGTTTTGGCAATGGTTATGGCTGGAAGATAAAGTCAATCGCGGTGATATTCTTCGCAATGCCGACCAGTTTAATAGTCTGCAAGAAAAACTGGTACATCGCTTTGCACAGCTAAGAGCTGCTAACCCGGACGATACCTTACATTTTGCCTGTTGTCAGGATACCGATGAAGACCGCGGCACCGTGCAATATTTACAAGACTGTGCCGAAGAGGCTGGTATTGAATGCAAGTTTGTCTTTATCGAAGACATTGGCCATGGCGAAGGGGATGTTTTCACAGATTTAGACGATCAGGTAATCACCTGGATGTTCAAACTCTATCCCTGGGAGTTTATGCTGCGAGAAGAGTATGCGCCGTTACTGCTAACGAGCAATGTAAAATGGCTAGAGCCACCATGGAAAGCCATTATTTCCAATAAAGCGATTTTGCCTGTTTTATGGGAGATGTTTCCCAATCATGAAAACCTATTGCCCGCCTATTTCACCGAACAAGAAGCAGAACAACATTTAAGCCGTTATGTGAAAAAACCGATTTTTGCCCGAGAAGGGGCTAATGTCAGTATATTTCAGGATGGCGAGAAGATCGTAAGCTCCGATGGTCCATACGGCGAGGAAGGCTTTATCTTTCAGGACTATTACCCGATGCCGAAATTTGGCGACGACTATACGCTGATTGGTTCTTGGTTAGTGGATGAAGTGGCGAGTGGTTTGTCGATTCGCGAAGACAAGGCGCTTATCACTCAGGATTTGTCCCGGTTTATTCCTCACGTTATTGTCGGATAACGTGAGTCTCACCGCATCTTATACCAATCCCATTAAGTTTGTGCACAACTCAGAGTTAGGGCAGAGGTTCAGTTACAACATAGATTTCGTT
>NZ_VCBC01000017.1 GCF_005843925.1 Thalassotalea litorea
TGTATGGACTCCGTCGTAAAGGTTTGGTCATTTTTACGTTACATCCCCGAGGGGAGGGAGTCCATACATCGTGACACTACAGGGAATCTTAGCTCAGGCTGAATGTCTTAAAAGTGCCAATAAGAGCAGTACGTATCGCAAGCGATACTCCGGGCACGTGACGGAAATCGTCACTTCGGGTACACAATCGAAGATTGTTTCGGGTACACGACGAAAAACGTCGCTTCGAGTACGCTGATGTCATCAGCTCCGAGTACACGCTGTTTCGAGCACACAGCAACCCCGCCTCGCGTCATTCCCTGATACTACAGGGAATCTTAGTCTGAGCCGAATGTCTCAAAAGTGCCATTAGCTGTCATTGCTCACTCAATTAATCGAAAGTAATGGAATAACAAAGCTTGTTTGATAAGCTCTTATATTGCTCATATTCATCTATAGAAACATCCATACTACAGGTATATAAACCTGAGGTATGCTCAATTACAACTTGATTCGATATAAAGGAGCTCTCTTCCGAGCCGCCAACTACAAAGTCAGAAGTTACTTTTGCCAACAAGCTATATTCAATAGCAATATTCCCACTAACCTTTAAATATCTAGGTTCTTCTATTAATTTTGCTTTTGGGATTGATAACAGCTTGTTTTCAAGGGACTTAATATCCTTAATGTTTAGTTCACTACTAAACTTACTGATATTAAACGAAGGGAATCCCGGAGCTCCGCCGTCCTTTCCCTTTGGTAAAGAAAAATTTAGCGACGGGTGAACAGTGTAAATAAGAGTATTTTGTACAATTTCTTTTGGAACAATAGCTTTTAGCGGTGACTTATCCAGAGTTAGATATTTATCAGTCTGAGAGTTTGATTGACAACCGTTTAACGCAATACCAATTAAAACAATTGTGACTATTTCGTTTTTCATTAAATGTTTCATTAACTCTTTTGTCTGTAAATCGCTCACTAAAGACATTAACCTTTTCATAGAGTTGCGGTCAATCTAATCTCTTTTTATCTTTTCGAGTGGTCCAAAATCTTTGTATGTATAGTAACAACTTTGGCTGTACAAGCGCTTAAGTTTACTTTCACTAAACCATGGATGCTTTTCGAGAATACGATTGGTAAACACTTCAAAATCCATTAGCTTATTTTCACCTTCTGCAAAGTTATAAACTAAAGAATGGCCGAAGAACATCGCCTCTTGGCATGACTGATTGAATGTATCTAATTCTTCGTTTGTGAGGTGTGGATATAGCTTTTCAAGTCTACTCTGAATGGGTTTAAGCCAATTTCGCCCAAACTCCATAGCAAAACCAATACCGTCATTCAGTATTTGTCTTCTCTCGTATGGTTGTTTTCTACGCCGAAACCATTCGAACAATTTAATACCCCATCATGATTTTGAGTGACTGTAGTTCGCTCTTCTGAGACATTAACCGTTTCTTACTGTTTACGTCAATCTGGCAATTCAATTACAACTGACGGATTGTAACCATTTATATTAACGAGCTATTTTACTTTTTTAACTCTGCGATAATTTTGTCTGCGTGTGCGGGTGAATAATACCTTTCGACGGTTAAATATTCATAAACCGAAGGCGCTGTCTTTCCATCCAGAGAGTAGCTTTCAATCGTTGCCCCATGACTCATCAGCGTTTTCGCATTCCTATGGTTGCCGATCATTACAGCTAGTAAAAGAGGTGAATAACCCGATTCGTTAATTGTATTTATGTTGATCTTATTCAGACTGAGGAGATAATCGAGCGTGGTTTCATGGGCAGCAGACAGATGTAGTAAATTGGAACCATGAGAGTTTGTTTCAGTTATCACTTCTGGGGAAGAATCAATGATCGACTTTAAAATGTCCAATCGTTCCCAGTCAACAGCGTAAAGTGCCTTGGTGATATCGGGAATATTCATAGCCAAAATATCTGGAGTGAAATCGATAATCTCCACCCCTTCAAAATCATCGATGAAGACCAAACGATTATCGATTATTTTATGTGGAGGCACCATAAGCCTCAGATGGCTGTAACCAGAGTGATTATCAACCTTGCCCGCATAATCAAAGCTAACACCATTACATGGGTCCATAAAACCATCGTCTGTTTTGGAAACTGAACAGCCTAATATAGGGCTGGACATGCTATAAATTCCAAACTCAGGGTTCTCGCTCATGTAAACATTATTCTCTGTTATATATTGTTCCGTGAACTGTCGGATCGCGCTAGCAAATTCATTGCCGCGTGCCCGTGCGATTGATTGATAAGAAGTGAAACGGTCACGCTTATCTGGAGTGTTTTCGAAAGACTCTTGGATTAATTTTAATTGTGCCGGAGTTCTTCTATGAATAAGTATGGGGTATCCGTTCCAGGAAGTTTTCTGTATTGAATCTAAGGGAGGATTTACTAAATTTACCTGTTCTGGTTTTAAGGAAGCCCCTTCAGAAATAAAGGAAAGTGATAATAGCGCGGCAGCTACACAGGCATGTGTTTTAGTAATTAATCTAGAGTCCAATTTAAAAATAAAATTCATCCTAGCCCTTGAGGAATTATCCCTCTCTTTAAGGTTATTCCTTACTTAAAGTTAAAAACAATTAGAGATAAATCGATATGTGACGAATGTCTCTGGATCGCTCACTAGAGCCGTTGATGATCAATACCTTACGTTTGTTATTGATAATTAGCAAGAGAGCCAGCAACCGCCAGACTTCGTTTGCTTGGCTTAGGTTGCTCCTAAATCAAGATTGAAGAGCTTGTTGCTTCGCAAGGGAATAACTTGTCTAAGAATGGGTAACCGTCAGGTCTTAGCTAGCGCAATTTATCTATTATTTTTGATATATTGTAATATCCTCGTTGTCGCTTGTTCTTCTGTCTCGATAGCATAGTTGCCCTCGTGAAGAACCTTTCGATCATAGACGTAAATCTCTAACACATACAGATCATTTCTTTGCAACCATACCTCCTTAATTCTGTTCTCATAATCTAATTACTTTACAAATCCTGAAAGGCATATAACGGCGCGAGTTAGCGAACGTCCGGCGACCGTAGGGAGAGAATTTAATGGCCTTGTTATGCCTTTGCATGTACGACCCTTGTAAATTGATAGTTCAATGTTGCGCCGCCACCGCGATTAGTTATATGAAATTCATGCAGAACGCCATTTACGAGACAGCAAAGCGCACCTAGAGAATCAGGTGTCTTTGGTGCAAAGCACATTAAGCCAAGTTGGTCTTTTAAAACTGGTGTTTGTTTCGCACCGTTTACTACATTAGCAAATTCTCTTAGTTGAGCGTTATTAGAATTTACAACAGGCATACCTTCGAAGATTTCGAGAGTTTGCACATCATTGGAATTTGTCCGGAGAATATCAAGGACTTTTGAACCAATACGGAGGTTTGGAATTTGGGCTTGTGTTAATTCTTCAGGTAGCAAAATCTCAAAAGGGGCAACAGAAGTTTCTGTGCCTCTCTTTATTTCTGGCTTAGAATTCTTTTTAAACAGCCCAAACATTGGCTTCTCCTGAGGTGCAACATGTTGTAGCGAGCAATTCGCACGTTTTCTGAATAACCTACTTTTACCAAAGCCGCCAACTAATTGCTAGCACTAAGAAAATGGAGTTGAAATGTAGTTTGGTTTAGGACAAAAACGAGCGAATGGTTCCTTTCCTGACTACGCAAGCAAAATATTTTAGCCGGATAAAGAAAAAGGAAAGTTGAATGACTGCAAATCGCTCTCTATAGTCATCGCAACCTGGATCAGACCATACTTATCTGGGATATATATAAGCAAGGCGATAACAAGACTCAGAACCAATTAAAATAAATTCCATGGCCACTCTCCAACAATTAAAGACATGCTACCGGCCAGAAAGAATACTGCCCCCATAATTAAAGAAAACCTGAAACGCCAGGGGTGGTTCCGGCAGTAATTTTTCACTTCTTCTTTTTCTTGAAGGAGTGCACCCATATTAATCAAAAGAACTACTGGAATAGAAGATATAATTAATATCAGACCACTCAAACGATTTTGCAGTAAATTATCACCAGATAAGTCGTAAAGCACAGTCGATATTGAAAGAAGTAACAAACTGAAATGATTAAATAGAAGTGGATATTCGCTCATTTCCCATGGTGATTCATGCAACGAGCCTTCTTGCCCTACACCTAAAACTACCGCCATTGCAGCCCACCAAACGAGATAATAAAATCCGGATGTGAGTGACTTTTCAATCAAAAAGATATTCAATATTGAAATGTAAACTGCCATTCCTAGCATAACTAGGGCAGTCGTTTTTTTTATTTTCATCATTCCATGATTACCACTTTGTTATCAGAACAGAGATTAATAAAAAGCAATATTTGCCAATAAAACCCAGTATAAGCTTTCTTTCATCGTCGGTATTTTAATAAGTTGAACGACTAGTTTTCTTCATCTTGTTAAATGGGAAAATGAATTGGACGCGGAAAAATCACTTACGACTGTAAATCGCTCATTATAGTCATCCCTACCGGGATCAAACAAAAACTTCAGTCTCATCTTCAAAGGATTTAAACTCCAGTGGGTTGCCGCTGAAATCAAGTACAAACATGGTTTGTTGCTGACCACGTTTGCCCTGATAGCGCAGTTGTGGCTTTATGATAAATTCAACTTTCGCCTGCTCTAGCTTTTGAGCCAGAATTGAAAACTGTTCAGGTGCCAGTACGCAACCAAAATGCGGTATAGGCACAGAAACACCATCCACTTTACCGCAATAATCCAACGCATCCACGCTTCCGATATGGGCGGAAAGTTGGTTATTGAAAAAATCAAAATCGACCCAAGTATCGGTTGAACGACCCTCTTCACAACCCAAAATATCGATATAGAACGCTCTGGTGCTGGCTAAGTCTTTAACCTTAAACGCGTAGTGAAAAATACTGCTCATTACGTTATCCTCATTTTCCTCATTGACCTTATGATCGTGCATCGTTACCCGTGGTAATGTTACAAATTACCATATTCATGTTCAATTTTAACCACTTGCACTCGATAGTTCTGATACCAACGAGACTTACCTAAGGCTTGAGCTGTTTGGTGCAAAGGGTGTTGTTTCCAATTCAAGATGTGTTGTTTTGTTGGCCAGTAAGAAATCGCGATTTCCTTTTCACCTTCTGTAGAAGAGGTAAATTCGAGACAACCAAATTCCGAAAATGCCAGTTCTCGCAATTGATTCGCCATTTGCAAATACTCATCATCTACGAGTTTCATTGTGGCGGTAAAAATTACAGCATACATAGTTTTTGGCCTCTAGCACTTGGTGCAAATAGAAAACGATTTAATTAGCTCGGTGCAATAGTTAATGTTTTCCAGATACATTTAACCTTGTGTTGTTATCTGGTAAAAAACGTTACAATTACGTTCGATGAACATCTCAGTTTGACCTTGTCTTGAATGAACCTTGAATGAAACAACCATGTCCCTGTAATTCTGCACTCGATTATGTCCACTGTTGCCAACCATTGCACCAGAGTATACAAACAGCCGCGACCGCTGAACAGTTAATGCGCTCTCGCTACAGTGCCTATGCGCTTAAGTTCGCCACGTATTTACACCAAACCTGGGCAGAGCAAGAACGTGCAAAGCATACTATCGCCGATATTCAGGAATGGGCGGATGAAACCACATGGCTAACATTAGACATTATCACAACCGATAGCGCTGATCCTAAGTATCATTTTGTTGAGTTTCATGCTCACTATCTGCACCAAGGCAAACATTGGTTAATGCATGAAAACTCTCGATTTTGTCAGGAAAATGGTCAATGGCGCTATCTCGATGGTGACGTTAAAACGCATCAACTACTGGGCGAAATCAAACGCAACGATCCTTGCCCTTGCGGTAGTGGTAAGAAATTCAAAAAGTGCCATATCAGCCAATAAAACCAGGTTTGATAATATGGCATTAAAACAAGGCAATTGAATCTGCCCTACTGACGCTGCCAGCGCTCGAATTCAACTCGTCTGCCATTGCCATCAAACCTTTCGGTGATCCACAGATCGCCCGCCAAATGAAACGTGAAGACAAAGCGCTGTCCATCCTCATGTTTAAATGACGCCAGACGCAAATGTTCCTGATATTGGTTTCCTGTTACCTGATACTGGCCTGCCGCCGATGCCCAAAATTTTCCATCTGCCATGCTAATAAAGCTAAAGTGATTATCATCTAATACTTTCAGCGCGGTAAGCTTTAAATCCTGATACTGCTTTATCTGGCCTTTGTCATCCACAAACTCGCCGTCAAGCAGTTTCCAGGTGCCTTGTAATACGCCAGTATTTTTAATTGCCGTACCATTAACCGAATCATAAAATGCCGGTGATTTAACCGAAGTAAACAGCGCCGATATCAGCAACACTAACAATAGATATGCCAGGTTTTTCAAGGAAGGTTTGATACTCATTGCAAGGGTTCATCCATGGTTCAGGCGATGTTTATGTATTCCTAACGTACTGGAAAAGCGCCATTTTTACAATGCACAAAACCACAAATCCTTAGTCCAGGCGTTTTTTAAAGCGAAGTGCTGCGAGCAAGAGACCGAACAGTGTAAAGCCGGCGAGCCAGTACAGATCAAAGGTCATGGTTAGCACCTCAACATCCCGCAATGCCACACCACGAATAAGGCGCATAAAGTGGGTCGCGGGCAGTGCTTCGGCAATGATCTGCGCAACCCTTGGCATCCCTTCGTAGGGAAACATAAAACCGGATAACAAAATGGATGGCAACAGCACAAATACCGTCATTTGCATGGACTGCAACTGATTTTTAGCGATGGTCGAAATCACCAGACCTAACACCAGCGATGAAGAAATGAATAACAAAGTTATACCGGCAAGCGCCAGCATACTGCCATTGATGGGCACATGAAAAATAAAATAGCCCAAGCTGAGGATCAGAGTAACTTGAATCAAACCAATAAAAATATACGGGATGATTTTCCCCAACATAAGCTCGATGGACTTTAACGGGGTATTGATCAACAGCTCTAAATTGCCCTGCTCGCGCTCGCGCACGATTGCGGCAGAGGTAAACATGATCATCGTCATGGTTAAAATGACCGCCACCAGTCCGGGCACAATATTCACAACGGTTCTTTGCTCTGGGTTATACAACAGAGTGACTTCAAATGTCGGCGTATTACGATTGGCACTTTTGGAAATTAATTCTGCTAAGGGCATATTACGCAAACCTTTAATGCTTGCGGCGATCATCGTATCTGAGCCATCCGTTAGCCACTGGGCAATGGGGCGCGACGTTTCTTGATCAGTTGCCGGTGGCGTTGCAAATCCAACGCTGCCGTGTCGCACCAATCGTTGGCTCACATCCGCGGGAATAATGAATACGGCTCGTACATCTTGTTTTGATATCGCATTTTGTGCTTCCTCAACAGAGGCATATTGATGAGTAAACGTAACCACCTGTGTGGCACTCACGGTTTGCACTAATATTCGGCTAAGTGCCGTTTGGCTTTGATCAACCAAACCTACCGGGATATGGCGGACATTGGTATTAATGGCAAAGCCAAATAACAACAACTGAATTAACGGGATCATCACCACCATGCCAAAGGTCATCCGGTCTCGTTTTAACTGCATCAGTTCCTTATAGAAAATGGCCTGAATTCGATAAACAAAATTCATTGGCGACCTTCGCCGGTACAGGTTACAAATACGTCTTCAAGACTGGGTCTTACCATTGTTAAAGATTCGGCTTCTTGATTCGATAAGCAGGACAGCAGATGTTCCTTGGGCTGGCTTACGTCTTTCTCGATTAACACCCGCAAGCGGGTACCGAGTTGCGCGGCGCTGATCACACTGGGCGTTTGCAGCAACTGTTCTTTAAGCTGGCGAATTCGGTCACTTTGCACTTCAATCACGTTCGCGTTCATCCCCGCCATTAACGCTTCTGGTGTGCCATCTGCGCGTTTAATGCCAGCTTCCAAAATGGCCAGACCATGGCATCGCTCTGCTTCATCCATGTAATGGGTAGAGACAAGAATACTGGTTCCCGATTCACTTAAATCAAATAATTGTTCCCAAAAGTCCCGCCGTGATTCGGGATCCACTGCGGATGTTGGCTCATCAAGAAAAAGCAAATCCGGCTTGTGCAATACGGCTGCCGCTAGCGCCAGTCTTTGTCGTTGCCCTCCACTCATGCTGCCGGCAAATTGATCCGCCAATCGGCTTAAATTGTAAATATCGAGCAATTCTTCGATTCGCTGCTTTTGTGTAGTCCCGTGAATGCCATAAACTTTGGCGATAAAGCTCAGATTTTCTCGTACCGTTAAATCTCGATACATGGAAAAAATTTGAGTCATATAGCCGATATGGTAGCGCAGTTGATTGGCCTGTTGCGGCAACTTTAAACCGAGAACATCCACCTCACCATAGGTAGGTGTTAACAATCCGGTCAACATCCGAATCGAGGTGGTTTTACCACAACCATTGGGGCCTAAAAAGCCGTAAATTTTGCCTCGTTCGATATCCAGATCAAGGTGTTGTATGGCCTTTAATGCACCAAAGTTCTTGCCCATTCCCCGCGCCTTGATCACCAAATCCTTGCCATCGACACTAGATGAACTCATGGTAAATCAACCTGCACCGGGATCCCGCTCGCCAGTTTTTGAAAATCGCTCGATAGCTGAATTTCTGCCAGATACATTAATCGCGCGCGTTCGTCCTGATTCAATGCATAATAAGGCGTAAATGCTGGCTCATAAGATATCCAGCGAACTTTTCCCGTTAACGTTTTCTCCAAACCATCAACATGCATGGTTAATTCATCACCCACCGAAATTTTTACCCGATAAGGCTCCGGCACGTAGACTCGGGCATAAGGCGCATCCCCGGCCATGACAATGGCAACTGGACTGCCAATCGTAACCCGCTCGCCTAAGTTCCAGGGTAAGTTATCCAAAATACCCGCGCGCGTGGCACGAATGGTTAAATCGTTGAGTTTTTTTTGCTGAGAAGCAAGTGCCGCCTTGGCGGCATCAAGGTGGGCTTCAGCCATTTGAATATCTTCTGGACGGGAACCGTTAGTGAGCTCTTTGAGCTCTTCTTCGGCGGAATCTAATGCCGCTTGATCAGAATCACGTTTGGCTAATGCTCTGGAAAGGTTTGCTTTGGACATCAGGTTTTGTGCGGCTAATTCTTCTGCCCGTAAATAATTGGCCTGACTGTCCACCAGCGCCGCTCTGGTGCCTGCAACCTTAGCACTTGCGGCAGCGACTTCTTCTTCACGGGCGCCATTTCGAAGCTTATCAAGACTCGCCATTGCTTCGGCAACATCCGCATGGGATCTGGCGACTTCTGCCTTTTGCGCCGTGTCATCAAGCTTGGCCAGAACCGTTCCTTTTGCCACCAAACTGCCCTGGGCAACCGGCAAATCAATTAAGACTTCATTGATTGTCGCGGTATGGGCAATTCGATCTCTTTCCAATGTTCCCAGTGCAACATGGGACTGACGGGGTTCACAGGCAATGAGAAAAAAAGCAAATATGCAAACGAGAGTTTGTCTCATAAGCACCTCTTAACAAATTGATTTATCTGATTATTTAAAGATTAGTATTACTCTTTCGCCAACAAAGGGCAATCGTTAGGCAGTACCATCGCGATTTCTGCAGGTGCGACTGAAAAGGTAATTTGTTTTTCCGATATGGGTTCACCATCAAGGTTAACCGGCATTGACTCTTTCGCCAACCAGCGCACAGATTTTGCTTGTTGTCGCTTTACAAACTTTCCATCGAGTTGCACCTTGTCCTGTATATCGATGAGTTCTTTAAGCACTTCGGATACAGCTTCGCTCGGAAATTCGGTGATCGCGACAATATCAAGCAGACCATCATTGATAAACGCATGGGGGGCAAGTTGCTGTCCGCCGCCCGCCTGTCGGCCATTGCATACCGCCGCAACAATCACATTGACTTCTTCCTGGGTATCATCGATGTCAATGATGCCGGGAAATGGCGTAAAGTTAACGGCCTGGATCAGTCCTGACAATGTATACGCCCCGCCGCCAAGAAAGTTCTTTAATGCTACCGGCGTGGCGGTAGTCACTTGCGCGCCAAATCCACCACTGGCAACATTAATAAAATAGTATTCATTGGCCTTAGCAACATCAATCCAATATGCCTTGCCGGTTATGGCCACCTGCAATGCTTCCACTAAACCTTCTGGATACAAAGCTGAAGTCGCAAAGTCATTGGCTGTCCCCAAAGGGAGGATACCCAGCTCTGGGCGCTTGTCTTTGGCCAATGCCATTAATGCGCTCACCGTTTCATTGACAGTGCCATCGCCACCACCGGCGATCAATCGCGAGACTCCTTCTGCACTGGCTTCTTGAACAAAGCGGGCAATATCGCCCCCCTCAAACGTGACTCGAACATCCAAATCATATTGCTTACGACACTCAAAAATTGCCGCTCGCACATTGTCTAAGCCAGCTTTCTTACCATTTAAAAGCAGCCGAACCGGTTTTGCCATTATCCACCCTCGCCATAGTTTTCCAGTTGACCTTGTTGTTTGCGTGGCCAGGTCAATATAAATTTAGCCCCACCTAAGGGTGAATCTTCAATTTTGGCACTGCCATGATGCCAAATCATGATCTTGTTGGTGATCGCCAGCCCCAAACCAAGGCCACCGGTATCTTTGCCCCGGCTTGCATCAAATCGAGAAAACGCATCAAAGATGATTTTCTTAAACTCGTCATCCACCCCGTCACCATTGTCTTCAACACAAATCTGACAACGTTTATGGTCGGCACTCACCGATACCAAGATATGATCTTTGGTGTAGGTGATGGCATTTTCTATTAGGTTAGATACTGCGCGATTAAGAAAATGTGGATCATATTCAATCAGTAATTCCGACTCTGGCGGCTTCATTTCCAGTTTGCCATCAAAATGTAATGCTGCGCTATGCACCTGATGGCGCAACAGTTCGGTCAGGTTGCCCATCGAAAAGCTTAAATTTGGCTGCTCATTTTCAAATGAGGCATACACCAGCATCTCTTTTACCAAAGCCTCCAATTCATTGATATCATTGGTAATGTTATGCAAATATTTTTCCCGATCAATATCTTCTCTGGCGGCTTTTAATACTTCCAGAGAAAAACGACTACGTGCTAATGGGGTGCGAAGTTCATGGGCCACTGCATTGGTGAGTTCTTTATGGGAGGTAACCAGAGAGCTTATCCGCCCTGCCATTTTATTGAATGTTTGCGCGATTGGCCGAATAACCGAAGAACGGGTATTTAACACTTTGGCGTTGAAATTCCCCTGGGTAAATTGCTGTAATGCTCGGTCGAACCGACTCAAGTCTCTCGATATCGGCCAAATCCAGACTAAAATCACCAGGCCGAGAGAAACAATAATAAACAAGCGAATGATCGCGGCGGTTCGTGGCCGGGTTGGGGATTTTACCGGGCCTAACACCAGTACCTTGTCTTCCTGCTCCATCACATGAAATAAGGTAATGCGTTGATCGTCGTAATACACGCTGATGTTATCAAAAACGATATGGTTAGAATCCGGCGCAATGAGGTGGATATTCGCCCGGTCTTCAACTTTCATCGGCAGCGCATAACGCAATGAAGCTTGCTCGACGATACCTGGCCATTGATAAACCGGTTGTTCAAGAATATCTTCTTCTACGGCCCGCAGTACGGTTTTATAGCCCGTGTAGGATTCGACATCCTGTTCAACCTGCATACTCCAGAATTCATCTAGAACCCAATTGATTATTCCCAGGCTGACAATAATCAAACAATACAGCGCAAAGAAGGAACGCCCTAAACTCATGGGTTAATCCCATGCATCAGCCACAAACAAGTACCCCTGCCCCCAAATCGTTTTAATTCGAAATGGGCTTTCATTGGAATCATGAAGCTTCTTGCGCAGTCGCGATATTCTCACATCGACACTGCGATCCATACCATCATACTCGCGCCCAACTACCGCCTTGTAGATATAATCACGATTTTGCACTTCACCGGCCCGATTGGCCAGCAACCAGAGCAAATCAAATTCCTGTGATGTCAGTTCTATATTTTCCTCGTTGAGGATCACCTGACGGGAATTTTTGTTGACGTAAAGTTTGCCACAGGTCACTTCACCTTTATCTTGCGAGCCCTGTGCCATCCGACCCCGTCTTAACAACGCATGAATTCGGGCTAACAGCACTCTGGGTTCAACCGGTTTGGCCACATAATCATCGGCACCGATTTCCAAACCCAAAACCTGATCAAAGTCTGTACTCTTTGCAGTAAGCATCAATATTGGATTTTGGTAGGTCATGCGCAGATCGCGGCATACCGTAAAACCATCTTTACCCGGCAGCATAACATCAAGCACAATGAGATCCGGTGAGAATGTTTCTACGACTTTTTCTACCGTGTCGCCGCGAAATTCCTGTTTTACATGAAAATCTTCGGCAACTAAAAAATCTTTAATCAGATCGGATAATTGACGATCATCTTCAACAAGCAATATTTTTGTAAGACTGGCTGGGCTGTCAGACATAGCTTTTCTCCTAAGACGGATGGATACCATCAATCTTGCTAAACCCTGTAAATATGGCTATCGACCATATTTATTAACTAAGTGAGATAACCTACTAGTTTAGTAGCAAATTTAGGTTTCAGCGGGATTTGTTAGGCTCTTAAATATGCCTTTCTTTCGAGCCAGAGAAAACTCAGGCATATGAGGAACGCTAGCCACAACCAAAACTTATTATAAGGCTGGTAATTGCTACTTTGCGTTGCGTTGGCATGAGTGAATGCGGTTTGCTGAATATCTTCACTGTGTAGGCCAATGCTCGATTGCTGATTTTCATAGGCAAAATGTGCAGCAAAACTGTTTACTGGGTTCACATAGCGCCACTGCTGTGAAACTATGTTGTTTCCCTGAAATAAGCGGTAATTCGTCCAGCCTTTTGTCTCTGGAAAGTGAACCGCACAAAACATGGGGATATGATTCTGCCGTTGCAGCAATGCAATCGGATTCGCGTTGGAATTATCCGCAAAACCATGCACCAGCAACCGTAGTTCTTCATTTTTCATCTGCGATTCCATCGGGCCTACCGCATTGTGCATTACACAAACAGACTCGGCGCTGTGTTGTACACTTATCGCCAGATCCGATTGTGGTAACAACTGAGTGCTGTTTCGCTGGCGCGCGGTATACTGAGTGAGAAATTGCCAGTAGCTTTGATAGTCAAAGCTGTTATCAGACAATTGCCATTGATACGCATTATCGATACTGCTCACCACCACTCTTCCCTGTCCTACACGCATACCGCTGATAAGGCGCTGCCCTGAAGGCGCAACCAACAAGGCATCGCTATTTATCCACATCAGCGCATTCGTTTGGTGTGCAATCGCATCAAGTTTTTGGTTATTTGCCAGTGTAAACTTGCGATCAAGGGTGTTGGCATTTGAGTTCGTGGGCATATCAGCGCCCGACCCATTGCCGGTTGCCTTTGCATTATTTGCTTGTACCTCAACCCCGGAAATTTGTTGCAGAGTACGTGCCGACAGAGCGCCGTCTCCAACAATAAACACGCCCAGACCTTCCTCAGCTAACTGTCGTAACTCTTGCCTTTGTGGGTACGAAAATTCTTCAACCATACGTCCATCCATGATCAGCAGGTCAAAATCAGCTAACAGATTGCGTTCGATTAACGGAGCATCGCTGCTAATTTGCCGAAATTGAGACGTCAGATTGCTATGCTGCAATAAATATTTTTGTTCGCTGATGCGGGTTCGGATCACCAATTGGTGTCCCAGTTGTTGCATATAATTTTTTAAATGGCGGGTTTCAAATGATGGCGATGATTGCACAATCATTACCCGCATTGGTTGCGCTTCTGCTATAGACACAGCAATGGACTGTTCCGCTACGGCCTTGGCGGCCAAGGGTTCGTCGGAGTTGAGCGAACCTGTTTCGCGTTGCCTCATATTAGTATTGGTATGACTATCGTTATCGGTAGCAAATTCCTGTGTTGCCGATAACGTATTATCCGCGCCCGTTGGCGTACGATACAATGCAATGGTAAATAATAACTGTCCCGGAATGTTGGCGGGGATCTGCAAAGAAAATCCTTCTTGCGCCACAATATTTCGACGTTGAGCAACGATCTCTCCGCCAGGATCGGTGACTTCAATGTTAAATACCTCGGTCTCGTCCCCCTGTACAAAACCACTTAGTTGCCATTGTTGGCCGAGGTATGTCTGCTTGCGCCATTGTAAACGGTTAAAACCTGGCGTTGGGACATTCTCTTGTAAATAGCTTATCTGGCGAATATTGGCCTGGGCATACTGCAACTGTGAAAATCCATCACCGTGCACCACCAAAGGCAGTTCCGCTCGGCCTTGCCAATACCAATTCCCTAAATCTTCGACAATGGCGGCTTGTAGTCCGGGAGACTGTTGCAACGTTGCCAGATTCAACCCCTGATTTAGCCACTGATTTACCAACGCCCGAGTAAGCCAATGTTCATCTTTAGGAGAGGCCGAAATAGATTTGTGAAGCTGTTCCATTGACATCCCCGTGGTATATAAATGGCTTTTCGGAAGGTCTCGTGGGGCGTCGAGATTTATCGGGTTCATAATTAGCCACGCCAGAATAGCGGCAATGGTATTGACCAATAGCAATACAGATTTTCTCAGACGCTTTTGCTTGCGAAACTTAATGATCGCGACCGTGGTAATACCCAGGGCCAGAAATAATCCCAATGCCAATATAAAATGCGAATTCATTAGCAAAATTTCAATCTGATTTTGACCGCCCGCCGACTCTGATCCACCACTCGTAAAGTGAATTCGAAAATTCATTATTGTGTTTCCCTACTGCTACTGACCCCATCATTTGGCATCAACGCATCCCGCATCAAAGGAGTACGAGGATAAAAGGATTGTTGTTGAAACAAGCTTTTACTTTGCACCGGGATCATTCGATACAATTGACGGTTTAGACGATCCCAGCATTGAAGACATTGTGGCGGTGTGAATGATCTGTGACTCAACAGTTGCTGGGTCATTGCAACATAGTCGATAAGCTCGGGATGTTGTCCTAGCCTGTCATTCAATACTGCTTGCAAAGCCACTAACACTTGCTCGCTTTGCGTTGACCAGGAATTCGCCTCTAAACCCTGCATTTGCAGATACAAACGTAAAACCGGGTGCGATGCATCTTCGACATCCTGCTGCTCTTGCCGCTGTTTAATGTCGCTCAAATCCCCTTGGTAACGACGCTCTTCGCTGACTGGCGGCGGTTCAAAGCCTAGTCGTTTTACGTAGATTCGGTCTGCTTTTTGCGCCCGGGTTAAATAGCTGAGTGCCTGCTCTTCAAACGGTAAGGCTTTACTCGGTTGATGAAGCATTAATTCCAGTTCCGCCTGCCACATAAATGACAATGCCATTTTCATTAATGCTTTGGGATCTTGAGCGGTACTGACGCCAACATCCACATCTTCATGGGCATGGCCAAAGGTATCAATTATCTGTTGAGCTCCGGATAAATCTCGGGAGGGTTGTAAGCCACCATCATCGTGGGTTTCATGGCTGTGTTCACCGACTCCCTCAACCCTGTCATTTGAATGTTCAACACCCGGACCACTGAGATCAAATTGCGATTCTTTGCTATGATGTTCGTGATCTTCATGCGAGTCTTTTTCTTCTCTGTCGCTTTCCGGTGCCGAGTCGTCACCACTTGCGGAAAAACCCTCATTCTCATCACCAAGATATTGGCCATATTTAAGCTTTAGATCCCCTTGAGAAAAGCCAAGCTGTTTCGAGGTCTGATTAAACTCATTGACGGACAGTAAACGTTTATCGGCGATAAGTTGCCGGGTTTCGATGATAATTTGCCGCTGACTTTTAAAATATTCCGGCAGTAAATCCAATACCATGCCGTCGGCCAGGATAACCTGACTATCTTCGTCGAGCCACCGAATAATGTAGGTTCGGGAACGACTTTGCTGCGCCTTAGGCTCGCGGTTATCGGCGGCAATGATGGTAAAATAAAGCTCATCACCTGGCTCCATAGATAGCGCATCTAAATCGAATACCTTAAGTAGTTGATAGCGATTGTTTTCCGCTGTGATATCCTGCTGTTCTGTGGTGGTTGCACGGGTGTTTTGACCAATCTGTAACGCTTTGATCTGGTCAAATTCAAGTTTAGAATCGCGAAATTTTACCGCTTCACCACTCCCCTTTGCCACAGATGCTAATATGTGCGCATCCTGCAAACCATGATCATCAAACACTTGCGCCTGCAGACTCACTCGCGGCGAAGCGTTTTTATCAAGCCGGGTAATGGTATTTTGCGGGGTAATAATACGAATTTCTGGCGGCCGATCGATGAACACTTGTATTGTATAAGCGCTGTCGGAAATCAAGGTTTCGGTGATTGCGGGCTCTGCGGCTTGCTGTAGCTGTTGCTCCCGGTCGTGTTCATGGTCAACAGCTTTGTCGTTACTTTCCACAACAAAGCTATAGGTCGACGTCTGGCTAACATCATAAATAAGTTCATAGCGTCCGGTTACCTGCTTGGTCATCGGCATGGTTTTACCATCACTAAACGTTACTGAGACATTATCGACCGGTTGATTTAATTCCAATGTCCACGTCACTTTCGAACCCGAAACCGCCCGTATCTCTGACGAGTCGCTTTTATACTCTGCGATGCCGGTATACGCAGGCGGCGTCACCGTAATGGCAAGATTAACAACCGTGATTTTGCCATAGCGCTGTTTCGTTCCCTGTTCAGCACCTTGTTTAACACTGGGTTCAAATGTTGGCCGCGACAACAAATGAGTTTGCCAATAATGACCAAAACTCAACAACAAGATAAGCACGGCTAACCAGACGAACTGATTCGGTTTCGGATGATTAAAACGCCGAGGAAGTATTACAGCATTCGGGCAATTTAATAAATCACTGACCAATCCCACCGTGCGCTGTTTTTGTAACCTTTGTACCGGATTTAATTGTTCGGTCGGACGGGTGAGTAAATCACTACTGTGGTTCAGATAGGGATATTGATGGTCGAGATAGTCCAACCAGTTAGCAAAGGAAATTCTGCGCCAGCGCGTCTTTTTGGTCGCATAAACCAATACCGTTATCGAGAAAATCACAGCCGCGATAAGTTGCACAGCCGAACTGGCATCTGCCCGGTTCATCACGGCAGGCAACCAGTGAACGAGCAGGTTTACGGTTAAGTACATTGCGACACCGCATAGTGCCGCAAAAAAGAGCATTAAATACAAGCGTTGGCGCCTGAAACGACGCAACAGCAAGGCGACATTACCACAATCTCTACAGGATAAATCGCTGAGTCGATGGAGATGGTCCTGATCAAGATCGCCCCCCCGCCAATAATCAAAAACATTAGGAGGATTCATCAACACCCTCCTCCTTCTGTGACCGGGCACCATAACGTTGTTTACCCGCCGAACCTGATGGCCGACCCCATTCGCTTAACCAACGCTCGGCGATAAATACCAGGCAGAAAAGGATGGCCAACAAAGACTGCGAATTCCGAAAATTTTCTTGTTGTACATCATTGAGCTGCTGACTTTGTTTTTTCGCCACCGCCTTTGCGAGTGTGACATCCTCAGTTGTTTGTGCTGTTTGATCCGTTCTTACTTGCTGGCGGATAAGGGCATGTGATAACAGATAATTTTGATTAAAGCCTGCCTCGATGCCATTGCTGAATAGCCAAACATACAATAAATGTGGCAGTTGCCTTTGCTCGAGTAGATCCGACCATTGTCTGTCAAAGCGGGTATTGAGTTGCCATAGCGTCACTTGACGATGATCGGACTTTATGGTGTTTTCTTGTTGGCGCTTTAAGGCTTGATCATAAAAGTCAGGCTCCTGCGAGTTATCTTCAGACGTATACTCCTGAGCGGCCTGTTGTTGAGAAGCCTGCTGTTGAGAAGCATACAGCGCTGCACTGTCAGTAATTTCGATCCTGCGCTTTAACAGCACGGGTTGTTGACCGCGGTTTGCCAAGGCATGTTGCCAAACCGTCTCTTGCCATATTGTAGTGAAATCAGCACCTTGGTAATCCGCTCGTTTGGTTTTGGTGGTTGCGGGCAGATATTTTAATACGTTGACTGGCTCTAACAACAAACCTGCAGCATTCGCAGACTGTTGTGGTAAATCCACGGTGCCCGTGGTTGGCGCGTGCCAATTGATTGCATGCTGTATTGAACTTTCACTGAACACAACCCCATTATCCGGCATCGCCGCCACAATACGTTCAATGTTTGGATTATTATCCGTAAGCGCCGGTAAGTAAAAAACACCGTTTAAATCCGCCAAAGACCGGCTAAGCAAGCCTTTGTCTGTCGCTGGCATGGACGGGAAAACCTCGGTGTCTAACGCTCTGCTCACGGCGATATCCGCTATCTTGGATGCGCTGATGCGTGCCATTGCCCTTTGTAATTGCATGGCATCTTGCTCGCGCGAAACATGGGCAATAATCAACACCTTGGCTTGCGGTGGCGAATTTTTCGATAACCATGACGCTGGCAATGATTGGCTTTTTGGAAAATGAAAGTTCAGCTGTTGATAATGTTTAATGGATGGCTGTTCACCTAGGTAGTAAGCTAGTTGGCGTGTGGCGTAAACATCAAGGTGTTTATCAATAAAGGAAATATTTTCCTGAGCATGAATGTACTCAAAAAAGTTGTCAATTCCCTGCCAGTCATTTGCCGCAATTACGCCATGAGCATCACTCGAAGTTACGATTTCGAGTAATGATTTTGCGTCATCGCTTGACGATTTTGCGCTGATAATTTTTTCATAAAGCTCATCGGTGAATTCTGGGTAGTTAGGCAACAACAGCAAAGATTGAACATTTTTATCACTCGAGTTAACAAGTTTGCTCAGCTCTTCACGATTTGCCGATTGTAAGTACCCCATACTCACCAGCTTAATTCGTGAGGTATTTAAATTGGTGGTGGCAAAGTTTGTAAAAAACGCCCCTGCGATCAATAAAACGCTGAGCAGTAGCAAACATGATCGCAACCAGAACAGGCGTTTTTCCTGCAATTGTATTTGGGTTGTGGCCATGGGTTTGGTATCGGGTAACAAATCCAGCAAAGCAAACGCTCGTGTTTGTGGTTTTTGTTGCGTAAACCAATGGATATACACCACGATTGCCAGTGCCAGTAAGCCCAGCATAAGTGCAGGAAAGTAGAAATTAATCAATGCCGAAGAAAACAAAGCCAGTATCGTCATCAGGCCCTTCTATCTCATTTTCATGCGGTTGGTTAAAAATTGACGCAGACTGTGATCCAGCGGTTGTTCAATAAAACAGGCTTGAAAGCTGACCCCAGCGTTTAGCAATCGAGTTTGAACTTGCTTAAGGTATGCTCGCCGGTTTGATAGATATTGCTGCTTTACCTGATCACCATTTAGCACTTTATCTCGTCCGGTTTCGGGATCCACAAATCGTATTAAGCCCTGGTAATCAAATTCTGACTCTGCCTGGGATTGTAATTGAAACACCACCACTTCCCGGTGTCTGCCAACCAGGCTTTCGATAAACTCGATAATCTCATTATTTTGCTGGGCAAAGTCGGTGATCACAATGATCATATTGGCACCGATAATAGCGCCACTATCATGATGCCATTGCAATGGAAGATGCCCTGCGCATTGGCTTTGTTCTAAGGCGATCAGCACCCGTTGTAAATGCCTCTGAGTATTTGCCATCCCTGTATGGCGCTGCTGCTCGGAGTTACACACCGACAGCGCGATGCTATCCCCTTGTTGGTGTGCCAGGTAGGCCAGTGTCGCAGTCAAAAATTTTGCATACAGGTGTTTGCTAAGACCCGTTTGAAATGGCTTGGATGGTTGCGTTGCAGCAGTTGCGAACCGTGAGTTTGCGGTTTTTTCCACCGGCCCCGTCATTGACATCGATGCACTGGCATCAACGATAAAATGGATTTTAATGTCAGACTCCCGTTCGGCCTGACGAACAAAATACTTATCCGAACGGGCAAACAGTTTCCAGTCTAATTTTGCTAAATCATCGCCCGGTTCATAGGCACGATACTGATTAAATTCGATGCCATTTCCCCGTAAGACACTGGCATGTTCTCCCTGCAGATAGCCTGTAGCAAGGCGCTTGGCGATTAACGGCAAATCACCAAGTTCAGCAAGAGTTTGAGGATCCAGAAAATGCGACATAAATGGCGTTTAGCTCAATACCGACGCGGGGATCTGGGTGTCTTCCAGCAATTCGTGAATAATGTCATCGGTTGTTACTTGTTGTGCTTCCGCCTGAAAATTTAACACTAAACGGTGTCGTAATACGGGATAAGCAATAGCCCTTACATCATCTAAGCTGACAGAAAATTCACCGCGCAATAACGCGTGAGCTTTGGCACATAAGATCAACGCCTGACTTGCTCTTGGCCCTGCCCCCCAACTGACAAATTGCTGAACCTTGGCGAGTTTGGAAACCTGAGGCCGACTTGCCTGAACCAAAGACGCGCCATAAGCCAGTAACGAATCCGAGATATTCACGGCCCGGGTTACCGCCTGCAACAATAAGATTTCCTGTTGATTTATCACTGATTCCACTCGACCGCTCTGGGTCGCAGTGGTGCGTTTTAAAATTTCAATTTCTTCTGCAAAGCTTGGATAGACAACCCTTACAAAGAGTAAGAATCGATCCAATTGTGCTTCAGGTAAACTATAGGTTCCCGCCTGCTCAACCGGATTTTGAGTGGCCAGTACAAAGAAGGGTTGTGGCAGTTCATATTGCTTACCTGCAAATGAAATACTGCGTTCCTGCATGGCTTCGAGTAATGCCGACTGAGTTTTCGGAGGCGTTCGGTTAATTTCGTCCGCCAGTAAGATTTGCGTAAACACCGGGCCTTGTTGAAACTTAAAAAACCGATCGCCACTGGCATGATCGGTTTCAAGGATCTCCGTACCAATAATATCCGATGGCATTAAATCCGGGGTAAATTGGACTCGATTAAAATCCAGATCCATGGTTTTCGCTAACGTTGAAATCATTAAGGTTTTCGCCAGTCCAGGCACCCCCTCAAGCAAACAATGCCCCTGCGCCAGCAAAGCAATAAGAATTTGGTCAATCACCTCATGCTGGCCGACAATCACATTGCCCAATTGTTGCTTTAAAAGGTTGAGCTTTTCGAGAGTCTGATTTATTTGCTGTTCGTTAACATCGTTGAGCAAATTGCCCATTTCAATACTCATTCTGATTCCTGTTATTTTCGTTTCATAAAAATGACGCGATTTTATGGTGTAAACACGGCTCGAAGTCGTTGTGACTATGCAGTCATGGCATACATAACGATATTTACCGCAAATTTGGTATTATCGACGCGAAGCCAACGCTTATTGCGAAAGTCGTAATCCCACTCGCAACCAAAATCTTTGTTGGAATATAAAACCCCGATGCGACCATTTATGACAATGGCCTTTAGATAATTGTGAACCAGATCGTCTCCCCAGCCATTAAGCTCCACGGAAGTTCGAGGGGGACCATCAAATTCAAAAAAACTTCGATAAATCGGGTGATCATTGGCAATTTTTTGTAATGCTTCGGGACCGAATAACTGCGCCATTTGTCGTTCAAAGCTGCGGGCAAACATGCCATCTATGTCATGATTACAATCGTCCACAAAAACAAACCCACCCTGTTCGACATAGCGTTTAAAGTTCTCCGCCTCCTGCGGCGTAAACTGTACTAATCGATGTCCAGCCAGGTAGCAAAATGGCGACTGCAACATTTGTGGATCCGATAATGGGATCACGCGCTCGCGGATATCGACCCGCAGACTGGTATACTCAATCAATGAATTCAATACATTCGCGGGCATCCGTTCATCAACTTCCCAATCTCCGGATTCATAACTTAAACGAGTGAAGTAAAAGTCATAGGTGCTGGAGTCAGGATTGGCGAACAGGTTTCTAGACAACGCCATTGACGCTGCAAGAGATGAGACAGATAAAAGAAATTGTCGTTTATTCATAACAGTCAAAAAGGCGCTAACCGTTCGTTAGCGCCAATTTATAATTGGTTGTTAAACCCTTATACCGCATCCGACAAACTTGAGAAGGTAAAGTCACGAATTTTCATTGGCGGCACCATGCTACCATTGATCCGCTGTGGCTTACCTAAGGCTTCAATGTTGTTAAGCATCACAATAGGGCTTTCGTTAAAACGGAAGTTTTTAATTGGGTACTTAATCTTGCCGTTTTCGATGTAGAAGGTGCCATCACGGGTGAGACCCGTGTATAACAACGTCTGCGGATCGAGAGAACGAATATACCAAAGACGAGTCACCAAAATACCGCGACGAGTATTTTTGATCATGTCCTCTAGCGATTCATCACCACCTTCCATAACATACGCATTCGGCTCTGGAACATAGTCATTATCACTCTTTTTCGCCCAGAATGGCGTATTCGGCATATTGGCGATAACCCCATCTTTAATCCAGTCCATGCGTTGTAATGCATGACCATTACCAGCGAAAGGTGCAGAAGGTGCGATATCGTGTTGGGGATCCGAGTATACGTTGACGCGTTCATCAAACATTTTCTGCCCCAGCTTGTTTTTCGGCCCTTTTTCACCTTCTTTAAGTTTGTTACTTAGGAAGCTGCGGCCTTCATCAGCACTGCGTTGGTCAAAGGCATTCATCATATTACCTAACAGACCAACACTGGCTGCCGGCTCTAATATCACCGTGTACTTGCCTGGCTCCAGCTCTTTCGCTTCGACAGAATCCATCGCTTTTTGCATGGCAATTGCCGAGGCTTGTTGGGTATCAAGTAGTTTGTAATCAGAGTAATCGCGCGTAACCCAACCGGAACCTTTACCATCGTTGGTGCGGATGGTGACGGAGAAATCAACATTGGACGCCTGGTTATAGGCAAATAATCCTTTGTTGTTCATAATCGCACTAAAGCCCACGGTTTCTTCCAAAAATCCAGACGCGGTTAGCTTGTTTTTGATCGACGGTTGAATCGAATCATCGGCAGCTTGGGCGCGGTCTGCTGGTGTTACGTTGGCTGTGGTATCAAAAAACGTATTGGATTTAAGGTATTTTTGCTCACCAAACAGTGGCATATATTCCGGATTTTCCGGCGCCAGTTTCGCCAGCTCTTCAGATCGCTCTACGACTTTTTGCAAAGACGCATCGTCAAATTCATTGATCGTAGCAACCCCGGTGCGCTTGCCAAATGTGGACTGTACCGCCAGTACCAGATCACTTTGCTCACCCGCCGTAGATACCGTGTTACGTGCGTAACGTATGTTACCGCCTACCTGGCCATCCAGGTTACATTCAACTTCATCGGCCTTAGAAAACCCGATGACTTTGGTTAGCAATTGTTTTGCTTTTTGTTCTGTTAAAATTGTCATGGACATATTCCTTACAGTAAATCGTCGTCAGGGCCGAAATTAAACGTTTCGAGCCGTGTTGATCACATTGATGTTGTTAAAACGTGTGGTTGGGCAACCGTGCGATACGGCACTGACCTGGGACGGCTGTCCCTTACCATCAAAGAATGAACCCCCGAGACGATAATCGGATTTACCTGCAAGCTGTGCACAGGAATTCCAAAATTGTTGGGTATTGGACTGATACGCCACATCTTCAATCTGTTCGGTAATTTTACCGTCTTTGATTTCAAAGAATAACTGGCCACCAAATTGAAAGTTATAACGTTGTTGGTCGATAGAGTAAGAACCTCGTCCGGCGATATAGATACCATTCTCAACGTCTTTAATGACATCTTCAGCCGAGATATCTTTTTCATTCGGTTTTAAAGAAACATTCGGCATACGCTGGAACTGCACATCACGCCAGCTTTGAGAATAACAGCACCCGTGGGATTCTTTTTGATCAATCATATGAACTTGATCCCGGGTTGCCTGATAGTTCACCAAAATACCGTCTTTTACCAGATCCCAGTCTTTGGTTTTCACGCCTTCATCATCGTAAGCGACATTACCTAAGGAGCCTTCCTGGGTTTTATCTGCAAACAGATTTACCATTTCTGAACCGTATTGGAATTTGCCACTGCGCCACTTATCCAAGGTCGCAAAACTGGTACCGGCATAGTTCGCTTCATAACCCAACACCCGATCCAGCTCTAATGGATGACCCACGGACTCATGAATGGTTAACATCAAATGGGCAGGATCCAGCACTAAATCATACTTACCCGGTTCAACGGAGCGCGCTTTTAATTTTGCCTGTAACTGTTTACCAGCGGCCGCTGCATCTTCGACCATATCGTAAGAGTTCTTATAACCAATACCAGCGCCAGCTATCTTGATCTTGTCTTCTTCACGACCATCGAGATACTCAAAGCCCATGCCTACAGGGTTTCCTAATGCCGCACGCTGTTTAAAGCCATTTTTGCCCACTGCAGTGGCGAAAAACGGAGCCCATAGGCGATGTACGTCCTGATCAATATAGGAACCGTCGGTCGATGCAAAATACTTTTGCTCGTTCACTAAAAACAAAATAGAACGGATATAGTTTGCACCATTGGTTAGCGCGGCATCATTGACCGAAAGCAACAAATCGACTTTGTCTTTGATCGGTACTTCAAACGCATTCTTCTTGATAGGTGTTTGCCAGCTTACATCACCAACCCCTTTTACAGGTGCCAGTTTTACTGGTGCGGTTTGAAACTTAGAATTTGCCATTGCCACGGCAACCGCCTGTTCAGCAGTTTTTGCGATGCTGTCCGGGGTCATGTTCGAGGTGGATGCAAATCCCCACGTGCCATTGGCAATGACTCGGATACCAATACCCGCCGATTCCGTGTTAACGATGTTGTCTACGACCCTTTCCTGGGTTGTAACAAACTGATTCAGATAGCGACCAATACGCGCATCAGCATAAGTCGCGCCTTTAGCCTTGGCGGCATTCAAAGCAATATCTGCCAATTTCTTTTTGTACGCCACATCCATGGGCTTATCTAATAACTGCTCTGCCGACACGGCAACACCTGACAGTGGCAAGGTTAAAGCACCCATGCCGACACCGCCAAGCTTGATAAAGTCACGTCTTTGCATCAATTCTTCCTCTGCTCTAGTAAGCTTCTGTATCATTGCAGCAACATAGCGTTTGCACGTCTGTTGCCATTGCGAATTCTATCGATTGGTTTTCAGTATTGTCCCTGGTGTTTCTTCAACGTATTGAGTTCACAGACAATAAAACTTCTAAGTTAAACTTTACTTCTACTTTATAGCAAATTGTTACAAGCGATTAATAGTATTTTTCCAAGTTTGTAACGGAATGTAACAAATGAGTCGCTTGGCTTAAGCCATTCCCGTTGTCCATCTTCTTTAGTTGCCCCAGACCTCGTGCTATGATTGCCGGCAATTAAAACCAGCGCTTTAAGGAAAGACACTCGATGAAAATTGTTTCATTTAATATCAATGGGCTACGAGCACGATTACACCAACTCCAAGCCCTTATTGACAAGCACCAGCCAGACGTTATTGGTCTGCAGGAGATCAAGGTGCATGATGAAGCATTCCCATTAGAAGATGTTGAAGCCATGGGCTATCACGTCTATTTCCATGGCCAGAAAGCCCATTACGGCGTTGCCATGTTATGCAAAAAACCGGCGAAAGTCGTCCAAAAAGGGTTTGCCAGCGACACCGAAGAATCTCAACGCCGAATGATAATGGTCACCACTGAAGACGAACAAGGCCAGGATATCACCATTATGAATGGCTATTTCCCTCAGGGGGATAACATCAGCCATGAAACCAAATATCCCTATAAACGCCAGTTCTATAAAGATTTGATGACCCATTTAAATGAAAATCATCAAAATGACCAACAAGTCGTGGTGATGGGTGATATTAATATTTCCCCTACGGATTTGGATATCGGCATTGGTGAACCCAATCGTAAACGCTGGCTCAAAACCGGTAAATGCAGCTTTCAACCGGAAGAGAGACAATGGTTGGCAACGTTAATGGACTGGGGATTTGTCGATACGTTCCGCCAGTTAGCACCAGATGCAACAGAGCGCTACTCCTGGTTTGATTACCGTTCGCGCGGCTTTGACGATAACCGAGGTCTACGCATTGATGTGGTATTGGCCACTCCGTCTCTGGCGAAAAAATGCATCGAGTCGGACATTGACTATGAATTAAGAGGCATTGAAAAACCCTCGGATCATGCGCCGATTTGGGCAACATTCGAGTGCCAGTCTGACAACTAAATTACGATTCAATGTCATATTCATTCGGCACAGACCAATCACGTCACAGTGGCACTTGACTAGCACATGCCAGTCTAAGTCACGAAGATTGGTCTGCATCGTTTATCTTGCAATTTGCGATGCAATGACCATTGTTAATGGGCAGGCGTAATAAATACCTATAATAGGCATTCATTGTGAACATTGCAGTTAAACATGGCTGTTCAACAAGCTGTGCAATTATCGTGTTAACGTATTAACCGGTTTTTCAAAATTGGGATAGGAACTCATTAATGCCAAACCCTCAATACCTTTGCCCTTTATGCAATCATCCATTGCACCTTGATAACAAAACCTTTAAATGTGAGAACAACCATAGCTTTGATGTGGCCAAAGAAGGCTATGTCAATCTATTGCCGGTTCAGTTCAAACATTCCAAAGACCCAGGCGATAACAAACAAATGGTAAATGCTCGCAGAGCATTTCTGGAAAATGAATTTTATGCGCCGTTACGAAACAAACTGCTAGAGCTTTATCAAAATTTCAACGAATTTGACGCAAACACGGTATTGGATATTGGCTGTGGTGAGGGCTATTACACCTCATCCCATAAAATGGAAAATAATCACGTGTATGGTATCGACATTGCCAAAAATGCCATTCGCATAGCGGCAAAAAAATATCGCGATTGTCATTATAGTGTGGCCTCTATTGCGCAACTGCCATTTGCCAATGAGTCGATAGATTGGGCCTACTCCGTGTATGCGCCGATAAAAGTTGAAGAATTTCATCGAATCATCAAGGCCGGCGGCTATTTGTTGGTGGTGTCTCCAGGTGCCAGACATTTATGGCAACTCAAATCCTTGATCTACCGCACACCGCAACCTCATGATGAAACTTGTCCGGATATGTCAGGCTTTGAGCTGATCGAAGAAACACGGCTTGCCTATGAAATGAGCATGCCCACCATTGACGACCGTTTTAACCTGTTAACCATGACCCCTTTCGCGTTTAAATCTTCCGATGATTTAACCCGGGCATTAACACAAGCCGAGCAGTTTGTGTGCGAAACAGATTTTATGATCCGCCTGTTCAAACGCTGTTAAGTCAGCAATGACGTGTTTGGCTCATCAGGTGATAGATGTTAGATTTTAGATGTTAGATTTTAGATGTTAGATTTTAGATGTTAGACGTTAGCCGACAGGTGTAAGGTGACAGGAGATGTTTAAGCGGGTTACAGCAAAGCGCAATGGTCAATGATCAAAGGTCAGCAGTAACCGCCCCTAAAGACAAGTAACGCAACTCCTGTCTAGTGCTTCATCGTTTTATAAGAGTAATCCAGTAATTTCGCCAAATCCATAAAGCTCGGTTTAACGACTTTGAACTTCACTTGTGGTGTGCCTTCACCGTGCTGTTGGATCCGCTCGACACCTTGTTTATACCAATTTTCTAACGACGGTGGCAAAGTTTGTTTGGACTGCTTCGCCATAAACAGTAATGCCTGAACCGGCAAGGAGGCGATAAATAACGCATAAACAGAACTTGAATTGAGATACTCACTACCAAAAGACATGATCGGCACAAACATGACCACAAGTGCCAAAGGCAGGCAATATCTTTTGGTAAACCGGCATGCAACGACCGCTTGATATTGCGAGAAATAGCGGGCCAGCTCAGCGCGTTCAGGCCAAAGTTTGACGTAATCATTACCGAGTTTTAATTGCTGCATCAAGGAAGTTTTCATCATTACCCATTCACTAAAGCTTGCGGACGTTTCGAATCAAAGCCACTAAGAAGTTTCCCCAGAGGAACTTTGCCGAACCCTTTAATATTACATGATATGACAGATAAAGTTGATAAATAGTTGCAAATGTCTCCTCACCGACCAAATCTAAACGTTAATACGTCCTGATCGTGTTTTGGATCATCGTGTCATTACTCGCCTGCAACGTCAATGTTGTTAAATTGTAAAAATTTGTTCGAAATACAATCAACACTAAAAAACCAACAAAACCATACAGTTAAGAAGAACAACAGAGCTTATTCACAAGACTACCCACAGTAGTTGTGGATAATTATCCAATTACCTTAAAGTTTTACAGTATCAACCTTGCTGAGTAACCTCACGGATAGTTATTCGTGATCTTCGGAAAGTGACCAATGTAAGCAATAAATGTAAGCGATAAATACGGCACGGTGACTCATTGTTTCCTGATTTGCATTTGACTGCCAATCAGGAAACAATGAGTCACCGATTTACAATGGCGATATTCGTTCACTATTCCCTATGACCAAGCAAACTTTACAACTGTTAGACGATGTTTTTGATATCCACAGCTTTGAACAGGACTCCCCTATTCCAGCGCCGGTTTTCTCGGCATCGGTGTTTTTTATCGCCAAAACCTATGAAGAATTGTCGGTCGTGGTACCAAGCTCGGTGCAGTTAAAAAGCCAGGAAGTCGAAAGCGATTGGCGGGCGTTAGAGGTTTTAGGGCCGTTGGGATTTTCATTAACGGGTATTATGTCGCAGATTTCAGGAGTGTTGGCTGCCAATCACATTAGCATTTTTGCCATTTCGACCTTTGATACCGATTATATTTTGATCAAACAGGATAAGGTACAAGATGCCATCAACGCCCTGCGCGCTGATGGCTATATGGTGATCGAGCCCTAACGCCTGTTTACCTGGCCCCAGTAACCTGGTCTAAGTTACCTGGGCCCTGGTTAAAAACGCCAGCCCAGGTTCAGATTAAACAAATCACCCGATACCTCAAAGAAATGATGATAATCTGCGCCAATATAGAGCCCATTAGAAAACTCATAGGTATAACTGGTATAGGCTGAATACTCACTTTCGTCGATAACATCAAAATCAATTCGATTGTATTTGGCACCGATATTCCAGCGGTCAGTAATAAACCAGTCTGCCGTCAGTAAAATTTCGTCTGCACTAAAACCCAGATATTGTTGTAACTGAGCATTCCCCGTAGTTTCGATATCATACTTTTTATAAAAGCCACTGAAATATAGCCCCTGATTCTCGGCAAGTGGCAAATAATGACTGGCTCCAAGGGTAATTATCGAGCTTTCAACGCTGCCTTTTGCAGCATCATTTTCCAGGATAAGGCCAACCTGTATACTTCCCGGCACACGATTCGAGGCTAGAAAATTTGCCGCATAGATGGGGTATGGATAATACATTAGCCATTCACCAATACTAGCCGATTCTTCTGGTTGCTCTCCATAGAAAAATGACTGCTGATAACCATCATCGTCCGCATAATCATAGGACACAGAAAAACGCGTTGTATCTGTTAAATAGTATCCTGCGGAAAATTGATAACCACCGACATTATGATTTTCCAAATCAAAATAGCTGTACTGGCCGCCAATAAACCAATTCTGCTCAAAAACCCATTCTCCGCTTACCGTATAGGTGTCATTTTTAGGATCTCGCCAAGAAAAATAATCGAGTTCCTGTCGTATAAAACCTGCTTGAATATAACTGGTTTGCGCAAGCTCATTGGCGAGGACTACAGGTCCGTTTTCCTCAACATCGTCGACATAGAAACGGTAACTGAGCGCTTGATCCATCTGACTACCGCTATCAACACCAATACTATACTCAATGTGATGCTGATAAACATTGTGTTGGCTGCTCACGCGTTCTTCAGACAGAGCGGAAAATGAAAGCAAACTCAATGCGGATACCGCAAGGTAGGATTTCGTCAAATACACCATAGATAATTCCTTTTATAAATTACATCAAAAGCCAATCAACGCCTTAGCAACCATTATCTTGGTACGAAAACCATGGTAGGCGCAGGCATTAAAACATAAATTTCAGGCAGTTGCACCGCGCATCCTGTTATTTACAAAATATTTACAAAGTGTTTTTAAAAATATTCAAATCACTCGCTAAGTGGATTTTTCAGGTAGGACTTTTCAAACATTGTGTTACTGGAATGGCCAGCTTACTACTGCTAATACGACGATAATGTGATTTAATAAGGGGAATTTATAGCGTTAAATAGAGCAAAAAAATGACCCAAGCTATTGTTTATGGTATCCATAATTGCGATACCGTGAAAAAAGCCAGAAAATGGCTTGAACAAAATGGTATCGACTACCAATTCCATGATTTACGAAAAGACGGCGTTAATGCCGAACTTATTTCCGAGTTTGTTGCAGGTGCTGACTGGGAAAAACTATTGAATAAGCGCAGCACCACCTATCGCCAGCTTGAACAAAGCGTTAAAACGCAACTTGAGACCAGCGCCGGTGCTAACACCCTAGTTGAACATCCAACGTTGCTTAAAAGGCCTCTATTAAAAACCGACGGTCAGTTCCATTTAGGCTTTAAAGCCGAACAGTATCAGGATATTTTCGCTAATGAGTAATTTTCCCGATGTCATTGAATTAGCCTGTGATTTGATTTCCCGCGAATCTGTAACCCCAGAAGATGCCGGTTGCCAACAATTAATGGCGAGCCGATTAGCGCCATTGGGATTTAATAATGAATCCATGGTGTTTGAAGATACCACCAACATGTGGTCGCGCCGGGGCACTGAAAAACCGGTGTTCTGTTTTGCCGGTCACACCGATGTTGTGCCGACTGGGCCGTTAGATAAATGGCATACCCCACCGTTTGAGCCAACCATTATTGATGGTGTTCTCTATGGCCGTGGAGCTGCCGATATGAAAGGCTCTTTGGCGGCGATGGTTGTCGCCACCGAGCGTTTTGTAAAAGATTATCCTGATCATAAAGGCTCAATCGCATTTTTGATCACCAGTGATGAAGAAGGTCCGTTTATCAATGGTACCACTCGCGTCATTGACACCCTTGAAGCGCGTAATGAGAAAATTGACTGGTGTATCGTTGGCGAACCTTCCAGTACCAATGAGGTTGGTGACATTGTAAAAAATGGTCGACGGGGTTCGATTACCGGTGATCTAACCGTGCACGGTATACAAGGCCATGTGGCCTACCCTGAAATGGTTAAAAACCCGATTCACGATGCCGCACCAGCACTGGCGGAGTTGAGTCAAACCGTATGGGATCATGGTAACGATTACTTCCCTCCCACCAGTTTTCAGTTATCGAATGTAAATTCCGGTACCGGTGCCACCAATGTCGTGCCCGGCGAGTTACATGGCATATTTAACCTGCGCTACTCTACGGAAATCAACGATCAGCAAATCATTGATAGAGTCACCAATATTCTTGATAAACATCAACTGAACTATGACATAAAATGGACCTTCAATGGCCAGCCATTTATCACTGGTGAAGGTTTATTGCTAAATGCCGTTACCGATGCCATTTTCACCGCCAATGGGTTGCGCACCACACCTTCCACCGCTGGTGGTACATCCGATGGCCGTTTTATTGCACCAACCGGTGCTCAGGTTGTTGAGCTCGGTCCATGCAATGCCACGATCCATAAGGTTAATGAACAAGTCAGATGTGAAGAATTGGTGCAGCTAACAGACATGTACTATCACACCTTAGTGAATTTACTGGCGAAATAATATGACCCCAGAACAGCTGACCGGACAGTCGCAACAACATATTGCGTTTATCGAGGGCAACATCGGCTTGCATCAACAAGTCGTTGCGCCCTGGCAGGCGTTACAAGCTGCTGCGGCAAAAGACGGCTTTAACTTACAAATCGTCAGCGGCTTTCGCTCTTTTGAGCGCCAGCTTGGGATTTTTAATGCCAAGTTAACGGGCCAGCGACCGGTTCTGGATATCAATAATTGCCAAGTTGCTATGGATAGTCTGACTGTAGAACAACAAATTCACTCGGTATTGCTTTATTCTGCCTTGCCGGGTGCGAGCCGCCATCACTGGGGCACGGATATTGACGTATTCGACCCCGATTTACTGGATGGTTTAAAACTGCAGCTCGAGCCTTGGGAATATGCAGGTGGTGGGCCGATGGCTCCCCTTAATGACTGGTTAAATAGCAATATCGAAGCGTTTGGTTTCTATAAGCCCTATGCCAAGTATCAAGGCGGCGTTGCACCGGAGCCCTGGCATCTTTCCTATCGTCCTTTGGCAGCACAATTTGAGCAACAGTTGACCCTTGATTTACTGCGAACCTGTCTCGATAACCATGCAATCAATGCGTGTGATGAAATTGTAAACTTGTTACCTTCTATTTTAACCAGGTATGTTAAAATAACGGCTTAACTCCGTAGAACCTAATTAGCAGAGATCAAACATGAGTACCTGGTTAATCGTCCTGATCATTGTTCTGGGCTTGGCAGTCATTATTGGCAACCTGTCGATGCTGCAAAAAAGCGCCCACCCAATCCGACGTAAAAGTTTAAACGATTTAGAAGAGACGCTGCCGCGAGCAGGCGAGCGTAAAAAGAATTCAGATAAGTCTAAAGACTGAACATGCCATAACATCGCGGATGCCGTAATCTGCGCTGACACATAGCAAAACGCCGATCAATTGATCGGCGTTTTTGATTGGATTAAAGGCAATGCTTAATCGAACGTCAATGCACTGGACATAATATCAAAATTATTTTCCAACACAGTCTCACTCAATACTTCCTGCTGGTCATTGATGATTTTCAGCAATGTTTTATCTTGCTTAGGCTCTAAGTGAAACTCATAGCTACCATCTTCAAGATCAATTACACCAACATCTTCGCCCCAAATACCATCCCATAAGCTCGGATCATTACGCTCATAATTCACCATATAGATGAACTTAGACTCGTTAAGATCGGTAACTGAGAAATTGTACTTTTCAAAGAACTCCGGCAACAACTCCCAAAACTCTTCTTGAGAATAATCCACTAAGTACGCAGCATGGCCTTGTTGCTCAGTCATGGTCACCACTTTACGATTCGCTCGGGCAAGACGTTGATCACGAAGACTTAAACGATATTCGTAATCAATTTGCGCAGAAATCGCATTAACCATTGCCATTTCAATGCGCTCTTGCTCGATAGGGTCGATTTTACCGTTTTTTGGTGATTGATATTCAATCAGCTCAACGTTCAATCCAACACTACGTCCATGAGGCTTGGTAACCAAAGAGTATTTAAAACGCCAGCTTTCTGAAGTTTCAATGTCTTCCCACAACCAAAAACCGCTTTTTGTTTGCTGATGAAACCAATCGGACTCTAACTGTGTGCTTTGCTTAGAAGTGAGCTCTACGCCCTCTTCCTGAAGATAATTTTCAATGGCCGTTACAACAACTTGTTGCAGGTCACTATCGTCTTCGATTTTGTCAAACCAGATTTGAGCAGTCTTATCAAATTCATCGACACGACTTCCTGATGCCAGAGGCAAAACCAATGAAGGTGCACGAATATCGACCTGCTCACCTACCGGGCCTGCGCTAGCCTGAAGCGAAGGAACAGCATACTCAGAATCCTGAGCAGGCTGGTTTAGATGGTCTGGAACAATTAACGCCTGAGGCACGTCTTGGTTGACGTAGTCAAATTCGCCTTTTGCCTGTTTGCGTGTTTCTACTGTACTACAGGCACTTACGGCCAACGTCAGTAATGAAAGATATAAAGTTCGGCGATTCATTAAAACTCCTGATGAATAAAGCCTGCAATTACTTGCTTGTTATTGCTTGTTGTAGCTTGTTATAGCTTTGAGCTATCATCGATATAGGCGCTTACTTTAACATAATCAACGCTAAGTGAAAGCCCCCTAAAAACAACTAAATGGCAATTTATCGGTCGTTATACGGATTCTGAGAAATATATAACATCCATGCTCGGCTTTTTGGACGTATCCAATGCCGGTTAGTTCCCCAACTCAATCAATATAATGCCGACTATTACATGCACTTACCCACGTTAAAGACATCACTATGTGTAATTATTGTGTTAATATTTAGCGAATACTCGTCAGTTAACTTTCCACATCTGTCATGAATCAAAGTCTGGTGTTTACAGCCATAGGCAAAGACAAAACTGGTATCGTCAGTGAATTAACCAAATTGGTTTGGCAATTTGGTTGCAACATTGATGACAGTCGAATGGGAATATTCGGTGATCAGTTTTCGATTATTATGTTGGTTTCCGGAACAAAATCCGCAATTAACCAACTGGAAGTAAGACTTCCTTTACTTGCCCATTCGATGCAGCTGTTAACCATCATACAGCGAACCCATTCTTTAGGCGCTGAAATCAGTGTTGATCAAGTAACCGTGGAATTTAGCGGTAATGACGCCCCTGGCATACTCAAAGAAGTGACGGAATTTTTTGCGCGGCGTGATCTCGATTTAATTTCGCTTCGTTCCAAGGCAGATAAAATCACCGAAAAAATATCCTCGCAACTCATCTTTAAGCTCAATGACGACCCGGATTTTGAACGGTTAATGCCAGATTTTAATCATTTGTGTGAGCGACTCGCCATCACTGGCAAACTGCTCCATAGCTGACATTTTACGACACAGAACATCCAACGTTAAAGGAAACAACCATGGTTAGCCCACTACAAGCTGGCGCAAAAGCCCCTTTATTCACCCTACCGGATCAAAATAATGACCCGGTTTCCCTGGCAGATTACATTGGCAAAAAGAAAGTATTAATTTACTTTTATCCAAAAGCGATGACGCCCGGTTGTACGGTTCAGGCACAAGAGCTGAGAAACCATAAAGCCGAGTTCGAAAAGCTCGATACGGTGATTTTTGGGATCAGTCCGGACGAAGTCAAACGTCTCGACAAGTTTTGTCAACGTGACGCGTTAAACTTTACATTGCTCTCCGATGTGGACCATAAGGTCGCTGAAGAGTTTGGTGTTTGGGGACTGAAAAAGTTTATGGGTCGCGAGTATGACGGCATTCATCGCCTGTCATTTCTTATTGGTTTGGATGGTAATATTGAAACGCTTTTTGATAAGTTCAAAACCAAAGATCATCACCAAGTGGTGCTAGATGCAATAGATAACTGATCTTTAAAACCCAAAAAACGTGCAAATTGACTTCTCAATGAGCACGTTTTTTATCGTATATTTGCGCAATTCAATGCTGACAGTTGCAAGGCAAATTGACTATCGCAATCGCTACCCCATTACTCCAATATCAAATCATCCGACTTTGTCGTTGATGGCCAGGCATTGATCACCGCTTTCACCAAAGTGGCCAATGGTATGGCAAAAAACACTCCCCAAAAACCCCATAATCCGCCAAACATTATCACCGCAATGATAATGGCGACCGGATGTAAGTTCACGGCTTCTGAAAACAAAAACGGGACCAGAATGTTGCCATCAACCGCCTGAATAATCCCATACCACAGCACCAGATAACCGAACTGTGCACTAAAGCCCCATTGAAACAGGCCTACCAGACACACAGGTACCGTTACAACCGCCGCGCCAACATAAGGTACCAGTACAGAAAATCCCACCAAAGAGCCAAGTAATACAGGGAATCGTAACCCTAACAAGGCAAAAATAACCGTAGAGACAATGCCGATAATCAATATTTCCAGCACTTTACCACGCACATAATTATGGATTTGCTGATGCATTTCTGCGCCAACCTGTGAGGTCAATCGTCGCTCTTTTGGTAAAAAACGAATTGCGTTCGCTAACAACTCATCCTTGTCCTTCAAAAAGAAAAACACCATTATCGGCACTAAAATAAGATACACCATTAACGCCACAACATTGGACAATGAATTGACCGAAAATTCGAGGATCAGTTGCCCCCACTGCAACAACTTGTCTTTTATCGAGCCAATCAGCGCATCAATTTGTGATTCATTCACAATTTCCGGATACTGCTCCGGCAGCGTCATCAGGTAATTATTCCCTTTACCTACCATGGTTGGCACTTCCTGCACCAGATTACTGGTTTGCTGCCATAGTACCGGAACCAAACCAAATATTGCGGTTAAAGCTACGACGGTAAACAGGATCATTACCACCATTACCGCTTTGTTACGGCTCAAACCAAACTTCGCGACTCTTTGAACCGGTTGTTCCAGTAAAAACGCAATGGCAATCGCCACCATGATTGGCATTAATAGATCGGAGAAAAAATAGAGTACCGCAAAGCAAACCGACAAAAATAAAAACAGGGTAACCGCGTGGGGATCAGCAAACTTTTCCTTATACCACTGGGCGATATAATTAAACATCGTGCTCTCTCTTTAGAATTATAATTTCCATGGCCTCATGATGATGAGGCATTATCGCGTATTCAATACCGACGCTGGATAACCATTTCGGAATATCCCGCTGTGAACCTGAGTCGGAAATCATCAGACGCATTTTTTGCCCCGGCGATAAACGCCTCAGAGCAAGTTTAGTTTCAATTAATGGACGCGGACATTTCCAGTCCCGGGCATCAAGCTCTAGCGCATATCGCAATCAAACCTCCGGACACTGTATCTCATTTGATCTGCCTTTGAAACGCCAATATTATCAATATGCTGCAGAGATTAAAACCAGTGTTCTGGTGGCAACCAAATATTTCCCACAATAATTGTAAAATGAATTCAGATGGGCGAATATAACAAGCCTAACTCTGAGCAAGTTAATACAGCGAAACGTTGAACTATCGTCGCTGTAGCCGCTCTAAAGGTTTTTAATCCGCATAATATCAAGGTTGTCGTTAGGATATTAATGAATATTGCCTATAAAAAAACTAAAGTTTTCATATCTACTGCACTATTAGCCATCGCACTTGTCGGTGCAGGCCAGTCAATGGCTCAGCAGAATAAGAATCAACTTCCGGAAATTGGTACCTCAGCGGTATCGACGCTATCGTTAGACAAAGAGCGTATTTATGGCGATGCAATGATGCGTCAGGTACGTGCAAGCATGCCACTGATCCAAGACCCGGTACTTATTGAATACATCAACCATCTGGGCAATTCATTGATCCGTAATGCCGAAGGTGTCAATTATCAGTTCGACTTTTTCCTGATTAATAATAAAGAAATTAACGCGTTTGCATTTTTTGGTGGTCATATTGGCGTCCATTCCGGCTTACTCACTATGGCCGACAATGAAAGTGAATTGGCCTCGGTACTTGCCCATGAAATCGCCCACGTTACCCAACGTCATTTAGCGCGAAAATTAGAAGCGCAAACTCGAACAACGCCTTGGACTCTAGCCGGTATGGTTACCGGTGTACTATTGGCTCTGGTAAATCCTGAAGCCGGCATGGCTGCACTAATGTCCGCCAACGCGGCAAGTGCACAGGCCAGCATCAATTATACGCGCAGTAATGAAAAAGAAGCCGACCGGGTCGGAATGGCCATTTTAGCAAACAGTGGTTTTGATCCCAATGGTGCCCCAGATTTTTTCAAAAAAATGTCGGCAAAATATCGTTATACCTCGAAACCACCGGCCATGTTATTAACCCATCCCCTGCCGGATTCGCGGATCACAGATTCGAGAAACCGCGCACAGGCCTATCCATCGCGATTATTACCCGTTAACCTTGATTTTGAATTAGCAAAAGCAAGATTGCGTTCCCGTTACTCTGGCGAACCAAAAAACAATATCAAAACATTTACCGCAGAGCTGCGACGCCAGAAGTATCAAATAAAAGAAGCCAGCGAATACGCTTTGGCCCTCGCTTACTTCGCCGATAAACAATACGATGCGGCGGAAGAGTTACTGACCGAGCTTCTTGATAAGCATCCAAACAACCTGTTTTTCGTGGACGGATTGACCGACACTTACCTTGAACAGAAGAAATACGATAAAGCACTCACCATGCTTGAACGTTTGAATCTGTTAATGCCGAATAATCAGGTCGTTACATTAAACTATGCGAACAGTGCGATTTATGCGGAAAAATATGCGTTAGCAACGAATTTACTACAGGACTTTTTGATCCTCAATCCTGGTAACTTTATTGCTCATGACTTACTCACTGAAGCCTATCGTAAACAAGACAAACCCTCGCAGATGCATGCCAGCCAGGCAGAAGTCTATGCACTACTGGGTCTTTATCCAAAAGCCATTGATGAATTACACACCGCTTATAACTTTGCCAGTGAGAAGACCTTGATGAAAAAGCGGATAAAAGCGAGAATTGTGCAACTTCAGGAAAGCGAAAATCAGCTAAAACGTTTATAGTGCTGCTGATCCAAATGCCTGTAACCCTCCGTAAGATAAGATTAAGAGACAACTATGAGTCAATACACGATTTATCATAATCCCAGATGTTCAAAAAGCCGTCAGACATTGCAGTTAATGCAAGATGCGAATGTTGATCCTGAAATCGTCGAATACCTGAAAACGCCGCTGAACAAACAGCAGATTTTGGATGTCGCGCAGCGATTGAATGTCGAGCCAATCAAAATGATGCGCACCAAAGAAGCAGAATTTAAAGCCCTGGGATTGAGTAAAGACAGTAGTGCCGATGCACTGGTGGACGCCATGGTGACCACACCAAAACTAATGGAAAGACCGATTGTTGTTTGTGGTGACAAGGCCTGTATCGGTCGACCGCCGGAAAATGTCTTATCCTTGATTGAACACGAACAGCAGTAGCGTTAAAACATAATGAGTAAACAAACCTTTTCAACACCCACCTTAAAACGCATTGCTCTGGCCGGTTACTTTGGGTTGCTGGTGTTTATGCCGTTGTGGTTAATTTATTTGTCGCCCAGTGACGGCTTGTCTCCGGTATTGTCGGTGACCATGTTTGTGATCCCCTTGTTATTCCCGTTACCGGGGTTAGTCAAGGGCAACCCTTACACCTTTGCCTGGGCAAACTTTGTTGTGATGATTTATTTCCTTCACTCTCTAACGACCTTTTGGGTGTCACCAGAAGAACGGGTATGGGCACTGATCGAACTGATACTTGCCAGCATGATGTTTTTCGCAGGGACATATTATTCGAAATATAAAGGCCAGGAACTGGGTCTAGGATTAAAGAAAAACCGTAAAGAAAAAAAGTAACCGAGGTATTTGCAGCAATGAAACTCACTCAACTGGCTTTATTATTTATCGCCGCGCCAATGCTTTACGCTTGCGGTGGCGGTTCGGATCCCAATGACGGTTTCACGCCACAGGATCCGATCACTGGTGATAATATCGTGTTAAATGACACTGTGATTGCCCAAGGCAGTGCCATCGAGTTGATTTTATTGCTAAATCGCAACGATATCCGCGATATTCGTTGGCAGCAAACCAGTGGTCCTTCGGCGAGTCTGGTGCACACCGAAGGCAAAGTACTCGCCTTTACGGTTCCAAGTTCCGGTGATTATAGTTTTACTGTCAGTTTTAATAGTGATGGCCAGAATTATCAGGACTCGGTAAGTTTTAGTGCGACATCCGAAACCCCAACCCTAGTTGCGCGCCTTGGCCATAGTGTGGTTGAAGGAGGCGGTGTTTCATTGCGCGCGTTTTTAGATCAATCGTTTGACGAACAGAATGTTAACTGGCGTCAGGTTCAGGGCCCAAATGTGAGTTTTAACTCACGCAATGAAAGTTCTCGCTTAACGATTTTTAACGCACCACAAGTAAATCAGGATACGGTGATTGAGCTTGAAGCCTCCGTAACAGACCCTAGTGATGGCACGGTTTACACCGATACGGTATCTTTGTTAGTCGAAAATACCGCCGGCATCGCCAATGACGCCTATTTTGACGACGCGCCACTGGCAAAAGTATTTCCCTATAACAGCGACAGTCCTTATCGCAATGAACTGGTAGATTGTGTTTACTCGAATCAATTGACCAACTCCTGTCGGCTTTCTACCCTGCCATTATTGGCTCAGGATACACTTAACCCAACGATTGAAGATATTATGGACCGGGTTGTTGTATCGCACCGTTGGATGGGCGACAGATTCAAACAATACCTGCAGGCCTACGATAACTTCAACGATTTTAAAAACCTGTTACGAGCGACCACCGCGATTGTTATTTCCTATGATGTAAGACCTTCTTTTTACTGGACAGCAACCGGAGCCATCTATCTGGATCCCAATTCACTCTGGCTGACAGTAGACGAGCGCGACACCATCAATGAAGCACCGGATTTTCGCGCAGATTTTGGTCGCGATTTACAGTTCGTGATCCCATGGCGCTATACCAAAGATAATGAATACGTGAGTTTCTTTTTTGATCCCAATGACCGTGAAAACCGTCCTTTAGAAGACATTAAATATGATTTAGCGGATTTGCTGTATCACGAATTGGGACATGCGAATGACTTTTTGAGCCCCGCTGACTGGTCATCGTTCTCATCGTCGATGCGCATTGTCGATGCTGCTAATCAAAACAGTGAAATTTCTGAACGACTAAACAACATTTATCCCTTGTTAAGTCAGGAAATGCTCGGTCTTGCCGCAGTGCGATTTTTAGGGGCTCAGGCAAACAGCACTCAACAAGCTTACCTACCAGCTGATGTTGCAGAATTTTACAAAAATGACTTGGCCAATGACTTTTACAATTACACCACCACGCGAGAAGATCTGGCGATTTTGTTTGAAGAAACAATGATGGCTCTGCGTTTTGGGGTTCGCCGTGACACCGCAGTGACCAATGCGCCTACGGGTGATGATATCACCGGCGACGATTACATCGTCACCTGGGGTCAACGCGGCCGCGTAGCGGTCAACGACATCCTGCCTCGAGCGATTTTCGTGACCGAACAATTATTGCCTGAATTTGATATTAACAATAAAGCCGATGAGTTACTGCCACCGGTGTTAATGACACCGGGTCAGTCCTGGGTTGATAATCTGGAACTCACGCCAAGTAACGGCGAGCAATTGCTGAGTCGTCCTGCTGCGTTTTCTGGCTCTAGGAGCAGACAGCCAATATTATTCCAACGCTACCAACCGCATTTACGCGATGATCCTAATTAATGGGATACAGATCCGCTCTGAAGCGCACTGCGCTGTGAAAAGAATGGTTAAATAAAACATGCTCAAATAAACGAATCGTTTAATGCTATCAATCGTAAAGGCCAGAATAGTTCTGGCCTTTATTATTTGAGTAAGACAGATTTAATAAAAGGGATGGTAATTTTTCGTTGTTCTCGAATTGAAGCTTTATCGAGTATATCGAGACTGTCAATCAACGACATCATGTCACGAGATAAACGATTGATAAGGTATTTCGCGGTTTCATCGTTAATTTCGATGCCACGTAATCTGGCGCGATGGATCACAGCCGCAGCCTTACCATCATCGGTTAATGGTTTAACTTGCTCTACCATCCCCCAGGTAATACGAGATAAAAGATCCGGTAAACGGATCCCTAATTGCGACGCACTATCGTTACCACTTAAAATGATTTTTTTATCGTTTTCGATAACCCGGTTATACAGATCAAATATCGCCCTTTGCCAACAATTAGAATGTGCAATCAGTTGTAAGTCATCAAGACAGATGATATCGACTTGCTCCAAATCCGTTAGCACTTCAACCGACATGTCGAGCAGTTCTGCCATCGGCAAGCATACTGAACTCAAGCCCAGTTCGCTGGCATAGGCACAACTTGCATGCAACAGGTGCGATTTACCGACCCCTTTTTGACCAAATAAATAAAAGCCATGGGTACCATGACTTTTCCCTTCGACAAATGCCTTAAGGTTGGCGATCAGAGGCTGTGGCGCAGAACAATAAAAACTCGTAAACGTTTCATCGTCTGGTAAATGAACTGCTAAAGGCAGTTGATTGTATTTCGACATTACCCCTTCCAAATAAACCGGCTTATTTGTTCAGACTGACCGCGCACAAGCGGGTCATTGCCTTCAACCAGTTTCCCTTCCAATTTTAACGCTTGTTTAATGGCAGATTCACTCGATAACAAGGAAAGGTTGAAGAGCATGTTAGCGCCTTGCACAGAAACCAGCTGCACGTTGGATACTTGTGTGAGACTTTCCAAAAACTCTTTGACTTCTTTGAATGTCGCCATTGAATCAACATTTAAAATTTCAATCTGGGTCGAGTGATTTGCCTCAACCGAAACACTGTACGAATTTTGCTGATATAACGACTGCGCAATACCATTGACAACCTTGCTCACCAATTCTTCGCTGTCACTGCCTTCATAGCGCATGGATGACCGCGTACCATTGACAAATAGCGTCCAATCAATGGCTTTAAGCTGACTGTCGGATGTTCTTTTAGATGACTCTAACAACGAATTGTCCGATAAACGCACCACCACGATCGCTTCCGAATGATAACGACCTGACGCCTGTGCTAAGGGTTGTTGAAAGCGCCCCCAGACATCACCCGTGGAAACTTCCATGGCATCGGTTAAATCCATTAAAGGAAAATTCACCGGTAGTCCATACATGCCTGACTGTTCTTTAAACGTGTTGACGATAGGTTCCGGCGAAGAATCGGCAATAATCGCTCGACGATTGCCCTGCTCTTGCGCAAACCAAACCGTAATTAACGGACGATGCTTACCCCAAATGCCAACCTGTGCCTTTTGCAGTAACAAATTTATTTTGTCGGGATCAAAGTCTGCCACTAGATACGTTTGGCGATCCTGCTGAGCATAACTAAATTGGCTCAGGTAATTATCAGGACGACGTAATGCGGAACTTAGCGTGCTGTTGCTGGCGACAGATTCACTGCCGGCAATTTTTACCAGCACCTGGCGAAACGCGTCTCGTACCGCTTGTTGACGAGATTGCGAAGATTGACTGGGCACACTGACCTGCCCCTGATAGAGATTATCAACCTGAACGGCGTTAACGGTTGCCACATTCAGGCCAATAAGCAAAAAACTTATTGCAGCGCGTTTAAACAGAATTTTTATCATTTTCATAGGGCGAATATTATCATAAAGACCAAGAATTTAACCAAGAAAAGAAAATATTTTCTCACAGAGATTTTAACCAGTGCGCAGCACTGGTAGAATAACCGCAATTTTTACCAGTGTAACGAGGGGACTGTTGAACTTTGTTGTTTGTTTTTTCAACAAACTGACGGCGATTTCTACAAAATTCATCGTATATCGCGAATGGATATACATGCATAGTATGAAGTTTTACGAAAATTGCAATCAATGTTTTACAAGTGGCGCTCTGTGAACTTAACTTTTTGCAGTAAACAAAGCGTTCTCAATAAAACAAACAAGGTCAATTCCCCAACTGAACAGTCATTATGTAAGGGTACGAAGTGAGCGAGCAGAAACAATCTCTTAGCTATAAAGATGCCGGTGTTGATATCGATGCAGGAAATGCCTTAGTAGAAAACATCAAAGGTGCGGTAAAACGCACGCAACGTCCTGAAGTGATGGGCGGATTAGGCGGCTTTGGCGCCGTATGTCAATTACCAACAGGCTACAAAGAGCCAGTACTGATCTCGGGTACTGATGGCGTTGGTACCAAATTACGTCTTGCCATCGATCTGAAAAAGCACGATACCGTCGGTATCGATCTCGTTGCCATGTGTGTAAACGACCTACTTGTCCAAGGTGCAGAACCACTATTTTTCCTGGATTATTACGCAACCGGCAAACTCGATGTTGACGTTGCCTCTGACGTTGTCGCTGGTATCGCCGAAGGGTGTGTCCAATCTGGCTGTGCGTTAGTTGGTGGTGAAACCGCAGAAATGCCTGGTATGTACCACGCCGGCGATTATGACATCGCAGGATTTTGTGTTGGCGTTGCCGAGAAATCTGAATTAATTACCGGCGAAGATGTTGCTGCCGGCGATCAGTTAATTGCTTTAGCCTCATCAGGACCTCATTCCAATGGTTTTTCATTAATCCGTAAAGTATTGGAAGTGAATAATACTGACACAAGCGAATTGCTGGCTGGTAAATCCATTGCCGCGCATCTGTTGGAACCAACCAAAATTTACGTGAAATCGACTCTGGCGTTGCTTAAAGACGTAAAAGTCAATGCGTTATCTCACATTACCGGTGGTGGTTTTTGGGAAAATATTCCTCGCGTATTGCCTGCGGGCAGCAAAGCCATCATTGATGGTTCGAGTTGGCAGTGGCCGGAAATTTTCAATTGGTTGCAGGAAAAAGGCAACATTACCGAACACGAAATGTATCGCACCTTTAACTGTGGTGTTGGGATGATTTTGGCGGTTCCTGCCGACAAACTTGACCAGAGTTTGCAGATCCTAAACGCGAACGGCGAAAACGCATGGCACATTGGTGCGATTGACAATGCCGCTGAAGGCGACGAGCAGGTGGTAATCAAATAAATGTCCGATAAAAAACGAATTGTCGTTCTGATCTCGGGCAGTGGCAGTAATTTGCAGGCATTAATTGATGCCTGCGGTACTGGGCATATTGCAGGTGAAGTCGTCGGTGTGGTTTCAAATATCGCTGACGCCTTTGGCCTGACTCGTGCTGAAAACGCAGGTGTGGCAAATCAAGTTTTGTCGCATCGTGAGTTTTCCAGCCGGGACGCCTACGACCAACAATTGATTCAGTGCATCGATGAATACACGCCAGATTTAGTGGTTCTTGCCGGCTTTATGCGGATATTGACGCCTGAGTTTGTCCAGCATTATCAGGGGAAATTGCTCAATATCCACCCTTCTTTGCTCCCGAAATACCAAGGATTGAATACCCACCAACGCGCCATTGACGCCGGTGATGAAACCCATGGCGTTAGTGTACACTTTGTAACCGAAGAGCTCGATGGCGGTCCGGTTATATTGCAGGCAAAAGTCCCGGTATTTGCAGAAGATACGGCATCAGACCTCGCAGAACGTGTGCACGAGCAGGAGCACCGTATATATCCGCTTGTTGTAAATTGGTTTTGTCAGGATCGCTTAACAATGTCGGAAAATTGTGCCATTCTTGATAATGAGCCCCTGGCCGAAAACGGCTATGCCAATGAAGAATAAGGTGATTTAACATAATTATTATTCATAATTATTGAACTTCCCTTCATTGGTAGTTTCGAATCTATATACGAAAACTTATACCAATAAAGGAGCGAATATGACCCAACGTCCGAAATTTTTACTCAGCCTGGTGTCGAGTCTGTTGCTCCTTTCCTTATCCGCTCTTGCAAACCAGACTGCATCGGCTGAAACACAAGAAATCGTCAGTAAAATCCCCGATTTTGTCGCAAAATACAATATCGTTCACGGTGGAGACATCGTTGGTAAAGCCACCAGAGCCCTAGTCAATCATGATGATGGGTCGGTGGAATTTAGTTATGAAACCAAAATCAAATGGATGATCTTAAAAGATAAACGCAAAGAAATAACCACCAATAAAATTGAAGATGGCCGAGTGATTCCGCTTACTTATGAATCGGTTCGTGAAGGCACCGGCAAAGATAAGTACTATCACTGGCAGTTCGATAAAGAAAATTCTCAGGCAACGGATCTAAAAAAAGAAAAAACCGTGGATATTGACTGGCCGGAAGGATTGCAAAGCAAACTCAGCTTTCATCTGCAATCCCGCTTTAATCTCATCAATGGCATTGATCGTTATCGCTTCCCTATCCTTTCCACGTCAGGAAAAGTTCGTGAGTATGCGTTTGAATACGTGGGCGAAGAAGAACTTATGCTGCCCTATGGTTTGGTCGACACAGTAAAATTACGTCGCCGCAAGAATGATGAAAAAATTACCTATGCCTGGTTTGCACCAAAGCTTAATTACCTGTTAGTTAAACTCCATCAAATAGAAGGCAGCTATCAACAAGTCCAGGCAGAACTCGTCAGCCTGGACCAGACGGAAGAAGAAGCTGACGATGCGATAACGCCAATTGAAGAACCCTAACCCCGCCTATGGTGGTCATAGGTCAATTACCGAATTAGTATCCGTATCGTTCAATCAATTAAAGGGCATTCTTCAACGACCCAGTCCCCTGACATCTTTGTAAGGGGTCAGAGTCAATTATTAAAATATAATTTCTATATATTTCAAATAATTAAATCTCATTCCAGCACTACTCTGTCCCCTGAAACAAACTTTAAAGGGACACAGTCATTCACTTTACAATCCTAACCCATTGATATTTATCACATTGATATAATGATAATTGACTCTGACCCTGTAGGATCTGGTTTGCGCCCAAGTTGAACTACTTACTGGTGAAGTTGCATCAAATCGAAGGCAGTTATCAACAAGTACAAGCCGAATTAGTTAGTCTTGAATTGTCACTAGACGAAGCCGACGATGCGATAAAGCCAATTGAAGAACCCTAAAAAAATGGGTAAACCATTCTGGCTCAATGCCACACTTAAATACGTATTTTTACTGCGTTCCAGCCTACTGACATAACATTTATGAAACAATAAAAATCAGAAATTCATCATCTGTCTGATAAGTCGTCTGAAATTTGCGCATGTCTAATATCATGCTAAAGTTCAAGTGTATTCAACACGTTAGCGCCTACCTAAAACAGAGGATATATGGACATATTGAAAAGGTTTATAGGATACTTGATACATCTGTATGTAAGTTTTTATTTTAGAAATAAAAATGTTTACGTAATAAGCGGACTTCGGCGTAGCGGCAATCATGCTTTGATCAATTGGCTTGCCAATTCTTTAGAGCGTTCACACGTTACTTTACTAAGCCTCAATTATCAGGTTTGTCAAACCCAGTCTGGAAAGACCATCTTAATAAATGAAGTGAACTTCTCTGGTTGTTTTTGGTTTTTAAAAAGGATCCGCCAAATTAAGCCTTTATTAAAGCATGCGGACAACGTGATAATATCTCTGGAAGATTATTTACCAGAGCCCAGAGACAAATATATCCCGGCAACAGCCTGTAAAATAACGGTTAAACGAAAATTACTTAACATCATTGCCTCTCGGCTAACCCGTTCGATAAAACAAGCTTCCGTTGGACTCGATAGAGGAGATATGAGAATTGACGAAAGGATAGTCGACTATCGATACTGGCAAAATACCGCCAACGGCGACTGGCTTGTTTGGGATTTTGACTTGTGGCTTGCTAGCACGGACTACCGGAAAGAATTTTTAAAAAAACTGAGGTTGCAAGATGATATCCAACCTCAAATATCGATTCAGGGAGGAGGTTCCTCATTTACTGGAAAAAATACGGCTCCGCAAGCGCATGATTTAAACTCTCGTTGGAAACACATCAAATGGCCCGACAGAGTGATAAATATGATTCGCAAGGATGCCGACGAATCCCTTTTGACCAATGAAGAGTGGGAATTCATATCTACCTACGTATCACCGGAATAAACAATAAACTCACATCTTTGGTAAGGGGTCAGAGTCAATTATTAAAATATAATTTCTATATATTTCAAATAATTAAACCTCATTCCAGCACGACTCTGTCCCCTGAAACAAACTTTAAAGGGACAGAGTCATTCACTTATCAATCCTAACCCATTGATATTTATCACATTGATATAATGATAATTGACTCTGACCCCATGACCCCACAAGATTTAGTTGTTGGTGTGCTGTTCTATTACTTCTCCAAGCTTGAACAAGATGGCTTCGCCTTTGGCCATTTTTTGCCAGGACTCATCATCGGTCAGCGGCTGTGTAGCAATAATCGTCACCACATCGTTTGGCGTTGTTTCTTCTTTGAAATCCACCAACATTTCGGTGTCGATAAGCTTGGCCGGACCAAATGGAGCACGGCGAGTGATCCAATGTAATTTGGTGTCACAATAACAAAACACGAATTCACCATCGGACAATATGGTATTGAACACACCATATTGATTTATCGTTTGGCACAAAGCCGTTAGGGTTTTAAATAATTCCTCTGTTTGCGGTTTCTCACGGCCAAATTTATTCATTAATTGTTCGAGAATAAAGCAGAAAATCTGTTCACTATCACTCTCCCCGACCGCTTCGTGCCAGCTCGTTTCAAGTGCATCTTGGTAATCTTTTAGCTGACCGTTATGGGCAAAGGTAATATTTCGCCCCCATAATTGACGTACAAAGGGGTGAGTGTTTTCCAATGATACTTTTCCGACATTAGCCTGGCGGATATGACAGATCACCGCTTCACTCTTAATTGGATATTCTTTTACCAGTCTGGCAACCCGAGACGTTGCACTTGGCAGCGGGTCTCGAAAAGTGCGACAACCTTTACCTTCATAAAAGGTGATGCCCCAACCATCTTTATGAGGTCCGGTTTTACCACCTCGCTCTATTAAGCCTGAAAAGCTAAACACGATATCCGTTGGGACATTGGCACTCATTGCCAATAATTCACACATTAGGCACCTGTACTCGTAAAAATCCGGTGAAAATAGACGATAAAATTTAACACTGTAAACAAGGTATTTACACTTTTATCGTTATATTTGTTTTTATTTTTTCAAAGAAGGCGAAAATAAGCATTGAAAAGCGCCAGTTTTATAATTATCCTTAAGGTAAGTGGTCTGACCTCATACAAGTAAGGAGCTATTGTGGAGTATTTCATTTGGTGGGCGGCATTTGCTGCTATCACTACCTACCTGGCTTATACCCGTGCATCGCTAGGGATGTTTACACTGGGTTACGCAGTTCTGTTATTATTAGGCAGTATTTTCGATATCACCGGCTTAGTTAGCTGGGTGATTTTTGCTGCAATCGCTATTCCTCTGAATGTTTCCAGCATTCGCAAACAACTTATCAGTGGTAAAATACTGAAAATATTCCGCAAGATTATGCCGGAAATGTCATCGACTGAACGTGAAGCGATCAACGCCGGTACGACCTGGTTTGAAGCAGATTTGTTTAAAGGTGATCCGGATTGGCAGAAAATGCACAATTATCCGCAGCCTCGTTTGAGTGCGGAAGAGCAAGCCTTTCTTGACGGTCCTGTCGAAGAAGTTTGTCGCATGTGTGATGATTGGGAAACCACCCATGAACTGACCGATTTAACGCCAGAAGTCTGGCAATATCTCAAAGATCATAAATTCTTCGCGATGATCATCAAAAAGCAATACGGTGGTCTTGAATTCAGTGCCTATGCACAATCTCGCGTATTGCAAAAACTTTCCAGTGTATCCGCCGTACTTTCCAGTACTGTCGGAGTACCAAACTCTTTAGGCCCTGGTGAATTACTACAACACTATGGCACCAAAGAGCAACAAGACTACTACCTACCACGTCTTGTTCACGGAGAAGAGATCCCATGTTTCGCCCTGACTTCTCCGGAAGCAGGTTCTGATGCCGGTGCGATCCCAGATTACGGGATTGTTTGTAAAGGCGAGTTCGAAGGTAAAGAGGTGCTGGGCATGCGCCTCACCTGGAACAAGCGTTACATAACACTGGCACCAGTTGCGACCATCTTAGGTTTGGCATTTAAACTGCGCGATCCTGATGGCTTAATTGGTGATACCGAAGATTTAGGCATTACCTGTGCTTTGATCCCAACCGATATCGAAGGTGTTGTTACCGGCCGTCGTCATTTCCCTTTAAACGTGACATTCCAGAATGGTCCAACCCAAGGTAAAGACGTATTTGTGCCATTAGATTTCATTATCGGTGGTCAGGACATGGCAGGCCAAGGCTGGCGCATGCTGGTTGAGTGTTTGTCTGTCGGACGAGCAATCACCTTACCTTCAAATTCTGCTGGTGGTATAAAAACAGCAGCATTGGCGACCGGTGCGTATGCGCACATTCGTCGTCAATTTAAATTGCCTATTGGTAAAATGGAAGGGATTGAAGAAGCCATGGGCCGTATCGGGGGGAATGCTTACTTGATGGACGCTGTGACAACAATGTCCACCGGTGCAATCGATCTGGGCGAGAAGCCGTCGGTTATTTCGGCAATATGTAAATATCACTTAACCGAAAAAATGCGCGACAGCATCAACGACGCGATGGATATCCACGGTGGTAAAGGTGTCTGTTTAGGGCCCAATAACTATCTTGGTCGTGGTTATCAAGGTGCTCCGATTGCGATCACCGTTGAAGGTGCGAACATCCTGACCCGTAACATGATTATTTATGGCCAGGGCGCAATCCGTTGTCATCCTTATGTATTGGCAGAAATGGAAGCTGCGGCAAACCCGGATTTCAACACGGCACTTGATGATTTTGATGCGGCATTGTTTGGTCATGTTGGATTTACGATTTCGAACATGGTCCGTTCGCTTTGGTTCTCATTGTCCGGAGCACGTTTGAAGAGTGCGCCCTACAACGATAAAACCAAACGTTATTATCAGCTACTAACGCGTTTTAGCTCAAATATGGCATTTTTGTCTGACTTTTCCATGGCAGCACTCGGTGGTGATTTGAAGCGCCGTGAGCGCATCTCAGCGCGCCTTGGCGACATATTAAGTTATATGTACTTAGCATCTGCAACGTTGAAGCGTTTTAACGATGAAGGTCGTCAGAAAGAAGATGAAGCGCTAATGATGTGGGCGGTGGAAGACAGTTTATTTAAAATCCAACAAGCGATTGATGAGTTAATCAGTAACTTCCCAAATCGTGTTGTTGCCGGACTATTCCGCGCAGTTGTATTACCATTTGGCTGTCACTTAACCAAACCTTCAGACAAACTTGACCACAAAATTGCGAGAATTTTGCAAACGCCTGGTGCCGCCCGTGACCGTCTAGGTGCTGGCCAGTATCTGAACAAAGAAGATGGCAACATCTTAGGAAAACTTGAATTGACGTTAGATAACGTCATCAAAAGTGAAGCTATCCTGGCGAAAATTTCCAAACAAGCCGGTAAGCGCGTGCCACTGATTAACCTCGATAAGTTAGCAGATGAAGCGCTTGAGAACGGTTGGATTGATGAAACGGAAGCCCAGCAACTTCGTATTACCGAAGAAGGTCGTCTGCAAACCATCAATGTCGATGATTTTGACCCCATTGATTTGGTCGTTGACAAAGAGCGTCACCTAAAAATTAAAGAAAAGAACAAAGCAGTCAAAGCTGCATAATCTTTTACGCTGAGGCTAAATCAAAAAAAGGCGCATAATGCGCCTTTTTTTTCGTCGGTTCGAACTAAGTCTTTAATACTTTATTAATGAAATTTAATTAGTTAGTATCGATTTCATAATTTATAAATACAAAATAAATATCATTATGGTCAATCACATCATTAAAATTTCGCTATTGATATTACTGTTAAGTGGCTGTACCAATATCCGATTTACAACCAACACGATAGATTGGTTAGAATCTGGCTTTGAAGCCCAGGAAGTAGAAACATACAGTTTCGCGGAAATAATGACCTACAATGCCACGTATCTAGGTTCGGTAAGCGAAGAATATTGCCATACAAAAAAGCTTAACCCCGCACCAACATTCACTCCTTTGGTTAAAGAGCTGAAAATTGAAACGCAAAAACTTGGGGGAAATGCAATCGTATTGAACCCTTGTGAAAAAATCAAAGACTACAGCAGTTGTTCGACGCTCTTACGCTGTAATGCCAGCGCTTACAGTATCGATTTTAACGGCGTTTAACCGATAACATTGCAGTACAGGTGACTAAAAATAAAGACGCGAAACGGCGCCTTTATTTTCTTGCAAGCAAGGATTAGCCCGCCGCAATTATCCGCTCACCTGTGTTTCCGCAAATTCTTTGAATTGTTCCATATAGCGATTGGATTGTTTTTTAAACATGCCGGGCATTAACATCATCATCAATTTTACAAAACCACTGCATTTAAATTCATTCTTAACAACCCAGCGGGTTTGATTTTCTGATATTGGAATAAATGTGTTATCCACCAGATTCCAGACATTATCCGTTTCATAAACACCGCTAAAATGTTCTGGCAATTGCTTCACGGTAATGGTTTCGGTCATCGCAATCTCTTTACTCCCCATGCGGTATAGCAAACGTGATTCCGTGCCCTCTTCTCCAGGCACACCACTTAAGGTTTCAAAGCTGATGAGATCTGGCTGCCACTTTTTGAGGTTATGCGGATTATCAAAAAGCTCAATCACCCGTTCGACAGGTAGGGCGATATCTATTTCTAAGGTGTATTTCATTCCATTAAGCCTTAATCGGTATATGGATTAACTATAATGGAGGCTTGTTAAAGCGCAAGCTGTGAGGTTCAAAGTAGCGAGATAGGCAGACCACCGTTGTAATGCTTGTTGTAATGTTTGTCTTAATTTTTTGGAAATATAAATACCAGGTGCCAGCAGCTGATGCCTTCGTTAATATACTGACTCGGGCTGAATCCCCCACTTTCTTAAATTCATTTAACTTTTTCGGCAATGAGTTCGATCGGCGCCACGAGATTTTGAGAAATATTTTCAAGCATATTGTTCATTTTCAATGGTGCTTTATCGCCCATCAATAAATGTAGGCCTAATGGTGGAGGGCCTCCCGCATTTGCAATCCGAGCCTGAAGTTCTGAAAAAAACTGTAAAGCAAACGCTCGTCGATTGGTTTCTTTAATAACATGAAATCCCGCTGATTGTAGCGCTGAACGGTATTCTGGTAACGATGCCACCGAACTACCACCCGGTTCACTTGCCCAGGGAACCGGAAATTTTAAGTCCCCCTTATTGACCCTCATAACATCATAGATACCTAACTTACCGCCGGGTTTTAATATCCGGAAAAGTTCAGCCGACAATGTTTTTTTATCTGCGATGTTCATGCCCACATGCATTAAATAAACTCTGTCATAACTCTCATTTTCGTCACTCAATGCCAGTGCATTTTCAACCTTAAGCTGAACCTTGTTTGTTAGCCCTACCCACGCACAAAGTGTGTTGCCGGTGTCAACGAACTCCTGAGTCAAATCGATACCTGTGACCTGACATCCGTATTGCTGAGCGACAAAACGACTGCTTCCTCCTAATCCACAACCAACATCAAGTACCTTATGAGTTGGGTCAATATTGAGCTGGCTCAGAAACGCCTGTGTCGCCATCCGACCGCCGATATGAAATTCATCTACCGGGGCCAAATCATCGACCGAGACATCACTGACGGATTTTCCGAGTTTTTCGACACCAGACTGAATCGTTTCAATCAAGCTCCCATGCGTGTAGTGTTGAGTGACAATATTATGACTAGGCATCTAAATTCCCTCCTGCGGATAGTTTAGATTAACCTGGATAAGCGGGCAAAAATAGCCGATTTAAACTGTCAATCGAAAGGCGTTTTGCTTTAGTATAATGTTTCACTGATTGGTACAGAAATAAGGGCGTTCAATGAACAAAATAGAACGAAAAAAAGTGACGTTAATGAATGGTGCCACACCATTTGAGCCATTAGCAAACCTGACTAACCGGCTAGGCAGCGCACAATTATTTATCAAGCGAGATGATTGTACCGGGCTTGCCACCGGCGGCAATAAAACCCGCAAGCTTGAATACCTCATTGCTGATGCCCTACAGCAAAAAGCGACAGTATTAGTCACCATTGGCGGCATTCAATCTAATCACGCTCGGCAAACCGCGGCTGCAGCCAATAAATACCAATTAAAATGTGCGCTGGTACTTGAAAAGGTCGCGGGAACTGGCGGTGAAGATTATCTGCAAAGTGGCAACCTATTGTTGGACAACATTCTCGGGGCTGACACGTTTATCGTCCCAGATAACGAGGACTGCCTGAACCATGCAATGTCTCTTGTTGAACAACTCAAAGCGCAAGGTGAAGTGCCCTATTTTATCGCAATGGGCGGCTCCGATCCTGTGGGTGCATGCGGTTATGTAGAATGTGCATTTGAGCTTATCGAACAATGCCAACAACAACAGCTGTCTCTTGATGCACTTTTTCTGGCAACCGGCAGTGCCGGAACACAAGCCGGATTAATCGCCGGCATGGAGCTTTTAGATGCTGATACGCGGGTTATTGGCGTATGCGTGAGTAAGCCTGAGGCTGCGCAACGAGAATTAATCATCAATTTGTTGGAACCCATGAGCGAAGCTTTAGGTTTTAATTTACAATCCGCGATAAAACGCATTGAAATTAAAGATCAGTATTATGGTAAGGGTTACGGGATCCCGACGGATTCAATGGTTGAAGCGGTAAAAACTCTGGCGAGGCAGGAGGCAATTTTGCTCGACCCGGTTTATACAGGAAAAGCCATGGCCGGTATGTTGGATATGCTGAAAAAGGGCGAATTTAACGCTGACCAAAACGTCACATTTTTACATACTGGCGGCAGTGTTGGCTTATTTGCTTATAAAGATTTGTTTAAGGAATAATTGCAAATTATTGGCGGACGAAAAGTCATTCCTTGAAACTGCGCAAGAATCGACTCAAGACATTTAGATGATAACCACCAAAATTATTGGCGCGCCAAAGATTCAAACAGCCGTTCCCGTTGAGGTTTTGAAAAGGTGTAGTAGCTGAATTCGATAGGTTTATTGCCGCTTTGTTTAATTCTAATCATACGTGGGGATCTGTTTAGTACCTCGAAGCCTGAATACTCCCTCCAGGAAATCGACCTTTTACTTCCATATCGAATAAAGTGAACTCCATCTTCGTCCAGCTCTATCCCATATTCGATAATGGCGTTACGTCCAGAGTTGAAGGCAATCAACCAAAGCCCTACTAGCACAGATAATACAACCGCTGTTGCTATCCCAAGCCATATCGTTCTTACATTTAATTCAAGTAAAGTATCACCAATTACTAGAGCTATCACAGCCCCCATTATTACCCACCACTGTTGAATCACGGTTAGATAGAATCGATTAAATATATTCTGTTTTCGGCTTTGCACTAATTTCATGTTGCCATACTTCCCTGTATTGTTATCGCCTGTCGGTTCACATATAGGTTGAATTAATGTGGATTATTTAACTATTGCTCAGAACTTATAGCTGCCAAAGTCCATGTTCGATACCACCAAGGAGATAAATGGCAAAGGAGCCTCTCTCCGGAATTTCCATCGGCGACACAGCGATTTCGGCGCCTTGTTCAGTCACACGCTTAACTGCTTCTTCAATATCATCTACCAGCCAGTATGGACGCACAACCGGGGTTTCGGTTTCTCTTAACGGCCCTCTTACACCAACAAAAGAACCATCAGCCAGAGCACAGGTTTTTGCGCCACCAAGAAGTGCATCGGATGCGCTAAATTTAACATTGTGAACCGCTGCATAAGCAGCACATATTCCCTCAACGTCAAGTGTTACAATTTCCAGATAATGGATTTTCATAGGTTTCCCGCAACCATAAATATTGCGATTCAGTATGGCTTCGTTTGCTAATTTAAAAGTTAAAGTTTGCCTGGAACCTTGATTCGATTTCTCAACCAATGATTAAGAAAAGCGCCCAACGCTATACCAAGAGTATACGCAATTAAGTCACTCCACTTAAAACCAAAACCCAGCACAAGTGCGCCAAGGCTGGTATGCCTTAATTCGTTTATCCAAGGTGCTTGATAGATCTGAGAGATTTCAATTAGAAATGCGAATGTAAGCGCGGCTAAAAACAAGGTTGTATTTCTCGCACTGGGCAACGCAATACAGGCTAACCAAAACACCATCAGCCCCCACAGAAAATCTCCCAAATATAGATTCACCCAATCAGGAAAACTTACAATACTCGATCTCGATAGAAGACCAAGTCCCACCGTGGATAATGTAAGTAGTCCATAGATTAACAACCTCCTGTTCATTTTTGATTCCTTTTTAAGAAATTAACATGTACATGTTGAACAGCAATTCGATTACAGGGTTTTGCACTTTACACGAAACAATACGGTTATTTTGTATATCAGGCAAACAATATTGGACGCAAATTAAACCAGAAATACGGATTTCTGAAACTCTTACTTATTTAACTTTGTATTCTGCGCTTCATTTTATCTCTAATGCTCATTTTCGACTTTAGTTTTAGTGGCAAGAAATACACAAATAAAGCAATAGATAACAGCCCTGATACGATGCCTACATAAGCGAGCAATTGGTTGAAACTGGCTAGCGCGTAAAGCAAAACCAAAAGCACCATTAAATAGAGTACGATTTCAACGAGAGCAAATAAGCCTTTGTTTAAAGCAAAAGTAGCACCACAACATTTACAGCGGTAGTCCCCCCAATAAATAGGTGACACCAAACATCAGGCTCTTTTTTGCTAATGGATTTATGCCATTCTCATGACATTTCATAATCGTTAAACAAGAAAATCAAAATTAATTCATTAAATTACTAATTCAAAGCCTAAAATACAATCAATAACGCATCCAGTAACACTCCAGGAAAATACAGAATTCAAGATCTGACCCCATTATTATCATGGAGGTAATATCTCGACAAGATACATGGACGTATTGAATGTCGAGATATCATGGAAGGCAATATCTCGACAAAGCTCATCATCTCTGGCAAACCCTCCCTTGCTACCATCCATGGTACGGGAGGAAAGATACATGGACGTATTGAATGTCGAGATATCATGGATGGTAATATCTCGACTAAGCTCATCATCCATGTGCAAACCCTCCCTTGCTACCATCCATGGTACGGGAGGAAAGATACATGGACGTATTGAATGTCGAGATATCATGGATGGTAATATCTCGACTAAGCTCATCATCCATGTGCAAACCCTCCCTTGCTACCATCCATGGTACGGGAGGATAAGCACATCCATGTGCAAAAAAAACGCCCCGATACCGAAGTAACGAGGCGTTTTATCAAACTAGTGGTAAATTACCAACCAGTTTTCTCAGTCAATGCTTTACCGATGTCAGCAAGTGAACGAACGGTTTTAACACCTGCAGCTTCAAGAGCCGCGAATTTCTCGTCAGCAGTACCTTTACCACCAGCAATGATCGCACCGGCATGACCCATACGCTTACCTGGAGGAGCAGTAACACCTGCGATGTAAGAAACCACTGGCTTAGATACATTAGCTTTAATGTATTCAGCAGCTTCTTCTTCTGCAGTACCACCGATCTCACCGATCATCACGATCGCTTCAGTTTGCGGATCGTTTTCGAACATTTCAAGAACGTCAATGAAGTTCGTACCTGGGATAGGATCACCACCAATACCAACACACGTAGACTGACCGAAACCGGCATCTGTCGTTTGCTTAACGGCTTCATAAGTCAATGTACCTGAACGAGATACAATACCTACTTTACCTGGCTTGTGGATGTGACCTGGCATGATACCAATTTTGGTTTCGCCCGGAGTGATAACACCTGGGCAGTTTGGACCAATCATGCGAACGCCAGTTTCTTCAAGCTTCACTTTAACGTCAAGCATGTCTAGCGTAGGAATACCTTCAGTGATAGTAACGATTAGCTCGATACCAGCATCGATAGCTTCTAAGATTGCGTCTTTACAGAAAGGCGCAGGAACGTAGATAACTGTCGCTGTAGCACCAGTTGCTTCTACCGCTTCACGAACCGTGTTAAATACCGGTAAACCTAAGTGCGTTTGACCGCCTTTACCAGGAGATACACCACCAACCATTTGCGTACCGTAATCGATCGCTTGCTCAGAGTGGAAAGTACCTTGACCACCAGTGAAACCTTGACAGATCACCTTGGTATCTTTGTTAATTAATACAGACATTATTTGCCCTCCGCAGCAGCAACAACTTTCTCAGCAGCGTCTGTTAAAGACTCAGCAGCGATTACGTCAACGTCAGAGTTCGCTAAGACTTCACGACCAGCTTCTGCGTTAGTACCTTCTAAACGAACAACAACAGGAACGTTTACGCCAACTTCTTTAACCGCACCAATGATACCTTCTGCGATCATGTCACAACGAACGATACCACCGAAGATGTTTACAAGTACTGCTTTTACATTGTCGTCAGACAAGATGATTTTGAATGCTTCTGCAACACGCTCTTTCGTCGCGCCACCACCAACATCAAGGAAGTTTGCAGGTTTACCACCGTGCAAATTAACGATATCCATTGTACCCATTGCAAGGCCAGCACCGTTAACCATACAACCAACGTTTCCGTCTAGTGCTACGTAGTTCAGTTCCCACTGAGCTGCGTGCGCTTCACGCTCGTCTTCCTGTGAAGGATCGTGCATGCCACGGATCTTCGGTTGACGATAAAGTGCATTGGAATCTACGCCGATTTTACCGTCTAGACAGTGCAAGTTACCTTCGTCAGTAATGACCAACGGGTTGATTTCCAATAATGCGAAATCGTGATCGTTGAACATGTTGCCAAGACCCATGAAGATCTTAACAAACTGCTTCATTTGCACTGGGTTAAGACCCAATTTGAAGCCTAGTTCACGTGCTTGGTAAGCTTGTGGGCCTACAAGTGGATCAATCGCTGCTTTGTGAATCAAGTGTGGCGTTTCTTCAGCAACAGTCTCGATATCAACACCACCTTCAGTAGATGCCATAAATACTACGCGACGAGTACCACGGTCTACCACTGCACCTAAGTACAATTCGTTGGCGATATCGGTACAGCTCTCAACCAAAATTTTTGCAACTGGCTGACCATTTGCGTCTGTTTGATACGTAACTAGGTTTTTACCTAACCAGTGCTGTGCAAATTCTTTAATTTCTTCTTTGGTTTTTACTAGCTTAACACCGCCAGCTTTACCGCGGCCACCAGCGTGAACCTGAGCTTTAACCACCCACATATCGCCGCCGATCTTGTCAGCAGCCTCAGCAGCTTCTTGAGGGGTATCGCAAGCAAAACCCTCTGAAACTGGTAAACCATATTCTGCGAATAATTGCTTCGCTTGATACTCATGCAAATTCATGGTGTTTTCCAATTATCGATATAGAAAAATAGCAGCGTTAACTGCCTGTAAAAAAATTGTTGCGATTATAATCACTGTAAGGCACAGAAGATAGTCCCTTACAGTGAATTTCCGAACAAATTTTGGTTAAAAATTAGATGTCTAACAATAGGCGTGTTGGATCTTCTAATAACTCTTTAATGGTTACCAAGAAGCCAACCGATTCTTTACCATCGATTAGACGATGATCATAAGAAAGCGCCAGATACATCATTGGCAGGATTTCAACCTTACCATCTACCGCCATAGGACGATCCTGGATTTTGTGCATACCCAAAATCGCTGTTTGCGGAAGGTTAATGATAGGTGTTGAAAGTAATGAACCAAATACACCACCATTAGTAATGGTGAAGTTACCGCCCTGCATTTCGTCCATGGTTAGTTTACCGTCACGACCTTTGATCGCAAGGGCACGGATACCATTCTCAATACCCGCCATACCTAGCTGGTCAGCATCACGCAATACTGGTGTTACCAAACCGCGAGGTGTCGATACGGCAATCGATACATCAAAGAAGTTGTGATATACGATATCATCGCCATCGATTGATGCGTTCACCGAAGGGAAACGCTTCAACGCTTCGGTTACGGCTTTAACGTAGAAAGACATAAAGCCTAAACGAGCACCGTGACGTTCTTCAAACACATCTTTGTACTGCTTACGCAAATCCATGATAGGTTTCATGTTAACTTCGTTAAACGTGGTTAACATTGCCGTTGAGTTTTTCGCTTCAAGAAGACGATTGGCGATAGTTTTACGTAAACGTGTCATTGGTACACGTTTTTGGCTACGCTCACCTTGAACAACTGCAGGGGCCGCAGCAGCAGGAGCTGCTTTTGCCGCTGGCGCAGGTGCTTTCGCTTTTGCCAGATGTGCTTCAATATCTTCTTTAGAGATACGACCGCCCTTACCTGTGCCTTTAACCTGAGCGGCTGTTAGACCTTTCTCGGTTAGTAAGCGACGTACTGATGGGCTGGCAATCTCATCACCAGCTGCATCCGAAGCGTCTGAAGACTCAACGGCAGCAACGGGCGCAGATGTTGCACCGGCATTCAATTGGCCGATCAACTGCTCGCCTAATACGGTATCGCCTTCCGCGTGGATGATCTTACCGATCACGCCATCTTCTTCAGCAACCACTTCCAATACAACTTTATCGGTTTCGATATCAACCAGGTTTTGGTCACGAGTTACCGCTTCACCTTCAGCGACATGCCAGGTAGATACCGTCGCGTCAGCAACGGATTCTGGTAATACCGGAACCTTGATATCAATAACTTTACCCGCGGCTGTTTTCGCAGCCGGTGCTTTTGCTTCGCTTTTCGCTTCCGCTTTTGCAGGAGCTGCTTTGCTGTCAACATCCGATAAAATCGCCAGTAATTGCTCGCCTAATACGGTAGCGCCTTCTTGCTCAAGAATTTCCGTCACAACACCGTCAGCCGGTGCCGGCACTTCCAACACGACTTTATCAGTTTCAATTTCTACTAAAACCTGATCACGGCTTACGGATTCACCCACTTCTACTTGCCAGGTCGCAACACTTGCATCGGCTACTGACTCTGGTAATACGGGAACCTTAATTTCAGTTGTCATTAATTTATTCCTTACTCACAATTCTTTAACTGGCTTATTTTATCGTTAGCGCATCGTTAACCAATGCCTGTTGCTCTTTCACATGCAATGACATGTAACCGACAGCAGGTGCGGCGGAAGCTTTTCTGCCGGCATAAGTCAGAGTTGCTCCTTTTGGAATTGAATTCCAAAAGTGATGCTGACTGCAATACCAGGCACCCTGGTTTTGCGGCTCTTCCTGACACCAGACGAAATCTTTAACGTTTGGATATTCGGCAATAATCGCCTTCAACTCTTCTTCCGGGAATGGATAGAGTTGTTCAATACGGACAATTGCAATGTTGTTTAACTCTTGCTTGCGACGTTTCTCAAGCAATTCGTAGTAAACCTTACCACTACACATTACGATGCGTTTCACCGCCTTCTTGTCTAACTCATCCACTTCACCAATGACGTTTTGGTAAACGCCAGATGCCAGTTCTTCCATAGAAGAAACCGCAAGAGGATGACGAAGTAATGATTTCGGAGACATCACAATCAGAGGACGACGCATTGGACGCACAACCTGACGACGTAACATGTTAAACACCTGAGCTGGCGTCGATGGCACACAGACTTGCATATTGTGATCAGCACACAGTTGCAAGAAACGCTCTAAACGAGCGGAAGAGTGCTCTGGTCCCTGCCCTTCATAACCATGCGGAAGTAACATTGTCAGGCCACATAAACGGCCCCACTTTTGCTCTCCAGAGGACAAGAACTGGTCGAATACCACTTGGGCACCGTTGGCAAAGTCACCAAATTGCGCTTCCCAGATGGTCAAGCCGCTTGGTTCTGCTGTGGTATAACCGTATTCAAATGCCAATACAGCAACTTCAGATAAGACCGAGTCGTAGACCTCAAATGGCCCCTGACCTTCACGGATATGCTGCAAAGGCATATAAGTGCTGGCATCTTCCTGATTGTGCAATACCGAATGACGATGGAAGAAAGTGCCTCGGCCAGAATCCTGACCGGTAATGCGTACTCGCTCACCAAGATCAACAATCGACGCATACGCCAGGTTTTCTGCAAAGCCCCAATCAAGTAGCTTCTCACCATTGGCCATTTTTACGCGATCGTCATAAATTTTCTTCACCCGAGATTGCAACTTGTGCTCACTTGGGTAACTGGATATCGACTTTGCCAATGATTTCAGGTGATTAAGATCAATTTCATGATCATATTCATCATCCCAGTCATGGCCAAGATACGGCGTCCAGTCGACGCTGTGCTCGGTCATTGGACGCCATTGTTCAACAGTACACTGACCTTCATCCAACAACTGGCGATAGTAATCCACCATCTCTTTGTTTTTGCTTTCGGTCAGATGATTTTGAGCAATCATCTTGTCGGCAAATAACTGGCGAGGTGTTTTGTGTTTCTTGATTTCCTGGTACATCAACGGTTGCGTTGCATTTGGCTCATCCGCTTCGTTATGACCATGACGGCGATAACACACCAAATCAATCACAACATCGCGTTTGAACTTGTTACGGAAATCTAAAGCGATTTGGGTGGCAAGAACCACGGCTTCAGGATCGTCACCATTAACATGAAAAATCGGCGCCTGAACCATTTTTGCAATATCGGTACAGTACTCGGTTGAGCGCGTATCTTCCGGTTTTGAGGTTGTAAAACCAACCTGGTTATTGACCACAATACGAATGGTACCGCCAACTTTATAAGCACGGGCCTGAGACATATTGAATGTCTCCTGAACCACACCTTGACCGGCAATCGCACTGTCACCATGAATGGTAATTGGCAGTACTAAATCGCCTTTGTCGCAATCACGACGGTCAAGACGAGCACGCACCGAACCGATAACCACTGGGTTAACAATTTCCAGATGCGACGGGTTAAACGCTAACGCTAAATGCACATTACCACCTGGGGTAATGAAATCTGACGAGTAACCCTGATGATATTTCACATCACCCGAACCGATAACATCAATTTTACCGGCGAATTCGTCGAATAATTTGCTTGGGTTTTTACCCATCACGTTAACCAAAACGTTTAGACGGCCACGGTGAGCCATACCGAGAACAACTTCTTTGGTTCCGTGTTCACCCGCTCGGGTGATTAATGCTTTTAGCATTGGGATTAAACTATCGCCACCTTCTAAAGAGAAGCGCTTAGCACCCGGGAATTTTGCACCCAGATATTTTTCCAATCCGTCTGCGGCAATCAAGTCCTTTAAAATTTCAGTCTGTTGTTCCGCGGTATAATTCGCTTTTGACTGAACCGATTCCAAACGTTGTTGGATCCAACGTTTTTCACGGGTTGACGTGATATGCATATACTCGGCGCCAATCGATCCACAATAGGTTTTTTCTAACGTCTCGTGGATATTGCCAAGTTTCATGGCTTCCTGACCGACGGCCAGTGAACCTACGTTAAACTCTTTATCGTATTCAGATTTGGATAATTCGTGATGAGATAATTCCAGATCGCGAACCCGAGGACGTTGCCAAATTCCAAGCGGATCAAGGCGCGCATTCTGGTGACCACGAAAACGATAAGCGTTGATTAATTGCAGGACACGAACTTGCTTGGTATCCGCGGGAGCGCTGACAACCTGCTGTGGTCCTTGTTTGGCCAATTCACGAAACTGCTCGCGAATCACCGAATGATTGGTCTCTACCTTAACCCCATCTAGGGCTGGTAACTCGTCAAAAATTTTGCGCCACTCATCAGATACAGAATGAGCATTTTCTAAATAGGATTCGTACAGCTCTTCTATATAAGCGGCATTGTTTCCACTTAAATGGGAAGACCCTAACCAAGCCTTCATTACACCTTCGGGCATTGCCTGTTCCTTTTCGGGCTAAAGCAACAAAATAAAAGATTAATCAAGATGCCGGACTTTACCAAAGCCCGGCACGCTTCACTAAACCGCTCTTTGTAACAACATGGATTTGATCGAACCAATTGCTTTGGTTGGGTTCAAACCTTTTGGACAAACGTCAACACAGTTCATGATACCGTGACAGCGGAATACGCTGTATGCATCCTGTAAGTCATCTAAACGCTCGTCGGTTGCGGTATCACGGCTATCGATTAAGAATCGATAAGCATGGAGCAACCCTGCAGGACCAATGAACTTGTCTGGGTTCCACCAGAACGAAGGACACGAAGTCGAACAACACGCGCAAAGAATACACTCGTACAGACCATCCAACTTTTCACGTTCTTCCAGTGATTGCAGATGCTCACGAGACGGTTGGCTTTTGCCATCGTTAATTAAGTACGGTTTGATTTTTTCATACTGGTTGTAGAATTGCGTCATATCAATGATCAAGTCACGCACAACCGGTAAGCCAGGTAGTGGACGCAAGACAATTTTGTCTGCTTTCACGTCTGATAATGGCGTAATACACGCCAGACCATTTTTACCATTCATATTCAAACCATCACTACCACAAACACCTTCACGGCATGAGCGACGGAATGATAAAGATGGATCCTGTTCTTTCAATAAGATCAACGCATCAAGAACCATCATGTCAGAGCCTTCAGGAACCTCTAACTCATAGTCCTTCATGTAAGGAGCATTATCGACATCAGGGTTATAGCGGTAAATCGAAAACGTTTGTTTCATCCTGTTCTGCTCCCTAGTAAGTTCTGATTTTCGGCGGGAAAGCTTCACGATGCACTGGCGTCATGTTCACTGAGCGCTTCGTCATTTCTTCCGTTTCCGGGGTATAGATTGAGTGGCATAACCAATTCTCATCATCACGTTCAGTGAAATCCTGACGAGCATGAGCACCACGAGATTCGGTACGGAAGTTTGCCGCTTTCGCTGTACAGAACGCGGTTTCCATTAGGTTATCTAATTCCAGACACTCAATACGCTGAGTATTGAATTCTGATGATTTGTCATCAAGACGGGCATGCTTCAATCGTTCACGGATTTCAGCGAGCTCTTTCATACCTTGAGCCATTGCTTCGCCTTCACGGAATACCGAGAAGTTTAACTGCATGCATTGCTGCAGATCTTTCTTGATTTGAACTGGATCTTCGCCCTGTTCACTGCCTTCCCAACGGTTATAACGGCTAAGCGACTGTTCAAGATCAGAGGCGGAAGCATCCGCTCCGCTTTCAGTACCGGCAAGGTATTCACCAAGGAAATTACCGGCAGCGCGACCAAAGACAACCAAATCAAGCAGCGAGTTACCACCAAGACGGTTCGCACCGTGTACAGATACACAAGCGATTTCACCAACGGCGAACAAACCTTCGACGATGGTTTCGTTGCCATTTGCATCAATATTAATGGCCTGACCGTTAACATTACAAGGCACACCACCCATTTGATAGTGACATGTTGGAATGACCGGAATTGGCTCTTCTGCCGGATCAACGTGTGCGAATGTTTTAGACAAATCACAAACGCCCGGAAGACGTTGGTTAAGCGTTTCACGACCTAAATGGTCAAGCTTAAGTTTAATATGAGGACCCCAAGGACCGTCACAACCACGACCTTCGCGAATTTCTGTCATCATCGAACGAGCAACAACGTCACGACCCGCTAAATCTTTAGCGTTTGGTGCATAACGTTCCATAAAACGCTCGCCGTCTTTATTAAGAAGGTAACCACCTTCACCGCGACAACCTTCGGTTACCAGTACACCAGCACCCGCAATACCCGTTGGGTGGAACTGCCACATTTCCATATCTTGCATCTGGATACCAGCACGTAACGACATACCAACACCGTCACCGGTGTTAATGTGAGCATTCGTGGTAGACGCAAAGATTCGACCTGCACCACCGGTAGCAAGCACGGTTGCACGGGCTTTAAAATAAACCACTTCACCGGTTTCGATATCTACGGCGGTACAACCAACAACGTTGCCAGCTGCGTTTTTCACTAAATCCAGTGCATACCATTCAGAAAACACGTTGGTTTTGTTTTTGACATTCTGTTGATACAAACAGTGCAACAATGCGTGACCTGTACGGTCAGCTGCTGCTGCGGTACGAGCTGCCTGCTCGCCGCCAAAATTCTTTGACTGACCACCGAAAGGACGTTGGTAAACTTTACCGTTTTCAAATCGAGAAAATGGTAGTCCCATATTCTCTAATTCAATAATCGCTTCCGGACCTGTCTTACACATGTATTCGATCGCGTCCTGGTCACCGATAAAATCGGAACCTTTGACGGTATCATACATATGATATTCCCAGTTATCTTCATGGGCATTACCTAATGCTACGGTAATACCGCCTTGGGCAGATACTGTGTGGGAACGAGTTGGGAATACTTTAGAAATCAGAGCACAGGATTTGCCTGATTCTGAAATTGCTAGGGCGGCACGCATACCCGCACCACCAGCGCCAATTACAATGGCATCAAATTCACGAACTGGTACGCTCACTTACACACCCCACACTGTTAAGAAAACCGCCGCTACATATACAAATAGCGTGATGGTAAAAATAAATTGAAGAAATCCACGTAATGCTGTGTTCTTGACGTAGTCCGTCAGAACCTGCCAAATTCCGATCCATGCGTGAATTAACACTGCTAATACCGCCAGGATGGTAAATATTTTCATTGGCAGACACGCAAAAAGTGCTGTCCAGGATTCGTAAGTGACATCATCGCTAACGATGAAGAAACCGAGCATAAATATACTATACAGGGCAAGAATGATGGCACTGGCGCGGATCAGAATAAAATCATGAACACCGCTGCGGCCTAAAGTTGCTACATTGTTCACCATAACCATACTCCCGCAACGACAGATAATAGAAGCCAAAGGGCGATTACCACGTTACCGCTGGTTTGGCCCGAGCCTTTTTCTTCCAGGTGGCCCATATCCATAATCAAATGACGGATACCGCCTACCAAGTGGTAGATAAGTGCAGAGACAATGCCCCAAATAATGAATTTAAAGAAGAAACCTTGCAGATAAGACTCTATGGTTGCAAAGCCTTCAGCAGAGGAGAGAGAAACCGATAAGGCCCAAATTAAGATACCAACAGCGAAAAACATCATCACACCACTAACGCGGTGCAGAATGGATGCTTTTGCAGCAGCTGGAAACTTGATTGTTGATAAATCAAGATTTACAGGTCGTTGTTTTTTCACAGTTCTTGCCTAAAAACTAATAGTTCAGCTAGTTGTATTTCTATTTAAAATGGAAAACCAAATTAAATAACCAAGTTTGTTATTGTTTTCTGCTTCAAACAAATTCCAACTCCCCTGAAATTTCTCCAGAAACAGATCCGCACGAATTATATATAGGTCTATATTGAATTACAATTTTATGAGGTTTTTTATTAGCTTCTGTCTACTTTTCAGGCGTTTTTGAAGTAAAAACTCCAATTTTTGCGAAAATAATGATTTAAATGCAAAAGTCGGACACAATTACATTGACATTTACCCGTCAAGTTAGAGTAGAATATCGGCAATTTTATATTCGTGAAAATTGACTAATTAATCATTTGCCTTGGATTTTTATGATTAAATTGTCGCGTTGCAACCGAACTTGGTAAACGCCGATTTTGTATCAACGTAAATGGTCAACTTCTGAAATTAAAAATCTAACTAAAATTTAGAGGATATTTTTATGGCTGAATCTAAAGCCACTCTGAGCGTCGATGGTAAAGAGATTGCCGAGTTACCCATTCTTTCTGGAACCGCAGGTAACGACGTTATCGACATCCGTACTCTGGGAAGCAAAGGCTATTTCACCTACGATCCTGGCTTTCTAGCCACTGCCTCCTGTGAATCTGAAATCACATTTATCGATGGTGGCAAAGGTGTTTTACAACATCGTGGTTATGCCATTGATGACCTGGCCAAGAAGGCGGATTATCTGGAAGTTTGTTACATTCTTTTGAATGGCAAAGCGCCAAGTCAGGAAGAATATAACGATTTTGTTAACATCATCACCAACCACACCATGGTGCATGAGCAATTAGCCCACTTCTTCCAGGGTTTCCGTCCTGATGCACACCCAATGGCAATGCTTTGTGGAGTTGTTGGTGCTCTTTCCTCTTTCTATCACGATGATTTAGATATCGCCGATCGTAATCAACGTTTACGTTGTGCACATCGTTTAGTGGCGAAAATGCCTACGATTGCAGCAATGGCGTATAAATACAGCATTGGTCAGCCATTTGTTTATCCTCGTAATGATTTGTCATACGCAGAAAACTTCCTGCACATGATGTTCTCTGTACCTGCTGAAGAATACAAAGTTAGCCCGACTCTTGCTCGTGCTATGGACCGCATCTTCATCTTGCACGCAGACCATGAGCAAAATGCATCAACATCAACGGTTCGTCTTGCTGGCTCTTCCGGTGCTAACCCTTATGCGTGTATCGCAGCGGGTGTTGCCTCACTTTGGGGTCCTGCTCACGGCGGTGCAAACGAAGCGTGTTTGACGATGCTTGAAGAAATCGGTGACGTGTCTCGTGTCGATGAGTTTGTTGCTCGCGCGAAAGACAAGAGCGACCCGTTCCGTCTAATGGGCTTCGGTCATCGTGTATACAAAAACTTCGATCCACGTGCCACGGTAATGCGTGAAACATGTCATGAAGTTCTAAAAGAGTTAGGTATTCAGGATCCACTATTAGACGTGGCAATGGCACTAGAGAAAGTTGCGTTAGAAGACCCTTACTTCATTGAGAAGAAGCTTTACCCTAACGTGGATTTCTACTCAGGTATCATCCTGAAAGCTATCGGTATTCCAACCAGCATGTTCACGGTAATCTTCGCGTTATCACGCACAGTTGGCTGGTGTTCGCACTGGGATGAAATGTTGACGCAACCAGGCCAGAAGATTGGTCGTCCACGTCAAAATTACACTGGTGAATTGAACAAAGAATTCACACCGTTAGATTCTCACAAGTAATCTAAACTCTGTGTTTTAGAAAAGGCAGCCTTATGGCTGCCTTTTTGTTTTCTACAAAAAATAAACGCCTTTTCGACGGATTGAGATATTCAATCAATGGTAAATGAATGGGCGGTGCTAATACTAATACTGACGCCCCTAAAGATATTGTTGTAAATACTGTTGTTAATATTGGTGCAAATACCACTTCACAAGCCATGTTAGATACTTCAGAAAAAACTCTGTTCATCGAGATATATACGTTTTAACCGAATAAAAATTCCCCTATCCTCCTCCGGTTATCCGGTACCGTTTTCATTGCCCATCGAAAATATCTGCGGATTTATCATCAAAATCGATCATTCCCCCCTCTGGCAGGCTAGTTGTACGGTTATTTTTTTATTGGTTATATCGTTAATTGTCGGCGGCCATGCTCCGTTTTTCTTATGATTTCACCAAACATCAATGAAAAATCCCCACTAGCGATCAATAAGACACCCACATCTAGAGACGCTTAATAAGACACCCACAATTAGAAAACGCTTAATAAGACACCCACATCTAGAATGAAAATGAATAACTTGTTGAAAGTTTGTATAAAAAAGGCCTCGAAGGATTAAAAAATCCTCCCTCCTCCACCGATTTATCTTAAAATCTTGGACGATTTGTTGGTATGACACCCAAAAAAGCCATGCTGATTAGATAAAATTGAGAGTCATCTCACGACATTTTGCTTGGCTTTCTATTGTTTTTTGATTGTTTATTTATTGGTTTGTGATTGTTTTTTTTATTGTTAAATGATTGAACACAAATATTTTGTCGGGTCTTTCAACTATTCTCTGTCAGATTGTGTTGATAAATCGAGTCATCGCCACAAATTAAACCGGTGCATTTTTATTCAGGCAATTTGGCAATTGCTACCCCAGAGAATGTGGGGAAACGAACGACTAACGGTAAATTAACCATTCGCGAGTTCTACACAAGCTCATTCATCATAAATCACCGTAAATCATCAGGGCTTTAATATTTCCCTGTCTGGCGAACAAGCCAGTGTGAGTAAAAAGCATAAAATTCATTGCAAACAAATCGTTATTTACACGTTTATTGCGCTTCGACTATCACCAACGACAACTTAAGCTAAACTTTAACTGAATATTCTTTAAGAGCAGACTGCGTTCGTGACTGGTGAAAATAATCCCGATAGCCAAGGAGCTGAGCCGGTTATCCTGATCGTCGATGACGAGCCGGGCAATATTGATCTGGCCTCAAGTATCTTGCGCCCGCAATACCAGACCAAAGCTGCGACCAACGCCACAACCGCTTTAAAGATTATCAAAGCCGATCCCAATATTGATTTAATACTGCTTGATGTAATGATGCCTAAAATCAATGGCTTTGAGTTGTGTCGCCAACTTAAACGCGAACCATCGACGGCGAATATTCCAATCATTTTCCTTACCGCAAAATCTCAAGTCGAAGATATTACTCAAGGTTTTAAACTGGGTGCCGTAGACTACATCACAAAGCCTCTGCAACCCGATGTACTCAATGCCCGGGTAAATACCCACGTACAACTCTATCAAAGCCAGAAGCTTCTGGCCGAACAGGTAATAACCCTTAAAGAAAATGCGCGTTTGCGTGAAGATATTGAGCGATTAACACACCATGATTTAAAGGGCCCTTTGGGTGTGATCCTGTTTGAATTGAATAAAATAGAAGATAAAAATGTTGCCAATTCCATCGAAGAGTCGGTCACTAATGTACTTAATATGATCAATAACTCCTTGGATATATTTAAGATTGAAAATGGCTCCTACCCACTCGATCCCGACATGGTGGATGTAGAACGAACCATAAAACGTGCCATCAAATCCGTTCGATATTTATCGAAACCCAAAAATATTTCCATTAAGCTCAGCCAAACGTCACACGATATCTACGCACTGGCAGAAGAGTTGTTGTGTCTGTCTATCGTCAATAACTTATTAAAAAACGCCGTCGAAGCATCGCCGGACAATCAAACGATAAACATTGAGATTTCAGAGTCAAATGATATGGCTTGCTTTAGCATCGAAAACCAAGGCGCCATTCCCGGGGATTTGCGTCATTCCATATTCGAAAAATATGCAACATCTAACTTGGTTCGAGGTTCAGGTCTGGGTGCCTATTCGGCAAAATTGATGACCGAAGCACAAAATGGCAAAATCGCTTTTGATATCATTGATGAACAAAAAACCCGGTTTAAAGTCGAACTTCCCAAGTACTAATACACAACTTTGTTAATAGAGTGTTTCCCTCCTTGAGACTGCCTTGCGCGCTGGTATAATAGCGGCGATTGATCACAGAGCCCAGAAAATAACATGTCAGAAACCCAATTACGTTTTGGCGGAATCGAACGCCTTTACGGGAAAACCGCTTTTAACCATATTCAAAACGCCCACTTTTGTGTGATTGGCATCGGTGGGGTTGGTTCCTGGGCGGCTGAATCCCTGGCACGTACTGGTGTAGGAACACTGTCTCTGATTGATCTGGACGATATCTGCACAACCAATATCAATCGTCAGATTCATGCCTTAACCGATACTATTGGTGAGAGCAAAGTAGAAGTCATGGCGGAACGAATTAGGCAAATTAATCCTGACTGCCAACTTAATGAAATTGAAGACTTTCTTACCTTAGATAACCTGTCCGAATTATTGCATCCGGGGTTAGACTACGTTATCGACGCTATTGATTCGGTGCCGGTTAAAACTGCACTCATTGCCTATTGTAAACGTCATAAAATCCCGATGATTACCATTGGTGGTGCCGGTGGACAATTGGATCCAACGCAAATATGCATTAGCGATTTAAGCAAAACCTATCAGGATCCGCTGTTAGCTAAGGTGAAGAACCAATTACGTCGTCAGCATAATTTCACCCGAAACACCAAGCGAAAGTTCGGCATTGATGCCGTGTTTTCAACAGAGCAATTAACCTACCCGGATAACGAAGGGGAAGTTTGTCTGGCAAAGCCTGAAAATAACGACAGTATGCGTTTGGATTGTCGCAGCGGATTTGGCGCGATCACCCATGTTACCGCAAGTTTTGCATTTTTTGCGGTAAGTAAGGCATTGGATAAATACCTAAAAACCAAAGCAAGAGCACTGAACAAATCAGCGTGATCACGATAGGCTTTAGGCTGTATCGATACCAATTTTACTTAACACAATATCAAATCGTCCATTGAGATATTGTTTTTGGCTATCTTGCTCAAAATCAACAATCAGCAACTTTTGCTCCTGTTCACTCAGCTCCAGTAACAGTAAATCTTTCTGATTCAATGATTCTCCAGAGAAATACATTTGTGTGGTTAACTCTCGATAGCCTCGCTTAGCAACTTTGAAATGCACATGCGGTGGTCGCATCCATTTACCATCCGCGGGATACGGCCCAGGTTTTATTGATAGAAAATGATAATAGCCGTCATCATCGGTCTGTATGGTTCCCCAACCTTGAAAGTTCTCATCAATTTTGACTCGGCGCTGGTCCAGCTCATGATGATATTTACCATAGCTATTCGCTTGCCAGACATCGATGAGTGCCAAGGCTACCGGTTGCCCGAGCTGGTCAGTCACACGACCGGAAACTTTGATTACGGTTCCTTTCGCTTTATTCGGGTGGCCATGAATGTGAGTTAGATCAAGATCAACGTCCTTTTGCCCCTGCGTTGGAAAAAAGGGTCCTTCCGTCTGCTGTGGAGTCAGCAAGGACTGGGATTGGTCTGAACGGCGAAAGCCGGTACAAAATAGCAGGCTGGTTGCGCCAAAAGCGCCAATTTTGAGAAATCGACGCCGAAGCCATAACGGTTGCTTTAAAGACATTACTACTAACTTCAATGAATAAAGACTTATATAGGTTTAGGTTAAAAGGTAAAAGAATACAAAGATTAGGTTGCGATAAGGGCTAGGTCGCAGGCTTCAGGCCTCAGGTCGCAGAACAAGCAAAAACATCTTTTGCTTTGACAACTTTAGACACCCTTAGACACCTTTAGACACCTTTGACACCTTTGACACCTTCTGTACCATTTTGCGAAAACCACTGATTCTCAAGTGTGTCACCATTGATTAACTGCTCGTAATGCCAATGATTTTGAGCAAACAGTGCCAATAATGCTAGCTCCAGCTGATACGGCTCCTGACCGGCAGGATATTGAATTTTAAATTCATGGCGCTGGGTGGCGATAATGGATTCGACCACAGGTAGCGCTTTGATTTTATTTATCAGTCCTGGCAGTTGGTCTGAACATCGCAGGGTTAACGTATGTAATTGCGCATCGTTAACCAAGCCTGTGTTTTGATCGATAACCTGACTCAAATCTGGGTTGGCAAAGTTATCCGATAGCTTAACTTTACCCTCTTTGAGAAACATGACTCTTGGGCATATACGCTGCAGTTGTTCCAATTGGTGGGAGCTGATAATTAATGTCGCTAACTCTTTGATATCGACCAGAATATTCGAGATTTGTCGGGCATAATCGGGATCCAGCCCCGCGGTTGGCTCATCCAGTAAAATCACTTGCGGCGAGCCTAACAAGCTTTGCGCAATCGACAGTCGCTTTTTCATGCCATGGGACAGAATGTGACTTTTCTGGCGGCTATATTCTTTTAATCCAGTAAGCTCAAGTACGCGTTCCACGTCCATTTGCGCTTGTTTACGACTCATTCCCTGTAATTTAGCGAATAACGTCAATTGCCTTGCGATAGAAAAATCCGGATCAAATTCTGCATCTTGGATTAACGCGGAAAGCTTAGATAGGTGACGATAACTGACGACAGACTCACCCAAAACATTAACCGAGCCACTGTCGGCCTTCAAAAAACCACAAATAATGGAAAATAAAGTGGTTTTACCGGCACCATTCGCGCCCACAAGAGCCACAGGTTCACCGGCCTCAATATCAAAGCTAACGCCATCTAAAACTTTATGAGCACCGAACGATTTATTCACCTGGTTTAAACGGATCACTGATTTCATACTTTTCCTTATCAGTTCAACGAGCGAACTCTGAATAACAACAACGACAGGCCTAAATAGATGGCCGATTGCCAGGCCGGTTTGATCAAATTGCCGAGCTCTGGGCCTTGCTCACCCATAGTGGAAAATATTCCTAAACCGGGAAGTAGCCAGGAAAATTGTAAATTGATTTGCCATTGCGCCAAAGCGATATAATCAATAAATGGCAGCACTATATACATAAGCATTAATACCAATATTACTTTTTTACCTGTTGGCATCAGCACATTGAGGAAATTCGTCAACGCCATAAAGGGCAACATCCAGACAACAAGAAAGAAAAACGTATTCATGCCTTGATACAGGCCGAGTTGGAATAACTCAGGATCACGCCAGTTGCTGTAAATTAATGTGATCAATACTAAGCCCATGAGCAACATGGTAAAGAAACTGGCATAACCGATAAATCGACCCAGAATGAATTCTGAGCGCCGAGTTCTTAATAAATAAAATTTAATTGTCCCTCTTTGTCGATCACTGGCGAACTGATCACTGCTCAATAACACACATGTAAATGGCAGAAGTAACATCGCCGCGAACCAGAATACCGAAAGCTCCGCCACTGGCCACTGTAATAGCTGCTTAAAACCAAAATCCCCTAACACTGAGCGTATAACCGCGGCATCAGAAGAATTGGCGATGAGGTCGACAGCGGTTCGGATCGGGTAATGGAACAACAATACCCAGGCACCAAAGAACGTTAATAGGGTTAAACGCCCGGATCCGGTGACAAAAACCCGTCGCCACTCGTGCATACAAACATGCAAAATTCTATTCAAATCATAAAGTTTCATAGTTTTAGCATACAAGATGGTGAAACAACTGTTAAGTTTCCATTTGTAAGTGGCTGTTACACACATCAATGTTAGACTTATAGCATTGGCCAACGAATCAAGCTTTAAACCATGTTTATTACCCGATTATCCCGTACCACTCCTTATATATTTGCTTTTTTTTTTTGTTCGCCTGCAAACCCGCATCAGAGCCTGACACGAGCCAATCAAAACCTGTGCAATCGGAACCGACTCAAAATCAGCAATCGACGGATGATGACGCAGACATGTTGACCTTAAACGGGGAAGTCTGGTATCGGGAGCGGATCACATTGCCTGACAATATTCATCTCGAAGTCTATTTGGAAGACGTTGCGAAGATGGATGTTGCAGCAACAATAATTAGCAGTAAACACTATGATCGCCTAGGCCCCCCACCCTGGTCTTTCGAATTGGAATACGATCCGAACCTGATTAATGATAAAGGCCGTTATATGATCCGCGCCAGAGTGATGGAAGAGCAACGATTGCGCTTTATTAACATGCAATTAGTAGAAGCCTTCCCAACAGGTAAAGAAGGCCCTGTGCGCGTTCTGGTTCAGCAGGTCGCATCTCCAGCCCAATCTGGCTCATCAATGCAATCAGGTGATTTATCAGAAAATAGCGACCAACAATCGCCGGAAACGGAGCCACAACAAGCTAATGACCCTTCACAGCTATCGGCGTTATCACTGGCCAGCTCTGAGTGGATGCTGGAGGAGATGGATGGCAAAAAAGTGCAGATTCATGTCAGTGAAAGCCAAACTCACTTAACAATTGATGACAAGGAACAGCGTATTGGTGGCAATTCAGGGTGTAATATTTTTAATGGCTCTTATCAATTAGATGGCGAGAAAATCACTCTTGGACCTTTGATATCAACCCGAATGGCTTGCCAGCAAAGTATAATGCAAACCGAGCAAACCTACCTTGCCGCATTACAAAGTGTGCGTTTCTATCAACGCCAAGATAACCGCCTGATATTACTCGACCAACATAGAAAACCCGTGCTTACGTTCAATCAAAAAAGTAAACCTAAAAATGATTAAGGTTTTTATGCCTATTGCGCACCTATCACACTTCTGATATCCCTGTATTGGCAACGTTCACACCAAGCAAAGGGGCAACTAATTATTGGTTTAAATACCGCTAACGCCAGCCTAAATGGCGGAAGACACATAGTGGAAATGTATCGCAACGCGAAGCCAAATTAACCGTTAGCCGTCCCGCTTTAGACTATTATTCGTTTTCACTTTTACCAAAATCCATTTTATGGATTTCGAGACTAAATAAACTAAACCACCAAAACAAACCGAATAAATTGGAAAGAAAATATATGCAAGTGCTGAAGTTGAAGAGCCCGTAGCGGCTTTACCAATATCGAAGTACATCACAGAATGAAAGTATATATGCAATAAAATTATCCCCAAAATCATGTGAAAAGTACTGGTACTCCAAACATCTTTAATTTTGTGGGTATTAAATACGATAGCTGCGATTATCATTGGCACAATATTCCATACCACAAACCCGTTTATCTCAGACCCCATTGCAACAAATGTTAACAGTGAAAGTATTACAAATATTAGATTCATGAACCTCTCCTTGATGGAACCAACGCCCACTATAAGGGGCTGATTAATAGTTTGCTAAAGTTGTGTCGCATAGCGGAACCGAGCCAAACATTAGCAGTCCCATCACTTTATTGCCTTGTTATGATTTTAATTTAACCGCAGTTCCAAACACCATAATTTCTGATGAACCGTCCATTATTGTGCTCGTTGTAAAACGAATACCAACAACTGCATCAGCTCCTTTTTTCCGAGCATTTTCAACTAAGCGGGAAACAGCTATGTCACGTGCATCCGTTAGCATTTCTGTATAACCAACAATTTCACCACCAACAATACTTTTTAAACCAGCCATAATGTCACGACCAATGTGTTTTGCTTGAACAACATTGCCAGTAACAATACCCACTATTTCGTCAATCTCTTTACCTGGAATTGACTCGGTGGTCGAATAAATCATAAACATTCCTTGAACGTATAACGCTTTACTAAGCGATAAATATTAGTTGATTAAAGTAAGCGACTAAGGAGCAAAAGCCAACGGTTATTTGTCCTGCTTTAACGACTTGTCATGTGCAAATTTGCTCGATTGCCAGAATATAAATGCTGTAATTGCAATTGGTAATATCGAAATTAGAAAAAAAGCATAGTTACCACTAACGGCGATTAGAATGCAGGATAATGAAAACGCAAAAACAGTGATAGTTGCACCCAGCTTTAGTGTTTTAGGGATTACCAATAAAACCCCACCGGTAACCTGAACTAGACCATAAATCATTATTAATAATGAATTAAAGCCAAATCCTTTGAGAAATTGGACTTCTTGAGGAGATCCCAATAGTTTGGCCATACCTGCTGCAATCGCCAATAAAGTAATTATCACTATTAATGCTAAATGCAGAATTTTCACGAAATCTCCTTTTACACATAACGCCCATCTAAGGGGCTGATAATTTTTTGTTCAAACTGTGTAGCAAAGCAAAGCCAGCTGATAGCAGTCCCTTTTTTAAATTCTTGTTATGTTGTTTTACACGTTTTGGTATCTAGAGATAACTCTGTAATAAAGTTACCATTTTTTCCTAAATAACGATAAACCATTACTACCCCCAACTCGATAAAGCCTTCCATATCTTTATTTGGGCATATTGCATTTAAAACGTTTTCCTTAAGAAATTTATCAAGTTGATTTGCATCCATTTGCTCCGCGGTATAGTTAACCAATGTGTTGTTATATATGAATTGATTTCCAGTTGTTGCTACTGAGTCTAACCTTGTATCTGTATCAAGGGTCATTGGCATTTGTTTTGATAGACTATTGGCTGTTATGGTTAAAACTCGAGACAGCTCTCTTTCTTTTTCACTTTGCTGCGCAGATGCAATATTTGATAAAGATATTGCAAAAATTAAGAATGTGAATATTTTATATTTCATACTGGTGACTTCCCTTAAAACATAACGCCCTGTCCGGGGGCTGATTAATGTTTGGCTATAATTGTGTAACGAAGCGAAACCAAGCAAACTGTTTTTAGTCCCGCTTGATTGGCTTGTTAGCTTCATTTACTTCGAAACTGGAATATATTAAAAACTGGTTTTTACTCACGAGGTCTTTTACTACGCAAGTAACTTTATAAACACCCGTTGGATCATTAGCTTCTGCAACTAACCCGACTCGGTCAACAGATAATCCTATTTGCCCCTTAGGCAATGCAGGTTTATTTCTCCAAAGCTCCGTATTTTTATATTCAGCATAAACCGAACCATCTGGCTTTAAAATTTGGTAATCAATTTCAGCTATACAATTACCATCTGCGTTAGCTGAACAGCCACTAAATAAAACTAAAGCTTCAATTGGTTTGCCTTTTTCGACACTTTCGGCATCTAAAATATGATAACCAGGGGTTGGAGCTTGCCAATTATCTAACATTTTTTGTGAATCTGTGGTCATGAAAATCATGGCACCAAAATCACCAGAAGAACCTTGATAACTTTTTGAACTGTCAGGTTTCCCATTTGTATACCATTCTTCAGAAAACGAAGAATGAGAAACCAAACACAATATGATTAATAAAAACTTGATGATGAATCCTCCATGAAACTAACGCCCTGTTATCAAGCAAAATTTCGTTGGTTAAAATTAGCGACGAAGGAGCAAAAACCAACTGTTTTTTTGTCCTTTTAAATGACTTGTTATATTAACCCTTTGCCATTTAATACAACAATTTGCTCAAACTTAGCAAACATATTTACAATTACCTGTTCCTCTGGAAAATCAGCACAACCTAAATTATGTGTGACTTTTAATTCAGCTTCTTGAAGCTGAATACCAATAGAAACAGTTGGATGATCTGTTTTATATGTTCCACACTTAAATGTTGCTTCTTTTGAGTGTGATTTTCCGAAGTAACCAACTCTAGATAATTTTAAGAAGTTATTGTTATCAACAAGATTGATCAAGCTTTTATATGTACCTTGTTCTAGAGTTCCTCGATAAGCTCCCACTTTTATTACGTGGGCATGCCCAATAAAAACGAAATTATCATCAGGAAAAATATAGAAGTCATAAACTGGACAAGTACCGTAACAAGCACCACGACTGAAAGATATAACTTGTGCTTGCGTAGGTGAATCAGCAACCATTCTCTCAATTTTGGGTTGCCATTGTTCTTTATCAGAACACCCAAACATTAGAATCAGAGCGACTAAATAGATTACTTTTTTGATGACAATACTCCGATGATGATTGGTTAATATAACGCCCCAATAAGGGGCTGATAAATGCTTAGCTAAACTGTGTAGCGGAGCGAAACTGAGCCAAACGTTCACAATCTCGCACTTAAACAGCTTGTTATATAAACATAAACTATAAGCTTTTTTTATAAAATTTTAGCATCAAAGACCTAGGCATCATATTACGAATAACTGATAAAAATAAAGGACTTAAATATACTAATGCGGCAAACGATAAACTTGTAATGATAGCTTTATGGCTTTCCATTCCAGAGGAGTAGCCCATTAACATTGCAACAATAGTTAAACTGTGAAGAAGCCAGAAATGCCAAGAAAAACGTTTAACGTTCTTTTTGCTTTTCGTCGTTTTGATTCTCCGTCCCATGAAGGTAACTCATTTCCTTAGGTGTAGATAACACCCAATAAACGGCGGTTAATAGTTGGCTATAATTTGCGAGGAACGAAGCGCAGCCAACTGTTATTTGTCCTTTTGAGTAACTTGTTAGGCTGTTCTAAGTAATTTGCTCTTTTTTACACCACGAAATAAATAAACCAAACCAACTGCAAATGCCAAGTTATAAGGCACGTCAACGTACAAATCAAAATATTGACTATCCCCGGCAATTCCCGCGAGAACAATTATTGTGATAAAAGAAAGTAAGCTAAATAAAGTAGAAACTCCGAAAAAGAGGAAAGCCTTTGAAAAATGACATATATAAATATCATTATTAAGTTTAAATGTTTTGTTCAGCGAAAAATAAGCATAGAAATTAACAATAACCGCTATGACTGACATTAAAACATCTAAAATATAATACGGTGTAGAAATACTAGCCTCTTCCAAAATACTACTCTCCAATTGCTTTACAGCCTAACGCCCTGTTAAGGGGCTGATAATGTTTGGCTAAAATGTGAAACGAAGTGGAACCGAGCCAAGCTTTAGCAGTCCCGCGCTTAATTGGCTTGTTATATATCTATGGCACTTTTTCAATTTCTTTAATGGAGAGCCCTTTGTAATGTGTCTCCACTATCTTCACTTTCCCATCAACAATCTTGAAAATGGTTTTTCCTTTGTTGTGGCTTTCAAAAAACCTTCCGTCAGTAGACTTTAAGTAATGTAATGCTTCAGAATTAAAAATAGCTTCTTGTCCAGACTCAGAAATTTCAATTTTCTCGGATATTGGCTTTTCTTTCGCAAGGGAAACATAACATGAATCCATAGCAACTTTGAATTCAGACATTGCTTCACTATAGCTTTGCTCTTGAACTACCTCTTTGTTATCGACAACACTGTAATTAAAAAATTTCGTTTCACCATAATAGTACTTTGTAGACTGTGAAAAATTACAATTGCTCGTAGTTTCAGATAGATGGTCGTTTATCGACATGATCATTTCCTGATCAAGTTTTAGTAATGTATTTGCAAAAGTTGAATAAGAAAGCAAACAAGAGCTAACAAAAATGTAGAGGTTGATTTTAATCACGAACCTTCCTTGGTATATAACGCCCCAATAAGGGGCTAAAAATTAGTTTACTAAAATGTGTAGCGAAGCGAAACCGAGCAAACTGTTTTTAGTCCCGCTTAATTGGCTTGTTAGGTTACCTATGCTCCAAGCAATAAAGTCCAACTTTTTCAGCTAATTTCTCAATGATTGGTTTAACACTCAAATCTTTTAAAAAGAAAATATTAGTGTCATCGTAGCCTTCAAAGTAAACGGCATCAAAGTCGGGTAATATTACTTTGTATTTTCCCATAGATGTTTGTTTCATATAACTATATTTTACACCCGATGATGAAAATTTTTTAAATGAAGGCAGTGATTTTATTCGGCCTTTAAACCTAAAAGCCAAAATACTCGAGCGCTCCATTAATAATTTATTAAATTGATCAAAAACAAGACAACGACGCTCTATCTCGCCCAGCTGTGGCATATGTAGAAATTCCATACATTCTTCATCATTAAGCCAGTGATCAAATATTGAAATAGCTAACAAAGTATATTCTGGTGTAGTCTCACCTTTAATAAGAGGCAATAGTTGCGGGAACTGCTTTCTCAATGCTAACTGTTCCTTTTTATCCACACCTACAAATTTACGCATAACTTCCTTGGTAACCTAACGCCTCATTAAGAGGCTAAAATTAGTGAGTGAAACGAACGCCAGCCAACTGTTAAACGTCCGATTGAGCGCCTTGTTAGCTACCCATATTGCAGTTAACTAAACCTTGCGATATTGGCCACTGACTAGTTGATGAATATGGATCTGGGTTTACATTTGTGTCAAACGTACTAGTTACTTCAGCTTTATAATTTGAGTGACCACACAATTCCTTTGCTCTGCGATGCCAGTAATCAAGAGCTACTTTTGGTTTGGTGTTTGCGTTAACTTTAGATTTTATAAAATATACGCCATCTGATACCTGTTTATCTTCATAACCGCCCGTACTACTAAAAAAGCCGGTTTTTTGATAAGGCGTTGTTACACAACCTGCTAAAAACATTAAAGGGATTAAAATTAATATTTTTGAGATTTTCATAAAATTTCCTTGGGTAGCTAACGCCCTGTTATTTGTCCCGCTTGAACAGCTTGTTATATGCAAATTATCTTAACAACTTTAACACTTC
>NZ_VCBC01000018.1 GCF_005843925.1 Thalassotalea litorea
ATTAATATAGAATGACTATATCAATAAAATCTATGTTGTAACTGAACCTCTGCCCTAACTCTGAGTTGTGCACAAACTTAGTGTGATTGGTATAACCTTCGCATGCATTGATATAGTCCTGCCTGTTTAACCGTTATTTCAACGCATTATTGCTTTTTTAAGTCTCGGGCAATGAAGTGTCCCTTGTGTAAAAAATTAATGGAGCTGGTATGACACTTGCCCCGTGCGCGGGCACTGGTTTTCCAATAAAAAGCATTTGTCCTGTTTTTGGCACAATCGTCAACGCCTCTTATTTGCAAGAGGCGTTTTATGATCTTTGCGCACCTAAAGTTACTGCAATTTATCGTTAGAATTCGTTTTGGGCGAGCCAGTTTTTTACCACTTTCGCACTAACCTCTGGTTTTCGCGCCCAGCGGAAATGATCGGCGTTAAAGCCTAAATCATTGGTGGTTAGGGTGATTTTCTCAATTTTGGCGGCGGGGTATTTATCCAACACCAATTGACTTGGCATCGGGGGCGCGTAGATATCTTCACTAAATTGCAGACTTAATATATTGCCCGAAAATGCTTTGAGGGCATCTTCAAAGTCGTGATCGACACCTTTGGCCTTGTATAAGTTTGTTTTCACCAAATGACGCCAATCGAGCATAAGTTGCTGGCTTTCTTTACCCGCAAATCCGGTAAAGTCCCCATGATAGTAGCCAAGCAAAGTATTCATCATGGGAATGCTGTGATATAGGCCCCGCAGTAACAATGCGGTTTTTCGATCAAAAGCCGCATGAAAGGGGGAAGCGCAACCGGAAAGGATTATTTTATCGACTTTCTCGGGATTGGTCGCGGTAAAACAACTGGCAAGATGTCCACCAAGGCTGTGTCCCATCAGGTTAATTTTCTCAGAGGCGTGACGCCTTTGTAACCACTGGGTGGTGACTTCGATATCCGCGAGATACTCTTTAAAACCATAATTACATTTTCTGCCTGGACGCATGCTGCTGTGACCATGGCCACGTTGCTCAAGCAAATAAACCGCAATGTTTTGTTCGGCAAGCTCTTGTGCAAAAGGTCGATAGTATCGCGCCGCCATTCCCATCGCGGGTAGCATCAATAACGATGTACTAGTGCGTTCATCTTTTGAAGAAAATACTTCGATTGGCACCTGATAATCGCTTCCACTATGTAATAACTCAAGCTGCCAGCTTTGCTCCTTCGGTTCAGTCATTTAACATCTCAACATGAGGAATACCATCTTCCAAATACATCTCAGATACTCGCGTAAAACCGTGTTTGTTATAAAAAGCTTCTAGATGCTCTTGGGCGGAAATTTTTACGCTAAAATCCGGCCAGAATTGTTTGCAAAGGCGCAGGGCTTCGCTCATTAACGGGTGCCCCAATCCTTTGCCACGATAATCCATATCGGTTGCAACCCGGCCAATGGCGACCATAGCAGGGTAACAAAGACCTGGCGGCAGGATCCGTAAATAAGCGGCGAGCGGCAATAACCCCTGTTCGTTAACTGTGGCATTTTTATCATAGGCGAGGAGATGAATGACTTCTTTATCGATGTCCTTATTATCCAGCTCCGGGTAGTAACAGGTTTGCTCAACCACAAATACATCGACTCTGAGTTTTAGCGCCTGATATAACTCAGCGGCGCTAAGCTCTTGAAAATGTTTAGCTTGATAGTCAATTGCTATTGGTGTCATAGGCGAATTTTGTACGCATTATTGATGTCGTTGCTGTAATACTGCCATAACTTCGCTTAAATCGACATCCTGATCTCTGAGTAATACTAATGTGTGGTAAAACAAATCGGCGCATTCTTGCAACAATTCGTCTCTATCACCAGTGGCGGCCGCCAGTGCCACTTCAACGCCTTCTTCGCCAACTTTTTGTGCCGCACGCTTAGTACCCTGGTTCAATAGTTGCGCAGTATAACTGTCTTCGGGTTTATCAAATTGACGTTGTTTAACGACTTGTTCGAGCAAAGACAGAAAATGTTTTTGATTAAATTCCTGCTCAGCAAAACAAGATTCTGTGCCTAAATGGCAAGTGGGGCCGTTGGGGCGACACACCAGTAACAAGGCATCTTTATCGCAATCGCTATAAATTTTTTGCACATCCAACGTGTTGTCAGAGGTTTCGCCTTTGGTCCATAGCCTTTGTTTCGAGCGGGAATAAAACGTTGCCTGTGCAATTTCTAAGGTTTTATCTAACGCATCTTTGTTCATGTAGCCTTGCATTAATATGGCACCGGTATCCGCATGTTGGATAATGGCAGGGAGCAAGCCACCCATTTTTTCCCAGGCTAAATCGGCACTGTTTTGTGTAGTAATTATCATCTTGTTAAATCCACCTTAAGAACGCATTGGCACTTGTTGCTCGCGCAAATATTGTTTTAAATCCTGTATGCCAATAATGCCTTTATGAAAAACACTCGCCGCAAGGGCACCATCGACATCGGCCTGTTTAAATACCTCGGAAAAATGCGCCATGGTACCGGCACCACCGGAGGCAATTAATGGAATGTTGGCGACATCGCGAACCATAGATAATTGTTCGATATCGTAACCTTGACGAACACCGTCCTGGTTCATCACATTCAAAACAATTTCACCGGCTCCACGACTTTGTACTTCTTGTACCCAGTCTATTGTTTGCCAACGGGTTTTTGACGATTTAGATTCATCGCCAGTAAATTGATATACCTGATATTGCCCGGTTTCATCATCAAAATATGAATCGATGCCAATGACCACACATTGTTGGCCAAACTGGCGGTTTAAACGATTGATCAGACTTGGGTCGCTCAACGCTGGCGAATTAATGGAAATCTTATCGGCGCCCATCGACAGCATTTTTTGTGCATCGGCCTCACTTTTAATGCCACCGGCCACGCAAAATGGAATATCAATGACTTTGGCAATGCGCTCAACCCAGCTGCGGTCTAGCGTGCGGCCATCGGCACTGGCGGTAATATCATAAAACACTAACTCATCCGCGCCTTGCTCGGCATATTGCTGAGCAAGAGGCACAATATCACCAATAATTTCATGGTTGCGAAACTTAACGCCTTTAACCACCATACCATCGCGTACATCGAGGCAGGGGATTATCCGTTTTGCCAACATTGTATTGCCTCCGCTAAGGTAAATTTACCTTCGAGTAAGGCTCGACCTAAAATCACCCCGTCAACGTTAGTTGGTTTTAACGCGTCAATATCACTTAATTTGCCGATGCCACCAGAAGATTGCCAGCAGATATCGGTAAACTGAGATTTCACCTGTTGATATAAACTCACATTCGAACCTTGCAACGTCCCGTCTTTACTGATGTCGGTACATAGCACGTGCTTTAAACCAACTTTGCGATAAGTCGCGATTAATTGCTCCAAAGTCACCCCTGAGCTTTTTTGCCAACCATGGGTGGCAACCACTTTATTGCCATCAGCATCGATATTGATATCTAGTGCTAGCACAATGCTATCGGCTCCAAATTCTTTAAACCATTCGCTGACTTGCTCTGGTTTGCTTACCGCCACGGAACCAATGACAACCCGCTCTACGCCAGAATCGAGTAAATCTTTCACTTCTTCCCGGGTGCGAATACCGCCGCCAGTTTGTATTTTGAGTAACCCTGCATCGGTCAATTCTCTGATCAGAGGCAATTGTCGTTTTGCCGGGTCTTTAGCACCCGTTAAATCAACGATATGTAGCCAAGTTGCGCCTTGCTCGGCATAACTTTTTAACACTTGCATTGGCTCGAGGGTATATTCGGTTTTTTGTTGATAGTCGCCTTGAAACAAGCGCACCACGGTACCTTCGATTAAATCAATGGCGGGGATGATCATCAAACTAACTCCATGAAATTTTGTAATAATCGTGCGCCACTTATTCCGGAGCGCTCCGGATGAAACTGTACGCCGTAAAAATTATTCTGGTAAATACTGGCGGAAAAGGACTGGCCATACTGACATTGCGCTAAGGTATGTTCGGATACTGGCGCGCAATAGCTGTGGACAAAATAAAAGTAATCGTCTTCGCCAATGCCTGTAAACAGTGGGTTATCACTGATATTGCTCAGGGTATTCCAACCCATGTGGGGGAGACGCAACCCAGAACCATTGGATTGCATGTCATTGACGCCGGAGATATCAATACCGTTAACCTCCGTATCGATTAGGTTCAGACAATCAGTCTGCACGCCATTTTCAAAGGATTGTCTGGTGAGCAATTGCATGCCAAGACAAATGCCAAGTACAGGCTGGGTTAATGAGGTGATAAGTTGCTTTAACTCCAACTCATTAATGCCTTGCATGGCGAATTCCGCTGAACCAACGCCCGGCAGAAATACCCGAGGGGCCTGTTTGATTTTCGCCTCATCCCGCGAAACACCGACGACATAACCCAGCCGTTCAATGGCGAATTTTAATGAGTTGATATTGGCACAACCGGTATCAATGATTAATGCCTGATACGCCTGCTCCTGACTCATAAAACACCTTTTGAGCTCGGCAATTCATCGGAGCTTACCGTAATGGCTTGGCCTAACGCTCTTCCGAATACCTTAAACAGGCTTTCTACCTGGTGATGACAATTGCCAGCAGAAGTGGATAAGTGCAAAGTGATTGCCATCGCATCACTTAAGGATTTAAAGAAGTGGCTAACCATTTGCGTAGACATGCCGCCAACGCGGTTGTCGGTAAAGTTAGCATCGAATTCAATGTGGGCACGACCGGATAAATCCAGACTGCATTCGGCTCGGCATTCATCCATTGGCAGCACAAAACCAAAACGATTAATGCCACGCTTATCACCAAGGGCTTGTCTTAATGCTTCCCCTAATGCCAGTGCCGTATCTTCAACACTGTGATGATCATCAATGTGCAGGTCACCATCCACCTTGCACTGTAGTGAAAAACCGCCATGGGTGGCGATTTGATCTAACATGTGATCGAAAAAGCCAATGCCGGTTTCAATGCGATTATTACCTCGTTTGTCGAGATTGACACTCACCCGAATATCGGTTTCTTTGGTCGTGCGAACGATGGTCGCTTCTCTTGGATTAGTTAACAGTAAATCGGCGATTGCCGGCCAATTAAGCCCTTCGCGTTGATACTGTAATCCTTGAATGCCCATATTTGCCGCCAGTTGTAAATCCGTGTCCCTGTCGCCAATCACATAGGAGTTAGCAAAGTTAATCCGACCCTGTTGCAGGTAGTCGCTAACCAGCCCAAGTTTTGGTTTACGACAGCTACAATTGTCTTCTTCAAAGTGTGGGCATATTAATTGATCGGCAAATTTAATCCCCTGAGAGGCAAAAATTTCCAACATCTTATCTTGAGCAAGATCAAAATCCGGTTGTGGGAAACTGTCGGTGCCTAACCCGTCTTGGTTGGAAACCAGCACCAATTGGTAACCTTTGTCGAGCAGCTTTAACAATACCGGGATCACCAACGGCTCTAGCACCAGCTTTTCCAGGCTATCTACCTGTTTGTCAGTCACCGGCTCTTCAATTAACGTACCGTCACGATCGATAAATAAAATATTATTGGTTTGCATTTATTTTCTCTTACTTCATCTTAATCTTAAGTTATGCCAAATTCGGTTTTGGCCATTGCGCGTTAGTATCAGCTCTCAATACCAGCTTTCAGCTCTCAGGTTTAAATGCCGCAAGCAAGCGTTTAAATTCCGCCATCTCATCGACAGAGCCTATCGACACACGCAGACAATTCGCTAAGGCAAGTTGCTTGGATTGATTACGAATTAACACACCATTGCTGCTCATATAACGGAAAAATGTCTCACATATCGCCTTGCTCGTTATCCGAAATAAAACGAAATTCGCTTTTGAGGAGAAAACATCGCTGACCCAAGAGCACAGCGTCAACTCTGCGGCAATATCATCGCGTTGCTCTATGGTTTGTTGTATCTGGCGTTGTAACGATAATGTGGCTGGTTGAGATAAAGCTGCACTGGCAATGTCTGCAATGGGTTTGGCGATAGGGTAAGGGGCAATGATTTTACTCAATAGCTCGATAACTTCAGGGTTGGCTATTGCAAAACCACAGCGTAGTCCGGCCAAACCAAATGCCTTTGACAAGGTACGTAAAATTACCAGGTTCGGAAATTGTGCGAGTAAATCCACGCAGCTAGCCTCGGGACAGTAATCAATATACGCCTCATCCACCACGACTAACGCTTGTGATGAAAACATCTCCAATGTTTTGACAATGTCAGCACGGTTGATCAAATTACCCGTTGGGTTATTGGGCGAGCAGATAAACACCAGTTTGCATTGATTCTTTTGCGGCTCTAGTGCCGTTAGGTCCAATTGCATCGCATCGGTTAATGGCACTGTGGTAACGCCTGTCAGGTGTCCTTTGGCGCTGATCGCATACATACCGTACGTCGGTGGACAGATCACAATGTTATCTTTACCGGGCTCGCAAAATGTGCGGATCAGCACTTCAATCGCTTCGTCTGCGCCACGGGTTGCCAATAGTTGATTTGAATTAACGTTCGCATAGCTGGCATATGCGTCAATCAAAGCGCTGGGTTGAAAATCCGGGTAGCGGTTTAGGTTTTCAATCGATTGCGAATACACCTTGTTACCGCCTTGCTCGTTAGCATTGAGCCAGGTTGTACCGCCAGTTTGTTCTCGCCTTGCCGATTGGTAAGCCACCATTTCGATAACATCTTCACGAACCAGAGAAAGGATTGTATTGGTTGGTGCGAGGTTCGGATTTTTGCTGGATACTGCCGTTGTCAGGGAAGAGTTGTTCATGCCACGTCTCCTTTGTCTTGCACGCTTGATTCATCACATTCAATGCCGCCAATAGAATCGCTATTGCCGTTCCCAACTCTTAAGGTTACCGCACGCTGATGCGCATCCAATCCTTCTGCATCGGTTAGCTCTACAATGGTTTGCGCCAAACTTTGCAAGCCGTATTTCGTTAAGGTTTGTACCGTATAGCGACGACTAAAATCCGCTAAAGATAAAGAAGACGCAACTTTTGAGTAGCCATACGTGGGTAATACATGATTGGTACCGCTGGCATAATCCCCTGCAGATTCCGGTGAATAGTCACCCACAAAAACTGAGCCGGCGTTTCGTACTTTACTGAGCAATGTATCGGTATCTCGTACTTGTAAGCTTAAGTGCTCAGGGCCATACAGGTTTGAAACCAATGCCGCTTCGTCAATATCGGCACACAGAATTAATCGACTTTGTGCCAATGCTTTTTTAGCTATGTCTTTACGCGATAAGGTTTCAAGTTGAAGTTGTAATTGCTCAGCAACGGCATTAATGGTTGCTTCGTCGTCACTCAATAGAATGACTTGCGAATCGGTTCCATGCTCCGCCTGCGAGAGTAAATCGGCGGCAACAAACACCGGATTTGCTCCCTTGTCGGCGATCACTAACAGCTCTGAAGGCCCAGCTGGCATATCGATGGCAAACCCAGGTACGGATTGGGATAATTGCTTTTTCGCTTCGGTGACATACTTATTGCCCGGACCGAACACTTTATTAACCGCAGCAATGGTCTGAGTGCCAAGGGCAAGGGCTGCGATCGCTTGTGCACCGCCGATACGATAGATTTCATCAATCCCGCAGATTGACGCCGCATAAATAATTTCATTGGCAAGTTTGCCGTTTTTATCCGGCGGACAAACTAAAACCACGCGTTCACAACCGGCAAGCTGAGCGGGTACACCAAGCATTAACACGGTTGAGGGCAATGGCGCAGATCCTGCTGGAATATACAAGCCAACCGATTCGATGGCCTCGCTCTTTAATTGGCACCTAACACCGGGACGGGTTTCAACATCGATATCTTGAAACCTCTGGGCACTGTGGAACGTTTTTATTTGTTGATACGCAGTGTTAATGGCATCTTTTCGGGATTGCGATAGCGCTTGTTCTGCGAGTTGAAATTGCGATTTGGCTAAGCGTAAATCATCGAGTGCCACACCATCAAAGTTTTTGGTGAAATCGAAGAGCGCGGTATCGCCATTTTCCGCAACAGCATTGATAATGCGCTTGACCCCTTGTTCTAAGGTGTCGCTATCGCTAATTGCCGGTCTTGCCAGAGCATCGACTTGTTGTGATTTGCTAAGTTGTTGCCAGATGAACATCGTTTATCCCATCATTTTTTCGATTGGTAATACCAGAATTGAGTTACAACCCAAATCTTTTAGTTGCTCCATGGTTTCCCAGAAGAAGGTTTCGGTACTGACCATGTGCACGGCAACGCGATCATCGCGTCCGGCAAGCGGTAAAACCGTCGGGGTTTCGGAACCAGGCATTAACGTAATCACTTCGGCGAGTTTACCTTTCGGTGCATGCAACATGATGTATTTGCTTTCTTTTGCCTTTAATACCCCTTGCATCCGAGGCAGTAGTTTGTCGAAGGTTTTGGCTTTTTCACCAGACAGCGGTTTTTCGCCGCTAATGAGTGCGGCTTTTGAGGTGTAAATGACTTCCACTTCTTTCAAGCCATTGGCTTCCAATGTGGCGCCAGTGGATACCAGATCGCAGATGCCGTCTGCAAGTCCGACGCGTGGAGCGACTTCCACGGAACCATTTAATTTGCAGGTTTCAAAGCGAATGCCATGTTGTTCACCAAAACGATTTAACAGGCGAGGGTAGGTGGTCGCTAATCGCAAACCATCCAATGACTGCACACCTTGATAGTCCACTTCTTCCGGCAGAGCAATGGATAAACGACAACCACCAAATTTAAGTGAACACACCTTGTTATAGGCGCTGGTTTCACCGGTTAGTTGACGTTGCAGGGCGTGTTCTTCTAATGTGTTGTCGCCAACGATGCCAAGATCACAAACGCCATCCATCACCAAACCTGGAATATCGCTAGAGCGCACCAGCATTAAGTCGATTGGCATATTGCCGACATGGGAAAGAAGTTTGCGATCGGCCAGCGAAACTTTAAGGCCACAACGTTTAAATAGATCTTGAGAAGAGTCGGACAAACGTCCGGATTTTTGTATGGCGATTCGTAATCGACCGTTGTCATTGTTCATCATGTTTCATTGCTCCAAAAAATAAAAAACCCGAAAAAGTGGACTCTTTCGGGGTATCTGCTTTTATTGAGCGTTACACTGAAAGGTCCATAGCCTCTCAGCGAATAACCTGAGGGCTAATCGATAATATGATGGTGATGGTGTAAGCTCAGGTTATTTAACATGTTTTCTTTATCTCGTTTAACTCAAAATATATCGTTATCAGGCTCAGAATTTTTTCAATATTTGGCATTGGTTACTAACGAATGCTTTTTAAAAATTAGAGTGATTACTTGATGTTTTTATAACCTTACTGGTTAATCCTTAGGTTCGTCAACCCTTAAAGGTTAATTTTTTGTGAATATGCTTATAGCAAAATGGAATATGAAATCTAGTTTTAACTAGCTAGGGTTTTAACTAGCTAGAGGATTAAAAATTTGCTCGATGTTCACGCCTTTATGTACAAAGCCTAAGGCTGCCCCATTAAGTTTGACGGGATTTACCTTGTTCAGGGGTATCAATATCGAATAACACTCCGGCATCATCGACATCGACTAAGCGTAGCCTTGTTCCGGATTGCTTAATCAGCTTCGCGGCGCCCTCATCTTGATTCAATTCGCTTAAGGACTCTAGCAAACTTGCGGGTATACATACCGGATGGCCGGCCTGGCCGAGATATTGTGGGCGGATAGCTGCTTGCGCGTTGTTTTCGATCTCTGCCAATAATGTGCAAATGGTATGTGATTTTATATTGGGCATATCTGCTAAAAACACCATGATGTGCTTAGACTGCGACGTTTCATTCAGCAGATGTTTTGCGGCTGTCGCCAAACTGACGCCCAATCCTATGGGGTGCTCAGGCGCTGCGATTTTTATTACTGGATAGTCTTCCAATAATGCTGATATGTTGTCATCCAGGTAGCGATGTACCAGCAAAACCTTATTAAAATGCGGAACAATGCTTTCAAGTGTCGTTTGCAGCAGGGGCTTGCAATCTGTGTTTTTGGTACTGTTTTGGGTATTATTTTCGGTTTTGTTTTCAGTAGAAGGGGTCTCTATCGGATGCAGGCGTTTATCCGCGCCAAAGCGTTTAGAAAAGCCTGCGGCCAGAATTACCGCCACCACACCCGATGACGGCGATTGACAGATATCACCTTTGCTACTCACCTTTACCATTTCTTACCCGAATGATGTCGGCGAGAATGGCGATTGCAATTTCTACCGGCGTTTTACTGCCGATAGGCAAGCCGATGGGCGCATGTAAGCGTTTGAACTCAGATTCGGTAAAGCCACAGATGCGAGATAGACGTTCGCGGCGATTGGCGCTGGTTCTCGACGATCCCATCGCACCGATATAAAACGCATCGGTCTCAAATACGGTCATCAAACCGACATCATCGATTCTGGGATCATGCGCCAATGCTAGCACGGCACTGCGTTCATTAGCATATTGCTCGATAAAATCATCTGGAGAGCGCCACTCAATATCGACACCACCACGGGCTTTGGTAAAAGACCAGCTGTCTGCAAGTTCTTTGCGCATATCACAAAGTTTTACGTCATAGCCCGCCATAATTCCAAGTTCGGCCACATGCTGAGTAACCTGGCCAATCCCTAACAACAATATCGACCAAACCTGACCATAGGTCAGAGTAATGGTGCTTGCAGTTTCACCAATCACCTGGGCGGTTTCATTTTCGAGCATTACTAATTGCTTATGACTGGTTTTTGAGGACAGGTCGATTACACGCTGACAAGGTTGCTTCGCTTCGGCGGTGGTTAGCCATTGATGTAAATGCTGGCGATTGTCTTCATTTTGTCGCATCGGCTCGACCAGCAAGCGTATGGTGCCGCCACAGGGAAGTTCTCGAACGACATTCGGTTCGTCGAGATGTTTACCATAGACAAATATTTGGTCGTGCTGCTCAAATTCGCCGCGCTCTAGCATGTCTACAAACGCATCTTCTAAACATCCGCCGGAAATCGAACCGACGCGTTGTTTACCATCGGTAATGAAAATTGAACCAATAGGGCGAGGAGCGCTTCCGTAGGTGCCGATAATCGTACACATCCAGAACATTTTTTGTTGTTCAAACCAGATATTCGCCTGTTTGAGTACGTCAAAATCCGTTAATTGCATTTAACTGTCTTTTAATTATTTTTTGGGGGGAGCGGAAATTCACAAGTTCCTCTCTAGTCCCCTTGTTCTGTGCTAAGGATATGAGATCTAATGGAAACATACAATCTTAGCGCCAACAATCTTGGTTGAAAATCGTAAAAAACCAAGGCAGTATGAATTCAAGCTTAACTTATGCCAAATCCGATAAATCATGCTTTTTCGTGTTGCCTGAACCTTGTTATGTTCAGGCCGAATGAGCCGCAATTTATCAGAGATGGTTTCTAAATTCATGGAATGAAGGCTTGCCTTCAAGAATTTTACCGATGAGGAGTAGCGATATGGAATTAAATCTCTATCTCAACCGGAACAAGCGAATACCCCCACTATTGCTGTTCTTAACAATACTGAGCTTGGGTGGCTGTGCTTATAAAGAAGTGTCTTTATCACACCAGAAAACCCAGCGCCAAGTCAGCTGTGTCGGCTTTTACCTTGACTGGCATGTCTCTGACCAAACCGTTGATTATATCAATATGCATTGCGCAAAAGATTTAATCGAACAAGGTTATCAATTGCACGACGTGACATTGTTGTCTGTGGATTTTACCGTACCAGAACCACCTAAAGGCAAACAATGGAACCAGGCTCTTGCCGCGAATCAATATCAAGCAGGCCTGATTAATGAAAGGCAATACGGCAATATCCTTGGCGCGTTGGAAGTTGCGTATTATAACAGCCTGGAGCAGGCCAAGGCTTTGAAAAAACGCGGTGAAATTAGCCAGAGTCGTTATGAACAATTGTTATCACAAGCGGAACTGGAATTAACAGGCAGTGGATAAGCGCAGAGCTTATCCAATTGTGATAAACCTTGTTGAGCCTGAAAGTGTTAATTGAGCAAATTACAGGGGTAGCAATACCGCCAATTTTGATCGTTTTAGCGGTCATTCTGGCTTGGCTAGTTATCATAACGTAATGTTAAAACAGATACCGAAACAGCTGTACCATGCAAGGGTTAATGTTAATTACGTTCAAAGAAATTCAACAGGCTACAAGGGGTTATTTAATGGTTCAATGCGTTAATCGCGATAAGATGATAGTCATGACGTTGTTGCTTGCCGCATTTTCAGTACTTGGTGCGGCACCAGGCAATGATAAAGACAATCACCTAACGGCTAATGAGCAGGTTGTTGAGCAGTTTTTAGAAACCATAGAAACGATGGAGGTACAATACCCTGTCGAAGCTCAGAGTGATCATAAACCAGAGGACCTCAAGGTTGTGCGCTCGGGACTGTTTGCTCACAGTCGGCCTGTGACTGAAATCGCATCGGGATCCCAAGGTTACATTGCCGGCAGCATTCATCAAGGTGAAAATCGAGGAGATTTGTATTTTCGCGAAGCTGAAAACGATCCTAAAATCACTGTCAAACCGTTAAATAATAAGTGGTATTGGGACATCCAGGGAGCTAAGTGGTCAACAAATGAAGCTTGGTTGGCGGTTAAGCAAATAAATGATTCATTGGTACCGAGAATTCGCATAGACACGGAAACTGCAGATGCAAAAAGATCTATCCCTTACTCTCGGGCCGGACAAGCCATTCAACAACAGCAAATTTATGTAGTTAATCGAGAAACTCAAAAATATAAGGCGATTAAACACGGATTACAGTCTCCGCTAATACATATCATCGGCTGGAGCGACGACAGTAAACAGTTGCGTTTTTTACGCAGTGATCGTTTTTTGAAAAAGCTTGAACTTGTTGAAGCCGACATCGATAGCGGTAATGTGAATGTATTGCTTACAGAGTCCGATGTTGCCTCTTTAATCGGCCTTGATTTACTGCAGGGGCATGCCAATCGCCTTGATTTTCGCCATTTACCCGCATTTTTAAAGGGCAACCGTGGTTTTATATGGACCAGCGATCGCAGTGGTTACCGTCACCTTTATGTATATGATGCCAAAGGGGATCTTGATAAGAGCTTAACGAAAGGGAAATTTGACGGCTGGGTCGTCCGCATTGTTGACATCGATCACAAAAGAGGGCTTGTTTACGCGCTGACTGCAGGCTCAAAGGGAGATCCCTATGCACAGTCTATATATCAATTTTCATTAGCAGGGAACAAACCAGAAAAAATCGCCAGTGGTCCAAATATAATTAAGGTCCTTTTTTCCGCCAATAAGGATCGCATGTGGGCATTACGCACCAGTTTTCCGAATACAGCGCAAGTGGAAGAATTTGATATTTTCGCGAAAACAAGCAAGATCTATTGGGCTGTCGATCCGGACATTTATGCACAAGCAGGCTTTGCACCTGAGCTTGTCTGGGTTAAAGCCGCAGATGGTAAAACCCCAATTCGAGCCGCGCTGTTTAAACCGAATGATTTTGATGAATCTAAATCTTATCCAGTCATTGAGGAAATGTATCCGGCACCTTATACAAGTGTGATCCCACAGCACCCGTTAGCCGGAAAGTGGATCGATTCATACTTGCGCGCACAACAAGGCTATATCGTGGTATTAATCGATGGTCGCGGTACTCTTGGGCGTGGAACCGCTTTCCAAAATTATAGTTATGGACGCTTTGGTCAGGTCGAAATTGCCGATCATGTCGCTGCGCTTAACCAACTTGCAAAAGATCGATCATACATGGATATGTCGCGGGTAGGGGTTTATGGTCATAGCTGGGGTGGGTATTTTGCCCTAAGGGCATTATTACAAGCGCCGCAAACCTATCACGCCGGTATTGTTTCAGCGGCAGGTGTAGATTTAAAAGATTTTCGGGTGTCAATTGAACCTTTTATGGGCTGTTCGCCGGCAATGTGTCCACAGGCATATAAGTTGGCAGCAAATACAGCTTTGTTAGACAAACTTCAGGCGCATTTACTCATTGTGCACGGTACCGCCGATGACGATGTACCGTTTGTAGAATCTGAGAAACTTATCAAAGCATTGGATAAAGCAGGAAAACCCTATGAGTTGATCACACTACCTGGGGCGAACCATATTGTGTGGAATGATGAGTTGGAATTAAAGGAAGACATGTTTTTTTCTAAACATTTGCAATCTAACTAGGTATTGCCAGGAATTATTCGTGATTGAGACTTCCATTGCCCCGCAACTAGAACATGTCGTCAAACATAACCCGGCAATAAAAAACCAGGCATCAGAAAGACCAATGCGAAAGACCCGGCCCCTAAAAACACCAATGTCAGGGAACAAAAACAAGCTTGTGGGAAATAAACGCTCGGACGTTTGATGGCACTTTTGCGCACGCAAGCGAGGATTATATCGGCGGATTCTTTGGCGTAATCATATAAAGCACAAACCTTTAGAATCAAAGGGCGATAGTAAATGACTACGCAGGAAAATAATATTTCAATGCCGGCGATATCGGCAATGAGCAAAAGCTCCGGTGCAAACGGCAGGACTGCCATCAGCGCAAGCGTGATCAGAAATTTTTGTGTTTTGGTTAATGACTGCCATTCCATTGTCATTTTGTTCCTTATAGCGGTAAAACGTTAAGCTTTTGTATTACATCAAATTGTTGGTATAGATATTTAGGTGGGGATTGTTTGATGTTTTTCAACTATTTGAATTAAAAGTATTTTTACGCGAATATTCGGTTGTTTGAAAAAGTGCATTAATTTGTAACCAGCGATTGTGTTTAGCCGTCAGATCCGGTAAAAATCCAGCCACAATTTATTTCAATAAAAATACCGCGACGCCATATGTTATTAAGCCCTTTTACACCACTGAAATTAGCCAATGGCCAGGTGATTAAAAATCGCTTGGTAAAGGCTGCCATGGAAGAAAATTTAGGCGATGCCAATCTAGCACCTTCTAGCGCACTGATTAATTTATATCGGCAATGGGTGCGTGGTGGTGTAGGTGTCATGATCACCGGTAATGTGATGGTGGATAAGTTAGCGATGACAGGGCCTGCGGGTATCGCTTTGGAAGCCGATTCTACGTTAGATGCATTTCGCGAATGGAGCTCAGTGGTCGATAAAAGCGAGTGTAAGCTGATAATGCAAATTAACCACCCGGGACGTCAAGTGTTCAAACGTCAGGGCGGGAAGGTGTTCGCGCCATCTGCTGTGGCATTGGATATGGGTAAGCACTCGAAGATGTTTGCGCAACCGCAAGCAATGACGGACGCGGATATCGAAGACGTTATCACCCGCTTTGCTGCAACCAGCCTGCAAGCCCAAAAAGCCGGCTTTAATGGTATACAAATTCATTCGGCCCATGGCTATTTGTTGAGTCAGTTTTTGTCGCCAAAAACGAATCAGCGCCAGGATCATTGGGGAGGCTCGATTGAAAATCGTGCCCGCTTATTACTCGCCATTGTGCAAAAAATTCGTGCAAGCGTAACAGATGATTTTATCGTTGCGGTTAAGTTGAATTCTGCGGATTTCCAACGAGGCGGTTTCTCCTTAGAAGATGCCGAAAAGGTGATCGCGATGCTTAACGATCAGCAAGTGGATTTTGTTGAAATCTCCGGTGGCAATTATGAAGCACCCGCCATGCAGGGTAGGGCAGCCGATGAATATACGCTGGCCCGAGAAGCGTATTTTTTAACCTTTGCGCAAAAATTACAAAGAATCGCCAAGATGCCTTTAATGGTCACCGGTGGTATCAGTAATTACAGTACAGCATCGAAAGTATTGGCGAGCAAAATCGATTTGATTGGTATGGCTAGCGCGTTGGCTGTGCAACCAGATTTACCCTTGTGGTGGCAATCGAGAACAGAATTTAAGCCTAAACTGCCAAAAGTCACGGTAAAGGATAAAACCTTACGGGCGTTGGCAACCATGGCAACCATACGACGCCATTTAAGTCGCCATGGCCATAACAAAATAACACGACCCATTCATCCGATGGTCAGTTTGGTACTGGATCAGATGAAACTGGCGCGTTTGAACAAACGCTATCGTCGAAACTTTGTTGATTAGTACCAACCATCAACGTATCAGGCGCTAATTGCTTCAAGAGTTAGTTGCTTTTGAAGTATTGGGTTATTGGTGCAGGGTGTTAACGCCAATAACCAACAAAGCGCTGTTGTGGATAATACTTGACGGCTCAAACTTCGGTAGCCGGAACTTTACATTATTCAGGTTCATAGGGATCAGCAGCTCCCATCGGGATCGGTGGGTGTTGTTTTAAAGACGCAACATGCTCTTCGAGCTGAGGTAGCGCAGCTTTTAATACCCAAGTGTTTGGAAATAATACATTATCTTTCTCGTATGGGTCGCTTAACAGGTTGTAAACTCTGGGCATTGTGTAGCTTCTTAACACGTTATCCCATGTGTCCTGCTCTTTAAAATGAACCTTCCAATTGCGCCATTTTACCCCAAATATATCGTTCCCCATGTATACAACAAAACCATCGCGGCCCGACGTTTCTTGTTTTCCTAGGAAAAACTCACTCATGTTTTTCCCATCAATCACTCTGTCTTTGGGCACATCACCCCCGGCGATACCGGCAAGTGTTGGAAATAAATCCATGGCATGAACGATTTCATCGCTCGACTTTCCAGCTTGAATTTTATCTGGCCAACGGATCGCAAATGGCACTCTTAATGCGCCTTCAAATCCCGTAAACAGGCTGCCACGCCATGGACCGGATGAACCGTGGACGGCGGTCTCAACTGTAAGGTTTGTTTCGCCAACGTTTAATGCCTCAGGGCCATTATCAGCAGTAAAGATAAGGATGGTATTGTCACTTACACCAAGCTTGTCTAGCTGGTCAATAATTTCACCCGTGTAACCATCAATCTGCATTAATAAGTCAGCCCATATGCCATTGCCGGATTTTCCGACATAATCTGGATGAGGCATGGTCGGGAAGTGGGTTGCCGTGTATGGAAGGTACACAAAAAACGGCTTATCGCTTTTTACTTGCTGCGCCATAAAATCCATCGCACGATCGGTTAAATCACGATCAATGAGCGGCCGATAATCGAGACGATAGGGCCGGATTTTTTTCGGTTGTTCGCCTTTTTTACCGTGCATTACATAGGTTTCTGGTAATCCAGACGCTTTAAACCCAGGCGTCGAAGTATAGACGGACTCATCGGTGGAGTTAGGTACTCCATACCACTCATCAAACCCCTGATCTGTCGGGAATCTACCTTTTGTTCTTCCTAAGTGCCATTTGCCAAACATACCGGTAGCGTAACCGGCCTTTGACAACATTTCTGCCATGGTCACCTCCCATTGCACTAAGCCATACACTCCTTCTCCTAAAGGAATTGTGCCGTTGCCACTACGAATGGCATAACGACCTGTCATTAGCGCTGAGCGAGAAGGTGTGCATTGAACTTCGACGTTAAAGTTCGTTAGGCGTAATCCTTCGTTGGCAAGTTGGTCTAATCGTGGAGTTTCTGCGCCGCGAATGATACCACCGCCGTTAAACCCTGGTTCACCCCAACCAAAGTTATCCATAAAAATTAACACTATGTTGGGTTTATCCTTAGCAAGAGCTAAAGGAGATAGCAGGAGAAATTGCAGCAGCAAAGCAAGGAGTATGTTGATTGGTTTCATTGGTAACTCTAAAGGTTTTACGTAACAAAGTTAAAGTATAGAAAACAATCATTATTCATCAGCGAATTGTAACGGGCATGCGACACAAAAACTGGTTAACGCCTGAAGGCGTCGTTTAGGATGGTAATTCTAAGTCCGTGTTAGATAAATCCGCATGAAAGGGACGAATATGTTCCCGACATTAACGACATACCTACTCATATGATATCCATGCATCAGGTCTTCCTAGTACGCAGGATACCTACTTGGGTGTAGGCGTCGTTAATACGTTCCCGACATTAACGACATACCTACTTCCCTGTAGGCAAAAAAAAAGCCCGCTGAGGAGCGGGCCAACAAATAGTTGATAGAAGGAAGTTAAATAAATCCAGGAACATGTATTCCAAATAAAGGATGTTCATAAGATGGTGCGTATTCTAGGGAAGTGGGTGGGTTTCAGCAAACTAGAAAATTTATTTTTTCGCATTAGTTTTTCTAATGGTGCTTTGGTGTTTTTAGGTTTTCCTTTAGAACTGTTTACAATCAGTATAAACGTGACTTGCGAACTGTAATTAAATGTAACTTTGTTGATAAACAAGGCTAAAAAAAAGTAATTGGAATAAATTTAAATGACGCTCTTTGTCAATCCCAGAGGATCATTTAACGCAAAGGATTAAAAAACTACGCAATAGAAAATTTACGGCTGTGGCAAAAGGCTAAAAAAAAACTCTTAAATACCGCCTTTAATCCCTTGAGTGTGGCCTTTGTAATGGCTTAATATAAGTTAACTCAACTGGGACTAATAATAAACGCGCGAATGAGTGAACAAAAATCCACGCAAGGCAGCTTCGACTATCAACTCAGAGTCTATTATGAAGACACTGATGCTGGTGGTATCGTTTATTATGCCAATTATCTAAAGTTTGCAGAGCGCGCCAGAACCGAATGGCTCCGCTCTCTTGGAATTTCCCAATCTATTTTTCTTGAACAAAACCTGGGTTTTGTAGTCAGACGAGTTGAGATGGACAACAAAGCATCAGCCAAGCTCGATGATCGGTTAACCATTTCCACAACGATAAAACAATTAAAGAAAGCCAGCTTGACGTTTGAGCAGGTGATAAAAAATCAGGACGGAACCTTGTTGTGCCAACTGAATGTCCTTGTCGCCAGCGTGAATCTTCAACGCGCCAAACCTTGCGCTATTCCCGAGCAAATATTAGGAGCTTTAACCAGTGCACTCTGAATTATCCTTTATCGATTTATTTTTACAGGCCAGTGTCCTGGTAAAATCCGTGATGCTTTGCCTATTAGGCTTTTCTATCGCATCTTGGACCATGATTATTCAACGCTCAAAAGCTTTGAATAAGGCGAAAGTGCAAGCGGAACAATTTGAAGATAAGTTCTGGTCAGGTACTGACTTATCCCGCTTATACAAAGAAATCAGTGCTCGCGGCAATGTCACCGGTATTGAAAGTTTATTTATGGCAGGTTTTAAAGAGTTTGCCCGGATTCGAAAATCACCGGATTCTAGCCCGCAAGCGGTCGTTGATGGTACTCATCGAGCGATGCGTGTGGCTTTATCCCGTGAAGTTGATGGTCTTGAAACCCATCTGTCATTCCTGGCAACAGTTGGTTCAATCAGCCCATATATCGGTCTGTTCGGTACGGTTTGGGGAATTATGAACTCGTTTATCGCACTAGGTTCTGTGCAACAGGCAACCCTTGCCATGGTAGCACCAGGTATTGCCGAAGCCTTGATTGCAACGGCAATGGGACTGTTTGCCGCGATTCCTGCGGTAATGGCGTTTAACCGTTTCTCCCATAGTGTGGAAAAAATCGAAAACAGCTACGGCAACTTTATGGAAGAATTTTCCAGCATCTTGCAACGTCAGGCGATGACACCTAGGAGCTAAGTCCATATGTACGTTAGAGCCAAACGAAAACGCGTTGCCGAAATAAACGTTGTGCCATACATAGACGTGATGCTGGTGCTACTGATCATTTTTATGGTCACAGCCCCATTAATCACTCAAGGCGTCAAAGTGGATTTGCCTCAGGCTGACGCCGAGCCAATCGATCAGGATTCCAAAACCCCGCTGGTTGCCAGTGTGGATATCCACGGTAATTTTTACCTTAATGTCGGAGACAGTAAAACCGAACCGTTAGAACCCGATGAGTTAGCGACGTTAGTTGCCGCTCACCTTAAGGTAGAACCCGATACACCCGTTGTAGTGAATGGTGATGGTAATGTGCCATACAACTCCATTATTCAGTTGATGGTACTGCTACAAAAGTCCGGTGTTCCGTCCGTTGGTTTAATGACGGATGCGGTGGAGAACGAATAACCCATGTTTGCAGTACTGAAAAAACTGATTGCCAGTATCGTTAATTTCTTTATGGGGATCTTCACGTTTTTGCCGGATGGGAAAACACCGAAGCAAACCTATTCTATTGCCCTGTCTGTCGCCTTGATATTGCACCTTGGGCTTGGCGCAGCGTTGCTGTTTAACGCGGACTCTACCCCGAAACCGGTAGCGATGCCTAAAAACAATATGCCGGTTATCGATGCGGTAGTTGTTGATCAAAGTAAATTGCAAAAGCAGGTAGAAAAACTTGAACAACAAAAAGCAGCCGCGAAAGCCCGTGAAGACAAGCGCATAAAAGAACTCGAACGACGTGCTGCGGATGCCCAGAAAAAGCGTCAGCAGGAAGCAGATCGCATTAAGCGTTTAGAGCAAGAGCGTAAACGCAAAGAAGTGGAAAAACGCAAAGCCGATGACGCGGCGAAAAAGTCGAAGGCGAAAGCCGACGCGGAAGAAAAGAATCGCCGTAAAAAAGAGCAAGAGCGTAAGCAAGCGGAAAAAGCCGCAGCAGATGCCAAAGCTAAGCGACAAAAAGAGGAAGCGGCGGCAAAGAAAGCCGAAGAAGCGCGTAAGCAGCGCGAAGCGGAAGATCGACGTCGTAAAAAAGAAGCGGCAGAACGCGCTGAACAGGAACGTTTGTTAGAACAACAAATGATGGAAGAAATGAGTGCGCGTCAGCAAGCCCGTAACCAACAAGTATTAACCGAAGTGCAAAAATATGTGGCCTTGATCACTCAAACCATACAGCGAAACTTTATCATGGATGAAAATACCATGAAGGGGAAATCCTGTGATTTGAAAGTGAAATTGGCACCATCTGGGTTTGTGATCAGCGTGACGCCGATCAAAGGCGATCAGATTGTTTGCCAAGAAGCGGTAAAAGCTGTGAATAAAGCGGGCACCTTACCAGTTTCTCAAGATCCGGATGTATTTAAGCAGATGTCTGAGATCAATTTGAAGTATACCCCAGAGTTTTAATTGACCTGTTGTCAATTTCAATGAAAAATAACCGGCATTACATTGGAAAATAAGAAGTATTATGTTTAAAAAGAATCTGTTCATTTTAATCTTTTTCTTTTTGGGGCTAAGCAAGGCCTCAGCGGAACTGGATATTGTTATCACCGGTGGTGTCGACAGTGCCCGACCCATTGCCGTTTTACCTTTTAAATATACCGGATCAACACCATTACCGGAAAACATCACTAAGGTCGTCAGTGATGATTTACTGCGCAGCGGTAAATTTAACCCGATTAGCCAGGTGACGATGCCGCAAATGCCAGCCACTATTGATGATATCGATTACCAGGCCTGGGCCGATATCGGTGTTGAAGCCGTGGTAATGGGTAGTATTGAAGAAGCTGGTGTTGATCAGTTTCTGGTGTCATTCCAGCTTGTCGATGTGATTCGTGGACAGCTGGCCGGCTCCGATCGTCGTATGTTGCAAAATGGTCGTTTGGTCCAATCCGATGAGCATATTCTGATCAATTCCAAGCCGACCCAATATATTTCATCAAGCTTATTTCGCCCGAAAGCCCATCAGATTTCCGATAGCGTTTATGAAAAGCTAACCGGCGTTCGTGGTGCGTTTCAAACTCGCATTGCGTATATCATTGTTCGCGATAGCGGCGATCGTCCTTATCAGCTAGTCATGGCCGATTATGATGGTTACAATGAGCAGGTTTTGTTAAGTTCGCGCGAACCGTTAATGTCTCCGACCTGGTCGCCTGATGGCCGTAAATTAGCCTATGTGACATTCGAAGATCGCCAGGCACAGATTTATGTCCAGGATATATATACGGCGAAACGTGAAGTACTAAGTAGCTTTAAAGGCATCAATGGTGCGCCGCGTTGGTCTCCTGATGGCAAAAATATGGCGATGGTTTTATCCAAAGATGGAAATCCGGAAGTGTATGTAATGGCGCTTGCGACGAAAAAAATTCGTCGAATTACTCGCCACAGAGCCATAGATACTGAGCCAAATTGGACACCGGACGGTAAATCTCTGATTTTTACCTCAGAACGGGGTGGTAAACCGCAGCTATATCGAGTAAATTTGAACGATGGTAAAGTGAGAAGGCTAACATTTGACGGTGAAATGAACCTTGGAGGTTCAATAACACCAGACGGACGTCAATTGGTCATGGTTAACCGTACACAAGGACAATACCATCTTGCGAAGCAAGAATTAGGCTCAAACAATTTTCAGGTTTTAACTCAAACCCGATTGGATGAGTCGCCCAGTATTGCCCCCAATGGTGGCATGATAATCTATAGTACTTTGCATCATAACCGTCAGGTATTGGGCTTGGTTTCCGTAGATGGTCGATTTAAAGCCCGTTTACCAGCGTTAAACGGACAGGTTAAATCGCCAGCATGGTCACCATTTTTATAACAAAAAATAGTTAACTCATTATTATAAAATTATTAAGGAAAAAAAATGCGCTTTAATAAAGTAGTAAAAGGTATGGCAGTTGCTTTGCCATTGATGGCTCTAGCAGCTTGTAGTTCAACTTCTACTGTTGATGAAGAAGAAGCAGCACGTCAAGCACAAGCTCAAGCACAAGCTGAAGCTCAAGCTGATCGTGAAGCGGCAGCAGCAGCGGCAGCAGCAGAAGCGGCTCGTCTTGAAGCGGTAAAAGAAGAAGAAAAGCAAAAACTTCTTGCTGATAATACCATTTACTTCGACTTCGATACTTCAAAGCTTAGCGCTTCTGTGACTGCAACGTTGGATGCACACGCTGCATTCCTTGCAAACAACACGAACGCCAAAGTTGTAATCGAAGGTCACGCCGATGAGCGTGGTACTCCAGAGTACAACATTGCTCTAGGTGAGCGTCGTGCACAAGCCGTACAAAAGTACCTTGAAAACGCCGGTGTTTCATCTTCTCAAATCGAAACCGTAAGCTACGGTGAAGAAAAACCAGCAGTAAACTCTCGCACTGAATCAGCATTTGCTGAAAACCGTCGTGCGGTTCTAGTTTACTAATAACGTTTTTTTAAGGACGTTAAATGAAATCGTATAAACTTATTTTAGGTTTAGCGGTTATAGCCGGTGCCCCTGTGGCACTGGCTGCTCAACCCGCTCCAGTCCTGGATATTAACCAACCTCAAACCAGCCAGTCTTCGGCAAGTTCAAGCTCTTCTGATGATGTTGAAGCCTTGAAACGTGCGATACAAACCCGCAACCGTGCGTTAAACGATATGCAATTGCAAATTGATGAGTTGCAAACGGAAGTGAGCGAATTGCGTGGTTCAACCGAAGAACAGGCGTATACCATTAACCAAATTCTCCAACGTCAACGTGAACTGTACCAAGAGCTGGACAGAGTTGCGTCGATGAAAAGTGCGCCGTCAAAATCTGTGTCTTCCGGAGCGAATTCTGGCCCGGCAACAGGCGTAAATTATTCTGCGGATTTATCCGAAAATGAATCCTATGATCGTGCCGTTAATCTGGTACTTAAAGAAAAAAAATATGATCAGGCGATTCAGGAATTTAAAGCCTTTACCCGCAAATATCCTAACTCAAGCTATGCGGCCAATGCCCATTATTGGTTAGGGCAGTTATTGTTTAATAAAGGTCAGTTACAAGAAGCAGAAGCCGAGTTTAATATCGTAATTGATAATCACGAAGGTTCAAATAAGCGCAGTGATGCCATGTTAAAAGCAGGCATGGTGGCGCAAAAACAAGATAACCTGAGTAAAGCTCGTCAAATGTACAACCGTGTGGTTAGCGAGTATGCAAATTCTTCAGCGGCACAACTGGCAAAAACACGTCTGAACAATCTGTAAAAAACGTGTCTGAAACCTTTCTTATCGGCCGCTTTGGTCGATAAGATGCTCTATCTGATGGCTTTTTGTGCAAACAAACTGAATTATCGAAAAAAAACGAATTTGTTGTTGCACTAAAAATTAATATGAGTATCATATGCCCCGCGTTGAGGCACAAGGCCTTAAGCAGCAAATGTGGGTCGTTAGCTCAGTTGGTAGAGCAGTTGGCTTTTAACCAATTTGTCGAAGGTTCAAATCCTTCACGACCCACCACTTCTTCCTCAGAAGTACAATTTGAAAAAAACTTGATAAGGGTCGTTAGCTCAGTTGGTAGAGCAGTTGGCTTTTAACCAATTTGTCGAAGGTTCAAATCCTTCACGACCCACCACTTTCAAGTTTATAAAATTCCGTTTTTCCACTATGTTTAGTGATTAACACATCTTTAGGGTCGTTAGCTCAGTTGGTAGAGCAGTTGGCTTTTAACCAATTTGTCGAAGGTTCAAATCCTTCACGACCCACCACTTTCTTCAAGTTTCCCAAAACTTGTTTTATGCACTACGTTTATAATGCTGCTGCGTTTATTGCATAGCAAAATTGATTCATCTTTAGGGTCGTTAGCTCAGTTGGTAGAGCAGTTGGCTTTTAACCAATTTGTCGAAGGTTCAAATCCTTCACGACCCACCACTTTCCTAGGCTAAAAACTCTCCTTACTGTCAATTTTTAACGTACGTGACATAAATGTCACTCCGAGTACGTCAAAATAAATTTTGACTCAGAGTACGGGCAGAAAACGCCCTTCGAGTTAATACCAATCACATTAAATTATTGCTCACTCAGTGAGAATTTAAAGGCTTTTAGGTAAGGCTTTGATTGCAGAGAATGGTTGCTCCATTGTCAAAATCAGTGACGCAGGATAAACGCCTTTAAAACTCACCCGTAGGGAGTTTACCAAAGGCCCATTTACGACCCTATATTTCATTAATATAGAATGACTATATCAATAAAATCTATGTTGTAACTGAACCTCTGCCCTAACTCTGAGTTGTGCACAAACTTAATGTGATTGGTATAAGAGCCGCTTTTACCCGCTACCCGCAGCGATATTGTTTATCGCATACCCGCAGTGGCGTCGTTTGCTACGTACCCGAAACAATCTTTGATTGTGTACCTTATTAAACGCCCTTCGAGTTAAGAGCCGCTTTTACCCGCTACCCGAAGCGATGTGGTTTATCGCGTACTCGAAGTGGCGTCGTTTGCCACGTACCCGGAACAATCTTCGATTGTGTACCTTGAGTAATCTTAGATTACATTTAATTCGGATTTTCGAGCTATAGGCATTTGCAGGTGATTCCTTTATAATATTCCGCAGTTTTTGTTCAAACCCAATTCCATTAACCAAAGCGACTCAACGAGTGCACCGTTAATCGAATGGGTATCATAACCACGAGTTGTTTACGAATGTTAGAAACCACCTTAGCCGTTGATTTTGAATACACCTTTCCAGCCAAGCCGGCAAAGCTTTCGGATGCTGAAAAAAGCGAATACAAAGTCAAAATCAAACAGTTATTAAAGGAAAAGAATGCGGTCCTGGTTGCCCATTACTACACCGATCCTGAAATTCAGGCGCTAGCCGAAGAAACCGGGGGCTGTGTTGCCGATTCTCTTGAAATGGCGCGCTTTGGTAATCAACATTCTGCTGAAACGCTAATCGTCGCTGGTGTGAAATTTATGGGCGAAACCGCCAAGGTTTTAACGCCAGAAAAAACCGTACTGATGCCGACACTGGAAGCAACTTGTTCTCTGGACTTAGGTTGTCCTATCAAAGAATTTAACGCCTTTTGTGACCAACACCCGGATCGTACCGTGGTGGTTTATGCCAATACATCCACAGAAGTAAAAGCCCGAGCGGATTGGATTGTAACATCATCCTGTGCACTGGAAATCGTTGAGCATCTGGACGAGCAGGGTGAAAAGATACTCTGGGGGCCTGATAAGCACCTTGGCGCATACATCGAGAAACAAACCGGTGCTGATATGATTATGTGGGACGGTGCTTGTATCGTCCATGATGAGTTTAAAACCAAAGCACTGGCCGATATGAAGGCATTGCATCCGGATGCCGCTGTATTGGTGCATCCTGAGTCTCCAGCATCCGTTATCGATTTAGCCGACTCCGTCGGTTCAACCAGTCAATTGATCAAAGCCGCTCAGGAGATGGACAATCAAAAATTCATCGTCGCCACCGACCGTGGCATTTTCTATAAGATGCAGCAGCTTTGCCCAGACAAAGAGTTCTTCGAAGCACCGACCGCAGGCGAGGGCGCTACCTGTAAAAGCTGTGCACATTGCCCCTGGATGGCAATGAATGGCCTAAAAGCTATCCATGATGCATTAGTCGATGGCACAGGCCGTGAAGTTGATGTGGATATGGATTTGCGCGATGGTGCATTAAAGTCATTAAACCGTATGCTAGATTTCTCGGCACAATTGAAAAATCGATAACATAATCCCTTTTTCTTCGGGCAAAGGGATTAGACGGCAGTGTGTAGAATTCAGATGGCAGATAGAGCGGCTTTTCCTAAACTGTGTGAGTAACCAAGGTTACGATCTGATATCTGCAACCTTTACGTTTGATGGCAGCCTAAAAAAACAGCAATCAAACTTAAGTTTTCCGATTTCTACTTGCGTCCTTGCAAAATATTCCCTAACATACGCGCACATTCAGATATACCATGTCTGGGTACAAAATTTAGGTGACGTGTCCGAGTGGCTGCCAAGGGGTATTAACACACTTGGCGTGCTCAGCCAAATCACCAAACGTGAAAAGAAACACGATTATCAAATTCTTCTACAATTCGATTTAAGGTGACGTGTCCGAGTGGCTGAAGGAGCACGCCTGGAAAGTGTGTATACGGCAACGTATCGAGAGTTCGAATCTCTCCGTCACCGCCATTTTTCCCTTTAAAATCAATAGCTTGCGAGGATTTTAAAGTAAAAGGTCTAATTTGTAAGTATCTGAAATATATCACATTTATATCTGGCGTTTGTCCGCAATTCCTCCGCGGCCTTTTTCAAGGCACAGATTTCAAAAAATTCTAAATATTAATCGTATCTAAAAAAGCATTCACCGGACGGTTTTGGGTTTGATGGTATTCATCAATTTGACGGCCATAGGTTTTATACAAGCTATGCAAGTCATTATGGCCAAGCTGACGGGCAATAAAGAGATGATCCGCGCCAGCAAAAATCATGTTCGAGGCGAACGTGTGGCGCATCTGATAAGGGTAGCGATAGGGCACGTTGGCGTTTTTAAGGACGATGGTCCAATGCCGGCGAATAGAACCATGTCTCGAATCCCAGGGACGATTGGTACGCGGATTTAAGAACACCAAATCGTTTTGCAGCTTAGTGTATTGGCGTTGCTCGTTTAAGGCTTCTATCGCTTGATTTGGCAAGGCGATGGTGCGAACACCTGCTGGCGTTTTCGGGACTTTGGTTTGTCCTAAGCAGCGTGCTTGACGAACATGCACAACCCCTTCAACTAGATCCACATCTTGCCACCGAAGCGCAATCAACTCTTCCAATCTCATGCCCGTAAAAAAACCAAGGATCACTAAGTGTTTGAACTGCGGGCGCGTACAATGGGCAACAATCGCCTGCATTTCTCGCTTCGAAAACGGCTTAATGTCAGCTTTCGCACCCACCGATTTCTTTAATCGATGCGCATGGTTCTTAACAAGCGTAGATAATTTCAATCCTGACAAGGGGTTAACCGTAATGGCTTTATCTATCACGGCTTGGTCGAGCGCGATTCGAAGAACCGATAACGTCATGCTTAACGTTTTTGCTGCAAGGTTTCTCTCCACTAAACTTAAGAAAAATGCCTGGATCGAGGCTGGCTCTAAGTGAGTCAAACGAACGTGTTGTAGAGGCGCAAGGCGCCTGGCACACACTTGGTAACTGGTTAGCGATGAGTTGGATTTACCTTCTTTTTGCGCAATGTTCAACATGCGTTGAAGCGAATCGCCCAAGGTCTGGTATGAACTGCCATAGCCAAACTTTTCTCGCTGAGCGCCATTTGGGAAGTAGTCAACATAATGAAACTGACCAATGCTGATCTGGTGTTTGATTTCGCCCAGTAAATGACTCGCGGCTTTTAAGTCGGTTGCGCTTTCCGGGTTTAAACCTGGCAGTGGCTCACGACAACTGATGCCTTGGTAAGTAAAGCTAAGGTTAATGGTCGAAGAGCGCTTATGCGCTCTGACAGTTACACCTGGGAAATCAGTTTTTATACTGCTTGCTGACCGGCCCATTTTTCTACCTCCCGCACGTTAATGCGTCTACGTCTTGCTACTACGGTATAGTGCACACCCTTTCGCCATATACCGCGAGCGATGCGATTATTGACTGCGGCCAAGGTTTCTCCTGACAATTCGCAATAACGATTGACCGTTACCATGTTCATAAATTCTCTCCTAAGTATGGTTAAACTTTAGATTAGTATTTGAATGAATTTTCCTAAGCCACAGTGGTTATTAAAAAATCTAATCCGAATGAACTCACTGTTTTCGGTTGAAATTTCATCCAATATATTGGTTGATGTTATCGGGAGTTAAACACTTGCAACAGGTAACTAGGGGTCACTTATTTTTAGGTTTGCCAATTGAGATATAGTCGTGATAGTCTGATACTGTTCATTTAAACAGTGGTTGTAGTTGCCGTACTGGTAATCCACACGGACTTTTGTGAAAAATTTACAGGGAGTAAATTATGACATTGTTAAAGAATATATCGACTGGCACTGAGTCGATCCTCACGCCCCACAAATGCTTTGTTCGAAGAAACTTAGATTCATTTTTGGTTCACTTGAAAATACCTCTGATTTTTGAAGGTAAGGAGATTCAACCCGAATATCGCGTAGATGTCTATGAACCGGATGCGGTGTTAAATAAACTTGCGTTTGTCCGAGAACTTTCAAATACCAAAATAATTATTGAACCTGCTAGTGATGACTTTCGCAATTGGATTGTCTTGCGTTTGAGTGAGTTCAAAGCGCCACCTGGTATGGAAGTGGAATGTTTGGGGATCTTATACGACTTTTTTGAAGGGAATAGATACAAAACATCCAAAGCATGGAACCCGCACGAGTCGGAAGTTTTAAATACTGATTCCGCAAAACATTATGGGAGTAAGGCTAACAAGGAAAAAAATGAAGCGCTTCACGCTGAAGTAGATAATTTTATTCTCAATGCGTATGAGAGGGATCCAACCATGAGCGTACGACAAATCAAAGACGAATATGGAAGAAAACACGTGGATTTGAGCGACGAAGCTATTGACTATAGAGTCAAAACTTCCCGCAAACGATTGAAAAGGGAACAAAAATTATCTTCATAGTTTTAAGGACAGTGTCTAGAATTCATCGACGTTTGAAGTAATGATTTCTGGACTTTATTTATAAATTTAATAGTCGCTTGTTCTTGATTTAATTTGAGTCAACGATTCTTATGAAACATTTCATTACCTCCCCGCAACTGACATCGTAGCCGTCATTTTTACAATTTCATTGAGCCAGAATTTCAACGCCAATCGAAGGCGCTTTTCTTTAAATATCTATTGGCAGCGCCAAGGCTGGTAAATTAACCCGCCATTCAAATTTTAACCCCACGTTTTATGAATCGAGACCTGAATTTGGCATCGGTCAATCCTTTGTATTTAAAAAAACAGGGGTGGTTACCTTTTGTCCTTTATATCAGGATTTTATGGTATGTACATCACGGGTGTCGCGTCCGTGAACAACAATCTCTTTAATTTGGAGGCGAATATGCCAAACGTAAAAATGGGTTTACCCCCTGATTTAACGGATTTGATTGAGTTAAGTATGGGAAAAGTTTTAGAAGTAAGCCATGAGGAACACGCCTATACAAAGCTTTTGGTTGTCGGAAATGCCGGAATGGAAAAGTCGACGTTTACAGAACAGTTTTCTGCTCTGGATATTTCCGAAATTGTGCATGATTTGATGCAGCAGGAACGAATCACGTTAAGTACCGGGGCGATATACAAACTGTTGGACCAACGAAGTGCGATCTTAATCGTTCGCGTGATAAACCGTTTACGGGCAAAACGTAATGCTAGGTTATTGATGTTAGAGGATGTGTGGAAGTTTCTAACGCAATTCGATAGTTCAATTCAACAACTCTCAACCGATAAGGGAATATTGTCATGAATTTTTTAACTCAATGTAGTCAACTAATGAAAACAGTGAACGGCAAGGAGATGCCACTTTTAAAAAGTATGGGCATAAAGCCGTTACCGCCAAAGAAAGGACACACTGGCGAATGTCCACTTTGTGGAGGGAAAAACCACATGGCTTGTAGTGAAGCAAATGGTGAATGGTATTTTTACTGTTCTACATGTGGATCTGGAAATTTATTGATGTTTGTTAGCCGTTACTACGAAGAAAATCCGGAAATGGCGTTTAATAACATTATGATGCATTACCTAGGCGGTTTGTCTGATAAACTGGCTGACTACTTCGAATCTGAAGAGTATGATGAGTTGTATTCTCAGGAACACTTTGATTATCAGGCCAATCGGATCCTTAATATCGCTGTACCTGCGTCGCAGCACCCTTACTTAGCAAAGCGCGGATTAGAATGGGATGATATCAATGTAACTGATAAGGATTATCGGTTGATGAAGGGGTTAGATGTTCCTAAAGGATCGTTGATATTACCAATGAGTACAGGTAGTTGCCTTTATGCGCTCGATTTTATTACCCCGGAAGGGGAATCCTTTTCTTTTAATAATGGCTTGGGTGAGGATGAGCATTTCGTGCTTAGAGCAAACGACAACGCGGAAGCAATTGTTGTTGCCCCGGATTTACCCAATGCGTTGATATTAAATGAGGTATTTCACGGTACGATTATCGTCACATCCCAACAAGCCAATTTAACTATGATCCGGGATCTTCTGGCACATTCACATCCAAATGTTAAGTGCTACTTCATCGCGGAGTATGGCAGCTACGGGATGATGGCAAATGATAACGATTTTGACTTTGAATCGGCACTGTATCCCGGAGATTTAATCTTGCATCCGCCGTTTGCACCCGAGCATTTACATGCACTGTCCAACGATACCGCTTCCTTTCACTTGGATTGGTTTACGTTTTCCCAAGTTGCTAGCGATTGGCAAGAGCAATTTTTACGAACGATTGAACGAGAATCATCGGCGCCGACCCAGCTAGTCAATGCCTGGTTAAAAACGGGGGGTGAATATGAATAAGTTACCAGTTAGCTTTTATCATGAGGAAGAGAACCTGGTCTATCGACCAGGTTCCGAGGATGACACACAAAGCAACAAGAGTCTGGTGGTTTCTTCGTTCTTTTCGGTTGTGGCGATGACCCAATTAAAAGGCGAACCGGCAATGGTGGTGCAGTTTGTTACCCGAACCGGTGCTTTAAAACAAGTTGTCTTACCCAAGGCCTGGCTTGCCGACCATGGCGTGAAGATTAGGCAAACCCTTTTGGCTAGTGGTCTGCCTTCTATCAGCACTAATCATAAAGCGAGAGAGCTGGTAAACCATTACCTTGATCAGATGTCGACATTCGATACTGTCAGGGATATCGCACTGGTTGAGAAAGTGGGATGGTTAAGTGATCACTATGTCATGGGGAACCACATCTATGGTATTAGGCCCGATGACTTTTTGTTATTGGGAGGCAATCGATTGAAGGCGCTCCAGCAAGCAGGAACGTTAAAGGATTGGCAGCAACACATTGGCGCGATGGCGGTTGCAAACAGTGCGTTGGCATTTGCCATCGCGGTGGGGTTTTCTGGACCTATCATTAAGCTGCTAAATATGAATGGATTTGGTTTTCATTTTGTTGGCCCAAGCAGCAGTGGGAAGACCACGTTATGTTTGTGTGCCGCTAGCGTCTGGGGTCCTCCGTCGATGATTGAAAATTGGCGCATGACGGACAACGCGTTTGAGCTTCGCGCCCTTTATCACAATGACGGCGTCATCGTAATGGATGAAATTTCTCAAGCATTGCCTTCGCAAGTTTTCGACATGGTATACATGCTGGGGAATGGATTGGGGAAAACCCGGGCCACCAAATCCGGGGAGTTGCGTGATATGGCTAGTTGGCGATTGGTGGCGCTATCTTCTGGCGAGAAAACGTTAGAACACCATTTGGCGATGGGAGATCTAAAGATGCAAGCCGGTCAAGATATTCGTCTTGCGAGCTTGCAAATAGGCGAGCGTGAGTTTGGTGTATTCGACTATTTGTACGGTTTCGCGTCGGGCGGCGAATTTTCTGACCATTTAGTAGACGCTTGCAATAAGTATTACGGTTCTCCTATGCATGTTTTTTTGAGTCATATTACATCGGACGCTGAAAAGTATCGGGATCTATCGAATCAGATTTTCAAGGAATATTATCAATTGCTCTGCGCTAACACGGCAAGTCCCCAACTAAATCGAGTGGCTAAACACGTGGCGGCAGTCGGCACCGCTGCGAGATTAGCGACAGAGTTTCGGATTCTCCCATGGAAAACGGAAGATGTTCAGACAATGATGACGGACATGCTGGCTGTGGTTGCAGAATCCAGAGGAGGAACCGGCGATCTGGAAGATCTTCAATTATTGTCGAGTTTACAAGAGAAACTTGTTGGAAAATCGCAAAGTAATTTTATTGAGATTGGAGATAAAAGGGCTGCCTCGAATTTTTGGGGGTATCGAAAGTATGACGCCGAATACGGTGATGTTTTGATGATCCCGTCGTCACAATGGAAGGTAATTAATAAAGGCCATGATTGGAGAAAGGCTGCCAAGCTCGCTCAGCAGCGAGGTTGGATGGTCCCAACGTCAAACCCCAAAGCGTGGCAGCACAATAGACGGATCGGAGGGTCACAGGTCAAGCACTATATAATCAGACTTGAATGTGTGTGTAATGATGATTTAGAGCAGTTGGCGTTGCCAATTCTGGACACGAATGCTTTGAATGCCAAGTTGATCCCGTCCTATCATCAACCTCATCAGTTAACGGCCTACTCGGTCCAAGTTTGTATCGATAAGGCGCATTGATGCTGGACAATGCCGTTAAACACCAATCGAGTTACCAGTGATACCAGTGCGAATATTCATTGGTATCACTTGCTAGGCCTTATGTTTAAAGGCCGCTACTGCGGTTACCAGTGATGCCGGTTAAAACACAAGGTGAAATGGATGTTAGTTCGTCTACCGTTAAATGAAAGTGCAATTAAGGCCCAGGCAAGAATTGCGGATACCAGTGAAGTTCGCTGCACCCGACATCCACACTTAAAACTTAGATTCCACAAATCGCGAACATCCGGTACCTGGCTGGTGTGGTCAAATGCTCAGTGGAACGTGATTGGTCATTGGCCGCAGATCTCGCTGCAACGCATCGTACAAGGATTGCCGGACATCGCTTTAAGGCTGGCCGTATCGTCAAATGACATTGCTATCAACCAATTTGAGACAGTAGCGGATTTGTTGACGTGGTATGTGACCCGCTGCCAGGCAGATGGTCACTTAAGTCAAACGCGTAAGAGTACTATTGAAAGCTCCGTGCGGCTGCATATATGTCCTAAACTCGGCTTTACTCGCATCGATATGCTTACTAAGTCAATACTTGATAAAAAGTTGATCTGGCCGCTGCAACAGACGTTGTCTATGGGAACGGTGATTAAATATTTTAATATTTTAAAAGCGGCATTTTCACAAGCGCACAAACTAGAATACATCAATATCAATCCGCTATCGAACATCGCGATAAAAGATTTTGGTCGATTTAAACAGCTACCAAGAGCCGCCAGGTTACAACCCGTGATGCTGCCAGAGATCTTAGCATCATTAACCAAAGCCCCCGTACCCACTCGAGTGCTGATGTTGATGCAATTGGTGTTTGGCACACGCGTTGGCGAAACACGACAAGCAAAATGGCGGGATCTCACACTCACCGACGACGGCGTATGGCATATCCCCGCCAATCACACCAAAACTGGGCAGTCCCACCAATTACCCATTCCCGCACCGATGGTGGCATTTCTTCAACATTATCAACACTGGTTGAACGAGCGAGGCGAGTTGTCGGTATATCTATTGCCAAGCGCAAATGGCTCAGGACCAATGACGCACGATGACGCCAGCTATCGTTATAAAGTGTTTAGCGAAGGCATGTTTTCCTCACACGATGTCAGAAAATGCGCGCGCAGCTGCTGGGCGGAGCAGGGCGTGGATTTTTTAGTGGCAGAGCGCTTGTTAAATCATTCGTTGGGTAAAGTCGCGGAAACCTATATTGATACGCAAGTGAGGCAATGGCAGCGGCAGGCGATCGTCAATCATGCCAAATGGCTAGTAGCCTGTCATGCGCATTGTTTTGCCTGGCCGTGTAATTGAGTTGCACCTATAGAATTACGCTGGGAGTTACGCATCAACGTGGCGGCCTAGCCCTGGCGTCATTGTCCATTCAGACCAAGGGGCTCAATATGGCAGTGATGATTATCAAAATACTTTGCAGAGTCTTCACATGTTATGCAGCATGAGCGCTCGAGGAAACTGCTATGACAATGCGGTTGTTGAGAGCTTCTTCGGCTCATTGAAACGGGAGCAAATTCGAAAGTGTCGTTATCGAACGAGGCAAGAAGCCAAGCTCGATATCTTCGATTACATCGAGTGCTTCTACAACCGGAAACGGTTACACAGTTATCTGGGGTTTAAAAGTCCTTCGGACTTTGAAGCTGAACATGATAACGTTAATTAACTGTCCATTTTTATGGGGCAAGATCAAAGAGCGATTTACAGCCATTCAACCTAAGTCAAAAGAATAAACGGTTAGCTGTATCATGAATAAAGCCAAATATTTAGGGATAGTATATCTATTACCTGTAATCCTATACCCCCTGAAAGTTGATCACTTTCAAGATATTTGGATTTGGTACTATTGTGGCTGCAGCAATAACCTAACGACACTTTAAGAGATAAAAAGCAGGGTTTGTCAAAGTGCGCTAGGCGGAAAAAAAAGTAGGCTTTTTCAAAGCTAGTTAAGCGGAATTCTCAAAAGCAATATCGTTTGTTAACGTCATGAGTATTGATACTGATAAAGGTAATCACACCATATTGCGAAACACTAAACAAACAACTACGTTTAATATATCGCTATTAACAAGGAACAGTTATGGCAAAAATTCTTTCTGAACTTACCCCCGGGTTATTTAAACAAACATTAAGAACTCACGCTGTGGATTTTTCTGGTCACGCTTTATGTGACGAAAATCTTAATCAATTTTCAAAAAACACAAAATTAAATGTTGGCCATATATCGTGTAGCGATTGTGTAGATATCATTCGAGCATCTTTTATGGTGAGTCATGAAGAATTAGCACCGGAGCACGATTTTTCAGAATTACCACCAGGGAACTGCCATTAACAGGGTGTAAAGCCTTTCTAGGTCCGTTAAGACGGTCTAAATCGACCCGAAATTTCAATTTAAACAGAAATATCACCTAAGGTTTTTTTAGGTCAGTAAGAATATGGGCTAGCGTCTATATTAGTGAAATATCCCTTTCACTAATATAAGGCATTTTTTAGGCTGGTAATTACTATTGTTGTGTTGTTGTATACTCCACTGATTTGGACCACGCTTCCATTTAGAAATTGCCATCAATAGTAAAAGAGATTTGCCAGGTGTGGGCTGAAAGGATACCAATATGGGTAACTCTCAACTTTTCAATAATATATGTCAGAACTAATTCACTTGATTTAAAGTCATGCCTCTGATGCGTGGCTATTTTTTGTTGTTGGCGCGACGACGGCTAAGCGGCAAACAAGTCTGGTTTGTTGGCAAACACTCTGGGTCTTGTGTTTATTTACGGAGCCAAAATTTCTTCTAGTAATAATGAATGCTACCGCTTTGCTTATAGTGCAATTGGTTTTTTTTGCTCCTTAGTATATTCATTCATTGCATCCTTGAAGGTGTTTAGGCAGTTTTTTTTGGCCTCTTGTTTCATCGATTCGACTTTACTTTCAGGTGCAAGTATGGCCGATCTTATGGATAATGAGTTTGAATCGGGTGATGTAGTTCGAATATAGATATTGTACCCGTGGGTTGTGGTAATTTTTGAGCGGTTTGAGTCAATATAATCAGCATAATAATCGTCCAGAGCTCTATAACCACCCGTGGCATATAATCCCCAATTAGAGACATTTGAAGTGCTTGAGCTTTTCTCTCCTAGGTCAAAATCTGATTTGTTTAATCCAAATCGTTGTATAGCGGCATTGACGACTTTGTCATGTGGTTGAACGTAGGATCTGTATATACTTATCCCGGTAATTAAGCCAGAGGGCATATCGAAATAAAATTCGAAACGCGATCCATCATTAAGTTGAGGTCTAATGTCAGATGGGAGGTTGTAGGCTAAATATTCATTGTAGGCTAGGTATTTTTCATCCATTTGTTCCTCTGTTATTTTTCCAATGGCTCTACCGCTGAAGATAGCTGTTCTACCGTCATCGCCTATATTTTGTGAGATAAGGTTTCCGCACTCTTTCTGGAATTGGTCATAGAAGGAACTTTTTGCAGTAGACGTCCACGTTTCCCCGGCAAAGGTGTAAGAGATGTTGATTTTTCCACTCTCGATGCCGCGTTGATCTTCCTCTTTTTTGTATTTAATATAGCCTTGAAGATTGAGCCCGCCAAAACCTACGTGGGACAAATCATTTCCTGTTATTTCACCTTCTTGTGAAAAGGCATTAACAGATATACTTGCTAGCACAAGAGTGATGAGTGGCACTTTATATTTCATGATTCCTCCCAATAAATTAACTGTTATGTATAGTCCATATTTTGTAGGTTTCAAGATGTCATATCCAGCCTCATGGGTATTTGCTGTGCGGCGACGGCAAAGCAATAACCAAGCGTGCTTTATTGGTAAACACGCCGACTTTTGTGTCTATTTACGGAGCCAAAACTTCCTTTATATGTGTAAACCCTGTTAGTAGTAGGCGGTTTTGAACTGGATAAAGTAGATGTTGAAAAAAGTGTTTACCGGCCTTGGAAAAACTCACGTTGCCCGCGGTGGTTTCCTTGACATACGAAATGAAATCTTCCCTTGGTAGGAAGCTTAATGTATATACCACTGATTTGGACCACGCTTCCATTTAGAAATTGCCATCAATAGTAAAAGAGATTTGCCAGGTTTCCGCTGAGAAGTTGCCAGTGAGGTTGACGAAAACTTACACCGAAATAGGGTTATTAGCTTCAAGGCTTATCTCATATGGTTATGAGATGGTGGCATCGTTTATCTGATGGCGTCTTAACATACGAATAAGCCACTTCAAGCAAGTAAGTTTTACTAACTAGTTCGCACAAGTTCATATGAACACTACTTGAAATTTGAATGTCCGCTTTCATTAATTATCGCAATGAACAGGAAAATAATCGAACTGCTGTTCCTGGCACAAAACGATCATAGATTATCTATTTGATGACAGCTCAAACGGATACTTGCCCACCAAACTTCCTATGAAACTCAAATGAATCTCTTGCGTGCAACCTTTAAGGGAAAATAGCCCTTTATTGGCAATACACAAAATGGTTGACAGTCAAACTCGATACCCGAAACAACAATGAACGCGAATCGCGCCATTTGCTTACGCGCATTCTAAAAATCAACCCCAAAACACCACACCCTAAATCTCAACGAACACGGAGCTGTTAATGGTGCGGTTACGTTAATGTGCACGATGGGTTTACCGGGTAATGCCACCGGTTAACTGACCATATTCGATGAACATGTGCGTGGTGTGACCGATACTATGTTGATTTTTTCTTGACACGCGTCTTGTGATAACCCTTGTCATCTCGGGCCTTGCCAGCGTATTTTCCATTTCCACAACAAGACTGTGGAATAGCGTATGACTATGGTGAAGTCTATTCCTCAGGCGTATAGTCAAGGTAGGGCCAGGTCAATGAGAATGACCGGCATGTTTTAACACAATGACAGACACGGAGGTGGGGAATGGCTGGCAAACAACGTACGTTAACGACCGCCCAAACCTCAGGGGGTCATCAAGCGGACAATCACACCGGTGAGCGACCCGTCGATGCTCGAGAACTGCCTAACCTCGATGGTTCCCTAACCGGGCGAGTTGAGCGCCAACAAGCCTTCGTGCGTCTTCGCGCCAAAGGGCAAAGTTTGCGCACCATCGCCGAGACCTTAAATGTGTCCGTTGGCACGTTATCGAGCTGGCAAAAAGACTTCGAGGTGGTCATCGCCGAGCACCGCGCCATTGAACTTGATGCCTTAAAAGAAGCCATATTCCTGACCAAAGAGCAGCGCATCCAGCAGTTGCATCAACAATATCAATTGCTCTGTGAGGAGCTGGAAAAGCGCGATCTCAGTGATATCGACAGTTATCGATTGATGGAATTAAAACTGAAAGTGTTTCAGTTGGTAAAGGAAGAGTTTCCACCGTGCACGGCGCTCGAATAACCCAGCAGGGCACTCGCCGGGAAGGGATGCGGTACAAGGCTGCCAGGCCCTTCATCGGGCAGACAGGCGGCAGGCTGATAAAGAAAACGATGCACGGACAGCTGATTGAAAAACAACCGATGCCGTGTGTAAGAATCTATGTTCGCAGGGAGGCAAGATGAACAAAACTGAGACAAAACTGAACGCGAATAGCCTGGTACAGGACATCGAACGGCTGCAAGCCTTGCGCCGTTGCGGGGCATTGACCAAGGATGATTTAGAAGCCGAGATCCGCCTGTTGCACTTGAAAATGGCGGCCCATGAGCGATTGGCACTCGAAGATAAAATCACTCATTTGACGCAGTTGTTGGAGGGTCATCACGATGGTAAATAAAGCACAAACCCGCGTCGATAAGCTGATTTTTTCGTCCGCGCTGTCCTCTCAACAGTTGGCCAAGTTGATATTTGTCGTGACGTTAAAAAAACGCTTTGGGCAGGAAACATCCGAGGATAGGGCGCAAGAGCGGGCATGCCTTAAATTTTTGAAAAAAGTTGCGGATGCGCCGACTACATATGACGCAATGCAGTGGCTCAACGTTTATGAGGGGATGGATGCCACATTGAATCAGGGGATGGCTGAGCTTAAAGATCATTTGGAGCAGTTATGGCTGCGCCGACAATGGCTGGTAGACCTTCATAAGGCAATCGAAGATCGTTTTACCACCCCGAAAATCTTTAAAACGCAGCGTGATGCCAATGCCTATATGGCACAACGCAAACAGGCGGCAGAGCAGGCCATTTGTAGCCAGCCGGTATTGCTCGATGAGGTATTGCTGCACAAACTGGTTAAGGCGTTGAAAAAAGACCAACGATTTGATTGGTTAAGCGTGCCTGAAGAGATATCGTTGCTTGAGTTTATAACGACCTGGCAATCGGCGTTTGGCCCGCATTTGGAAACCGTATTACGGGGCGAAGCACAGGCACTCGAACAGGCTCTGGCAAACCTGGAACGTAAACGTAAAAACGAACCTCTCGACGAACGAAAAGCCGCTCGAGAACCCAACCGTGACACTGCAGCTACGCTTGAAGAGCATATCGATATCGCAAATGGTGATGGTCATCACTTTTCATTGACGCGTATGAAAACGGTGACGTTAACGGCATTGATGGATGCCGGCGATCTAGCTGTATTTGGGGCTGTTGCCCTTAGCGCGCTAGCCAAGATTGATGATGAGTACCAATCCCGCTTACAAGCGTTGTTAACAGAACATTGGCAACGGTATATCCCGATAGCGCTCAAGCCCATTTCCTTAGTGCAGGCAAAGGGCGTGACGGACCAAGCATTGTCCAATATCAACCGCCCCCCTTTAACGGAAGACGAAATCGATGCGCAGTTGTTGTCGCTGTGCGTGTTGTTGCATTTTACCAAAAGTCGCGATGAATCCATTAAGCGTCGGATCTGTTTTTACAATGAAATTTTTAAAACAATGACAAAGGCTTTTGCTGATAGCTATGCCTACCAAGAGTTGCCGCAAATTATGGCGCAAATAACTTCCCTGCATAGCCATGTGTCGAGTCAGTGTTTTGATTTGGATTGGTTGATCACCAAATTACCGGCACAAACCTTTTCCTATCAGGAGCTATATCGTGCCACCTTGCTGGATAGCTCTCTAAAAACATCAGGTTCGGTACCCCAAGCCGAGAAAGATATGATCCGACAGCTGAGTAAACATTGGCTGGATACCGGCCTTGATTTTAAAGCCAATAACCAAGCAACTGCTCGATTAAATCAACTGCTCAAAACGGCTGATGTTGATAGGTAGTCGCGCTAACACAGCAAAGCCTTCCGAGAACGTAGTCGTGAATTTACTTTATTGTGCGCCGCTGAAATAACCATAACAATCCTAACGAAAACATCAGGTAAGTGCTCGGTTCAGGTACAGGGGTTCTTTGAATAAACGCAGGGTACAAAAATTGTCGCATGCCATATTCATCATTGGTTAGTGGCGTGAGGTTCCACACTGGGTTGCTTACCCCCACGCCGACGCCGAATGATTCCATTAACAAATCCACGCCTTGAACTTGTAAATGATGTCGTTCCACCGTGAAATATTTATGGAGCCCGCTGGAGGCCGCCGGGTCGAAGGGATCAACCAACAACGCCCAGGAGTTATTCAATGTATTTAAAGGGTCATTCGGATCAAAATTATCGTCAATAAATCCATAAAACGGGCTTCTTTCTACATCGGCTAACCCTAGGGCATGGCCGATTTCATGTGTCAAAACCCGTCGAAACCACGCCAGCGACGATATATTCCGATTCATGCGAATATCTGCACCAATGATAGAACGAGTTCCTGGGTAGTGTTGAGTGCCAGACGTGAGAGTTACTTCATCGTTTGAAGCCCATAAATTAGCCCAAGAGAAACCTCCGGTGTAATCTGGGTTAGTCGCTTTTAAGTCTATTTCGGCTCCTAAAGGAGAGAGATCCCAGGAAACATCCGTATTGGCCGTATCGTCAACAAAGTAGATGGTTGTTCCCAAGCCACTAATTGGGTCTTTTACGGTCCACGCGGCAAATGCTTGTTCAATCGCTAATTCAAACTCTTCTAGTGTTGGTGTAATAGACCAGTTAAACAAGTCCCGGTATGCTTGCAATGAACCTCCTTGCACCGAGTATCGTAAACCGCCAACCAAGGATCGTTCTCCCCCCTCAGTTCCGTAATATTCAGCGTTCCATCTAAATCCACCTTGAAGGTCGGTTCCTGAACCAAAGATGGCTCCGGCATGGACCCGATTGAACATGCTCAGCACAAAGATGACGATCACACATATAAGTTTAGGTCGGTTCATTAGGAGGCTCCCAGTAAGGTTTCTTGTAAAAACTTGCTGAGCAGACTAAGCATAAAACGGGCCGGTAATGTTTATTTGTTAAATATCATAACGTTATTTGTTTTTTGATTGGCCAGTGTTGGGCTCCTGTAAATTCAGTAGACAGATATCTCTTGGTCAACAATGTGGTCAGTCATGCCCATGATGCTTTTCTTTTTGTTGGGCGTATGCGTTTTGTTATCCGTGCCGGTTTGATAGACTTGCTAACGTTTAATGACCTTTCATAATCTATATTCCCCAGAGTCGTGCGCCTAAAATGTCATTTGTGAAATCCATCACCCCAAATTTAATTGGCCAAATACTGAGAAAACCGGTTATCGCTATTGACGATGACGCGATAGTGTTCACCCATAAAAATGGTCAGATAATTCGGTATCCATTTGTTGAATTCAAAGCGTTTGCACGCTCATCGCGATCGGTTTTGGGCGGTAACATCGCGCTTAGACATGGCGCGAAGGTTATTCGCTTGGGGTTGCTTGATAAACTGAATGTTGATGCATTTGTCGATGCATTCAATGTCTTGATTCAACCTTATGTCGAAAACCATCTGACGTCAGTGCAGGAAGAATTTAATCGTTTAACACTTAAGCACTATCCAAGGGATTCATGGCAGCAGGACATTGCGTTACTGATAGGTCAGGTGCATGAAAATTACAGTTTTGCTAAAGAATTGTGTCATAAATATTTAAGTCCGGAATTGGTAAAAAAGCTCCAATCGCTCAACGGGTTTTACCCGCTGGATTTCGCTTCGCTTAGGCGGCTTCATGAACAATATCAACTTGAAAAACGTCAACTATTTTTTGATAACGTGGAATCAAATCCTTTAACAGAAGAGCAGCGTTTGGGAGTGATCCGCTCCAATGACAGAAACATGGTTCTGGCGGCGGCGGGCACAGGGAAAACCTCCGTCATGGTCGCCAAAGCGTTAGATATTATTGATAGAGGACTGGCGTCACCGTCCGAGATATTGGTCTTGGCCTATAACAATGCCGCCGCGAAAGAGCTGAAAGAACGCTTGAACGAAAAAGCAAGTAATGCCGATATCCCATTAGAGTCCGCACCGCATATCTCGACATTTCACGCCTTGGGTCGACATCTGTTGCGTGATTCGGGCCACACGACCCATTTAAGTGTGTTCACTGAGGATAGCGTCAAACTCAAACAGTGGATTTACGAGTGGGTCCTCGACTACGTGGGAACTGATCTGACAAAAATTTTCGATTTGATTGCATTGCATAACCCGCCGGTCGATACCTTTGATTTTACATCGAAGGCAGAATACGAAGCGTACGTGCGAGATAATGAATTCCGCACATTAAATAACGAGTTGGTGAAAGGATACCAAGAGCTTTTGATCGCCAACTTTTTATTTACCAATCAAATTGACTATCAATACGAGGCCCCGTATGTGTGTAAACGGCGTATTGAAGTCGGTTTCGACTATAAACCAGATTTTCATATCTTAGGTACGGATATTTATATCGAGCATTTTGGCATTAATAGGCAAGGGCAAACTCGGCCGGATATTGATGATGCCACCTATAACGACGACATGAATAAAAAGCGAACGTTACATCAAGCACGCGAAACGTCGCTAATCGAAACCTTTCATTATGAGTGGCAAGAGGACCGCTTGCTTACCGGATTAAAACAAAAACTCGCGGCACAGGGGGTTGAATGTGATCCAATGCCGGCGAACGAAATTTTTAACAAGCTCAAAGACCAGGGACAGTTTGCAAGTTGGAGTGAATTATTGCTCAAGGCACTGCAGGCCATTCGTGTGGAACAATTAGACCGTGGTGCGATTTATCAACGTTTAAAGCAAACCGGATTTAAGCAAGCCGATAAGTTTTCGCTTTTGCTTAGTGCGCTGCAAGAGGCATACGTGGCAGAGCTCAAGGTGCAAGAAACGATCGATTTTGACGATATGATCATTCAAGCAGTCGATGTGATCCATGGCGGCAAATTTCAACCTGCTTGGAAATACATTCTCGTTGATGAGTTTCAAGACATTTCCGCTTCTCGCATGGCGCTCCTCAATGCCATCATCGAACGAGGACCAGGACCATCGTTAACGGTGGTTGGCGATGATTGGCAATCCATATACCGATTCTCCGGTGGAAAATTAGAATTGACCACGCGATTTGATGAGCTTGTCGGGCCTTGTTCGTTAACCAAACTGCAAAAAACGTTTCGCTACAATAATTCGATTGCCAATACGGCCGGGCAATTTATCATGGCGAATCCTGAGCAATACGAAAAGCACATTGAAACGCATGCGCACGTTGATAAACCACAAGTATATTTGCTCGATGATAAACGTGACCTCCCAAATGGCTTGTACGAGCGCGTTTTTGACGTGGTCAGTAAAATACGTAATGCAGATCCCGGGGCAAGTGTGGCCGTTATGGCTCGTTATCATTATTTGTTGACTGCGGCACAACGGCTGTTATGGGCACGAGGTGTCAAAGATAACGTAGATTATTGGACGTTTCATAAGTCAAAAGGGTTAGAAGCGGATTATTGCATATTGATCGGTTTTTTCCAGGGCAAATTAGGGTTTCCAAGCGAGAGTCAGGATGAGGCGGTGATCGATGCATTGTTGCCGTCATTAGACTCCTTTCGTCACTCGGAGGAGCGCCGACTATTGTATGTCGGGCTCACTCGTGCGAGGGAAAAGAGTTACATTATCGCTGATCCCACGTCCCCTTCGGCATTTGTTACGGAATTGCTCGATCCCAAATTTGAAATAAACATTGCCTCAGAGGCCTTTCAGGCAAGTTTTCGGGAATCCTTTAAATGTCCTCATTACGCAACCGGCTTTTATCGCAAGGTACGAGGACAATACGGTGATTTTTATGCGTGTAGCACGGGCAGAGGCTGTAAGGTGGTCAAAGCCAGAGCCTGTACAAACTGTGGTTACCCATCTATTGATAAACAGAATGAGAGTGTTTGTAATAATTCATCTTGTCAGCACACATTCAAAACTTGTGAGCAATGCGGTCGTCCGATGAAAAAACGATTAGGAAAATATGGCGAATTTTGGGGGTGCACAGGTTATGCACTTAGCGCCGATCCATGTGATCACACAGTTAAAATCATCTAGGATGTTATAACACGTCTATTGATAGGTGTTGGACAGAAAGGTTTGGAATTTGAAAAACTCTAGTATTTGGAACTTCACGGCGCTGAATATAGTGAGCTGAATTAGTTCCAACTAGAGCTGACAATTCTTTAGCTTCTTGCTTTACGGCGCTGATGTCGGGCGGCATCGACCCTATCGTTAAGGGGGCAATTGACGTTCACCATCGTGCAGATGGTCTGCAATTCATCAGCAAGTTTTCTTTGGGAGCGCAACGTGGCTCTTCCATGAGCTCGGTTGCGCATAGCTTCATCAAGGAGGATGGTGCTAAGGAAATTATGAGTGCACACTATCCGATAGGCAAAAACTATTTATAGCCAGCTGTTTTATAAGGGCTGCAGGTCGGTCTCCGGATACCTTCGTTTTTTCACCGAGCAAAATTTGCTAGTGAGTCGCAATGTTGTTACTGTGACAATGCATTTATAAAGGATGTTAACTTACTAATAAAAAAGGAATTGTCATGAAATTACACATAATAATTAAAGCATCGCTTTTTACTCTTCTAGCTTTAACTTTTAACGCCAATGCTCATTCCGGCAGAACAGACGTTAATGGTGGTCACAATTGCTCTCAGAAATCGAAAGATAAGGGCTTGTGTAGTGGTTACCATTATCATGGTACGACTAAACATACTCATGCGAAAAAGGCAGAAAAGGCTACAGCCAAATCGAATTAATTGAGGGAGGCAAACGCCTCCTATTGTTTATTCAAAAAAACCTGCAGCCGAAGTTTCGTAACGTGCTTCCTGCTCAGGAGATAGCAAAGGCATGAAGTTGATACCGCTTTGGCTTTCAAGTTCATCAATGCTAATGCTAAACGTACTCAATTCATTTGACTCGGTGCTTTGCTCGATAAAGTAAGCACCGACCTTATCGCTGTCTCTGTCGATGATTATCTTATAGAAGCCTTTAGGCACTTCGACATTGTCGCCAATGACCGTATCGGTCTTATCTATACCTGCATCCGAAATAGCTCCAGTAATGACGTAAAGGTCTGCCCCAAAATCTCTAGAGTGGGCACGAATTTCGTTTTCCAGCTTTAGCCAAACACCGCGGTTAAATGCAGCCAGCATCGGCGCCACATTTGAATAGACGTTAGTGTCGAGCGCATCTTGCAAAATTCCTGTATCGCCCCAAGGTACCATGTGGCCTCGGTCGTAACCTGTGTATGAATAGTCGCTAGACGTTGCTTGAACCACAGTCGATGGCAGGAGCGGATCAGCGCTGAAGTTATTCTCGCGGTCAACATAGTTTAAGGCTTCGTTAACCGTGACTTCATGGCTGGTGAAGCGAGGAATTTTAGCATTGACATCGTAAGCGATTAGGTAGTCGTTGTGACAGACAGGGATGACTTCCTCTGACAGTGTTGGAGCTCCCCAAAGTACATGATGATCGCAGGTGATATCAAGAGTGAAGGACGTCTTCTCTGGTGGCTTAGTTTCAGTTGTTTCGGTACCGCCTCCGCAACCTGCGATAACTGAGCACCAAAAGCTCGCTATAAGAAGGGGGGTATTGTTGTTATTCATAGTCACTATTTTCTTTAACTTTAAGTTGGCTCTTTTATTCGAGAGAGTTAAAATGTGATGCTTTCATATAGGTTATCCAATCCCAAGCAGGTTTAGCGCAATTATGTTTTTCTTTCGGTTATGCCTTAAAGTGTAGGTTCGATTATATCGGTTGTAATCGTGTGTTTCTCTAGTAGTTGCTCTGTCGTTTGTCGCAGTAATCGCAATTCGTCGTACATGGCAATAAACAGCAACCACATACCAAAGAAGAAACAAATCACTAACCAGATTGCCCCTATTCGGAACCATCCCCCGGCGGTATCTATGGCACCCGGTGTCGTTGCTAGGTGATAGAATCCTGCGACAGAACCTACTAAAAATAAAAATAGAAATAAGGCATTACAGCCACTAAAGAAATTAGCAAATGCTCTGTTCATGGTTTGTACTCTGTGTTTAAAGTTTTGGGGAGATTTATTGGCTCCTTTACTCCCATTCCTTGAATACTACCTGTTAGCCAGATTTGTTCCATTGTTTGAAACAACGCTGGGGATATGGCAAGACTTTGTTGGTTTACCCCTCTCAGCGACATCTCTTGTTAGTTTTTACCGTTGTAGCTAACGTAAAAATTGATAAACACAACTGCACTTGCTCTCAGGAATTATACAGCACTGTATATTTGCATCAAAACTGAACCGTCTTTATCACTATATTTTATTTTGCTTTTCATTAGATGATTAGTGCATATTATCTGGTTCAGGTTTGAGTGCAATTTCGCTGACTTTTTGGCTCATTTCTGAATGCAAATTTACATACGATGGCTTTGAATGGGCTTAATGGACACTCTATTAGCACTGTACATTAGCTAACCGGATAACAAAGCTTGTAAGAGAGTGACGCCATGACAGAAAGAACTGGACGATTGGATGGATTACTACAACAATGAACGGCCGCATCAAGGAAAAGTGTGCTGTGGCAGAACGCTAATAGAAACGCTTAAGGATGGCAAACAGATTTGGAAAGAAAAGAATTTAGCTCAAATCTGAACTGACAGATACCTTGTCCAAAAATGGGTAACTGTCAGATCAGGTCTGAGCTAGTACAACACTAATTTAAGCTGCAGATTCCTGGCGTTTACTCAACGGTTTACCTAGCTTTGAACTAAGTATACGATTGACTTCTCTAATAAGGTGAAATCGTTGCATGATACTCGCAGTTAAGCATTCTTCTGACAAAGCTTTATCAATATCTTCATTTGACCACATCTTTCGATTCTTCATAGAAAGAATACCGGCAACTGATTCCATTAATTGCTGTTCGAACCACTCCATCACGGTGTCAGAAATCACTTCTGCTGAATTAGGAACATCCTTATACTCAGTCAAAAAGTGATGAATAACATCTTGAAAACCCATAAAATCTTTGTTTGCTTTTATTAAGTTTTCTGAGCTGATATAAAGTGCCGCTCTATCTTCAAGCTCACCTTCATCCCTCGTTTTTTCTCGAAGACTTACCCAATCAACTCTTGGAAAAGGATTTGGACGAACTTCTTTAGCTTTTGAACCGGAGTTTTTTCGGCGCCCGGTTAAGATATCCTCTACTCCCCCAGGCTTTACTCCTGTAGTACCACCGGATGCACCGCCTCCATCGCTATTCGTACCTCCACCTTTTTTTCTTGGCTCGGATGTTGACTCAGACCCCGTTGCAACTAAGGAGCCATCGTCTACATTATACTCGCCCGTCGGCGATGGTTTATAACGACTTACTTTGTAAAATTTCGATAGTGCTTTAAGGCGCTCGGTAATACTGTCACTGTGGGAATCTTTGGATGCCTTTTGAACGAGAGATTGTACATATTCTTTTATCTCCGGAGGCATTTTAGATTTAAACTCTTCCGACCAACGAGACCAAGGCATTGGATTACCATCTATTCTCATGAGAGCAGTCCTTTGAACGTTTTGATTGTATTGGCCTTTAGGTTCAATCAAAAGAACTACATGCTTAGCTCCAAATAAGATACCAAACATTGACGCTCTATTTGCCCTGCCGTCGGTGCGGTCAAAAATCTCTCCTTCATGAATTATGGACGTATTTCCTGTGACATAATGTCTGCCATGACCTTGTACTCCCTCATTTAAAATAAACCAATGAACATCAGCATCGGACAAAACAACAGTACCTGAATGCACTGCATTTGATTCGTATATATGTTTTTGTCCCTTCGCAATTAATAAATGGTTGTGCTTAGTGTTTTCTCTAGGTCTGTTGTAACCAATGCGAACCTTAATGTCGATATTTTCGTCGATTTCGTAGAACCTTTCGTTTATCGTTCTGTAAATCCAACTTTCTCTTGTTAGATTTACTCCGTCTGGGAGTTGCATTGTATCTTCATCGATTGTTTTACCTATAAGAGTAACTCTGGTGCCATGGTCCACAATAATATCCGGTTTATCGTCTTCATCAACACTTCGGAAGTAACCGTATTTACCATCGCCAAGATCCAATTGAGCACATCCATATTGATCTGTTTCTTCGTCATATCGAAGAACTATTTCATTGCCCTCGCCATTTTTCCATGAACGGTAAATTATGCCTGCTGGATTTCTGGTCAAAGCAGATATCTTTGCGCCAAGCCCAAAGTTTTCATACTGGTTTCGACCTCCTGAAGAAGATAGGTCTTTGATGTATTTAAGCATATCCTCGCCGGTCATCCCATCACCGGTGTCAGTAAACGACATTTTGAAGAAGCCCATATCCTCATAAAACTCCCAGTCTACATCCACTAAGATCGTACCTGTTTTTTTTGTTCTGGTTATAGATTCCATCCCATTTTTTAAGAACTCACGAACAAACTGCGTCGGACCGCAGTCACGACCAAGTCTCTCAAGCATGCGTGTGAAGCCGCTTTCTGCAACTTTTGAAGCTAGAATATTTGACATAGTGTTACCTCATTAATATTGAAATGATTTAATTGAATTAGATTTTTTATCGAGTTAATGAGGGTTAAGTTGGACGGGGTTGCATAATTTTTCTCCTTCAAATGACAATCAAAGGGCCGTAAATACGGGCGTTTAATTATCGTTGCCAGAAATACTTTCAGGTTACGGGGACTAAGTCGCGGTTTCCTGAAAGTCGCTAATGTATTGTTTTAATATTTACTTTTTTACAGTTGATGTCAATTCCCCGAAAAACTTTTTTGAAAAATATTTTTCGACTTTTGTTTTTAGAAACACCAAATTCGTAAATCGACATTTGAATATCAAACCTTAAATTCCGAAAAATAAAATCATTTTTTGGTGCTTTCTTCATATATATGTGTCGATTGTAAAGGCACGCCCCCGGTTCGGATTGACTTCTTAAATCCGAATTTCATTTTTTAGTCTATGAACCTACTCAGGTTCAAATACATATGGAGTTAATTCTATGACTATAGGGACTTACAGCGGATGGACTAACCGTGCTACGTGGCTCATTTACGTGTGGATGGATGAAGAGCCGGGACTTCAAGAACACTGGCTTGATCTAGCGAAAGATGCCGGCTCGACTTACGACTTAGCACAGCATATTGAAGCTCATGATATTGAATTCATGCCATTGGTTGGTGGCGTCTATTCAGACTTAATGTGCACGGTACTGGTCGAGATTAATTGGCGAGAGATTGCCGAACACATTTTTGAAGAAGCACATTATTAAATGAGAACAGTAATGAAAAATTTAGTATTACAAAAAGTAGGCGATAGCTTGCTCGTATGTAGCCCAGAAACTGGTGAATGTAGTGGCATAGTGATGGATGAGGGTTTAATTACATGCTCTGATTGTATCGAAATAATACAATTGTCTCATACGGTAAATTTTAAAAGTGCTTGAGTCGTCAAAGGCCTAGGGAGAGATATGGCAACCACCAAATTAGAAATAATAGACACAGCCATCAAAATTGGGTTAGGTAGCCACCTGGCGATGGTAGGTACGTTTTTAGTTACTAGACTGAATCACCAAAATGAACTGAGAAAAGAAAGCCGTAAAAGGTTTTATGACTCGTTAGAGGGCGTGAGTAGTAATATCGAAGAGATTACTCATATTTCATTGTGCAATAGTTACTGAATGGGTTAGAGTCAACGCCCGAGGTAAGGAGCTGTCTGAGAAGCGCATCAAAGAATTAGTTAAGTTCAAAACGGTGCTTTTCGAGCAGTTCAAGAACTTGACTGTAGCTGAATCTAAAATTATGCTGCTTGGCTTGCCTGAAATAGCGACTCAACTTAAAGAGTACGGTGAGTTTTTGGCTGAGTTCCGAAGAAGATTCTACGATGGAAAAAGTTCATTAACCGAGAGAGACATGGATAATGTCAGGATTGAGCTGTTAAACAAAAGAAAAGCTATCTTTGACGATCTCGCACAATCCTACAGAAAGGGTGTTTAATGAATAGCTTTTGGTTCACAATTTAATTGCATATGAAATTACAAGGAAGTAAAAGTGGCAAAATTCTCCTATAACTCACTAAAAATACTATTACTTATTTCTTTGGTTACATTTTTGTTCGTTGGAGCAAAATTAATATATGAAGAATATGAGCGTAACGAGAGATTGAGGGCAGAGCTAAATTACATGACGAAGGACCCTTGGCAGTGGCATGATGAATCCAGACGAATTCAAATAAAACCAATATCAGGTAGTCCTATCTTTGGCTCTAGTACCTTACGTAAGGTTAACATGGACGAGTATTACGTCATTGTGGCTTACAAAAACGAAGATCATAGCTTAACTGCAGGTGTTATCTTTCTACAGGAATGCGAGCCAAATAGAGTAATTGATACATCTAGACGTTACTCCGATGGAGAAGTTAAACAGCTTTCCTGTTCAAAGGGCGGTAAAAGCCTTCGCCATTATGCCAATTTCAACAATGGAGATACGAGTTTTGTTTGGTCTGATAACTTGGATGGTTTCAAGTTTAGAGTAAATTTTGCTGAGTGGGACTTCTCAAGACTAGATAAAGAAATAACATTATCAAAAGCCAAACCAAACGAGCCTTTTAGTGGGGTAGCTCCAGATGATTACATAACTGAGGTAAAAGGGAATTAACTGCGGGTCGGGCTGTATTACGGGAGGGAGAACCCAACACTACGGGGTTCTACTGAGTTGTCAATCATGGCCTAATTGGGGTGAAAAAATAAAATTTGTGAAAATCCCCTCCACAGCCGCCAAGCCAGAGAGGGGGAACCGACGTGCTCCAGAGTTGCCCACAGTGACGCCGTATTTGCGTCCGTGCGTGGTACCCATCCATGAGGTCAGTTTTTGCCGCCGTCGATCACTCTGAGGCCAGGTCGGGGCGAGTCCAGCGCTTCCACCGCCGCCCGGAGTTTGGCCGAAGCCGCCTCGGACGCCTCCTGAACCGTCTCCTTGTTCAGGTGCGAGTAGCGCTGAGTCACTGCTGGATCTGAGTGGCCCAAGATCTGCTGCACTTCGTATAAGCTACGTCCCGAGTTTACGAGTAGCGAAGTATTACGCTAAAGGGACCTTTAGTGTCATGAAACAAAGAGGTTTTGGCTACTACTTCTTACCAGCCTTTTCTTTAGCCGCTTGCTGTTCGACGATGATGTCGGGCAAGTCGTTCTTGAGTAGCTTTTGCATCCGCTTCTTGAAGTCATCGATGTCGCCCAACTTATGCAAACGTCGGGTTTCTCGCTCTGCTACTAATATGCCTTCTGCCTTGAGGGCCGCCGCTAAGAATCCGGCATTGTTGGCGCTCTTGGATGCATATAGGCTATCCAATATCTTGGCGCTGAAGGTGTCGTGCTTGCTGAGAGCTTTCTCAATGTCGTCCAAGGCTATCCACTCGGGCGAGAAGAAGCCGCCAGTGTTGTTGGTGATGACTCGGAAAAGGTAGGATTTATCAGTGGGGTTGTAGCAGACGTTGTAGGTCAGGGTGGGGTTGTCAGATGCGGAGACTTTGCCGCAGGTGTCTTGCTTGATGATTCTCATTTGAACCTCCTTTAGTTGTGTTCATATAAGATGCTGATTTTTCCGCAGGCAAGGGTTTGCGCATAATAGGAGCCAAGAGATATCTCTACAAGAAGTGTCTTTTTGCAATCATCTTTTTCTTTGCTACGCTTTTCGAGTTAGCTGATACACAATGATTTTTTTACTGATAACAGAAATATATCGGCCAATTAAGAGGTTTATTGATTTAGTCTTTTTCTTTTTGAAACACTTTCACCTGGCAAGTACTAGTGGAGTTGAGGTGGGTGCTAAGTCAACCGCTTTAATAAGTAATTCTTGATATTAACGGTGTGGTTAAATTCTTCAATTACAGACTACGATAAATTAGGCTAAATCACAGAGAGGACTACTTTAATATGAAAGGTAGTATGGACTTTATTAGATCTGATAATGAATCAAGTCACATAATCGATTGTTCAAAACTGGAACCCGCGGACATTATACTTACTGGCAACGATTCAATACCCAGTGTAGGAATCAAACTGCTATACAATTCAAAATATTCCCATGTATCAATTCACGCTGGAGGTGGGTACGTAATAGAGGCAGTCACTTCTAAAGGGGTACATGTGACCCATGTACGTAAGATAATGCAAGAGGAACTGACCAGCCTTAAAATATTACGGCCAACACTGAAAAGCTCTACTAAGGAGAAGGTGTCACAATATGCGATAAAGTTTATAGGAGAAACCTATGGGTGGAGGCAAATAGCAGCTAAAGCGAAAATACTTAAGCCGTCTGAGAGAAGTAAAATTTGCTCAGAATTAGTGGCACGATCTTTCTCTGAGGCGCATGCGAACTTTTTCGGGAAGAAAAAAGCTGCGGATGTCGTTCCAAAAGATTTTGAAAATTCGCCAGATTTTACTGATGTTACCCAAGAGTTAATAAGGAAAATGAAAGTTTCACAATCTGAAGTGTTAATACCATTGAATGAGATTTCGATTATTCAGCATTGTGATTTTATTGGTCACCGACAGTTAGAAGACGATATTTTGAATAGCATCATAACGGAGACGAATCGTATTAAAAACTGGAGAACCCCAAACTCGTTTATTGGCTTTTTCAAGCAATTGGAACTTTCATCTTATGACAATCGTGAAGCTTGTGAACAGTTAGACAAACATTTTGATATGTTAACTATGGAGTATCAAGAATCTCTTTTTTTAAACGTAACACCTAATGGGATGTTAGGAGAACTTGGTCTCGATGGCCTATTTAATTATGTTTATGAAAAAATTTATCACAATGGAATTATAGGCATGATCGATCTAAAAAATAATGACGTTAAAGAAGAACTAGAATTATTTTACAAAGATGCGGTTTTGGGACAAAGATGGTTAAAAACTTACAATCAATCTTTAAGAAATTATTTCACTGATTTAGAAGAAGCATTGCCTCAATACGCATTTCCTAAAATTATGACACAGTGGATAGGACATAATATCGAAATGAATGAACAAATTATTGCTGGTATATACGATTTATTCCCCAAAACAATAATTGACTAGGTTTTCCTTTATTTCCTTTACTAAGAGGAGAGATAGTGCGCAACGTGGCTCATCCATAAGCTCGGTTGCGCATAGCTTCATCAAGGAGGATGGTGCTAAGGGAATTATGAGTACACACTATCCGATAGGCAAAAACTATTTATAGCCAGCTGATTTATAGGGGCTGCAGGTTGGTCTCCGGATACCTTACTGCTCTCTGGTAATGACCTATTTGACTCGACCAACATTGTGTTCCGTATGCTCACTTCATTAACTTTAACTAAGCAGCTTCCTTTAAGAACCTAATTATCGGTTCGATTGTTGCACGCAAGCTTTGAGATACGGATAAGTTTGCAATGATCACACCTAAAAAGCCATCTAAAGTATTGAATTGAGTTCCACCTCTACTTCTTTTTGACCTATAAAATTGTTTAGTAAACCTTCTGAGGGGCTCACTAAGCATTTTACCAGGAATAAGGTAAGCAGCATTTTCATCAATTATTCCATGCTGACTATAAAAGTCGTCGATTTCCTGAGAAGTTACTTCGGAAGGAATTAATTTATCTATCGTTTCACTTATTGAAGTGTCACATAATAACCAAGATGTTCCATTGTTCGAAATGTGAATGGAATCATCGGACCACGAAGGTTTATTTCCAGTAATAGTAGGGGCGATTACTCGTTGGTAATAAAAGCAAGCTTTCAACATCCTCTCAACCTGATTGTTAATAGCGCTCAAGAATTCTTGGAATTTTAAATCATCGCGAATTGATGATGCAGTGCCCTTTAATGGCACTGCAAGTGAATAAGATATAATGTTGTCACATAAAAAGTAATTCTCCAGCGAATATCTAGCCAAAGTAACTAACCTTTCATCTTGTGATGCTATTGGGTCAAAGTCTCGGTCTACGATATAGCGAACATTATTACCAGTGTAGCTTTCAAGAAAGTTAATAACATTAGTCTTGCCTTTTACTTGAAAAACTTCCCATTGGTGTTCTGAACCTGGCGAAAGAACTGAACAAAATAATGCACTATATGCAGGTACATCATCAACTCCTTCCACTATCACAAACTTTGTTGAGGGCCTCCTTCTTACTTGACGGAGTTTTTCATCTATTGAAAATTGAGGGCGACTAGACATTAACTTCTACACTCCTCAATATTTATTTCTTTTGCGTCGTTTTCAAAAATAGCTGGGGAGTGCGTGGCTACTATCACTTGGGTATTAGGTGAAAGAGTACGTATTGCAGGAATTATTTTTCTTTGCCAGTCCAAGTGCAGTGATAGCTCAGGCTCATCGGCAATAAAAGATGAGGCCCCCTCATTAGATAGAGCGACCCTGCCTAGAATAGTGAGAATGTGTTTTTCTCCACTACTTAAATCACTAATATCAATCTTGCGTTCTCCTGACTTGATAGAGAATTCTCCATCTTCGGATAAGAAGAACGTTTTATTCTTAAAAAAATTGTTGATTTGATTTTCGTATTCAATAAAAGTTTTTAACTCGTTTGACTTAGTTTTTTGAACTCCTTCAACTTCTTTGATAATAGATTCAAATTGATTATAAATATGAGTTATTGAAAAAAGGTTAAAGTAACTTTTACGATATTCTTTTTCTACTTTATGCCTTTGGGCTTTCGCTGCGTCGGCGGTCAACTCATTAGTTTTTTGCCAGTTTTCTCTAAACCTTTCGTTTAAGGCTTTCCATTGTCCAAAATGCTCTTTTACTTTTTCAACAGGTACATCTAGCTTTGCTAAGTTAAACTTTTCAACATAAGCATTTACATCAACAACTTCTGGTTCTTTCTCTAGAGCTCTCGTCATCAAAGCAAAAGAACGGGTAGTTTCTCGGACCAACTTCTCGTCTATCATGACTTTTTCAATTATTCTTGATTTCAAAGAGTCGAGCTCATCTTTAATTCGTCGAGTTTTATCTGTATAAGCCTCAATGAACTCTTTCTCCAAGGATACTAATGTTCGAACACTCGGGTCGAGTAGTTCTGATATTTGCTTTTGAGAAAACTTTCTCCTTCTTAATGCTCTGTTAAGCAGGTCGTCATCGTAGGCTACTTCGCCTTCATGAAGGCGAAGTAGCGGGACATGGGTAAGATTGATGTATTTTTTATTGAGTTTTTTGAAGTGCTCAATAAGTTCAGAATACTGTCTCTCAATTAAATCGATTCTAGTGACATCTAGCGTGAACGTTTTTTTCATGGGATGAAAAGTAAATTCAATATTGATTCCTTTCATGCCATCTTCGGACTTAAATTCTGACTTGGAAACTGTAAGCAATTTCAACGCTCTTATTGTGCCTGATTTGGCATAAAAGAGTGATATGGATTTAAACGGAATATCCCTGATACCCTCAAGGTTAACAGTTAAGGAATGCACTATTAAATTTATAATAGATGTCTTACCGCAACCATTATCACCAAAGAGGCAGTTGCAACCTTCAACTAAATCGATTTTATAGTTATTTTTATCTTCGAATAATCCGTTAATTATTATTTTCTTTATATATCCGCTCACCTGAGCTACCCCTGAATTAACTTTTTAGTAACAAGAAATACAATATGTTATCAGGAAGCGAACTTTTTTAATGCTTTAATTTTTGAGTATTTTTAACTATTAGTAAAATTATGAGTCATTTTTTCTTTTGAAGTGGTCAACTAATTCCGGACAGTAAATTAAGTTTTTCTTCCTTAATCGCAGGAGAAATCATTTCATTGTAACTGTGTGGCCTTTGCCAGTTGTAATAGTCCATTAAATAGAAGCTGATATCCTTTTCTGCTTCGACAAATGAGCGGTAACCGATTGATGGAACCCATTCTGTTTTCAAGCTTCTGAAGAGTCTTTCCATCGGCGCATTATCCCAGCAGTTTCCGCGACGACTCATGCTTTGTTTAATTTGATATCGCCATAGCCGTTGTCTGAATTTTGTAGCTCCATACTGGCTGCCTTGATCAGAATGGAACAACAGTCCTTTAGGTTCACCTCGCTGCTCATAAGCTCTATCTAAGGCTTTAACAGCTAAAGCGGCATCAGGCTTATCAGACAAGGCCCAACCAACCACACGGCGCGCAAACAGGTCTAGAACGACAGCTAAATAAATCCACTTGTTACCAGACCAAATATAGGTGATGTCACCACACCAAACCTGATTAGGCTGGCAAACGGCAAATTCACGATTCAAGTGATTTGGTATGTCAGGTCTTTCAACCGTTGCATTCTTATAGGCATGAGGTCCTGGTTGTTTGCAAATCAATTGCATGTCTTTCATGATGCTACGCACCTTGAATATTCCGGCATTTAGACCTACTTCCGAAAGCTTGGCGACTAATGTTCGGCTACCCGCAGAGCTTCGGCTTATCGAAAAGAACTCATTGATCTTTGCTCGAAGCTTTACATCTTCGGGCTTGATTGAATTATCTCGATTCTTGTAATCGTAGTAACTTGAGCGAGGAACATCGAAAATATCACAGACCAATTCTATCGATTCAAACTCACTTAATTGGTCTATCAACGAATATTGTTCATCTCGTCTGACATCAAGAGAGCGGTGGCCTTTTTTAGAATTGATTTTTCACGTTCTAAGCGATTAATTCGAGCCTCTAATTCCTGTATTTTCTTCTGCTCAGAAGTTAAAGCTTTGGTTTGTGGTGTTTCACCACCTCGCTCTTTCTGAAGCTGCTGAACCCAGCGCCTTAACGCAGTTTCACCAACATCAAGTGAACGGCTAGCTTGAGGAATTGGGTAACCTTGATCTAAAACTAGGCCAACGGCTTCTAATTTAAATTCTTCTGTAAACGTACGACGTTTTCTTGTCATGGAACACCTCTAATCGAGTGGCGATAACACCACCTAAATTGGTGTCCGGGATCATTGAATCACATCAGTCAACAACTTCTATAAATTTTTCTCCCCAACTTTCAAGTTCATCTAGCCGCCTTTTATGAAGTATCTCTATGATCCTCTCAGACCCTTTTCCAGATCTTTCTTTTTGGCTATCTTTCCAACGGTCTAAAATATCGCCGTTATTTAAATTCTCATATTCGTTCTTATTTAAACAAGTATCCGCTATGAACTCACTAGTTATGTTTTGTTCCCATTGTTTTTTGAACTTTTGTTCAAGAATAGTGAAATTATACTTTGACATATTTCGTTAACCGGTATGGATTGGGCATTTTAAGTATATACAAGTTTGTTAATTTTATGCTCAAAGCTCACTGTCTTTGCTAAATTACATACTCTATATGTATTTAAATCCAATTTTACAGCTAAGGTGCAAAGTTTGATTGGCTGTGGTAGTTGCCGGAACAGACCAGTGAAATGTCTTTAGATATCATCTAAATTCAAATTATCGGTTCAATTAGTAGGTTGGAGCGTTAGTGCAAAAACATGCAGTTCGCATTCAAGAATTTCCGGCTTAATCAAAATATTATGTAGTTGATTCAGATTATTAGCATTGATATTTTGGTTTGTTTTTGAATGTTACTATTGTTACACATTCGGCTCTATTCGACGCCTGTTCTGGGGGGTAATCTACTTATTGCGTCTGCGTTTTGGAGTTCCTATATTCTTTAACACATAAACAAAATCTTCGTTATCTGGGCGGCCCGCGCTTAATTGGCTCATTTTCTTCAATGGCGATATTATGTTGCTTGGCTTTTCTTCGTGTGGTTCGATTTCCGATAGGAATGAAGGCTTGCTAGACAATAGTTCACCTAAATGTCTCGATTGACGAACCCTTTCTGGAATAATTTCAGAATTTGCAAATTGTGGAGCAAATCGTTGGAGAATCGTTTTAAATACCGAAGTGTGATCGAAAATATGGTTATTTACGGTTCCTGGTTCGATTTTTGGTGAGATAGCCAAAGCTGGTACTCTCACACCATAACAAGTGGCGTTTGGATTCACTAAAGAAATTGGACTGTTACCGTCCACTGGAGGAAATTTTGATTCCGTTGTTCCTGGGGGAGCGACGTGATCTGAAAAACCACCATGTTCATCATACAATACCACTATCATCGTAGAATCCCATTCGGGTAAATCCATTATTTTGTTTATTGTATCCCTGATAAACTCTTGCCCCTCCTTAGTATCTGAAGGGGGTTGATCATCGTTGTTGGGAGTATCATCCGGAAATCCAGTAAAATTGGGATCAATAAACGTTACGGGTGGTAGTGGAGTTGAATCCTTATTCATTAACTCTTCGTAAGGGCGGATCCTTACCTCGTCGAGTCTAAAGTTATTGTATGTCCGTAAAAAGCTGATATTAGATTCGTAATTAACCCAATCTACACCCACATGGTCTAGGACATCAAAAATTGTCAGGTCTGATATATAACCAAAGTCCTCTTCGAAATCGTCGTTAACGAGAGCTGGTGTGATTCCACTGTAGTAGCATGCTCGGTTTGGATACGTTCCAGCTGGAACAGAACTAAACCAGTGATCGCATATTGCCCCATTTTGTACGAGCCAATCATAAGTATCGACAACATCTGGCGTCTGAAACCTTAAAACCCGTTCAGGATCGCTATATTCACTATCTAGGGCATTTTGCCAAAATTTTAAAAGTTTTCGAGAATACTCAGACGCAAAGCCATTCATTTTACCATCATTAATTTGCCGCATTATTGAGCTGTGGTTATGCGGTAAGTTTGGATAAAACGTACGAGATGGACCTCTTCTTGGTACTGCTGTTGTACCAGCTAAGTCTCCCCCGAGTTCTACGGTATCTCCTTTTAATCCTTCAACATCGTCTCTATTACCGTGATCGGGGTGAGATAGATATCCTAACATGTGATCAAAAGATCGATTCTCCATCATGATAAAGACAAGATGGTTGATTTGATTGAGGCTCTCATCTGGAGAAAGGCTAGAGTCAATTGCTAGATCAGAAATGTCGTGATCTATGGGCTTTAATGGGTCTAACGAGATGGAAATCCCCTCAGTAGGTGAACTTTTCCTATGATAGTTCGGATCATGAGGAACTTGGAGCTGCTTGGGGTCAACGGTGAAAATGTAGATGTCTGAATCCGTAGTAGCAAATTTGTATAGTTCATGGTCTCGATTGGCGAGTATGGTCAGATATTCAGTAACATAAGCGCTAAGTTTTTCTGAGTAATTAACCATTAACTTATCAAATTCAATCAAGAGAGATGACAATGCATTGATGATCTCGCTACCTGCAAAAGTTTCTATTAGCCACCCTAAATCAAGACTAGTGGCTTTATTCATAAGATTAAAAGTAGGGGTAATCGAAGTCGTTTTAAATTTATCCCAGGGCAAATCGCCGTAAGGAGCCTTTTTGTATGATGTCGATTGGTGAAGCTTTACATAAAGCTGAGGTTCAATGGTGATACTACCTTCGAAATTAATCCTTAGGAAATTTGTCGAACCGTTAATTGTGATGGAGTCATACCCTGCGTGTAAGCAGACATCCGTAAAATCTTTGGGGTTTGGGTCGTTAAGAATCGGGAAGTAATTTAAAACCCCATCAACGATGTACTTAATTAGGGGGGTGGCTAAATCCAGTTGGGCAGGAGTTAGGCCTGCTATGTTGTTTTCTACTTGCTCTTTTAAGGTCAAGGAAGACTCAAAATAGGCGACGTATAAGTTGTTGGAAAATTCATGAATCAGGTACCTAAATTCGGCGAGCTCTCCCCTAACTTCGCTTAATATAGACTGTGAGGACGAATAGCCGACAATAGTCATGATGTTTGATAGCGCATCAGGACTCGCTATAAGGATGTTTATGTATGCCGAAACTTTTGTATTGAAATCCTCTAAAAGCTCTTTAATTAACTCACCGTGAGCCAGAATTCTAAAGTTAATTGGTCCAAACTCTACATGACCCCCGACATCAATGTACGGGATATCTAAATCTTCGTCGATGGTTGGCAGCCCAAAAATACCTGCGCCTTCGCCTTCAAACCTGACTGTAAGAACATCTTTGTACATTTTAATCTGTGGGCTAACTGACTTGAGAACTCCTGTAATTTTGTTTGTTAAAAATTCGTGTGAAAGTTTCACCTTTGAGTAAACGACTTTGCGGTCAATGTTGATTTTGCAGATTGGGCAAGTAATCGGAATATCATTTGGATTAATAAAGATAACGTCAATTATGTCATGCCCTTCAATACCGGTTACTTCCATCGTTTGAGGCGTGCTACCGTCACTGTGGATAGTTTGTCTTTTTATCACTTCACCATTTTGAAACTGCACCAATACTTCAACAGGCATTTTAGGTTTGGCTGGAGGGTTAATTGGCGGAGGTAAGTCTGGTTGTCTCCAATCGAATAGTCCACCACCTGGGAATACTGGTAAAACACCTTGAGGTAATCGACCTAAAAAGCTCGTGTGTGGTGAGGAAGGTGTTACTGACGGAATCGAATCGGGTCTTGTCGATAATAATGATATTGACGGATTGGCGATACCTCCTAATAACTCGTCATCTAAAGTCGGTGATGTCGTAGGCTGAATTGGTGCGCCGCTTCTTGGTCTGTTGAGTGTATCTAAGGGGATCCATTCTTGAGCTTGAACATGAACTTTTACAATACAACCTGGTGTTGAGCGAAAAGACATTTTTTGGTGAGATCCTGGGCGAAGGCTCAATTTGCTAAAATCCATTGTGTGATCATTTGACGCAAGGTTGGTTGCTTCCAAATCGGTCACATATTTCAAATTATTTTTATAAATGTCCTTCAAACTTAAATTATTAGCAATTTCTTCGAAACTCGGCATGTGCCTGCCCCTTAAACGTTATACAGCGTGTAGGTGAAGTGGTGAATTAAGTTGTTTGATTACTGTGGCCGTTAAGGGTAGGGATTAAATTATTACTGCCTGAATCCCCGACAATGTTGAAAAAGTTGTCTATATCACAAAGCCGGCAAATTACGATCTAGTACATTATTAACAATAGTAGGAATGAGAGAAATATCAATGGCCTAGCCAAGGGAGAATGAAGGGGCGGCGGCGGTTTGTCCCACGGACATTTGGGATAATTCCAGCTAAACATCAAATTTCTAGCTAATAATCCACTTAACACTTCAGCATCATATATCCATGAAATAAATTAATCCGCAATTCATCCGCGCAGGCTCGCGGTTTTTCAATGTATTGATTATCGGGGAAAACAAGAAAACGTGACTAGGGTGCGGGCCTCTCGATACCTTTTTCTTCTAGAGAGGGTGGGGGAGAGATCAACCGACTATCAGAAGAGAAAATTAACGCGGAATCTAGTTAACCGCGGTAACACCTTAACTTTTATATTTTGAATAGGGTTTGAAGTATGTGTCTATGACCGCTTTGTGCCATTAGCCGACGAATTATATTCACCTTTTAATGCTATAAATGGTGTATTTATTTAGGCTTTCAATTGCAACAAGTTTTTTCTACCAATAAAGGCACCACCAATGATAAACATCGGTATGAGCAGAAATAGCCATATTTCGTCATTACGCCACTGGCTTTCAGATTCCTCGTATGACCTAATTGCTTGTCCATCTATATCAATCACCCAAACATTGTGATACACATCACCTGTAAAGCCTGTTCTCGGTATAGTTTCTTTATATCGTATCAATACAGTTTTATCTTTAGACACCTTAAGTGCTTGATATATATCACCAATGCCGCCAAGTTTTGATTGGAAATTGAAAAACAATTCCTTATCAGTAAATTGAAACTTAATGCCATACTTTTCTTTTTTTAACCAGTCAATTTCACCTGATTTTTGGATTAAGGTGTTTTCGTATGGAACACCGCCATTCTCTTCTGTGATATTGATGTAAAGAAAAGCGAACCCCATTACGATAGAAATAATAGAGATGATAAGGTTTCGATAGATAATAAACTTGTTCATTTGTTATTGTTTTGGTCGCTTCCAATGCGATGAGATATAAAGGGCTGCTCGTCGCTCATTTCGGCCCGACGGGGATTAACCGCCACGCCTTTATTTGAAATATTTCGAGTGCCTCGAATACCTACTCTATCAAGATCCAGTTTTTGCTGAAAAAGTTCTTTTTGGTGGCGGAAATATAGACGCCCCCCACAGCCACCGGTGTCAATAAACCAATCTTGCCTGGCTCATTCGAAACCGTTGCAATACTCGTATCTTCTGAGGCCCATGTCATCGAGTCAGTCACGTCTTCAGTAGTCCCATCAGAATAATGTGCTATCGCGGTTAACTGGTAATCACCATCAGAAAGTTTAACGTCTGAGAAATTAATTCTTATGTTTGTAAGCATGGGATCTCCGACCGTTATAACAGCCTTTCCTATCAAGTCCGCATATTGGTATGTGATCGTAGCGGTGCCTTTTTGATAGGTTTTAAATTTAACGATAGCAGCCGCACCACCTGAGTATTGGTTAAGAATTTCTGGGTTATCCACCGTCCAGGTAAATCCCTCATTAGGATAAACTACGGACCCATCACTAAATTCAACACCTATACCAATTTCAAAAGTAACCCCGAGAGGTAACTCTCCCTCTGAATAGGGTTGATTGAATGCTACTGGCACAGCGTCGGTATTTTCAACCGGAATTTCCACTTCCAAATCGCCATACTTAACTGTTAAAGTGCCTCGCATTGGAGCGCCGGCGGTGTAGTAGGCTTCACCTTTAAAAACGTATATCTGCCCAAGGGATGGGTCGCTTAATGTATAAACGGCCTCGTCAGTTACATTCCTTGTTGTACCATCAGACATTTCCCCGAGCACCGTAAAGGTTTGCTGTAAACTATGCGGAACCTTAATTTCATCAACACTCAGCACAAGGCTACGAGGTAAAGCTTCAGTGATATTTACCGAAACGTTATCTGTCAGCCCATAGCTCGAAGCGACAATAGCTGTACTCCCGATACTGTTACCACTGATAACCCCATTTTCATCAACAGTTGCAATATCATTATTATCAGACCAGAAAACAATCGGCGAAGCTGCAACTTCATTGTTATCGGTAAAGACCAGAGTACCTGAGATTTGCTCTGAATGGCCTATAGGAATCGATAACGCTTCTTTCGATAATTCTAATCTCAATGGCACAGAATCATTTATAGTGATGCTTAATGTATTGGATTGAATATCATTGAATGTTGCATAGATATCACTGGAGCCTTGAATCATTCCAATGATTTCTCCATCTTCAATTCTCAGTACGCTTTCGTTGTTTACGTGCCACGTAGGCTTGATATCATGAACGGTCTCGTCGGTATAAATCCCCTTAACGTCAATGGGAAACGGATAGCCGACAGGAATAGCCGATGGCGCAGATATAGTTAACGTTGCCAAAACTGCTGGAGTGGCCTCTAACGTGAAACTTAATTCAAATTCACCGTTACGAATGATAATTTCAGCTTCGCCTTCGCTAAGGGCTTTAGCCACGCCTTGCTCATCTACCAAAATGACGGTCGGTGAAAGTGATTCATAGGTAAAACCTTCGCCCAAAACGGATTTTTCATTGCTTAAAATGGCGACACCCTGGATTTGTGAGCTTGTACCAACCGGAAAGGACGTATGCTCTACCGCATATTGAATACTCACGATTTCGGCTTCACTGATTGAAACTTGCAGTGTTTCGGTAAATTCACGATAGCTGGCTGTTAGCTCCACCACTCCCGGCGATACCGCTACAAATACGTTATCAGAGTTAACGAAACCGATGCCGGCATCGGTCGTTGTCCAGGAAGGTACAACTTGTTCAGTTATGTCGTCATAGAAGCTAGCTAAAACCACTAATTGTTCGTTCTGCCCTTCGATATAGGTACTTTTCAGGTATTGAATAGCGATTGCCGTTAGAGCTGAAGTGACTTCTAATCTGACACTAGCAGATTTGCTTTCATGTGCGGCGGTAATAGTCACATTACCAGGTGCAACAGCGTGAAATGTATTTGATTCATCCACATACGCAATCGAATCATCTGTAGTCGACCAGACAGGTGTTATTGAACCACTGGTATCGTCTTCATAATGCGCTGTTACTTTTACGGGGTATGTTTTAAATTCAAGATAGGAAGTATCTAATCCTTCAATGGTGATACTGGTGACTTTTGCAGGCTTAGCTTTTTCACCACCGCAGCCTACTAATACGGTTGAAACGATTACAATCACCGCGATTATGCGGTACATCAGTCCCTTCATTACAATAATCCATTAATTTTACTTTATAAATCATATTAAACATTAACATCACAAAGTAAATACTTTTCAGTTTCTCCCTAAAACTTCCACTACGTTTGCTTTTATACAATAAACACAGTAGCTTGAGAAACCAGTCAAGGGCCGTAATGAGCTGTGAGTTCAAGCGGTGAGTGCAACGCTATCCTTATACTAACTTGAGGAGCGACTGCATGAAACAGAAA
>NZ_VCBC01000019.1 GCF_005843925.1 Thalassotalea litorea
AAAGATTGAAACTATAAGGAAAGAAAACAAAACTATCAGTTTGAACATGTGCATCCTTTGCATATAACGCCGCGCTCAGCCGCTGACGAAAGTGACGCTTTTGGCAGTCGGTTGCAGCGCCTTGTTATGGCTTTGCTCATTTTTACGCTGCACTGTAACTCCCAACTACCTTTCGTAAGTGATCGACTTTATTTAGCCCATCTCTTTTTTCAAATTGGCCCGATATGTAACTAACGCTATTTTCACATTGAACCTTAAATACAGGATTTAAATAATCTGATTTTAAAATTAAGTATGTCTTTGTAGTAAATTCAAGCATTATCCCGCTATCAATCCTTTCATAGGTGGGGCCTGAAATAACCTTAGATAAAAACGGCAATTCCTGTTTGAAGCACTGATAGTGTTTGATTGCATAATTCTCCAATTCAGGGCCATTTGTGGAGTGATAAATATCAATCATAAAGATACCCTCTCCATCCTCAAAGGTTAATGCAGATATATCATCATCCCATTCCTCATCTGCGATATTCCAGCTTTCCGGATACTCGAAGGAAATCTTATTTTTATTAAATTTCTTCATGATTTCACTTAGCCATAACGCCCTGTTAAGGGGGTGATTAATGTTTGGTTAAAATGTGAAACGAAACGGAACCGAGCCAAACGTTAGCAGTCCCGTTTGAACAGCTTGTTATGTTTACGTACGCTTTATTACCCACCAAAACTTACCTAAGCGTGACGAAACTAGAGCGACTATGATACCAGAGCCAATAGAAAATAAAGCTTGCCAGAGTAAATAGGGATTACTTGTATTTGGAGACTGAACCGTACCGATGTGCTGACCTAGAGCAACAAAACCGTTTAGAAAAAAGTACACTCCGAGCAAAAATATACCCGCTGATAATAAATTACGCGAGTCCGATGGTGAGTCTATATTTAAGCCAAGATAACTAACAATTTTTGCTCGTGAAAATATAAGAGCAAAACCACAAAATACTTTTGTAGCAAGGTGGATGATTGATAGCCAACGCATTTGGTTCCCTGATTCACCATAGTCGTATGAACTAATGGCAAAGATATTTGCGAAAAAATCAGGGAGTGGAGAAACAATTAACCAAATGCCTAAAAGCGTGATAAGAGTTTCGCTCAATTTATTATTAGATTGCACCTAACTTTCCTTGTAAACATACGCCTCACTAAGAGGCAAATAGTAGTTGGTTAAAATAAGCGACGAAAGAGCAAAAACCAACTGTTATTTTTCCTGTTGAGCGCCTTGTTAGGCGTATTTTATACTTGACTTGTTAGTTGGTGATGCAGGGAATACCCACCGATAGTGATTAAAACCCAAAAGAGAATCCCAACAAGTACAACTCTTAAACTATCTGAATCAGGAGAATTACTAGAGCAAGATTTTACAATAAAATATCCAGGACCCTTAATTAAGATCTCAATGACTACCTCAACAAATATACTCACTAAGAAGCGAAAAAGACCACGAAAGAAACCTTCTGCTAAATCATCCAACGGCATTTAATTGCAACTCCCTCTAGGTACGCCTAACGCCCTGTTAATGGGCAAAAACTTGTTTGCTAAAATGTTGAGGAACGAAAACAGCCAACTGTTTTTTGTCCTTATTTATTAGCTTGTTATATTGCACTATCCACTAACCTAGAAGCAATACTTTCAGTGCCGCCGAATGATTTATTTAACCACTTACTATGGCTATATAAGTGAGCGCCTGATTTGGAAACTAAATGAACACCTTGAACGATAACAGCGTGAAAGCCAGTACGATCTATTTCTAATTGAGACTCTGCTAAATCAGGGAGTTCATCGCAAACAAAGACAATGTAGGCACCAATTTCTTTGAATAACCACATAGCAGAGGTTTGCTGCTGAATTAATTTACGAGCGTTTGCGATTTGAGTTCTAATATCTAAGTTTGAATCAAAGTTTAAGGTTGCTAAAACATACCTAGCTAAGCCTGACTTCTTATACAGGCATAAACTCAGATCATTTTTGATAGGCATTGATTCAGAGTAAATTTCAGGATGAAATGATTTTTCAATATTTTGTACGATATTCACTGAACCTCCCTGTGCAATATAACGCCTTTCCTTTACTCCGGTCCAACAGCCCTTTCGTTGGGCGATCGTTGATAAACTTGTTAAATGCTAAACTCATACTCACTACCTACACCCAATCGGAGTCTTTGACACCTAATGAATCACTCGCATCTTCTTTTGCTTCTGCGATACTTTCATAGTGAGAGTCAGCAACAAAGCACCCTTCTGGCTCCATGAGCAAGTGATAACCATTTTTCTCATTGCCAACTATGGATAAATTAACAGCGAGGTTTTTGACATATTTCGATTCATCATCGTCCTCCGCTACTTGCCAGCCACCTTTTAGTATTCGGATTCTTGCTTTAGTAGTGCATTTCATAATTACAGACATTTAACGCCCCGATAACGGGCGACTACTTGCTGCGAAAATGGCGAAGCCGCAGCGAGCAGGCGTCCCAGCGAGCGGAGCGAGTGTGTTGATTGGTTTGTTAGGTGCCATAATACCGCCGAACTCCTTTGGAAGAAAAAAGATAGAGGGCGGCAGCAACCGGAATAATTAAGAAAAATGCTAACGCGTAAAAATCTTTCTCTGCTATTGCAGGCGTTGAAACTGCAATCGCTAAGGCAAGACAGTAAAATTGGCGAGAATATTTTTGTTTCAATAAAATTGATATGCCAGAACTTGGCACGAGAAGACCAATTAGAATCAATGGTATACCAAATCCACGCTCCCAAATTTCATCGAACTCTAAAACCTCACCGTTGTAACTAAAAGTGCCAAACATGCCGGGTATCGTGGCTTTCAAAAATAGCAATAAAAAGAAAATTGCCATTCCTGTTAGGAATTTTAAAACTGACGGCATTTCTTTAAATGATGCGTACATGCTGAACACCTAACGCCCCAATAAGCGGCGAATAATAGTTGGCTATAATTGTGAACGAAGCGAACGCTGCCAACTGTTATACGTCCGACTTGATTGGCTTGTTAGGTAACCTTTTTAAATTGATTACGCTTAAAAAACAATATTAATCCGAATAAAAATCCAAATGCAGTACCAAATGGAAATGATATAACCAACACAACCGCTGAAAGTGACCATAGCTTATAAATGGTACTAGAACGATATGATGAAAAATAAATTGAAAACAATGCAAACAAAATTGCAGGCACAGAAAAAAATAATGATGTAACTGTTGGGACCAATGCTTGGCTTATGTTACCCGCCATTACTTTAGGATCACCTGTACCAGTCAACGTGATATTTTGAAAGACTTCAAATAACTGCCAAATAGCCGACATAAATCCGTACAGTGAAAACATCATCAATATACTTATCAAAGCGCAAACTTTGCCCAGAGTTACGTTCCTGTCTTCGTTTTTTATCTCTTCACTAGGTTCTGACTTTGGTGGGGCAAAAACATTTGATTCCATTCGTGGTTACCTAACGCCCCACTAAGGGGCAAAAAATTGTTTGCTAAAATGTTGAGGGACGAAAGAGCACAGTCCCGCTTGAACAGCTTGTTAGGCGCTGCTTATTTAATACTACCGAACTTACTCTCACATTGCTTTATTTTGTCTTTTAACCATGAAAACAGTTCAGAGCTGAAATTAATTTTATAAGCCTCGAGGATACCTTTTGAGAAACCTGTAGCTTTTCCTCGCTCATAGGATATATCAACTGGTTGATAGTAACCCTTACTTAGAATGCTGGCTTCATAGGTGTTAGATATATTTAAGTAATGTAAATACCTTCGGTGATCAGGGTGTTGTTTAAAGCTATTAAGATCTAGCTTTTTTTTCTCATCTTTAATTAGGGCTAATGTTTGACTTAAATTAGCGCAAGATAATAATTCTCGAAATGTTTTTCTTTCTTCGTAACCATCTTCTACTGAAGCTCCGCTTACAGAAAAAGCAATCATAGCTGATGTGATGAGAAGGAGTGATTTTTTCATTTTATCCCCATACTAAGAAAATTTTCATAGCGCCTAACGCCTCAATAAAAGGCCGGAGCTGATTTTATTGTTTTGTGGCAGCGTAGCGATAAGCCACAAAACAAGCGAAGAAGCGGAGGTCCAGCCAGCTTGCTGGCGATTTTTGATTGCCTTGTTAGCTTTTTGATCCATAACCGTTAATTAGCTCTTGCCTCTTTTTAAGCATATTTACACAAGTTTCTTTTTCGGAATTTGATTCTGGTAAATTGCAAAGGAGGCTCTCAGTATCGTACTGAACCGGATATGCTTTTCGATACTTAGCGATATTAGCAATCGACTTATCGAGATGCTTGAGGTGACCAGACAGAAATACTTTAGCAAATGTATGATTACCAGACTCTTGGTACCATATATATGAATCTAGAGCGCTATTTATAGACATCTCATATTCCCAATAAATATGCTTAAGCTCTTTCTCGCTGCCGCCTCGCAAGTCATGCGACCTTAACACATCTATATTGCTTGAATGCACATTTTCTAGGTGATAGTAGTGTTGTATCCCGGCATTAAAACCGAAATAGGTACCTCCACCAAACGCTGTGAAGACTAGAGTTATGCTTATAAAAATGTATGTCTTTGATTTCATTCCGTTGTCGATTTCCATTTAAAGCTAACGCCTCGTTAAGAGGCAATAAAACACTTGGCTAAAATTAGTGAGGAACGAACGCCAGCCAAGTGTTTTACGTCCATAACTTTATGTACTTGTTAGCTTTACATTTCCAACAATAGAAGTTGATCTGGCATTTGTTCAAACTCTATTGATTTAATGTCTGGTATTACCCCAAATTTTGAGCTATCACCTATATATTTACCCTTTAAATCCCACCTCATAAAGTCAAACCATAGAAAGCCGTATTCATTGATATCCAAGCAGTAATATCCATCTTTTTGAATAAAGGATTCGCAGCCTAGTGCAGGCCTAGACCAATCGAATTCAGGTAAGAAATACTCTCCATTTTGAAAAGGAATAGAAAGAGCCGTATATTTTTCTGTTGTGCCGACTTCCTTCGTTATTATGATTTTTGCATATTGAAAGGTGAATACTTTGGTTTCACCACTTTTCATTCCCGAAACATCTACGTATGGTAATTTACTGATTTGGGAAATATTAGGTTCTAAAGATTTCATAAAAGGGAATAAAGTAAAGCCTACACCTACTATGAAAACAGATAAAAATAATGTTTTTAAGGTCTTTCTGTACATACCCTAACCAGAGGTAAAGCTAACGCCCCAATAAGGGGCTGATAATGCTTGGCTAAACTTGTGTAGCGAAGCGGAAAAGAGCCAAGCTTTAGCAGTCCCGAACTTTATTGGCTTGTTAGAAAACACATTACACTACAGTGAATGAATAAGTTAATTTGCAGTCAATGTATTTCAGCATGCGATTTACGATAGTTGGAACATCAACTATGTTGCTATCAATTTCAGAAACTATCGATACAAAAATATCGCAATCTTCTAATGAAACCTGTTGTCGAACATAAAAGTCATTAATCTCATCTATACAACTTTCAGACAGTAGAACAGTTCCAACGTAGCAATTATTTTTGTGGTGCTCTCTAAACGATGAATTAGCTACTTCATGTTTTAAAGTATATGCCTGCAATTTATCTAGTTTTAGAAACCTAAAACTAACATCAACCTCTGAATTTTCCACAAATCTCTCGTGTTTTATAACGCCCACACTAAGGGGCAAATATTAGCTTGGCTAAAATATGGAACGCAGTGACAAAAGCCAAGCTTTATTTGTCCTGCTTTAATGACTTGTTATAAACCAAATACGCCATAAAGGTAATAAGCGATACCAAGAATAAAAGCTATATCCAAAGCATGAAATAGACGAATACCCGGAAGAATAACCGCAACCTCAGGTTTTAGCGGGTTGAAAAAAACAGTTAAATTATTATTTTTAACATAAAAATTTTTGAACAAAGCGAAACCACTACCTAATGTGGCATATGCAATTTGATTTGACTGAAACTCTTTACCATTCGCGGTGTATTTATAATTTACTTTAGCCGCTAATCCAAAGGAATTACCTGATTGTTCCATACCTACTTCTGAACTGATCAATTCTCCTTGAGTTTGGCTCCAATTTTTAGCCATGTGATTTTTATACATTAAGAAAACTTCAATCACTATACCTAGGGCTAACAATCCATATACTATTAAAGCGTCATTATTTAAATTTTCCACGGACTCTCCTTGGTTTATAACGCCTCATTAAGACGCTAAAAATAGTTGGTTAAAATAAGCGACGAATGACCAAAACCAACGGTTTTTTGTCCTGCTTGATTGACTTGTTATAACCCGCCTACTCAATACTTACAACTTGGTATAGAGCCCCAAATTGATTATTTTCGTCTAGTTCTTTTAGGGTCAAAACAACATCGTTAATATCCTGTTCAATTAATGCGTGTTGACCGTAAATCACTTTAAAAGAACCATCCATCACATCCCCTAAAATAACGTTATGGACTTTAGCGTTGAACAGATAGAAAGTTGAGTAAGTTGTGCACTCACTATCTCCAAAACAAAGCTTTCCAGATTCCACATTTGTATTTGTAATAAACAGTAGATCTGCTCTAACCTTCACATATTCACTCGCAAAGGTGAAATATGAAAGAAAGCATAATGTAAGAGCAATTAACTTTTTCATAAAGGTTTATAACGCCCACATTAAGGGGCTTTTAATAGTTTGCTAAAATGTGTAGCGAAGCGGAACCGAGCAAACTGTAAAAAGTCCCGCTTGAATTGCTTGTTATGTTGTTACTTGCTCTACACTATCAGCTTGCTTTTTTAGCTTATGGTATTTAAAAGCACCTCGAATACCGTTAAACCAAAAGATCATGAAGAAAACAGCTAGAACACTAAAACCAGCCCCTTGAGTTGTTAACATATCTACCTGAGACCAAATATAAAAAATCAAACCGAGAATCGACACCAAACGGTTAATTCGAAACATACCATAAGCGATTAATCCAAATATTGAGGCATCTATTAATGCCCAAGGAGTTATTCCTAATATAGGACTAAAGAAGTACCCATAAAGCACAACAAGAATAGTAATACTTGCGACAAAAATAGGTATACCACAAGAACCTTTTGCAACCCCTTCGGCTTTTTCTAATGTTGAGATATCAGGCCAAAACATATTCTCTGATTTATCCGTACTCAATGACACTCTCCTTTAACAACCTAACGCCTCAATAACCGGCGCGCTTTAGCGCGTCCGGCGCCGAAGGCGCGAAGTTGATTGAATTGTTAGATGAGCTGCTATACCGCACTAATGACAATTGGGTACCCAATTGTAGTAGTCGCTCCATTCGCGCCCATTTCCATACCACATACCCGTATGCGGTATGTGGCTTGAATCCGTCGCACAGGCCCAAATTTAGCTCCTATTTGCTTTAACACAGAAACCGGGTCTCTTCCGAACCTGTCCTCCATATTTTTGGCATGTTCAAATATGTGAGAATTAGCTTTCTCAATAATAGGTTCCATTTCCTGTATAAGCGCCCATAAACTACTAAATGCAGAAATTGTTACAATTCGGTCTTCTTTACCTGAAAAATCTTCAATTAAAAACAGAGCCCCTACTGGTCTTCTGTTGTTCTTACTTTGTTTGTCCGGTTCTGTTGAAACCCATATATTTAGGCCTTCATTTTTGTCTAGTCGAACGCGCTGTGCGCTCATTACTTCTTTTCTAAATTGCTTAGGCGATTGGGAGTCATTTAGCAGCTCGTCATCAAAGGGGGCTGCAGGCCTATTTTCAATAACAAGTTTTTTCTTTCTCAAGTAATCATGAAAAACCTTTACCTTTTCATGAGTTGTAAATGGCCTACCAGGCCTGATTTGGGTTGCTTCTGCCTTTGGACCAGCTAACCCAAAGACCGCTTTCCATACAGGTACTTTTTCATACATGACAGGAGATGATATTTGCTCAAAATAACTATCAAGCCGAGGGTTATCTATATATAGATATTCAATTATTGAATCATCCATTTTCAAATTTATCTCCGGTCTTTATTTCATCTAACGCCTCACTAAGAGGCAAATAACAGTTGGTTAAAATAAGCGACGAAGGAGAAAAAACCAACAGTTATTTGTCCTTTTGAGTGACTTGTTATACATACTTTAGCCACAACCGTCTCCAAGATATGAACCACTAATAATGATATTATTCTTGTCAGCAACCCAATTGATTACACAATCTTTGTATGGGTTAGTATATGAATAAAGTGTGTCACCATTTTCAAATTTTTTCTGTTCTTCGGACCACGCAAATACTTTACTTTCGAAAAAGCCGATCGAAGCTCTCTGGGGTGTTAAATAGAGTTCTTGAACCTGAGAAATAGGTTTCCCGATATAACTACTTACATGTTCATCAATAGTTGCTATTTGACTAACACACGCACTTAAAAAACTAAATATCAGAAGAACACTTACTATTCGCAAACTCATAACTATCCTTGTATGTATAACGCCTCGTTAAGAGGCAAATAATATGTTGGCTAAAATTAGCGACGCAGGAGCAAAAGCCAACTGTTATTTGTCCTGCTTTAACGACTTGTTATGAGTATTTTTTGCCAAGCCTTTTAATAAATATTTGATAAGCACTATCTTATCATCTGCACCCCTGCATAATTTTTGGAACTCAGGCTCACAATATGGTGGTTTTAATAATTCAGCCTCCAAAGAGCCTACGAGCTTCTTCCTGTTTGTAATTGCTGTAACAGAGTAAGACAACGTATCATCAGGTAAGTCTCCCGCATAATAATTTGTAAGTTCAACTAATTTAGATATTGCATAATCAGTATTTAAATTTGCCAAGATCATAATTAGTCCATCACCACCGTAGTGAGGATCAGCATACCCACTTATGGATAACCTCAAAAAAGAAATCTTAAGAACTTCAGCGCGAAAACAATCTGAACTCGATAAGCAACTCTCAGCTCTTGAAGGGAAACTAAATAAAATGACAGCCAAGGTCACAATTGATAAATACTTCATGTAATACTCATAACGCCCGCCTAAACGGCGGAAAATGCTTGGCTATAATATTCACCGAACGTAGCCAAGCGTTTTACGTCCGATTTTAAGGCACTTGTTATATTTCCACTTTTTAGGAATTAACGCTGCCCTATTCTATGCACTATTTTCGACTTCCGCTATCTCGGTTTTTATATGCTATGTCGAGCAACTTACGCTGAATATATACGCTGCCTGGGAATTAATCTGCGGAGTGAATTTACTTATGTTCCTACGCCACTCCCTGACATTTCAACCATTCCTGGTTTCTGCGATAAATCGCTGGCGGTAAATATAACGCCCGCCTAAACGGCGGAAAATGCTTGGCTATAATTTTTGTCGAACGTAGCCAAGCTTTTTACGTCCGATTTTAAGGCACTTGTTATATTTCCACTTTTTAGGAATTAACGCTGCCCTGTTCTATGTACTATTTTTGACTTCCGCTATCCCGATATTTATACGCCATGTCGGAAGATGTACGCTGAATATTTACGTTGCCTGGGAATTGATGTGCGGATTGGATTTACTTATGTTCCTACGCCACTCCCTGACATTTCAACCATTCCTGGTTTCTGCGATAAATCGCTGGTGGTAAATATAACGCCCAGCACAGCGGTGAGTTAAACTGGCGCTTGTTTTGCGGGGTTTTGCAAAACAAGTGACAGTTTGACGAGTCCGTTGCTGCTGCTTGTTAAGTGGCATTTGCACGATCTATCTCTTCTAGTTTCTTTAAAGCAAACCGTCCTCTTTCAGATACTGCTTGGGACTTATCTGATGCAAACTTTTCAGCATAATCCCTAGCAATAACTCCAATATTTGATAGATCTCGTATCAAAATCTCTGCTGAAATACGCCTTACAATTGAAGACCTATCTTCCGAAGAGAGGTTGAGTAAAGTGAGCAATGATGTTTGAACATTTACTTCCCGTTCTGCGACGATAGGTTTTAGCCTACCTTCGCAATACCTTATATCTGTCCATTCCCATTTTCTTCCTTCAATCCATGAAATCTTGCCTTCAAATAAACTACGGTAAGCTTTAGCACGAACCGTAGGCTGAGCGGCTTTACTCGCAATATTTTCAATGTTTTCATCAAGAATCGGTGTGCGACCAAGTTGAGAGAATAGAGAAGGCATTGGTCCAGAGGTGGATGAAATTAACTTCGATCTTAGTGATTCAGCTATTTCTTCGTCACAAATTATTTGTAAGAGAACATTTTTATCTTCTTCCTTAATCCTCCCCCATGAATTCCAATTAGATAGCGCGATACAAAGCGCTTCAACAACAAATTCTGGGTTAGTCGCCTTTGCAATCTCAGGAAGATTTTCCCTTGCGGCCTCACGAACTTGAGGCACCCAATCATTAAGCCTACGAATGGCAAGTGAAAAAAAGAAAGTGTTTGGAGCAGCGCCAGACAGTGTTCGTAAAGTTTTTTCTCGCTTGTAACCATCCCAACTTATTAAATCTAACCAAGTCAGAAGTTCACTAGGTTTAGACCATACTTTCCACTTTGGTGGAGTTGACTCCCTTAATGCCAAGGAAAATTCCGACCGAATTAAGCGTTCCCAATAGTCAAAACTATTAAGAGGTAGCTGAGAAGTCACATCAATTAGAGAAGACATATCAGCCACCACTTTACCTCCCGAATTTATCGAGTTAGCAAAGTCTTTCACTGCTGAAACTATTTTATCTTCCATAATCTATGATTCTTACACTTACTATCTAAGCCACTTAACGCCTCACTAAGAGGCAAATAATAGTTGGTTAAAATAAGCGACGAAGGAGCAAAAACCAACTGTTATTTGTCCTTTTAAGTGACTTGTTATAAGCCTGATTTATTACAAAAATATGTAGTAGTCTAACTCCCTGACTACACGATTAAAAGATAGGTTATTTGATAGCCCTAATTTAGTTTGGTCATAATTTAAAGAAGGTGTTTTAATTATCAATTGAGTACAGTGATTATGCTCAGTGTCTGAAGTTGTATTAAATTGTTCATCTTTGAGTAAAGCCTGAAACTTATTTATGAAGGAAGCAAATTCTTTTTGAGGTATTGTGACTTCTTTAGAACTAGCTTGATTTCCTAAACCCGAAACGACATATTTTCCATTGTGTTCACCTACAAATAAATATGCTTCCATTACCCACCCATCACTACTTCTTTTAATGGCGAGATATTCTTTAGAAGTAGATCTATATTTTTTATCGAATTCAATTAACTTGGGCTGAAACTCTTTAATTTGATTACAGCTAATTTTAGAATCAGCTGCATTTGAATTGAGAGAAAAAAGAGCTAATACGATAATGGTTGTTCTGGTAATTAAGGATATATCCATATTAGTTAAGAACTCCATGCCAAAGGCTTATAACAGCTTATTATGTAGACAACTAAGTAATCTCGCCTACGAATTCCTTCATAACCTACCAGAAATATTCACAAATTCAAGCCGTTAAAATTATTAATCACTGTCAGTTTTTAACTCCGCCATTTTATTACTGAGCTTCCTTAGTAATCACGTTCGCTTTCAAAAATATCACCAATATTTTCAGAGTATTAAAGGACCCATGCTGGTTTTCTTCCGGTATAACTATGATGTCTTAGTAAATGGAAAACGCCGGAAGAGCTTACTGAGAAGCCTTGGTAATCGCGTTATCGATCTAAGGTTTCACCAATAGTTTCAGAGTATTAGAGGACCCATACTGCTTTTCCTCCGGATTTACTAAGAAGTCTTAGTAAATAGAAAATGCCGAAAGGGATTACTAAGAAGTCATAGTAATCTCTTTGTGTTTTTTTGTTTTTATAGGAAAATTCAATCGCTTAACGAGATAGCATCTGGGTTTTAGCGTCCATTACTGAGAAGTTGAAGTAATAGACGCTAAAAATTTTTAAGTTTTATGAACATAATCAATCAGGTGCCAGAGCAAACTTATTTTTTGCTTAAAAATTATGGATAGGACTTAGTAAAACCCTAGTTACAATTGATTAATATCAATCTATTCAATTAGTTAATGTTATTCTCTTGCCAATCCTAGTGTTTTACATAGCTTTCTCATTAATATCTATACACGGATGATTGTAAAAATTGACAGCGGCACCTATAACTGTATATATATACAGTTTAGAGCGTGGTGTAATGAAAACATCCCCATTTTTAGAAAATATTCGCCAGGTATTACGAACAAGGCATTACAGTATTCAAACGGAAAAAACGTATCTTACCTGGATCAAAAGGTTTATTTTATTTAACCAAAAGCGCCACCCTGAAGACATGGGGGAAGAGGAAGTAAACCGCTTTCTCACCCACCTGGCGTTAAACCGAAGAGTCACGTCATCAACGCAAAATCTGGCGCTGTGTGCCATTGTGTTTATGTACAAACATGTATTAAATCGAGAGTTGGTTTTGCTCGATGATGCGATCAGAGCAAAAGCCCCAAAGCGTGTGCCGGTTGTACTATCAAGCGACGAAGCGATAAGGTTAATTTCTTTAATGCCCAGCCCCTATCAATTAATGTTTTCAATTTTATACGGTTGTGGCTTGCGAAAAGCAGAATTACTGAGGTTAAGGGTAAAAGATATCGATTTTGACAATAACTCAATCTTTATCTTTCGGGGTAAGGGCAAAAAAGACCGGGTTACCATGCTGCCTCAATCGCTGATCCCTAAACTAAAAGCGCAAATTAAGGTAGTGGAAAGCATACATCAAAAGGATATTGCCGAGGGAGAGGGAAAAACAAGTTTGCCCTCCGGTTTAGCAAGAAAATATCCGTACGCAATTACCGAGTTGAAATGGCAGTACCTTTTCCCTTCGACAAATCGCTGTAAGCACCCAACAGATGGCTACTATTGCCGCCATCATTTGCATTGGACAACATTAACAAAAATCTTGCGCAAGGCCGTAATTGATAGTGGTATTACTAAACACGTGACCGCCCATACTTTTCGCCATAGCTTTGCCACTCAGTTATTGCTAAATGGCTCTGACATTAGAACTGTACAGGAACTCCTGGGTCACAATGATCTTAAAACCACTCAGATATATACCCATGTTATCGGCACGCATTCATCCGGCACATTGAGCCCAATAGACAGAGATCACTTAATGCAAAAGGTTCATTCAACAATAACTGACAAAGAGAGTTAAGTATTGCTTTTATCAAATTACCAAGGACAAGAGAATCAGGCATTGTGAGACATGCCGCCTGGTGCCGGTGCACCATATTCGGCTTTGAAATCTGCCATAACCTGTTCTAATGCGGTAGCATCGACAAGGGTATCGAGATTCTCAAGCAAAATGGTTAAAAGGTAGTTATTGGAGTAATGATACTGACCATTTAGGTCACGAAGATTCTCATAGGCTTTTTCTGAAAGCCCAACACTTAATTTTTTGGGTAATGGGTATCGTTTTGCTGCCATGAGAATCTCCTGGGTTTATCGGTTAAACGGGATTATCGATATCAACAAACTCAACATCTAAACCGTGTTCTCTGGCCAGATATTCGCCAAGCGCTTTAATGCCATAACGTTCGGTAGCGTGATGCCCCGCCGCAAAAAAATGGATATCCATTTCTCTGGCAACATGCGTCGTTTGCTCGCTGGCTTCTCCGGTGATAAAGGCATCAATGCCCTGCTCTGCAGCCAAATCAATATAGCCTTGGCCACCACCGGTGCACCAGGCAACCGTTTTGATCGCTCGATTCGTACTGCCTGGAATATGCAAGACCTCACGATTAAGACTTTCCTGAATACGAGTTGCCAAAGTTTCGCCGTCTACAGCCGCAGCTAATTCTCCGGTTAAACTAACACTGACGGGGTTGCCCTGCTCTAAAGGTCCGGTGATATCTATATCTAACAGTTTGGCAAGTTGCGCGTTATTACCTAACGTCTCATGAATGTCTAATGGCAGATGATAGGCAAATAAATTGATGTCGTTCTCGAGCAATGCTTTGATACGTTTGTGCTTCATGCCAACAATTGGGTAGGCTTCATTTTTCCAGAAATAGCCATGGTGCACTAAAATGGCATCGGCGCCTTTTTTAATGGCCAAATCCAGTAACGCGTAACTCGCTGTTACACCTGTCAGCACTTTATTAATCGTATCAGAGCCCTGTACTTGCAGGCCATTCGGGCAAAAGTCTTTAATGCGCTCTGGTTGTAATATATCGGTTAAAATCTTTTCAAATTGTTGGCGGTGCATACCTTGCTTACCTTGCATTGCGCTATCTCGAATAAAATTACCAACCATTATCGGTAATGAAGGGTGTTTATGGCAAAGATAATATCATGAAATAAGGAAACGGGTAGCAAGCAAATCTTTGCAATACCTGCATAACACGCACCTATCTTTTAGGACTCACTCGCTGTTTATATTCGACCACGAATTTGCTTAATGAAGCCTGTCGCCCCATTTACCATTGTGATTGACTGAACAATTTTCTTCGCTATCAAAAGAGATATGTTTACTGGGGGTTTTTAATGGAACATTAATACTGCCAAGCTTAGTCGTAATAAGGTTGGTGATCTCAGTTTTATTCGCCGCCAGCAGTTGTTGGTTCGTCGCAAATACGCAAATCACCCGAAGCGAGGCTGGAAAGTTATCGTAGTTGACTATATGTGTCAGCCATTGAAATCCCGTATGCTGCTCCAGCGCAATCTCACAAGCTTGCGTCAGCGCCTTTCGGATCTCATTATCCAGTTTTTTATCTGTTTTTCGCATAACCAAACTCTTATTAAGTACCAAGCGATTATTGCTAACTAGCCCTTTAGCAAGAACAAAGCGTTTATCGTGAACGAATGTGATCGAGTTCCACTTCGGCACTTGCATTGCGTGCAGCCGCAGCCAGCTCTTTAGAAACCACTGTCTGACCGATTGGCGCAATGGAGATCCCGGCAAGTTTTAAATGCTGAATCGAAAATGGAATGCCGATAATGGTAACAAAACAAGCGATGGCAGAGAAGAAATGCCCTAACGCCAGCCAAAACCCGGCAAACACAAACCAAACAATGTTTCCCAACATGCCTAAATCTGAGGTTCCAATGTCGCCAGATTGAGTCAACTCATCTCGGCCAATGGCTTCTCGGCCAAATGGGAAAAACGAAAAGCCGGCCATCACAAAACATGCCCGTCCCCAGGGAATACCAACAATACTAACAAATGCCAATATCCCGAAAAAACACCAGGCAAGCCCCATACAGAGCCCGCCAAATAAAAACCAGATCAAATTGCCGATTGTTCTCATTGTTCTTCCCTTTTCATTCACTCGGTTCGAGGTTTTAGAGTGTTAAATGCCAATTGTGGTAATTGAATAAAAGCGCACAATAGCAAGGGTGACGCCAGTCGACAAGCCGCTAATTTGAGTTAAGTGTTTCTAAATGTTAAGTAAAAAGTAATTTCGCTATACACAAAGCTCAATACACATAGCTCAATACACATAGCTCAATACACAATGAAGATAATAGCGTGTGGCAACCTTAGTACACTAACCACTGGCTGGATCCTGTCGCGATGTTTTATCTCAAACTGATTTAGCGACACATTTTTGTAACGGCAGTATCGTAATCTGGATAATAGCCGCTCCCCACGGCGGCGATGATAGCAGCCCCGCGACCTCCAGTATGCACCTGACTGCTTGGATGAATTGTAAGCTCTGTAAAATCCGCCAACAAATGCTGCAAAATTTGCGATTGCTGGCCTCCTCCGCTAATAACCATTCGAGTAAAGGTGCGCTGTTGACGGGCTTCGAGTCGCAGCCTCGCATCGGCGACCTGTGTTGCCAGCCAGGTCAATAACGCCAAATACTCAATCGCAATTTGCGTTACTGTTTCACGTTCGCTGTCGCGATTTGAGAAATGACTTCCAGACCAAAGAAAAACCTCGGATATGGAGGATTCATTGAGGTTTACGGTTTCGGCAATTGTTACATCCGCGCAAATATGCTCAGCCTGTTGCCTTACGGATTGCTGAGAAGTCAATTGAATCAGATGCGTACAAATCCATTGTTCTAATTTCGATTCCGATAGGGTGTCTGAGCACAACTCCTCATCATCACGCATATGTTCTCGTTTCCAGGCGACAAATTCACACAATAACCGGCAACCGGATTCTAACATCTCTTCCGCGAGATAATACTTTTGACTAAATGTGGGATAAGCCGGATAGAATCGCTTCGGCCCTTTAAATTTTTCGATCAGGCAATTGACGGTAATTGCCGTGCCTAAGCTTACAAACAGGGTTTCGCTGTCATTAACGCCGGCACCGAGCAATTCACAGGTTTTGTCTGCAGCGCCTGCAACTACCGGAATTTCTGTTTCAACATCATGAATTTGTGCTCGATAGTTTCCCAGAATGGTTCCCGGTGCACATAATTTGGGGAGCCAGGATTTATGGATGGCGAGCGCTGACCATTGCCAGGCAAATGGCGCTAACCATCGGCGATATTTAAAGTTAAAGGGCAAATGTGCGATCATATTAGCCCAACTATCTGTGTAGTTGCCACAAAGCGTTCCTTGCAGATACCCGGATAGCTGGCATATTTGATGGGTATTGAACCGGCTTTCTGGGTGATGCTCTGCAACCCAGTTTACCGCGGCTTCGTGCTGCATTTTGTGAATCGTTGCACTCTGTCCTACGATGGCAAACGCAACGCGCCAATACCAGGGCAAATCTGGCACAACCGTCGCTCGTCGACCCTGATACCAATACAAAACCGGTAAAATAGGCTCCTGCTTATCGCCTAGATAAACAAAACTATTGCGCAAACAGGTCAAAGAAATGGCTGCCACCGTATATCCTTTCCATTCGCCTTCGATGGTCTGCCGCAATAATTCATTAATTAAGGTTTCAACAACATCGGCGAGCTGTTTTGGAGCGCTTTGCCATGGATACACACTGGCACAAGTGATGTCCATTTCGATTAGGGTGCGATAAACAAGCTGGCCTTGCAGTCCATATAGATAACCGCGAATTGACTGGCTGCCAAAGTCGATACTGGCGAACAGCGTTTTATCTGAAGGCGATTGGCTCAAAAGCGTATTCCATGCACTTGTTGAATGTTTTTAAGACTAACAGAAAATCATTGTTGTCGGCTATGGCCCTGCATTGAGGTCACTTTTACGGGCTGAAAATTAGGCCGCAGTTGCCATTTTGGGCGGATCGGCGTCAATGGATGCACCCGTTTTTTGGCTACGATTAGAAATACAGAACCAAACATACGCAAATAATTGCTGGCGAATTTTTGCCAGTGTTTTCCCAGCCAGCCTTTCTGATCTAGCGGATTTACTAAAGAAGAATGCAAAAAGCGATCATCGGCAAGAATTTCATAACCGAGCAGGTTTAACCAATCTTTGATCCGCATTGGCGTAAAAAATCGCCCTTGCCAGGGGATCGCATTGCGCCGAAAAGGTATGTAACGATTTAAGCCCGCCAGCGAATTAGGATTAAAACCACTGATCAATAAGTGGCCATTGGGAATAAGCACGCGATCAATCTCACGTAATATATGATGGGGATCGAGGGCAAACTCCAGGCTATGGGCCAACACACACGCATCAACGCTATGTAATTGAAACGGCAAATCGTCAATTTCAGCAAGTACATCGCCAAACGGATGGGAATGACAAACGTTCACCTGATGTTTGATCATCGCTTTTGACGTATCTAACTGGGCACTAAGGCTGCCGAGTTTTAGTAAGTGATAGCCAAAAATCCTCGGCCACCAGGGTTGCATCGATTCACTAATTGCATTCGCAACAAGCACACCATTAGGCATATCTTCCCATTTAATGGGAACTTCAGGGTCTTTAAATGCTAATGCGGGTTTCATCAAAATCGTATTTCTTTTGTTGAGTTATGTAAAGAATACCGATGATATCGTGCAAACGCCAAATTTAATTTCCATAACAATTTGGATTATAACCACTTTTTGCAATGACCTATAAAATTAAATAGCTTGACTATACTTTACCTGTCTAAAAAAGCATGTTTTCAGTAAGAAGTATCATAAGAGGTAAAAATTATGAATGCCGCATCCAGACTCACCTTTGCCAGCCTGTTTAGTTCTTGTTTCCTCCTTTGTTCAAACCTCCACGCCCAAGACTGGGAATTTATGATCGAACCCTATCTAATGGGCACAAACATTGAAGGAGATTTTGGTTCTGGACGGATTGATCAAGCACAAGTGGACGTCGATTTTGGTACCATTTTAGATAACCTCGACATGGCTGGCATGATTCATATGGAGGCCATAAGTCCGGGCAACGTAGGTGTTGCCATTGATTATGGGTTTATGGACTTAGGAGGTAGTAGAAATTTTGAAACCGGTCAGGAATTAGATGCAGGCGTCAGACAAGGGGTATTGGAAGCGCAAATTTTCTATCGCAATCACTTGCAAAATGCCTCAATCGATTACATCGCAGGTGTCCGTTGGTGGGACAATGACATCGATCTTGATGTGGATTTACCAAACCTCGAGCAACGTTTATCCGCATCGGTTGAAGAAGACTGGGTTGATTTTATTGTCGGTTTACGCTGGTATTCTCACTTAAGCGAAAATTGGACATTTGAATTGTATGGTGACATCGGCGGATTAGACTTTGCCTCGGAATTTACTTCAAAAGTGAAAGTTGGCGTTCAGTGGCAAATGACTGAATTACTGACACTGGATGTCAAATATATGGCAACCTGGGTCGATTATGAAGATGGCACATCCGGTGAACCAGGCTATTTTTCCTATGACACCGTGACCCACGGCCCGGTTTTAGGCTTAGTCTTTACCTTTTAATCGACAAGCGACCAATCGGGCAGTTTTCTTTCTAAATACTGTCGTTATAATAGAACTTGCACGTTCGACTGCCTGAGGGCTTTTTATGCAAGTTTCTGCGATACCGGCGTTTTCCGACAATTATATTTGGGCAATTCACGCCACTGCCCCATCTCAAAACCTTTGTGCTTTGGTTGATCCTGGAGACGCCAAGGTCTGTCTGGCATTTTTACAGCGTGAAAATTTACAACTTGCCAGTATTTTAATTACCCACCATCACCGCGATCACACCGGTGGTGTCGAACAATTATTAAGCTATGCCAAGCAACGAGGCTGGGCAGTTGATGTTTATGGACCAGCCGGTGAAGACATTAAGCACATTTCCCATTATGTTAACGAAGGAGATCGGGTCAGTCTTCCTTACCTTGACCAAAGCTTTTCTGTTATCGACGTCCCGGGACATACCCGTGGCCACATTGCCTATTACAATTCTTTTCAAGATGGCACGCTATTCTGTGGAGATACACTATTTTCTGGGGGTTGCGGGCGATTATTCGAAGGTACGGCAGAGCAAATGCTGAGTAGCTTAAACAAGCTTGTCGCTCTACCCGGCTCCACAAAGGTTTACTGCGCCCACGAATATACTCAGGCAAATTTACATTTTGCGCGAACTATTGAACCAGAAAACAGTCAACTTATTGAATACGAATTAAAAGTGCAAAATCTTAGAAACTCGGACATTGCGACTATCCCCACCAGTATTGCTACTGAATCGCAGATAAATCCGTTTCTACGCAGCCATACCGATACGGTAAAAGCACAGGTTCAACATCTCTGTGGAGAATCCTATTCCAGTAATGTTGAAGTGTTTGCCGCCACTCGGTTACTAAAAGATAACTTTTAATTTATTTTCTATTGCTTAAGAAAAAGATATGATGCGCTATATAAATCGGGGTAATCCTGTGCGCATTCAATAACAAATAGAGCTGTTATGAAAAAACTAATACTACCACTGTCGTTTTCCTTGCTTGCTGCTTGTCAAACGACCGAACAACAGTCTGTTCAAAAAGATTTATCAAACACCCCGAACGTTGCTGATAATATAGATATCTATCAAGCCCTTATCGTCGATGAAACCGCCGATGTCATACATCCAATCGCGGATGTTGATATTCCGCTTGGTGATGACGATATGTTGGCCAGTGACAATATCTGGGAGCGTATTCGCGGCCAGTTAATGTTTGAAGTACCGGAAAACCGCAGCGTTGTTACCCACAGAAACTGGTACGCAAAACATCAAAGTTACCTTGATCGCGTCGCTAAGCGCGCAGAGCCGTTCCTATATTACATTACCGAAGAGCTTGAAAAGCATGATATGCCGATGGAGTTGGTATTACTTCCCATCGTTGAAAGTGCCTATGACCCATTCGCCTATTCCCACGGCAGTGCCGCTGGTATGTGGCAATTTTTGTCTGGTACTGGCAAGCAGTTCGGACTTAAACAAGATTGGTGGTATGACGGTCGACGTGATGTTGCCGCCTCAACGCAAGCTGCCATTGATTACCTTAAATACCTAAACAAACGTTTTGACGGTGACTGGTTATTAGCGCTAGCGGCCTATAATTCTGGTCAGGGACGAGTATCCCGTGCGATGAAGCGCAATAAACAAAAAGGATTGCCGACCGACTTTTGGAGCTTAGATCTTCCCAAAGAAACCCGTGATTACGTACCAAAATTACTGGCATTGACTGCCCTGTTAAAAGAGCCGGAAAAATACAATATCAGCTTTAAGCCAATCGCCAATAAACCGGTCATTTCTAAAGTCGAAATTGGCTCGCAATTGGATCTTCTGCTCGCGGCGGATATGGCGGGGTTAACCATTGAAGAATTACACGCCTTAAACCCAGGTTTTAATCGTTGGGCGACGGCACCAGATGGCCCGCATTATCTACTGATACCCAATAACAGGGTTGCAGCATTTCAAAATGATTTGAACGAACTTGCCGATGACAAACGCCTTACCTGGCAACGTTATCAGATTAAATCTGGCGACAGTTTAAGTGTGATTGCCAATAAATTTAATACCACAAGCAAGGTCATTAAGCAGGTGAATAAGCTTTCCGACAATAATATTCGGGCCGGTAAATACTTATTGATCCCGACGGCGACAAAATCTTTGGATCGTTACAAATCGCTGGAGAAGGTTGCGATTGCTAAGGCGAGCAAGAAAGGCTCTGGCAATAAACTGACTTACACGGTCAAAAAAGGCGATACCCTATGGGATATTGGCCGTTTGTATAAAGTCGGTAGCAAAGACATTGCCAAATGGAATGGTTTTGGTCCCAAAGACACCCTGCGTTTAGGGCAAAAGTTGGTGATATACACACCATCGGCGTTGTCTCAGGCAAGTTCAATCAGCGCTAGCAACAGCAAAACCATGCGCAATATTCGTTATCGTGTAAGGTCAGGAGACTCGCTTGCACGCATTGCCAGCAAGTTTAACGTGAGAATTGCCGATATTGAAAAGTGGAACAAATTGAGCCGTAAGAACTACTTACAACCTGGCCAAATGTTGAAATTATCAGTAAATATCACGTCTATCTAAGGTTTGTATTAGCAATAAAAAAGCGGCTTCCAGCCGTTTTTTTTGATCAAGGGGTCAGAGTTGTTGAAATAATATATTGTATCAACAACTCTGACCCCTTGATTCTAAAACTAAAGGTAGTTTTGTCATTCACGCTGAACCGAGTCAGCGGCGGCTTCATCACTTTAAAACTAACGTTTTCTTCCGCTCGATTTGCCCTACTACACTTAATGAGTGAGCATGATAGAACTCCGGATACATGGCGACTTGGTACCTGACAAAACATAGCCAATCGAGCTAAAGATCATGGGGTCAGAGTCATTGAACGCTTAAAACTTTAAAAAACTCAACCCTTTGATAATTGTTCCTAAATCCTTTGGATTATTTTCTATAATCAGAGTTCTCCATCAACAGAATATGACAACAGGAGCCAAGGATGGCACGTCAACCTCGTCTTAATTTAGCGGATATACCACAACACATAATTCAAAGGGGAAACAACAAAATCAATTGTTTTTTCCATCAGCGTGACTTTGCTTATTATCTAAAGCTACTAAAAGAATATGCAGATAAATTCGATGTATCTGTGCACGCTTTCGTATTAATGTCTAATCATGTGCATTTATTACTCACTCCCAGCAGTTCTTGTGGTGTAAGCCAAATGATGCAATCCATAGGTCGGTGCTATGTTCGCTACTTTAATCTATCTTATGAAAGAACTGGAACCCTGTGGGAAGGAAGATACAAATCTTGTTTAGTAGACAGTGAAAATTATTTTTTAGAAGTGAGCCGCTACATTGAGCTAAACCCCGTCAGAGCCAATATATGCAGTTCACCGGAACAATACGCATGGTCTTCATATCACGCGAATGGGTTAAATAAGGAAATAGCATTAATCACACCGCACCCACTTTACGAAGGGTTAGCGCAAACGAAAGAGCAGAGAAAGAAAGTCTATCGTTTGTTTGTGAATGCTCCAGTTGACAATGAACAGACACAACTAATTCGCAAATCTGTAAATAAAGATAGCGTCTTGGGCAGTGCCATATTCAAAACAAAACTTTCATCTTTGCTGGGGAAAGCTGTTGATAGAAGTACTCATGGAGGAGATAGAAAATCAGCGAAATTTAGAAATCAACGACTCTGACCCCTTGATATGACGCCATGATAGTTAACTTTCAACAACTCTGACCCCTTGATGTTTACTCTGGTGGTGTATAAGGACAATGCTCCATCGAAAGGAGTTTGCGATGATACGCTTTAATTGCAGGAAATGGCTCACAGTGTCCGGTTTTCTCAGCCCATAGCGTGGTAAAACTGACGATAATATCTGTCACACTAAACTGCTCGCCCAGCATAAATGGATGTTTTTTTAAGTGCTGCTCAATAACCTCTAAAGAACGAGATAATTCGAATTTGTTTTGCTTGAAAATTGCGGGTATTCGACGTTCTTCTTGATAGACAAAGGTATTGCGGGCATCGCTCCAAAGGTGTGCTTCAACTTCTGACAGGATAAACGCGCACCATTGCTCGTGTTGCGCACGAAGAAACGTTCCTGTCGCAGGGATCAAGTTCCCTTCGGGTTTGCTGTCCGCCAAAAACGTACACATCGCAACCGATTCAATCAATGCTTCACCATCGACCAGCATCGCCGGAATTTTCCCTAATGGATGGACGTTCCTTAGCTCTTCACTACCAAATAATGCTTTCGCATTTTTACTTTCATAAGGAATTTTCAACTCCGCCAAAACCCAGTGGACACGAGCGCTACGAGTTGGTGCATATTCATAAAGTACAATTTTCATGGTAAGTTCCGAATATTTTTATCTGCGATGAAGAGTATAGCCTCGTCCAATCAACTAGACTGTTTATCATCAATGTCTTAAGGTTTTTCCAGCGAAAAGAAAGCGTAATGCGAAAATCCAACGGTTTATATACTTTCATACTACTCAGTTTATCGAGCGCAGTAGTCGCTGAGGAAGCACTGTTTTCGCCTTCTGATGAGTTCTCGCAAATCTATGCTGCATCCGTGGTATTAATGGATAGCGATGCCCTTAGCTTTGGCGTAGGAAATTTTGATCCTGAACAGATCCTACAATCTCATAACAACAATATTGATACTGACTCCATCGATTTACGTAATCAAATATCCGTTTTCTCAATTCCGTATACAATTGAACTCGGCTCAGATTTAGAAACGTATCAGGACTACTTAAAACTGCAACTTGCATACATCAAGCAAGAAGGTGATATTTCATTAGATGAAATGCTTACCCCGGATCATGACAAAGAAGAAGTCTTTGCCATAAACGTCAGTCTTGGCAGGCAACTATTTATCGATAAAAACTGGTCTATCACGCCAATGCTTTCCACCTATTTTTTACATTATAAAAATACCCATTCATACAATAGTGAGCAAACTCAGTCGTTACAGGAACAGTTAGACGCGTTGCTATATAACAGTAAGACCAATGCCTATGTTATTGAGCCTGGAGTTGAATTTAGTTATCTAAAAGACAATGACTGGGGTAGCTGGGAATTTAAAAGCGAATTTCATTATATGCAAGGCAGAAGTACGTCTCGTCTTGCCGATGGTAAATATGCCGCCCCGAACGGTTGGCGTATCATCAATGGTTTTAAGTTGAAAAACACTTTTGCCGAGGCCAAATTTTTTGCCAACGATTTCTACCTAAAGGCCAACCGTGTCGATATTTCTGGCGATACCGTATCATCGTTAGGGACTCATCATTACTATGAACTGGGGTTTGGCATTCTCTGGGATATTCGCAATACCACGGATTTGGTGGAAAATGTCGGGATAGGAATTAACATCAACCACGGTAGTGCGGTAAGCGGCGGCAGTATCGTCTTATATTTTAATGAATGGTAGCGTTGAATCGTCGTGCTAAAGGGCACATTCAAAAAAGCGATCATCTTCCCAATAGATTATAAAATACACTCTTGGTTATCATGCAGACGCGGACAATTTGTGGACGCGGACAATCTGCGGACGCGGACAATCTGCGGACGCGGACAATCTGCGGACGCGGACAATCTGCGGACGCGGACAATTTGCGGACGCGGACAATTTGCGGACGCGGACAACTTGCGGACGCGGACAATTTACGGACGCGGACAACTTGTGGACGCGGACAACTTGCGGACGCGGACAACTTGCGGACGCGGACAACTTGCGGACGCGGACAACTTGCGGACGCGGACAACTTGCGGACGCGGACGACTTGCGGACGAGGACGACTTGCGGACGAGGACGACTTGCGGACGAGGACGACTTGCGGACGAGGACGACTTGCGGACGAGGACGACTCGCGGACGAGGACAATTTGGGGACGAGAATCCGTTATATGATGACGGTGCCGGTAAAACAGAATAAATAGACGTGAAGGGATAGCAAAACATAGCGTGACAGGCAATGTTGCCTGTCACAAATTAGTCAACGCCCTTGCCGCAACATAATCCATGCGTCAATAACGTTATTAACCACGATGTATTAAGCAGTGACTAATCGATTAGTCCGTAATCTTTTTTCAATATTTCGACAATTTCCGCTTTAGGGTTATCGCTAATAATAATATCTTCGCCGGTGATCTTTTCGGCAATGCCCACGTAGGTTTTTGACACCTGCATCAACACCTCTGCTGGTAACGCATTATCTCGTGCCAAGGCTTCTCGCTCATCCATACGATCTTTATTCAACAAAATATCGGGATCCGGGAAGTGCTTGAGCAATAATTGACGGAAGCCCTCTTTGGAATTCTCGACAATATTGCCCTGACGATATTGCTCGCCATCCCAAATACGCGAAGAATCCGGAGTCCCGACTTCATCCATATAGATCAGTTTGTCATTACCATTAACGTCTTTGACATAACCAAATTCAAATTTGGTATCGACAAATATTTGATCAAGTTTGGCTAATTCGCCACTGATTAATGAAAACCCATCTTTTAACAGTTTTTCATAAAGACCAATATCCGATGCGGTTGCAAAATTGAATGCCGAAAAATTGTCTTCGATGTTTTCGCGGGTAATGTTGACATCATCCTGGGCTGGAACCCCTTCGATACCGGTTAGTATCCCTTTCGTCGATGGCGTGATCAGAAGCTCTGGTAGTTTTTGATCGCGCCCCAAACCTTCCGCAATTTCGATGCCGCAAAACTCACGTTCGCCTTTTTCATAACTGCGCCACATGGATCCTGTAATGTATTGACGGGCAATCGCTTCGATTTTTACCGGTTTGGCTTTTTGCACAATCCACACAAAAGGGTGTGGGATATCCAGAATATGACTGTCAGCCAGACCATTTTCTTTAAATAACTTAAACCAATGATTCGAGATAGCATTTAATGCCGCACCTTTGCCTGGAACGCCCTGAATACCGCCTTCACCGTGCCAGATGCAATCAAATGCAGAGATACGGTCAGAGATAACCATAATGGCAAGCGGTGTGTCAGCAGGAACAGCGTAGCCTTTTTCTTGGATCAAACGCGCAGAATCTTTTGCGGTTAACCAATAGACACTGCGTACTTTACCACTGTGAACAGGCGCATCGGTACGAATGGGCAAATCATTATTTACAGCTAAAACTTTATCGGCAAGGTTCATCGAGTTTTCCTAACTAAAATGTCGAATCAAAGACACGACAATGAATCTTCTATTTTTTGGCAAAATATTCATAATATTTGTCGATTATAAATTTATAAACGCTTTGCCAACAAATAGAAAAGGACGCCGAAGCGTCCTTATCTGTCAAAGTCTTTACGATTAAGCTAAAGAAGCTTGTGCTTTTTCAACTAAAACCGTGAAAGCTGCTTTATCGTATACGGCGATGTCAGCAAGGATCTTACGATCAATTTCAATCGACGCTTTTTTCAAACCGTTGATGAATTTGCTGTAAGACAAACCATTTTGACGAGCTGCCGCGTTAATACGAGCAATCCAAAGTTGACGGAATTGACGTTTACGTTGACGACGGTCGCGGTAAGCGTATTGACCAGCTTTGGTTACAGCTTGGAAAGCAACGCGATATACGCGACTACGAGCACCGTAGTAACCTTTCGCTTGCTTAAGAACTTTTTTATGACGTGCGCGTGCTACAACACCGCGTTTTACTCTAGCCATTTGTGTCTACTCCTCTAATTAAGCGTAAGGTAACATTGATACGACTGACTTAAGGTCAGACTTAGCAATCATACTTTTTGCACGTAAGTGACGCTTAACTTTGGTACGTCTTTTAGTCAAGATGTGACGTAGACCGGCTTGTTTGCATTTGAAACCACCAGAAGCAGTTTTCTTAAAGCGCTTCGCAGCACCTTTATTGCTTTTCATTTTAGGCATGAAATAACTCCGCATTGTTTATGCCAAATAGTAAAGTAACCTGGGGCGAATCGAAAAACGATTACTTGTATGCCTCGGTTACCAGTGATTCGATAATAGTGGTGATTGCCAGCAAGCTGGCAATACTTTCAAACCAGTTATTATCGTTTAATAGGGGCTAGGACCATCACCATTTGTCGACCTTCTACCCGTCTAGGGAAAGATTCGACCTGAGCAATGTCTTCCAAATCGTTTTTAACGCGAGTCAGAAGTTCAATACCCAGTTCCTGGTGTGCCATTTCACGACCGCGGAAACGTAACGTTACCTTGGCCTTGTCGCCACCTTCGAGGAAGCGTTTCAGGTTGCGTAGTTTGACCTGATAATCGCCCTCATCAGATCCAGGACGGAATTTAATTTCCTTAACCTGGATCTGTTTTTGCTTTTTACGCTGTTCTTTAAGTTCTTTACTCTTTTCATAAAGAAACTTACCGTAATCCATTACTCGACATACGGGTGGTTTGGCTGTAGGACTGATTTCAACCAGATCGACACCGGCAGTTTCTGCCCTATCGATACCTTCATTCAGAGAAACCACACCAAGTGCTTCTCCATCAATACCAATCAAACGAATTTCCTGTGCTGTAATCGCACCATTCAATTTGTGTTGCGGCTCTTTTTGTCCGCCTCTTTGACCACCTTTAATAGTCGGTTCCTCCTAAAGAACTATGCTTGCGCCCGTGATTTAACTTCATTATCTAATTGTTTAATGAAATCATCCACCGACAGTTTTCCTAAATCATCACCTTTTCGTGAACGTACGGCGATTTCGCCATTTTCCATTTCTTTATCACCTACAACAAGTAAGTATGGAATACGTTTTAAGGTATGCTCGCGGATTTTAAAGCCAATCTTCTCATTACGCAAGTCAGCTTTGGCTCTAATACCACTTTCTTTCAATTTTTTTACAACTTGATTACAGTAATCGCCTTGTTTATCGGTAATATTCAACACAACGGCCTGAGTTGGCGCCAACCAAGTTGGAAACAATCCTGCGTACTGTTCAATCAAAATACCGATAAAGCGTTCTAGTGAACCAAGGATAGCACGGTGAATCATCACCGGCACATATCGCTCATTGTCTTCGCCAACATAGGTGGCACCAAGACGACCCGGTAAAGCAAAGTCTAACTGTACTGTACCACATTGCCATGCACGACCTAAGCAATCCATTAAAGTAAATTCAATTTTAGGACCGTAGAATGCGCCCTCACCCGGTTGATATTCAAATTCAATACCATTGGCTTTCAATGCGTTGGCAAGACCTTCTTCCGCTTTATCCCAGCTGTCATCACTACCAATACGCTTTTCAGGGCGAGTGGATAGTTTTACGAGGATATCTTCAAAGCCAAAGGATTCGTATACATCATAAACCATCTTGATACATTCGCTGACTTCATCTTGTATCTGTTCTTCGGTACAAAAGATATGCGCATCATCCTGGGTAAAGCCACGCACACGCATCAAGCCGTGCAATGCACCACTGGGTTCGTTACGATGACAACAACCAAATTCCGCCATACGCAGCGGCAAATCCCGGTATGATTTCAAACCCTGGTTGAAAATCTGTACATGTCCAGGACAATTCATCGGTTTAATCGCGTATTCACGCTTCTCCGATTCAGTAGTGAACATGTTTTCTGCGTATTTGTCCCAGTGACCGGATTTTTCCCAAAGTACACGATCCATCATTAATGGACCTTTTACTTCGTCATAATCATACTCGTGCAACTTTTCACGCGCGAATTTTTCTAATTCGGTATAGATAGTCCAACCATCATTATGCCAAAACACCATGCCTGGCGCTTCTTCTTGCCAGTGGAATAAATCTAACGTTTTACCAATTTTACGGTGATCGCGTTTTTCTGCTTCTGCCAAGCGCTGGATATACGCTTTCAGTTGCTTTTTATCGGCCCATGCTGTGCCATAGATGCGTTGCAACATTTTGTTGTCGCTATCGCCACGCCAATACGCACCAGAAACTTTCATCAATTTAAAGTGATGGCAATGACGCATGCTTGGCACGTGAGGACCACGACACATATCCATGTATTCTTCGTGATGATATAAGCCAGGACGATCACTCTTCTCGATATTTTCATCAAGAATTTCTATTTTATAAGATTCGCCACGTTGCTCAAACGCATCGCGGGCTTCTTGCCAGCTAACGCGTTTTTTGATCACCGGATAATTGGTCTTGGCCAATTCCATCATCCGCTTTTCAAGCTTTACCAGATCTTCATCATTTAAAGAATGTTCTAGATCAACGTCATAATAAAAGCCATTATCGATGACTGGCCCAATCGCCATTTTCGTATCCGGCCATAATTGTTTAATGGCATGCCCTAGTAAATGCGCGCAAGAATGGCGAATGATTTCGACGCCATCCTGGTCTTTACTGGTGATAAGCTGAAGTTCTGCATCTTGCTCGATGACTTCACATGCATCGACTAACTCGCCGTTTACACGACCGGCAATCGTGGCTTTGGCTAAACCGGGACCGATGTCCTCGGCAACTTGCATAACAGAGACTGGTTGTTCAAAACTGCGTTGACTGCCGTCAGGAAGAGTAATTACTGGCACAATAGTTCCTTTTACAGTGGTGGCACCTACGTAATGCCACTTGTATTAATAACAATGCATCCAAAGCGTAAGACATTGGATACGAGAAAATTTGTTTGGAGACCTGGTATCGATAAACCTACATTGTTATCGAACGGTCAGCGGACTCCATAAGGCCAGCAATATAGGGGAATTTTCACTAATTTGCAATCAAAGACAACGACTTTGCTGTGATAACGACTAACCTTAACCGTTTATCGTGAGTCCTTGATCACCCGCATTATAGGTAAGTTGGCAGCATAAGCTGAAGCAAACATAAAAAATCGACCGCGGGTAAGCGCTGCCGGTTTTAATATCTCTGTGAATATCCGCAATACAAAGCGAGAATGAAATTATGATGCAAGGCGTATGGAAACATCCAACGTTAATGGTTTTCGCAGCTTCAGTGCTTTGTGGTAATCTGCTTGGGACAATTGCTCATGCTGAATCCACCAGCGAATCGATTACCCAATCGCATCAACAAACACAACTCCCACAACCTTGGAATATCCAGCAACAAAACGATTGGGTCAGAATTCAATACCGAGACAATCCAATTACCGGCTTTGTCGAAATAAAGGCTCACCTGATGTTAAATACCGATTTGGCATCGGTGCGTCATTTACTCACCAATACTCAAGCCGTACTAACCTGGGTTGAAGGGGTTAAACGTATCGTGGTTTTGCAAAAAACCGAAAATACACGCGTGCAATTGACGATATTAGATCCCGTTTGGCCAGTACAGCCCCGGGAAATGCTGACAACCAACATATTGTTAGATTCTGCTAATCAATTCACCCTCAAGGTGCAGGACAATAATCAGTACCTGAAACTCAACCCTGCCCGTATTCGAGTCAAGCAAATTGATGTGCAATGGCAGGTCCAACAAACCGACGAAAAACGTGTTGAGATCGATTATTTGGGGTACTTTCAACCTGGCGGCAGTCTCCCAGCCTGGCTGAGTAATGAAATATTTTTAGTGCTCATCAGTAAAAGTTTAAATAATTTGAAAACCGTCAGTGAGCAAAACAACGGTAGTGCTGAGTGATAACGACAAACGACAGAGACAATCCTCGTCTAAATTGACGGTGGTTGAATGGAATCGATAAAGCATTTATGCTGGCTTTAACCCTTCGAATTAACAAAACACTATGATTATGCAAGGAATGCGTACCGCTGTTTTTGTCACAACCTGCTTAATTGTCGCGACAGTGTGCCTATATTTAGTCTTGGATACTGATCTGGCACAAAAAGTGGTTGTAGAGATCAAACAACCTGATGAACCTTCGTTAAAGGTTAGCAACGTCCTCGTCGCAAACGCTCAATCGCCACAACAAGCTTCCAAATTTGCTGTTGATAACGCTATCCCCGAGAGCAAAACTGATCCAAAGTGCACATCAACAGATCCAAATGCACTCGCGTCCGACGAATATCAGCATACTCTGGATGCATACATAAATTCATTAGCCTCTAGTGAAAATATTGATGATAAACTCGCATCCGTGCTTTACCGAAGAGCCGGTGAAAATGAAACTCGGTTAGACAATTTATTATCATTTCATCACCAATACCCTTTGAATACGAACGTCCTGTGCGAATTAGTGCGAGAATGCAGTATTTTCCCTGAAGATCTCCGCTGTAGTTATGAACTTATTGAAAATGTCGCACAATTAGAGGCTAACAATGATGCGCTATGGCTCAATATAATCTTATATTTTGCTGCTCATCAGGATTTAGATAAAATTGAATGGGCTTATCATAAGACTTTACAAGTGCCTTATTCAACCAATCAATATATCGCCAACATTCGTCGTTTCGTTGACACAGTAGACCACTCTGGGCTAACAAACTTTAATGATAATTTGATTCACGCTATCGGCACAGAAGCAGCAAAAGCCGTTGGCTGGAAACATCTGTTATCGTTGTGTGTTACATCAGAAAATGCCAACTTACATTCAGATCTATGTCTTCGGGTTGGCGCATTAATGGAAAATGCAAGCTATACATTTATGGATCAAATGTTTGCCAAGTCTTTGCAAAAAGAAATTCATAAACGCCTTGAAAATAACAAAAAAATTGAGGAAATTGAGCAAGAAATTGACGCTTTGAGCGATGCGTTCTATCGAGATTCGATGCTTAATGCGTCACTTTATCTCGGCGTTGACGAAAGCCTTGGGCGAGAATGGTTGGATCAATTTCAACATAACGGAGAATTAGCCGCTTTTCAGTACCTAAAAGAAGAAGCAGAAAAGAGATCTCAGGACTCCGACGATTTCTTATGTAAAAGGGCTATTTTGTTAAAAAATACTGCAGGGCGGTAGCGGAATTCTTCTATAATTGAATCAATTTCGCTGATAACCAAGTCATCTCAACGGAGTATGTATGTGGTCCGCCATCACTGATGAAATTTCGCAAACCCTTAAGGTAGAATTATCCTTTTCTGAGCCCGAAAAAGTGACTGGCGGTGATATAAACGCATCGTTTCGATTGTCCGCGGGCGATCAACAGTTTTTCGTTAAAACCAATACACCGTCACAATTGCTAAATTTTCAAACGGAAATGTATTCCCTCGAACATTTAAGCCAAGGCAGTGAATTTGTGACACCGGACGTTATCTGTTGCGGTTTGACAGAAGACGCCAGCTATTTGGTATTGCAATACCTGGAGTTACTGCCCCACCCTGTAGACAACCCCCAACAAGCAAGTGATAACCCCTGGTTCGCTATGGGGAAAACGCTGGCGCATATGCATGACAATAATCAGCAAGGCGAATTTGGCTGGAGTGAAGACAATTTTATTGGCAAGACAGCTCAAGCCAACCCCTGGCAGAAAAATTGGAGTACGTTTTTTGCGGAGCAACGACTTGGCGTGCAATTACAAGAACTCGCCAACCGCGATATTCAGTTAACCAATATCGATGCGTTTGTCGCGCACTGTCAGCAACTGCTTAGCCACCATCATCCTACACCTTGCCTATTGCATGGTGATTTATGGCAGGGCAATGTTGGATTTACCTCGAAAGGGCCCTGTATTTACGATCCTTCCTGTTATTACGGTGATCGGGAAGTGGATATCGCCATGAGCGAATTGTTTGGGCAGTTTCCAGCGGCGTTTTATCAAGGCTACGAGAGTATTTCATCGTTACGGAAAAACTACCAAAATCGCAAATCAATTTATAACGCATATCACATTTTCAATCATGCCAATTTATTCGGGGGAATATACATTGAACAGGCAAAAGATATTGTTGCCAAAATTCTAAAAATGGGCTGAATGTTTTTGGGAAATTAATGAGAATGGAGCCATAATTGTATTGAGTTTGTGTGATGCTTGAATGTAGAGATGTAGGAGGCACTCATGCCACAGAATATCAGCAGAAAGATTATCGAATGCCCCCATTGTGGTCATCACCTTGATGTCACTCTGGACACTACCCAGGGGGATCAAAACTACTACGAGTCCTGTCCCACCTGTTGCAACGATATTCATATGAATTTGCATATTGACGATTATCGGCAAACGATAAAACTAAAAATCGACAGCGACGACGAACAAATATTCTGAACACCGCGAAAATGTTGCGGGTTTATTCTGCGTCTAATTTGTCAGCCATGATACGTTCAATCGTGTCAACGATGGTAATGGTCTGCTGATCAATTTCAATATTGGCCTGGTCTCCGACACGAAAGCTACGCAAATTCGTGCGTTCCAGCGTTTCCGGGATCAAATGCAAGTCAAACGTATCTTCGCTGACATCTCCGAGCGTTAAACTCGCCCCATTAACCGCAATAAACCCTTTGCGATGGATATAAGGACGCCAGCGCGAGTCAAAGGAAAATGTCATCTGTACATTATCATCGGTTTCGTTAATCGATTTTAACGTCGCCAAATCGTGAATATGACCACTAACGATATGTCCACCAACTTCATCGCCAAAACGCATTGAGCGCTCAAGATTGAGCCAACTTGCACGGGTTAACTCACCAAGATTGGTAAGTCGCAAGGTTTCAGCAATCACATCGAAATGTAACATTGTGGTTGCTTGCTCGCAGGGCTGAATTTTAACAACAGTCAGACAAACCCCATTACATGCAACGCTTGCCCCAAGTTCAAGATTTTCAGCAAACGATTGCGGTACGGCAACCTGTAGGTGCCGAAAGTCGTTGCGGTGTTCAACATCACTAACTTGCGCTTTTATTTGCACAATTCCTGTAAACATATATGATCCTCATTCCTGACTTACCGTTATTATCTTATCTTTAACCGAATGACTCTAGATAAATTTTTTACCGACACCCGCTCCTTAGTAAAATTGGCCTACCCAATTTTAATTGCGCAGTTGATCCAAAACTTAATGAGCTTTGCCGATACGGTGATGGCCGGTCGGGTCAGCGCCACCGATATGGCCGCTGTGGCGGTTGCAAGTAGTGTCTGGCTGCCCATCATTCTCACCATTTATGGCGTCATTATGGCGTTATCGGCAATCGTTTCTCAATATTCTGGTCGCAAAGATCACTCTGGCATTGCCCGTTCAACCATTCAAACCGGCTGGATTGCCGTCATTCTTTCAATTTTGGTGATCGGGTTATTTTATGGCTTAAGACCAATCATCGAACCTCATCTGACTCTGGAGCCTAAGCTTCAGCAACTCATGCTGGACTATCTTAGCTATATCGTTTGGGGTGGCCCCGGATTTTGTTTGTATGTGGTATTAAGAAACTTCGCCGAAGGTATGGGCTATACCAAACCAACAATGATCATCTCTATTATCGGTTTGTTGATTAACATTCCTGCCAATTACGTGTTTATCTACGGCGAATTTGGTTTCCCGGAATTAGGCGGCGCCGGTTGTGGTATCGCCACTGCGATTGTCTATTGGGCAATGTTTTTCGGTATGTTGGTTTATATCTGGCTTTCAAAGAAACTGCGGAAAATCTCTTTACTCAGTGCGATCACCTGGCCCGATATCCAGCAAATGTTAAGCATATTGAAACTCGGAGTACCCATTGCTCTGTCATTACTGTTTGAAGTATCACTTTTTTCTGTGGTGGCGATCATACTCGCCCCTTTTGGTTCCGAGGTCGTGGCAAGTCATCAAATTGCCATTAATTTTTCCGGGATGATTTTTATGGTGCCATTGTCCATCGCGATGGCAGTCACCATTAAAGTCGGCTTTGCCGTCGGTGAAAACAAGCTGGACGACGCAAAGCACATGTGTACAACCAGTATGTGGTTGGGGTTTATTATTGCAATCGTTACTGCAACGGGCACCATAGTATTTCGCGAGCAAATCGCTCTGATTTATACCACGGAAACTGCGGTGGTGTCTCTTGCGGCCAATCTGATGTTTCTGGCGGCATTATTTCAATTTTCCGACTTTATTCAGGTCATTTCGGCGGGCGCCTTGCGAGGCTACAAAGACACCAAATCGATCCTCTATATCACCTTTGTCTCCTATTGGGTCGTGGGTCTTTCTTTAGGGATGATTTTAGGGGTCACGGATTGGATAGTGCCACGAATGGGACCGGCCGGATTTTGGATTGGTTTTATTCTCGGTTTGACTAACGCGGCGATTTTTCTCGCCTGGCGTTTAAAGGTTATTCAACGTCGTGCCAAGCTGGGTTTATTGACGACGAATTAACCATTTATGAGGTGAGTTGTCGAAGAATTACGCAAACAAACGCTTATTTGTAAAAATCTTCACAAAAGCACTTGCATGGAATCATATCTGCCATTAACATAGCCGCCGTTGAGTCGTTAACCACGCGGTTAACCACTTTACAGTACGACCGTAGCTCAGCTGGTTAGAGCACTACCTTGACATGGTAGGGGTCGGTGGTTCGAGTCCACTCGGTCGTACCAAACATATTCCGAAAAGCAGCCTGATGGCTGCTTTTTTCGTTTTAGTCTGATTAATTTCAACTACGCAAGTTGCCAAGCAGTACGACAGCCAAGCCCCCTCCCCTTAATTAGTAAGATTTGCAAGGTAACACTGTGATGACCCATTTACATGCGGGTCGAGCGTAAACACAGCATTCCTATAACACTTGCAGCGAATAGCGTTAAAATTAAAATCGGCCATAGAGGAAACTTGTGAAATAAAAATAGTATCGCAATAGGAATAGCCGAAAGCTTTATAGCGCCAGTGCGTCAGTCGCTATGTAATTATTTCAGCAAGGTCAAGGTATTAGGTATTGGGTATTGGGTATTGGGTATTACGCAACGGATAAACGACGTATCTACTTATGACATTAATGATGTAGATGTAGATGTAGGAGCAGAAACAGAAGTAGATGAATACAATAGAGATACCGACGTGGACGCTTCCCGAACCTACCCAAAAATGGCCGGCTGTCGACAAATTGATGACTATAATTCACTAAGAGGGACATAACTCCCTCTTAGTTTTACTCATAAAATTAAGCGCTTTGATTATCCGATTGCTTGATCGTTAATGGCCAACCTTCAAATTGATTTGAAGCTTTACCATCGGTTGCGTCAATCATAAATCTATACGCGTCCATCTTGTAAGTCATTTCTTCCTTATCAAACGTGATAAACCCAAACCCACTGCATTTTTCATGGGCCATAACATATCTGTTTTTAGAGCGACTAACTTCAGGATCCCCTATCGCATAAATATAGTTTTTATTACCAAAGCTATCTAAATACTCGCCCGTATTAGGCATGCCGTGTTGTGGTCGATTTGCATAATTTAAGCCGATATCATCTGGGCGCCACCAACGCTGCCAACCGACCGCAATTGCCGGCGTACAAAATGCCCAGTTGCTGTCGCGTTGTTGCTCTAGTCCATATTGAGACACACTAGGCAGGTGAGTATCACCACAAATGTGTAACGCTTTTGAGCCTTTTATTGCTGAAATCGCTCGATCTCTGCCGGAAGCTGGCCATCCATTGGCGTCAAAGTCATATTTTAAATAGTGTTGCGGATTCATCTGGTGAGTGGCTAAACTGGCAAAAATCGTTTGTGATAACAACGCCTTTAATTTATGTCCTCGCCAATCTTGTGCCCAACGTTTTAAAAATTGCTCCTGACGATCGCCCAATAAATGTAAATCGTTTGAGTTCCATTTGGGGTTAATAAAATTAGGTTCTTCGTCATTGCCCGATGTTCCAACAATAACGTTTAGTCTTTCCGGGCCGCTTTTCCATTGTCTATCCGCAACAATAGCAAAACTAACATCACCATAAATCAATTCACCGTAGTATACACTCATGCCTCGTTTCGACGGATTTGGCTCAATGGGTTCCATATGATGCGCAGTATGCGTTTGATGAACCACGTTAACCATTTTAATAGGCTCAATGTAGCCACCAGCTTTATCGACACGATTCTCATCATGTGCCGCCATTGGCATTGCCGCGCCTCCTTCTCCCCAAAGGTTGCCTTGCAATACATCATGATCATCAGGTAAACAAATGGTAGGCGCATTCCGCATTGCGTCTCTGAACGCCCACCCAAATTGATAGTATTTACGCAGGTAATTTAAAATTGCCATTTTAGCGGGCACGCGAATAATGCCAAATCCGCCATGAGATTCATAAAGTTGATCACCAGAGAAAAAGACTAAATCGGGATCTAATTTGGCGACATTTTTCGCAACGGGCTCATAAGGGAACGCATAATCATTTTGGCAAGTAAGCGCCGCCATACGCATTTTTCTGCCTGCCGGATTTGCTTTAATGGTGCCTTCATACACATCGGGTTTTAACGAACCATCAACCTGACTTTCCTTGTATATGACTCGGTAAGGCGTTGCCTGGCTTTCGTCCCAATTAGGTATTCTAAAAGTAGCGACCCACCCATCGGTATCAAGATCCGCCTTACTTATTTCTACCCACTTGCCATTTTTACGTACTTGCAAAACCACGTCTTTTGAATCTTTTTCTCCTAAAGGTCCGGTAAGCGCGCTAAGCTTCATAATGAATCCTTCATCACTTCTGCTATCGCTTAAGGTATACATTGTCCAGAGGATTGGGCCAAATTTTTGCTCTACGTTATTGCTAAACGCTTCACCTTCAATATGCCAGTTGCTAAATTGATATCGACCAGCATCGCTACGTGATTGATTCGGTCCAGAATCAAAAGAAGGAATATTAAAATTACTCACGACAGCAATATTGCCTAGCAACTCTTCAGTTCCTACCAATGCCTCCATTTGACCAAGTGACTCCCCGCTAGAAACGGATATTATTTCCACATTAAGCGCAACTAACTGAGCTTGAGGAGAGCCCGTAATGATTATGTCAATTTCGTCATTATTGATGGCTCTTGTCAGTGATTTTCGTTTACTGCCCAGTGCGATTTGATTGTTAATGACACCAATATCCAACCCTTGTTGTACAAAGCAATTACTGCGGTATTCGTTGATTTCACTGCGCACACCTAACCGAATAGCAACACCACCATCTTCTTTACCCGTTTCGAGTAATTTAACGCGAACGGAAGTTTTGAAGGTTTTCGAAGTATCCACCAACTGATGTTGTAAAGCGTGCACACTTCGCTGGCCGCCGGTAGTGACACACTCTGCCGCGCCATTGCTGATTCGCCAATCTTCCATTGGATTCGCCCAGTATTCACCACCTAACCAAACTCTATCATGAGTGTTACTCCAGCGATCGTTAATCGGGTTAAGCAATACAGGTCTTGTTGTGGGTGCTTTAACGGTTTTTGTTGAACAAGCTACGCTCGTTGCTGCTAACCCAGCGGCAATAAATTTAAATGTATCACGTCGAGTTACTGTCTTACTCATTGTTGTTGTCCTGCTTTTTGTCTTGGTCTAGATTTTAATTCATTGTTCTATTTGAAAAAAAAGAGCCTACTCTGATAGGTAGAGTAGGCTTTTTGTGCAATGGTTAATAATTGTGATTTTAATTTCGCTTCAGTGTGATTAAAACACGATTGATCTGGTGTACTTCACTACTGCTTATACGGCCTTCTTTACGCAATTTATTCAAGTTGCTCATACCACAACCCATATCTATTGCCGCGTTTTTACCTTCACAGATGATTAATAACTGGTTAAGTTCAACACTTAACGGTACACCCTTTGCATTCACACGATCTTCGATGCCAGTATCAATGCCTTCAAGAAAAACATTTCCGCTCACCACACCAGCATGTTCATCAAAGTCATCTTTTACGCCGTCATTGTCATCGTCAGTGTCGGCATTGTCGCCAATTCGATCACCATCAAAATCCGCCGACTCTGCATCATCCAAAGGGAAAGCATCTAATATATCTGCAACGCCATCATTGTCGTCGTCAGAGTCTGCATTATTTCCAAGGCCATCATTATCCGTGTCTAGTGACTCAGAAGCATCTAAAGGAAACGCATCAGATACATCATCAACGTTATCATTGTCATCATCTGTATCAGCATTGTTACCTGTACCGTCGCCGTCAGTATCAATCCATTCAGTGTCGTCCATTGGGAAACTATCCACTAAATCTTCAACGCCATCATTATCATCATCGGCATCCAAAGAGTCAGCAATTCCATCTTGGTCAAAATCTGATTCTATGATGATTGGTGAAATACCTTCTAGGCGCTGTTCACCATTAACACTTCTATCAAAACGAGCAAATAAATAGTAATAATTCCCACTCGATAACGCATTTGAAGGCGTTAAACCAGCTAAAGACATTGTCACCGTTGAGGTACCCGTTTGTTGGCCGATAGCATCACCGTCATAGACAGAAACCGTATTCATTACATCAAGATCAGCGGTCATTTCCATTAACATGTATTCGATACCAGCAAACGCATCAGAAACGACATTGTCACTTCCTGCTTCGAAGGTTGTTTCAACAACTAACTCGCCACCAACCGTATAAACCGTCGAGATTAGCGCCTGCTTATTTGCAAAACTAAAGCTAGATTCCACATTCGGTGTATCAGCGATTAAATGCGTGAACGTTACCGTATCACCGAACCACATCCAACCATTGCCAGCAGCTGAAGTCGCTTCGATACGAACCGTATGAACCCCTGCCGTAACAAACACAGGATCCGCAAGTACAAAACTATCAAATACCCCTTGATTTCCAGTGAGTACGGGAACTTCGTCTATCAAGACTCCGTCAACATAGGTTGCAGCCTGTGAATTAATATTTTGACTAGAAGCGACCATTTCGATGCGATAGAAGCCATCACTTGGAAATTCTATATAGTAATCTACCCAGTCACCGTTTTGGTTACTGTCAGTCACTATACGTCTGTCTGTTGGGATGCCTCGCTCGCCGATAGTAACGCCAGCTACACGTCCGCCAGTTTCATTAAAGGATTCTGCTTCAATAGTGAACGCATCACCGTCGACAAGGTCACCATTGTCAATCGGCTCTTCCGGATCCGTTGGTGTGTCAGGATCGGTTGGCTCTTCTGGATCTGTTGGGTCTTCTGGATCCGGTGACGAAGCAACTTCACCAATAATTATTGGAGAAATACCCGGTAGAATTTGCGTACTACCATCACTCGATTTAAAACGAGCTGTCAGGTTGTAATAATGCCCTGCGTTTAATTCAGAGGTTAATTTTAAATCGCCCTGGGTTGGGTGAACTAGCGGTAGACTAATATTGAGTGTGCCACTTTGTTGACCAATAGAGCTTGAATCACCAACCACGACGCGCTTAACTTGGGAGCCATCCGCTCTTAACTCTTGAATGATAAATAATAATCCACCATTAACGCCTCCAAAGGCACTCTCCACCACCGTATTGCCAGTACCCGCTGAGTAAACCGCGGTTAAGTCAATGTTGCCACCTATTGCAAAAACGCTGGTTAAATATTTATTTACATCGTCTACACCAAATCCAGGTTCAGATGGGATTTCAGGATCCGTCGGTTCCGTTGGCTCTTCTGGCTCATTTTCACCGTCCGCCAATATAGTAATGGGACTCACACCTGGAATTTTGTAGGTTTGTCCGTCACTAGAGACAAAGCTTGCAAACAGGAAGTAGAAATTTCCAGCAGGCAATTCGGCTGAAGGCGTTAAGTTTGCTAAAGATATATTCGCACTTGCTACCCCAGATTCTTTATCAATAGCGGACGCATCAAATGCCTCGTAATCATTAACCAAACTCCAGGTAGAAGTCATTTCACGAAGATAAAACTTAACCCCACCATTTTCGGACGTTACCGTTTGATTCGTACCCGCATGGTAATCCGCAGAGACCGAAAGAACATCTCCGACAATATAATCCGTGTTTAGATATTGTTGTGCATTGTGCAAAGTGAGTGATGCCGGTACGTCAGGATCCGTCGGAGACTCGGGTTCGAGCTCGGGTGCCAACTCAGGATCCAGTGGACTTAACAACGCAAAGGTTAATTTATCCGCGTTCCACTGCCACTTACCTGCAGCCCCGACGCTTTCAATACGAATGGTATGTGTACCTGCAGATGAAATAAGAACATTTTGACTTATCACATTACTTAACATGACATCCCAGTCACCAGACGTAAGTATCTCTGCAGAGCCAGAAAATACACCGTTTACATAAACAGACGCGCCATTAACTGGTGCTGTTGGTGTTCCGGCATCCAATGTTAATTGATACACACCCGCTTCAGGGAAGTTAACTTGGTATTCAGCCCAGTCGCCAGACTGATTATTGTTAATACCCACGGAACTTGCGGTAAAACCGTCATAGGTACCACCGGTTGCTGTCATGGTTTCGGCTTCGACAACAAAACCATCAGATGGAATTGACGATGCCTCTATTACATTTACGATAATATCTTGACTGTGATTTCCATCTGTCGAAGTAATCGTTATCGTAGTCGCCCCTGGTGCAACAGCAGTGATCAAACCATCTGCGTCAACCGTTGCAATCGTATAATTATCGGACTGCCATGTTACAGACGTGTCTGTGGCATTGCTTGGGATAAAATCAACCTTAGCTTGATACGTGCCCGGCAATACAATTACCGCATTACTTGCCAAATTAATGGACTCTAAAGGAATACTTGCAACAGATACTGTTACGACATCTGTAATGTTGCCATCTACGGTAGTAACTGTAATATCCGCAACGCCGTTTGCTAACGCGGTTATCAAACCGCTGTTATCAACCGACACCACTTCATCATTGGATGAATGCCATGTTATTGCCTTAATCGTGGCATTATTCGGAGTGATTGTTGCATTAAGCTTTAACGTTTCATTCAGCGCTAAATTAACACTGACAGGGTTTATTTCAATGTGTGTTGGAGCAACAGTAATGACATTCACTTGATGTACTGACTCTAACATTCCTTGCGCAGTTATTGCGGAAATGGTTGCAGAGCCAGTGCCAGTAGCAGTGACCAAACCATTTTGATCTACGGCAGCGACTTTAACGTCAGACGTAGACCAAATAACGTTTTTATTTTCTGCATTTAATGGCAAAACGTTTGCCGTTAGCTTGATCGTTTCTCCGTATAAAACGCTCGACTCCCCAGTTATCGTCAATTCATAGGGTATTGTGCATGCGGTTTCACACGCTTCATTTGCAGAACGAACTATTTCTTGTTCAGCGCTCCAAATTGATAAACTGATCGCAGTAAATGCACGTGCAGAAGCTACGGATGCCGTCACTTCATTGTTTTCTTGTAAATACTCTAATGGAATCGGGATATCTATCAAGTTTAAAGAAACACTAGTTTCATCAACTTCTGGGCCCATGTAGTCATAATGTTCAGTCATTAAACCACTGGCATTTGCATTAACCTGAGTTGGCACCTCAATCGTATTACCATTTATGGTAAATGTATTGTTAGCCGGTTTTGACGCATGGAAAGGATAAAATTCTGCTGCGATTCTTAATCGAGCTTCACCAAACTTAGGTACGACGACATTATTAATGTTGCCTGTCATATTTGTACCTAATATTCGATGTACCTGACCCTTTGCAGCTTCACCTTTGCCGGCCCCCGATAAACTTTCCCCATAGAACTTCTTCTCTGTCATTGTAGAAGTGATAGAGATTTCATCATGATATTCAATATCAAGAATAATGGTTGAGCCTGGTTCTAATGTCACAGACTCAGGCAGAGCGTCCATTCTAGCCTCTGCTAAAATGGGTCGGCCTAAATTGGTTGGGCTTAACCCTTCGGCTAAATAGGAATGTTTCATATTGACGCTTACGACATTATTGTTATTTGCGCCAATAAATGAAAGGTCTACCGGAATGTTGTACCACTCGAGATTGTTTAAAATAAGATAGGTATGATTGCCGTCAACATAAGCATCAACCTGTACATCCGGATCACTTGAATGGGTATCAATCCGTGTACCTTTCACATCTGACCATAACTCATACCACTGAATTTTGTCGGTAACATACCAATCAGCCGTGTCGTAGTTTGCAGAGAGTGCTTCGTCTGTGTGCATTAACGCCGCTTCGTATCGAATAGCTTCTCCATTTGGACCGGTTAATAATCCCCATTTGGCTTTGATAGGCGCAAATGGCATAGACTTAACCACTTGCGATGGCCGAGTTAAGATCTGCATAAACATTTGGTTGAATGTTCTCAGGTGTAACCAGTCAGAGTATCGGTAATCATTTGCAAGAAACTCTAATTTTCCGTGTTTTGACGCTATGGCACCATATTCCGAGATCACCCAGGGTTTAAGATTATCCGCACCATTAACTTGTGCGTCGTACCATTCCACCATATCTAATATGGCTTCTGTTTTCATACCTCGACGGAACGTACTGCCTTGACGAGGATCTTCGCCTAAGTGGGCCCAGTCATATAAATGAAGAGAATAAAAATCCATATTGTGACCAGATGCATCCATGAAGCCTTTCCAGATAGCATCCCATTGGAAGTATTTATCGTCTTGAGTTACCCAATACTCAGAGGTCGTTATGGCTTGCAAGAAGTCTTCTAAATCGCCCTCTTCATACGCATAACGACTTCGAACCGCTCTATCCTGAGTCGGAAAACGCTCTGACAAATCGCCATTTTCTAAATCATGTAAACCCCATGTCATACCACCGATTAAAGGGCGCTCGGTTTCTGGTAGTTTTGTTTTGATCTGATCAGCAACTAAATTATGGTATTCAAACAATTGCTCAAAACTTGACATAACAAAGGTTCGACCGACATTAATGTCCATATCGGGTTCGTTAATCACTTCCCAGTATTTGGGCATTAACACGCCGCTTGTCTCACCGGATTTGCGCATGAATTGATCTAAATATTCTCCGACCCATTCTGCACCGTCTTCTATATGACGTAATACATATTTTCCAGCTTCATCGTCTTTGCCCGCTAAGTCTTTTTCCCAATATGACTGGGTTGGGAAAGGACCATGAGGTGTAATGCCCATGATCATTTCATCACTTCGGTTCTCATAAGCACGTAATGACTCTGGCAAGTTGTCATACATATTGTCTTTATGCCACTGACCAAAATTAGCCAAGTCTTCAATATGAGGCTTGCCTGGGGTGTTTGGATCTTGCGCGGTCGCTTTAAATATCCATGTTGCCATACCGTTATCACGACCAAAATATACATCAAGGTCATTCATAAGGTAATTCATCGTCTCTGCTTCGTTGTGCCAATCACTTTCAGTGAACGAAGAGTGGACCGTAATGTGTTTTTTACGGTTGAAGTCTGAGACTCCATTTACTTCATGTTTTATGTTTAAGTTTACATCAACCTTTACTTGATTCGCATAGGCAGGTACTCCCCCGATGCCAACTGCAGTCAATAATGTTATCCATTTCAGTTTCTTCATTTAATCGCCCCGTTATATTTATTGTCGGCATTTTTCATATTTTTATAGTTCGCCGACGGCATATAACTATCCCATTGAGTTTAATGCGTTGTAGCTATACAACAAACCACAGAAAAGTTAATTGTTAACAATCAATGTAAACGGAGCACACAAATCAAACAAGAAAAATGCAGATGTAATTTCTAGAAACTCCGCATTTACCGCATATAAAAAGCGAAAAGACAGGGCTAGTCGGGAGTTTCAATAACTTACAACACCATAAAAATCATAACTAACCCAAAATCAATGTAAACGTTTTACATTGATTTTGATTTGTTCTAGAGTTATCGAAATACCTAAGTAATGATAAATCTATGCCGACAATTAAAGACGTTGCAAGATTGGCGAATGTATCGACTGCGACCGTTTCCAGGGTAGTAAACACCCCAGAACATGTAACGCTTGAAACTAAATTGAAGGTCCAGCAAGCCATTGTGGACCTTAAGTACATTCCAAATGCCAATGCGAGGCAATTAGTCAAAGACGACAAGGTCATGATTGGCGTTGTACTGTCTGAGTTATCCGATCCGTTCAATGCGACGATAGTTCATGAAGTAGAACACTTCGCCCGGCAATTAGGTATTCAGGTATTGGTAAGTACGGGTTGCAGTAATAAAAGCAAAGAAATTCAGGCGGTACTGCGTCTGCAAGCTGACGGCTGCAACTCAGTCATAATTTACAGTGTTGCGCTCTCAGACCTGGAACTTTTGCAGTTAAGTAAAGAGGTAAAAGGATTAATTGTATTAAATCGATTTATCTCTGATATCGCTAGCCGTTGCCTTAGTTTTGATAACCAGGCAGGAGCTGCCTTGGCTACGGAATATTTGCTGTCCAATGGTCACCAAAATATTGCGATTGTATCTGCAAATAATAAACCTGTAGACGCCAAAAAAAGATTAAATGGCATTAAAAGTACGTTCGAAAAGCATCGACGACAATTAAACCAAACCAATATTGAATATGGTGAAAGTAACTTTTGGGGAGGCTATAGTTGTGCGGAACAATTATTGAAAAAGACGCAGACGTTTAGCGCCGTATTATGCTTTAACGATTCGATGGCTGTTGGAGTCATTGCTAAGCTAAGGCAAGCTGGCATATGTATACCTCAACAAATATCGGTGGTTGGTTTTGACGATTTAGTCATCGCACAAAAATGTGAACCGCCATTAACTACCATTCATTACCCCGTCAACATCATGGCCAGAAAAGCAGTAGAAGTTGCATGGAATATAATATCCCAACAAAATAATCTTAACGAATCGGGATACCAATACTTTCCAGTTTTGAAGCTCCGTTCGAGCACTCAAACGATAGTGAGCCCTCATAATGAAAACAATTAAGGATGTTGCTTTAAAAGCTGGCGTTTCACCGGCGTTGGTTTCTAGAGTACTGAATAACAAACCTGGCGTTAGTACGCTCGCCAGAGAGAAAATCCAAACGGCCATTAACGAACTGAACTACTACCCCAACCAAAATGCAAGAGCACTTAATAAAGGTAATTTGTCTGCAATTGGCGTAATTTTACCAAATATAATTACCCCCTACTTTTCATCAATTGTCAGTGGTATTGAAAACGTCACCTCAAATAATGAGGTTCAAATTGTGTTAAACTCCTCTTCTTTTGATCAAGATAAAGAGTTAGCCGCGTTAAATACGTTAATACAGCAACGTTACCAGTCGGTTATTCTTTTCTCCACATCTATCAGCGATCAGCGGATCGTAGAGTACACGGACAAAGTCCCAGGATTAGTCATTTTTGACAGAAAAATCAAAGAGATTGAGCAACGATGTATTTGGTTAGACGATCAAGTTGCGGCGCAACTAATGGTTGACGAGTTAGTTAAATTCCAACACCAACATATTGCCATACTTGATTTACCGCATTCGTTACTGCATTCAAGTAGACGTTTTTCATATTTTAAACAAATCTTAAAAGCCAGGGGTATTAAACTCTCAGCAGGACTCATTGAGCAAACCGATGGCACTATACAAGGAGGGCAAGATGCGATTTATAATTTATTAGCATCTGGCCAAAAATTTACTGCCGTAATTTGTTTCAATGATGCGATTGCATATGGCGCAATTAACTTCTTACAAAAGCAAGGGATATCGATTCCTCAAGAGGTGTCTGTAATCGGTTTTAATGATTCAACATATAGTAAAATGACCGTTCCAAACTTTCACACCATACATACTCCAATTAAAAAGATGGCTGAACGCGCAACTCAACTGGCGATAGATTTGGCAAAAAAGCCGGATCTTTCTATCGATAAAAATGACAATATATTCACCCCGCATCTGGTTAAAAATCACTCTATGGCTATTGTGAGGCCTGATGCGGAAATCAAACCAGAGTTTTATGGGGCAATAAAGGAATATCAACCACGTCACATCGATAATGATAATGATAATGATAAGGTTTGAACAATGCCTGAAAGGATTACAACATCAGGTACTGATAACACCAGCACCTGATCATTGGTATTCCATTTAGTTCGTTATTGAAATTATTTTGGCCAGTTTTTCTGAGGTAGGATATGGCTCAGCGCTCCAGCCAAGGCGAACAATAATCAAATCTTGAGACGGGATCATCATCACTATCTGCGACCGATTACCTGACATCGCATACGCATCTTCAGGCAAATCCTGCCAACGTAATTCACTGCCGCCACCATTTAACCAGAACTGATAACCATAGCGCGGATCATTTTTCGATGAATTTGCGGATTGCGCCTGAGCAACCCACTCTTTACTCAAAAAACGCGAACCGTTTAGTTCGCCGCCATTTAACATGACCTGACCGAGTTTTGCCCAATCGGGGGCACTGGCGTAGATGTATGAACTACCCACTAACACACCGCTTGGATCCGGTTCGAATGTCGATTGCGCCATATTAAGCGGCTCAAACCATTGCTCATACAAATAGTCCATTTGCTGTTGAACACTGCCACCTAAGGTTTCAAAAACCAGTCTGGACAATAGGTTAGTGGTACCGGAAGAGTAATAAAAATGTTCACCTGGTGGGTATATTAATGGGCTTTGAATCGAAATATCTGATGCAGAATAGGTATAAAACAGCATGCGGGTTGAATCACTGCCTGGCGCATAGGTCTCATCAAAATCAAGCCCCGATGACATTTGCAATAAGCTCTCTAGGTCAATGTCGCGACGCTCATCGTGTTGCCAGGCTGCAAATAACTGATTTTCGTTTAGTGCAAGCTGCTGCTGATATATTAAGTTACCAACCATCATTGCGGTAAAGCTTTTGCCCATTGACCAACCAAGATGAGGTGTATGTTGTTCAAAGCCTTCTTGGGTTGCGTAACTCACCACTTTCCCATGTTTAACAACCAGTAATGAACGAGTTTGGTACCCCTGGGCATTATCTTCGGCGACGAGTTCTTCAATACGAGTTTGTAGATCGGCATCGATATCATTGAGCGCACTACCCTCTGGCCAGGATTGCTCAGAGGCTTTAATGGCAACAACCTTTACCTCATCAAGTGCTTTCGTATCACCAATATCCAGCGTACAACCAATGCCGTCTCGAAACGTAGCGCTCATTGGCGACAAACCTAACAGGTTTGCATAAGCTTTTTTCTGTTTATCGTCATAGTCAACTTCGACCAATGAGTATGCCGGCGAATAAGATGCCAAATCAGCCATCACCTGGCTATCATCAAGACCCGTAATATAGCGCCCGGAGCATGCAATCTTAGCCCCAAGCCCAGTAGCAACATCGGCTGCAGCGCCAAGCGACATGGGTGATACGCCAGCAATGGGTTTTAAAAGAAGAAGTACCGCGATGAAAAGTGCGATTAAAGTAAAAAATAGGGTTTTCAGCCAGGTCATAAAGGCAATCCTGTGGTTTTTGTTTTCAGCGATGGTACGCGCTGCTTATCAAAACCTCAAGAGCCCTAATCGATATCCGCCTGTATTAATTTTCTCTTATACCAATCACATTAAGTTTGTGCACAATTCAGAGTTAGGGCAGAGGTTCAGTTACAACGGGTGAGTTTTAAAGGCGTTTATCCTGCGTTACTGATTTTGGCTGATTTTGGCTGTTTTTGAGAGCGGAATAACCATTCTCTGCAATCAAAGCCTTGTCTAAAAGCCTTTAAATTCTCACTGAGTGAGCAATAATTTAATGTGATTGGTATTACAATACCACGGTGCGATGATCATTTAACAATATCCTGTCTTCAACATGCCAACGTACTGCGCGAGCAAGTGCTGTGGCTTCAATGTCATGCCCTATTTCTATCATATCGCGCACGGTTGTTGCATGATCTACCGGTTTGACTTCCTGAACAATGATTGGTCCTTCATCCAAATCTTTGGTCACATAATGCGCCGTAGCGCCAATAATCTTCACGCCCCGATCATGGGCTTGTTGATAAGGTTTTGCGCCTTTAAACCCCGGCAAAAAGGAATGGTGGATATTGATGGCTTTGCCAATAAGTTTTGCGCATAAGTCATCGGAGAGAATTTGCATGTAGCGAGCAAGTACCAAAAGATCGGCCTGATATTGACTGAATAATTGCCACAATTGCGCTTCCTGCTCCGGCTTATTGGTTTTATCTACCGGCAGGTAATGAAAATCAATGCCATAAAAATGTGCCAAGTCTTTCGCATTTTGATGATTCGAAACAATGGCACAAATATCCGCTTTGAGTACACCTGAGCGCCATTTCGTTAACAACAGATTAAGACAATGATCATCCTTGCTAACCATGATCATTATCTTAGGCCGCGTTTTGGCACATCTGAGGTGATAGGTCATTTGCATGGCTTGGGCAAAGTCGTCAAAATCCTTCTCAAACCTTTCTGGGCTGCACGATAGCTGGCGATCATCAAATTCGATACGCATATTAAATCGTTGTTTATCTGAATCGGCATAATGGCGTGCGTTGTTGATAAAGGCACCGTGGTGATATAAATGCCCGGTGATTTTTGCCATAACCCCAAGCCTGTCTGGACAGGTTAATTTCAAGACATAGGACTTAATCATGTTTTGTTCAATTGATGGCACTGACACGCACTCGCTCCTTCAAAGGTGTGTTATTGCAATTTAATCGCAATAACAACAATTTACAAAGTAAATTATTATCAAGATGTGTCAGAAAAGTTATAAGGGATGAGTGGTGATAATAAATACCGTGCCCCATGGCGTGGCGCAATCGCATGTTACACCCGCTCATTTAATTTCAATTCAATTCGTAAAAACTTGCTGTCTTGGTGTCTTGGTGTCGAGCGCAATAATACTGGCACAAGCTTGCACAGCCATTTTTAATGTATTTCGATCATAAAAAAAGCCCCTTGCGGGGCTTTTGTATATCGGTTTGGTTTTGAACCGGGTGTTTATTTACCGCTCAGTGCGGATGCTCATTTCCACCGTTTCTGTGCTATTCCCTTGCGTATCGTAAGCGATAGCTTGCAAAGATTTTACACCGTCAGACAATTTCGAAATATTAATCGTATG
>NZ_VCBC01000020.1 GCF_005843925.1 Thalassotalea litorea
AGTGCTTTTCTATTAATTAGTCCTTTGTTCGCTGACTTAGAGTCAAATACGAATTCATGCTCGAACGGCTGCAGTTCGCTCACAAGAGACATTAACCTTTTCAATCAGTTAACGTCAACTCAGTGCCAAACTTGGTCGGTTAGCAATTGCTAATATACGATTTATTAGTTTGCTTTAACCCTTTCTAAAACAAACTCAAAACCTTGCTCTACGGTTCCGGAAAATGAAGTAAACCTCCATAAATCATTGTCCATTACAGCTCTTACGCCACCTGAACTAGTCCCATACTTGGTTCCTTTTACAATAAGAAGCCTGCAATCATTGTTATTTGTAAACGTTTCATTAACAGCATCGAATAATTCTTTGCCATGGCTCACTGTTAAAGGCGCATCACCTAAATCTTTAGATAGCGCCCTTACCTTTTTAACAAAGACGCCGTCTTTATGATTATATATATTCCGTTCTTTATCTTTGTGATCTTGTTCAGCAGTAAACACAAAATGATTTTCTGTTTTAGAAATCCATGAATACTGATCTCTTTGAGTTGCACCGTATACTTTAAGTGCATTTTTCAAACCATTTATAAATTTTGGTAACGGCTTAGATGGTTGCATAAAATCTCCGGTAGCAAGCTAACAATTTATTATTTAGGCGGCTCAATAATTTTCTTTTATGGGAATTTCGAGTGACTCTAGTTCGCTCTAAACAGCCCCTGGCTGCTCATCCAAATTAACCGATTGCTATGACTGACGCAAACATGCTCATGCCAAATTCGGTTAAAAGTATTGCCGAGTATTAAAAAAATAGTAATTACTATTTTCTTTAGTAATTCGCAGTAAAAACTCAATGCCCGTAACTCGCTCACTATAGTCACCCCAACCTGGAACAGACCATACTTATCTGCTTCGGGTCATGCGCCTGTTTCATGCGTTTTTGGGAAATTTGTTAAGCACCAGACTTCCATAACCGAATGGTTTCTTGATATTTATCGTCAACAATCTCGTCATCGTCTGGACAGGAAAATAAAACAACTTGGAGAGCACTATAGGATTCTGGATATTCAGAAAGTTTATCCATAATATCTAATGCTTCGTTGTCTGAAAGTTCCATCTTGTTAATATACGAAAGTGAAGCTGGTTCAACAATTTCTTGTACAGGACTAGAAAATGAGTCCTTCCAATATTTGTACATTTCCATATGCTTGGCATGTTCGAGTTTTTCTGATGCTGGCATACGACATATTTCATGAAGCACCAGAAAAGGAGCGTCTTCACCAATTTCTATCGATTGTGCTACGATTCGCTTCCATTCACTTTCATCATGGTAAGGAAATTTGCAATCAATACTGTAATAAAATTCTTCGTAGTTCATTTAATAGCCAACGTGCCAATGGATATTTAGCTGAATCTTTTGTCACCAGTTGAGTGACTGCAGTTCGCTCATTAAAGCCGTTACTTTAAGAATTTATTTCTGATCTCCGGCGTCGGAATAATACACTGTTCTCGCCTTCCAAATAGCTTGTATCTATTTCTCGCAAAGCATTTATAGAAAAAATCCCTAAATTGCGGCGGTAGAATTAATGTTGTTCTAATTAACTGCCAGAAACCTTTGAGATCTTTTGTTATCTCCAGAGCGGCATCCGTTCTAAAGTAGCACTTCCCGCTCTTAATAAGTAGAAAGGTATCTACCCCTACATCATTAACTTGATATTGCTCTATTAAAGCTTGGCCTGCTTCACTTTGCATTGAAGCAAATCTATATTTGTCGTGAATATCTCGCTCAATAATGAAGTTAACAGCGCCATTGCAAAAATTGCAAATACCATCAAATATCACGATGTTATGACTAGAAATGATATCTTCGTAAGAACCCATTTTGCTCATTACCACCGTCTACTGCTCGCTCTTTAAAGACATTAACCGTTTCAATTAGTTAACGTCAATTAACGATTGTTGTTATTATCCTTTTAGAGGATTTATAGCTCTATATTTAGATTCGATTTGTCTATATAGCTCTGCTGTCCACTCTGGAGCATCGACAGGTATCTCAAGACTATTCAAAGAAGGATTGGTTGGTGAAATCAAAACTGTAGTTTTGCTTCGCCCAGCATCATGCACCAATGTAAATAATTCTTCAATTGCCTCGTCCCCCATGGCTAAGCATCCTATTGAAGAAGCTTTTCCATGAATAAATATATTTGTTCCAGGTTCGGTGCGTCCTTCATGATTGGCGTGATACGTATCAAATTCGTTTGGATAATTAAGCTTCATTGATAAGTGATAAGCACTATTAGGATTGAACCCTACAATTTTATATATACCTTCAGGAACTTGTCTATCGCCTTCTTCCAACTTAGGACCTAACTCACCACTCGCGGCCTTAACAGGATAACTTGTTATCAATGTATAGCTCTCATTATCATTCGCCGCCCAGACTTCCAAAGTATCCGTGTCTTTAAAAGCTACGAAAGATAATTTTGGGGGAGGATAGAATACCCCTTTTTGATTGAAAATAGGCTTTAACTTATTTCTCGCATCCGGCCCATACTCATCAATCACCTCTGATACAGTTTTCTTTCCCATAACCTTCACCACTAAAGGATGCCAAGTAGCTCTTCCGTATTGATAAAAGCAAATAGCTAATACCGCTATTAAAGTTAAAAGAATATAGAATTTTTTCATATAAATTTATAGGTGATTACTGACTTAAAACTTCCGTTATTCGCTAACTGCAGCTGCTCGCGACTAACAACTTTTCAATAACTTACGTTATTTATGGCGACGTCGCAAATGTGCCATTCAGAGTCATACGCTATTCCATTTATTTACTCCGTCATCCCTTGCTCCAACACGGAACCTCCCTTCGATTTGCTGAGACTTGCTTACTTAGTTCTTAAGCTAAGAAATTGAAATAAATAGGACACAGCGTGGGATACGAGGCCCCGCAACAAGTGCGGGATGACGGTGGATATTATAGAGATAGCCGGATGTTCAATGACTCAAATTCGCTCAACTCGTCCGCTTACTGCCTAGTTAAATTACTGGATAAGGTTGACCGACGCAAACTAGCTTTTGGCGTCGTACACTATCTATTTTATTAATACCGCTATTCGTTAATATTCAGTCTATAGATAACTTTTTCCCCGGCAAAGCTGTCATACAAGGCTTGATGCGAGGCAAGTGAGAAGGTATCGGTTCGGGACTCATAATCCTTTATCCAATCCAGGAGCATCGAGAGATTCTCGTCCTGAGCGTGTTTTGATGGGTATTTATGGGGTTCCCATGGGCGTTTTTTCGCATTATCGATACAATCCTCAATACTGAGATTCAAAAAGATTGCTTTATCGGCATACCCCATTACATATTCAATTAGGTCGGAATAACAGCCTTCGATAACCCAGACTGTATTGTCATTCATAAACCCATCGATTTTTACAGAAGATTGCTCAAGAGGTTGCCGCGTTGGCGGATTGGTATTTTTCCAGGCAATCTCATCAAGATCGAAATGAGCTAACTCATATTTGGATGCGAGTTTTCGAGCCAAGGTAGATTTACCGGAGCCGGAATTACCAAAAATCACGATTTTACACACTGCACTTCTCCGCCAACTACAACTTAAAATCGGTAAAACATAACCCTAAGAGAATAGACTTTTCTAGAGATAGTAAAAAGGGACCTGTGAAACAGGTCCCTTTAACAGGTTTGCCGGTTTAAACGCCAGCGAAATTAAAAGCTATATTTCGCTTTAATACCACCATTGATACCCTGACCAATACCGAAACGTGTATAACCGGTATCGATTACAGCACCTTCGTAATACAACTCATCAGTGATGTTTTCTACGTAAGCACTAAACTGCCAGGATTCAGTGTAAAGGTTTGCAACCGCACCGAGTAAACCGTAGGCGTCTTGTTCAAGTAAGTCACTTCCACCCATGAATTCATCGCCGAAGGTTTCTGATTGCCATGCGTAGGATAGTTGTAAATCCAAATCCATTTCGCTAGTCAATTCCAAGCTGTAGCTGCCGATAAAGGTAAACGTTGCTTCCGGCGCAGAAAGCTTCTGACCAGCAATGGATTCACCATCGGCACTTTCACCTTTTATCACTTCAGAATTTTGCAACGCGCTGGCAACAAATAAACGCAAACTCTCAGTCGGTTTCCATGTCGCATCAAATTCCACACCCTTACCTTCGGCTTCACCGATATTCTTGATGATCACACCACCGGCGTTCGGGAACGTGCCTTGGAAATCCGTATAATCGTAATAGTAAACACCTAAGTTGACGTTCAGGCTATTATCGAAGAAATCACCTTTCATACCGATTTCATAGCTATCTACAATCTCAGGGTCGTAAGTCGCTAAACTACTGCCTTCTGGTAATTCGCCGCCATATAATTCTGAGCCCCAGAATTCTTCATCGATGCCATCAATCACACCATCCGGCTCATAATCGAACCACTCTTCGTCTTCATCGAAGCCGGTCCAATCCATATAATTGATGTTAAATGCGAAGGTATTAAAACCACCGGCTTTATAGCCTCGGGAATAGTTGGCGTATACATTAATGTCTTCGGTTAACTGATGATTAATCGCAACACGGGGAGTAAATTCTGACCAGTCTTGCGTGTCATCAATCCATTCACCTGCCGTGTGAGCGCCAACTAACCAATAGTGTCCTAACCAACCATCGGGTTCCGGAAGGTTTAAACCAAACTCTTTTTCATCATAGGAATAGCGTGCACCAAGGGTAATATCGGTGGCGTCGGTAATCGACCAGGTGATATCACCATAGATACCCCAACCTTGGTTAGTACCGCGAGCAAAAACTTGCTCTCGAACACCATCAACACCATCGCCAGGACCTGGGATCTCTTCATCGTCGATCATCATCTGAATATCATCAGCATCATCGACAAAATCGAGCCCGTACCAACCGTCGACAAACAACTCATGACAATCAGCGTAATACGCACCCGGATCGGAACTGATATCGCCTAAAGGCTCGTCCCACTCTTCAAGGTACGGCAGATAAGAACAAAACGCATCATCGTCATATTCGTTGTAGAATTGCGAATCAATGGTTTCTTGATATGCACTGACACCGACAAACCAATAGATGTCAGATTCATTGTCAGAGTTTAAACGAAATTCTTGCGAGACATATTCGGTATCATCTACCTGAGAGTAGTTACCAAATGGCATTGCGGTACCATCGTAGTCCTCAACGTAATCCCAGGTGTAATTTTTCATCGCCGTTTGTGAGGTGAAAATCACACTGCCAAAGTCATGCTCAATATCCAAAGTTACCGCGGTAACTTCGGCAACATCACGACTGTCTTTGCCGAGATCGGTTTCAATGGCGTCTGCTGCTCCTTCGGTCCAGAGTGAACGGTAGATACCGCCATCCATATCACGATCTTCATAGTTCGCGCTTAGGCGAACCATAGTATCGGCGCCTTCATACTTTAAGATACCGCGCACAGCGGCAACATCGCGGCCACGAAGCTCATCACCCGCTAGATTGTCGATATAGTTATCTTCAGACGCATAATGACCGGCAACACGCAAAAACAGGTTATCGCTTAAATTCGTATTAAAAACACCGGTCACTTCTTGCAAGTTGTCGCTGCCTAAACCACCCTCAATACTACCTTCGGTACCATCAACTGCATCGTTTGAATAAATGCTAATTGCACCAGACGCAGCATTACGACCAAATAGCGTCCCTTGTGGGCCTTTGGTCACTTCGACGCGAGAGATATCAAAGAAAGAACCTAATGCACCACCGCTGCGACCTTGATAAACGCCATCAAAATACAAGCCGATAGAAGGATCGCCACCGATACCGTAATCCTGAGTGACAATACCACGGATACCAATCGTATCGACAAAACTGTCATTACTGGTACCGCCATTAAGGCCTGGAGTGAACTTGGACAAGGCTACTGCATTATCGATGTTGTAATCATCAATAAAGTTTTCATTAAAAGCGCTTACCGAAACCGGAACTTCTTTCAGCGTTTGTGCACGTTTTTGAGTGACAACAATGACTTCATAGTCATCTTCTTTGGCGGCCTCTTCAGCATACGACACCGAAGTAGTAAAAAACGATGCTACGGCTAAAGCAAGTAAGGATTTACGATGGTTCATAAACTACGACTTCCCTAAATTAAAAAGCGATTATTTTTATTGTTTAAATGAGCAATAAATTATGATTATTTTTTCGTCATTTGCATTCGATAATACACGCCGCGTAAAATAAATCAAACAGTAATGTAAAATTATCGTGAAATTTTATTACGGTAAAAATTTTTTCAATTGTGTTGAACAACCAAGGTGCAAACATGCACCTTAACGGTTAGTAACGAGCACTGAAAACCAATATTAAGCGGAATCAGACAACAAAAAAGGAAGCGATGCTTCCTTTTTAATTTTTTCATTTATCACGCTTAAGGTGGCTTATAATTTGATCCAGGTAGCCTTTACTTCGGTGTATTTACTGAACGCATGCAAGGATTTATCACGACCATTACCTGATTGTTTATAACCACCAAACGGTGCTGTCATATCACCACCATCCCACTGGTTAACCCAGACAGAACCTGCTCGCAAGGCTTTTGCAACGCGATGACCTTTAGACAGATTACTGGTCCAAACACCGGCAGCAAGGCCGTATTCAGAATCATTGGCGATCTCAATGGCCTCTTCCATAGTGTCAAAACTGATAATCGACAAAACAGGTCCAAAAATTTCTTGTTGTGCGATATCCATATCATTGGAAATATTATCAAAAACAGTCGGTTCGATATAAAAGCCATTGGCAACCGGTTCGATGGCGTTTCCACCCTGACATAAGCTTCCACCTTGTTGCTGTGCCTGTTCAATAAAACCTAACACCCGCGTTTGTTGTGATTGATCAACAATGGCACCTACATTGGTATTTGGATCAAGCGGGTTGCCCGGTTGCCATTGTTTGGTCGCCGCGATGACTTTTGCGACAAATTCATCTTTGATACTCGACTCCACTAATAAACGGGAGCCTGCCGTGCAGACCTCCCCCTGATTAAAGCAAATAGCACCGGCAGCAGCGGCCGCTGCCTGATCGAGATCCGGAGCATCGGCAAAAACGATATTTGGGCTCTTGCCTCCCGCTTCTGTCCAAACCCGTTTCATATTTGATTGGCCGGCATAGATAAATAATTGTTTAGCCACCGCAGTCGAACCGGTAAAAACCAGGGTATCAACATCATTATGTAAGGCTAGCGCTTTGCCTATGCTATGGCCAAAGCCCGGCAATACATTGAACACCCCATCAGGGATCCCAGCTTGTGTTGCCAACGCTGCAAGTTTTATTGCCGTTAGCGGTGATTTTTCAGAGGGCTTGAGAATGACACTGTTACCCGTTGCCAATGCTGGAGCGATTTTCCAACAGGCCATCACTAATGGAAAGTTCCAGGGAACGATAGCTGCAACAACGCCAATGGGTTCATGGGTCACCATGCCCAATTCATTTTCAGCACTTGGTGCAATTTCATCATAAACTTTATCAATCGCTTCGGCGGTCCAACGCAGACAGCGCAATGCCCCCTGAATATCAACATTAACCGAATCACTGATTGGCTTACCCATATCCAGGGTTTCCAGCAATGCTAACTCGTCACCATGCTGTTCAACGAGATCAGCAAATTTTTGCAAAATTAGTTTTCGCTTAGCAGGTGGAAAACGACGCCAGTCACCGGTATTGAAAGCTGTCCGCGCGCAAGCCACAGCGAGATCGGCATCCGCCTGGCCACAAGCACTGACGTTTGCCAGGTGTCTGCCATCGATAGGACTCAAACAATCAAATTGCTCACCACTGGCGGCCTGCTGATACTTGCCATCGATATACGCGCGGCCTTCAATCACCAACTGTTCGGCTTTATCTTGCCAAAATGCCAGACTACTATCGTTCATTATCTACTCCAATTGATTAACGGAAGACTTTCCCGAAAACATTCCAATTCGTTAAATTTAACAGATAAACTACATAAGCAGGGGTTTTAATTCAATATATTTTACATTATTAGGTTTATTATTCAGATTAATTGACATTACGCCGATCTTTTGTTCAAAATATACAACACTTAATTGTTCCCCCTTTAATAAAGGTATGTATGTCTTATAATCCTGCATCTCAATATCCCGATTCTTATTACGCCGCCAGTAGCTCGCGACAAAAAGACTACCCTTCCCTGCAAGAATCTATACAGGCCGACATCTGTGTCGTCGGGGGCGGATACAGCGGCTTGGCTACGGCTATCTCACTTCAGGAAAAAGGCTATAACGTTGTCCTCCTCGAAGCCGCGAAAATCGGGTTTGGCGCTTCGGGACGAAACGGCGGGCAGCTGGTTAACAGCTTTAGCCGGGATATCGATCACATCGAGAAACAATATGGCAAAGACACGGCTTCTGCCATGGGTGAAATGGCTTTTGAAGGTGCCGAGATAATTCGCGGTTTTATTGACAAATACCAACTTGATGTGGATTACCAGCACGGTGGTTTCTTTGCGGCCTTTACCGAAAAACAAATGGATGAACTCGCTGCAAAGAAGGCGTTATGGGAGCGTTTCGGCAATCAAAAATTGCGTCTGGTTGATAAACATGAGATGGCTAAAATCGTCAATACCGACGCCTATGTTGGTGGACTTGTTGATGAGCACTGCGGCCATATTCACCCGCTTAAATTAGCTTTGGAAGAAGCCAGAGCATTTACCGATATTGGCGGTATCATTTACGAAGACTCAAAAGTCATTGAGATCAAGCATGCCGATGGCGATAAATTAAGTGAAGTGATCACCGACAAAGGCCGTGTTCACGCCAAAAAGCTGGTGCTCGCGGGTAATGCCTATATGGGTAACCTGGAGCCAAAACTGGCACGCAAATCTATGCCGTGCGGCACGCAAATCATAACCACCGAAGTATTACCACAAGCACTGGCAGAGCAGTTAATCCCTTCGCGTTACTGTATCGAAGATATGAATTATAAACTCGATTACTATCGATTAACGGCAGACAACCGGTTGTTATTTGGTGGTGGCGTTACCTATGGCGGTGGCGATCCTGCCAGCATTGAGAAGTACCTGCGACCTCGTTTTGAATCGGTATTTCCGCAGTTAAAAGGCATCAAAATCGATTATGCCTGGGGCGGCGATTTTCTGTTAACGTTAAGTCGATTGCCACAATTGGGAAAAATTGGCGATAATACCTATTACGCTCAGGGTTATAGTGGCCATGGGGTTAATACCTCGCATCTTTCAGGACGGATACTGGCAGAGGCCATCGATGGTGAAACTCGCCGATTTGATGTGTTTACATCGCTACCACACTATCCATTCCCAGGTGGCAGAATGATGCGCGTGCCCTTTACGAAACTTGGTGCCTGGTATTATGGCGTGCGAGACAAGCTAGGCTGGTAAATATCACCCACAAAAAAGCCCAGACAAATGTCCGGGCTTTTTTAATGTTGGCATGATTGCTAACAAGTAAATCCCATATTGAGCTTATCCAATAATTTTAACCATAGTCCGCGCTTGCCATTATTATTATCTGCTCTCACCAACGCCGCATGGGTCAGCTTGTAGCCAAACCAACGAAGTGGCTCCGGCGCCCAGGGCATGGGTTTTTTCTTTACAAACTGTAACTCAAGGATTTCTGAAGGGTCGTAGCCAAGCAGTTCAAGAGCAATACGAGCACCAAACCGTGACGCCCCAACCCCAAGTCCGGTGTAGCCCACCGCCCAGGCGACTCGCCCATCATAGGCACTTCCCGGCACCATACAAAACCGAGTTGAGGTCGCAATAATACCACTCCAGCGATGAGTGAACTTAATCCCTTTTAACAGCGGAAATGTTTCAAAAAACTCCTTCGCCAATTGCTCAAAGGCTTCTGGCACATCGGCACAATCCCGACGCGAAACATTTTTATTGTAATAGTAACGAACGGCACCGCCACCACCCCAGGTAATCCGTTTGTCTTTAGTCAGACGATAATAATGGAACATATTATTAAATTCGCCGAGGGCATGATGGAATTTATCCCAGCCAATTAATTCCAGTTGTTCCTGCGTTAACGGCTCTGTGGCTATTTGATAATCCCAAACGGGAATGATCGATTTACGAATTTGTCGCACCGGCGAGCGAAACGCGTTAGTACCCATCAATACTTTTTTACAAGTAATGATGCCGCTAGGACAAAACGCCTTCATTCTGCCACGGCTTCGAGGTATCAATTTATCTACCGGAGTATGCTCATAAATACGCACTCCAAGTTCAAGCAGTACCCGTTTTAATCCCCAGCAAATACGCGCTGGATTGACGATACCATCCAGGCCATTGCGATACAGCAAGCCCGCTTTATAGGTTGGCGAGTTAACCTGTTCCTGCATTTCCTCTTCATTAAACCAGGTAACATCTTCACCGGCGGCTTTCTCTTCTTCGTAATATTCGCGCAGGTCTTTTAACTGCCCGTCATCGACGGCCACTTCAGTCTCACCAACGCATTCGTAATGGGCGTCGATATTGTATTTTTCAAAGGTCGCCAGCATTTCCGTCAGGTTCTGCTTGCCCAACTCCTGTAAGATTTCTTCTTCACCGGGAAAGTGATGCTCAGTATTCGCTTCGCCATGGGCTAAATCCGAACTTAGAAAGCCACCATTACGCCCAGAGGCGCCATCGGCGATAAAGGTTTTTTCAATCAGGACGATATCGAGGTCGGGACGACGTTCTTTCGCTTGCAGTGCGCCCCAAAGGCCGGTAAACCCGCCACCGACCACTAATAACTCGCAGGTAATGTTCTCTTCCAAAGCTTGCTCGGGCTCAGGACTATCTGGCGAATCAAGCCATACTGAACCATATTTTGAATCTTTTAACGCCTCGGCGTACTGCATAAATCCTCTCGTTTATATTGTTATTAGTGGCTTGAACAATAAATTGCAAGCTTAGTTCTACCTGAATCAACCCTCTGAACTCGATAAACTGCAGTGTAAATTTTGCAGTTTAACATGAAAGTCGATACCCGCAGGTTCGGGTTATTTGATGTACCAACCCCAGGGCTGTCCTGAGTCATAGGATGTAATCTGCTTAGTTTCCAGATAGTTATTTAAGCCCCATTGTCCTAACTCGCGACCGATACCCGATTGCTTGTAACCACCCCAAGGCGCTTCAACAAATGTCGGTTGCGAGCAATTAACCCAGATAATACCGGCTCTCAACGCGCGGGCAACGCGATCACAGCGTTGTAAGTCCTTAGACATCACCGCGCCGGCAAGGCCAAACCGGCTGTTATTGGCAAGCGCTATCGCTTGTTCTTCACTGCTAAAAGATTTAACACAGACAACCGGACCAAAGATTTCTTCTTTCCAAATCCAAGCATCTTCAGAGACATCGGTAAATATGGTCGGTTCAACATAATATCCATGACGTAAGTGTTCAGGACGACCTCCACCATAGGCAAGTGTCGCACCTTCTTGTTGACCCTTATCAATTGCGGCCAACACCTTTTCAAACTGGGATTGATTGACTAATGGGCCAAGTAATACGCCATCATCATTGCCTTCACCTATGGTGATTTTTTTCGCTTCCGCAACCAGACGTTCCATCAGTTGCGGATAGATGGACTCATCCACCAGTACCCGAGAAGTTGCTGAGCAAACCTGCCCCTGATTCCAGAAAATACCAAACATGATCCATTCAACGGCCTGCTCGATATCCGTATCTGCAAAGATAATCAGCGGTGATTTGCCACCGAGTTCAAGACTGATATTTTTCACCTGGTTGGCCGCCATCGACATTATTTTGCTACCGGTTGGTACGGAGCCAGTGAATGCCATTTTATCCACTCCAGGGTGTTCCGCCAAAGGCTGCCCGGCTTCAGGGCCAGTGCCCGTAACGATGTTGAGAACACCCGCAGGTAAGTCTGCCTGTTGGGCAATTTCTGCCAAGGCAATTGCCGTTAATGGTGTGACTTCAGAGGGTTTAAGCACCATGGTACAACCCGCCGCCAACGCCGGAGCCACTTTCCAGGCCGCCATTAACATCGGAAAATTCCACGGGATAATCGCGCCAGCGACACCTACCGGCTCTTGCACCGCTTTACTGGTAAACCTTGGTTCCGGCAGTTCGATGATTTCCTCGTCCTGCTCGTCCATTTTTTCTGCCAATCCGGCATAAAACTCAAAACAACCGGCGGTATCTTCGATATCCCATTCCGCTTCCGGATAAGGTTTACCGTTGTCTGCGACTTCCAGCTTTGCCAGTTCCGTCAGACGTTCATTGATTAGGGCTGCGATTTTACGTAAGTAAGCACCACGTTCCTTACCGGATAATCGTGGCCAAGGTCCATTATCGAAAGCATTTCTTGCCGCACTTACGGCTTTATCAATATCGGCCTTGTTCCCTGCTGCAACCTCTTTTATCGGTTGTTCAGTGGCAGGATTGATACTCACAAAAGAAAGTTGGCTGTCGGATTGCTGCCATTGTCCATCAATATAATGTTTTAAAGTCATAATACTGCCTACGCGGTTCCCTGGTTAAATCGTTGATTACTAACAAAGCAGAATCAATCAGTTGTTAAATTTATTGAACACTTGACCTATTATGTTCATTAATTTGGTTTAGGGTCAATATCCTCTGAGTCTAATCCTTTGCTTTTCTCGAATCATGTATCAGCACGATGAAGCCACTGGAATTGCCATCAAACGATAGATTTTGACTGCTAAAGTTTTCGATAATCATCACTTCTAAGCTGCGACAATGATGCATCACCGAGTCAGCACTTTGGCTGGCCGATTCATAGGTTACCGCGCCAAAATGACAATATACCACCGCTAATGATGCACAATTGTCCTGGTGGTTGATTGTTTTATATTCTGGCAAGGGATAGACGACAAAACTTGTCGCGTTATTTTGATACGTTTGATTTGCATGTTCTGGGCCAAAAATACATATCTCTTTCGCATTTTCATTCACCGGACAAATGTCAGGGTTTTCGACAATCACAAAAAGCTTTTTTAAATATCCCTGTTGTTGCCACTGACAATCGACACCATGAGGGATAACAAACCCTTCGTCGGTTTGCACCTGACGCACATTGCCTGACGATAGCGCGATATCCGCTTTACCCTGTAGCACCACCATAAATTCTTCCATAGGGTACGGACCGGCGGTTTCGCGCATTGAAGTGGTATCCCAAAGCCCGACATAAATACCCCGTTGTGCGTCACTAAAAAACTCTCGGGTATGTTGGACAGGCAATGCCGATTCGAACATTTCTGCACTTAGAACATCCGCCTCTTCCGCCAATGTCTCGATTTGCGTTGGGTAGGTATATATTGCATTTGCCATAAGTTTTGTCGCATCTAAAATCTAAATATTAGGGGCAATCGCCATATTGCCCCATTCGGGAATGGTTGTTAATTAACTTGGGAAAGAAAAGCTCGCCCCTTCACGCACGCCACTGGATGGCCAACGTTGGGTAATGGTTTTTCGTTTAGTGTAAAAACGGACACCATCGGGGCCATAGGCATGTAAATCGCCAAATAATGAACGCTTCCAGCCACCAAAACTATGGTACGCAACGGGTACCGGTAGTGGTACGTTAATACCTACCATACCAACCTGAATATGATCGGAGAAGTATCGGGCGGCTTCACCGTCACGGGTAAAGATACAGGTGCCGTTACCGTATTCGTGATCATCAATCAACTGCATGGCCTCTTGCATCGTTTTAACCCGAACCACTTGTAGTACCGGACCAAATATTTCTGCTTTGTAGCTATCCATTTCCGCGGTTACACCATCAATTAAGGTAGCTCCGACAAAATAACCATTATCATAACCTTCAACCTTAGGGTTACGGCCATCCACCACAACGGTCGCACCTTGCTGCTCTGCGCTGCTAATAAAACCGTTGACTTTATCTTTGTGTTGACAGGTGATCACCGGGCCAAAATCATTGCTGGCATTATCATAAGCACCAACGCTCAACCCCGTCATCGCCTGTTTCATTTTAGCGACTAACGCATCCGCGGCTTCATCACCGACTGCTACGGCAACAGACAACGCCATACAACGCTCACCGGAGGAACCAAAGGCCGCACCAAGCAATTGATTCACGGCATTGTCCATATCCGCATCGGGCATAATAATAGCGTGGTTTTTTGCACCACCAAGTGCCTGACAGCGTTTACCATTGGCACTGGCGGTTGCATAAATATATTCGGCAATCGGAGTCGAGCCGACAAAGCTTACTGCTTTTACCCGCTCATCGGTTAACAATGTATCGACAGCAATCTTGTCACCATTGACCACGTTTAATACGCCCGGTGGCAATCCCGCTTGATGTAATAGTTTTGCGATAAACAAGGTTGAACTTGGATCACGCTCCGAGGGTTTTAAAACAAAGGTATTACCACAGACAATGGCTAGCGGGAACATCCACATTGGCACCATGGCTGGGAAATTAAATGGGGTAATTCCAGCCACCACACCTAAGGGTTGAAATTCACTCCACGAATCAATACCTGGACCTACGTTGCGACTGTGTTCACCCTTTAATAACTGCGGCGCGCCACAAGCAAATTCGACATTTTCAATGCCACGTTGTAATTCACCGGCAGCATCATGGCTAATTTTGCCATGTTCTTGACCAATTAAACGGCAAATTTCATCGGCATTTTGCTCCAATAATTCCTTAAAACGGAACATAATGCGGGCACGCTTTATCGGAGGCGTGGCACGCCACTGAGGAAACGCCGCCTGCGCACTGGCAATGGCTTGCTCTACTGTGGAGGCGCTTGCTAACAATACAGATTTTTCTGCTTCGCCTGTTGCTGGATTAAATACCGATTGCTTAGGCTCGTCTAACTGAATGTCTTCGCCGTTAATTAAATGGCCGATGATGGACATATTGTTCTCACTTACATCTTATATAATTCAAATATGCGGATTGCAATGCTGTTAAGGATTGCGATGTATCCGCGCTTAATTGGTAAAATTTTGATTCGTTATTTTTATCCGTGGCACCGGATTATTCCGTTTCGCTCAGGGCGTCCCCCAAAGCGTTCACTAATAAATCCACTTCGTCCTCAGTGGTTGAAAACGGCAGTCCAAGTTGAATCGTATCGCCGCCATAGCGAACGTAAAAACCTTTTTGCCAGCAATTCATGGCAATTTCATAAGGGCGTAAGGCCGGTTGGCCATCTTTGGCGGCAATGGTTAAACCGCCAGCGAGACCGTAATTACGAATATCGCTGACATGGGACATTCCCTTTAAGGAATGCAACTTCTCGGCAAAGTGCGGTGCTAAATTAGCGGAACGTTCAATCAGTTGATCATTTTCAAGGATATCAAGAGTCGCAAGCGCCGCAGCACAAGCAACCGGATGGGCTGAGTAGGTATAGCCATGGGGTAATTCCAGCATATATTCCGGGCCACCGGTTTCCATAAAGGTATCGTAGATTTCCTGTTTGGCGATCACGGCGCCCATCGGCACAACACCATTGGTGATTTGCTTGGCGATGGTCATTAAATCCGGAGTAACATCAAATTCTTCGGCGCCGGTTTTATTGCCAATACGCCCAAATGCGGTGATCACTTCATCGAAAATCAGCAAGATATTATGGCGATCGCAAATTTCACGCAGTTTTTGCAGGTAGCCTTGTGGTGGCGGAATAACACCCGCGGAACCCGCCATCGGCTCAACAATCACGGCAGCGATATTGCTGGCATCATGCAGCGCGATCTGATCTTCTAATTCGTTTGCAAGGTGAGCGCCGGTTTGCGGCATTCCTTGGGTAAACTTGTTTTCCTCTAACATGGTATGAGAGAGATGTATGGCATCGATTCCCTGGCCATAAAGAGCCCGATTCGCGCCGATCCCACCGACACTAATGCCGCCCCAGTTAACGCCATGATAGCCTTTGGCACGTCCAATAAAACGTGTCTTGCTTGCCATACCTTTCTTGCGCCAGTAGCCGCGAGCCATTTTTAAGGCCGTTTCAACAGACTCTGAGCCGGAACCTGTAAAGAATACGCGATTTAAATTTTCTGGCATCCATTCGCTAATACGATGGGCAAGTTCAAAAGATTTTGGTTGGCCAAATTGAAACGCCGGAGAATAATCCAATGACAACGCCTGATTGGAGATCGCCTCTGCGATTTCCCGACGCCCATGCCCTGCGCCACAAGTCCATAAACCGGATAGGCCATCGAAAATTTTACGACCGGCACTGTCGGTGTAATAACGACCCTGAGCACCGGTGATCATTCTCGGGTCTTTTTTAAACTGGCGATTACCGGTAAAAGGCATCCAGTGAGATTCAAGCTGCTCGGGACTCAGGCCGCACATATTTTTATCTGTTTTCATTATCGTTACCTTTTGAACCACAGGCCGTTTCTGGTTGAGAACTGTTTATCGACTCAAATCGATTTCTTTAGCTATTATTGACAAAAACATAGATTATTAAATCCATATTTATTAAAGTTAAGTTAAGTGAATAATTAACTATAAGCTTATGGGTAAAAACACAACCTTGTTGCCGCGCCAATTAGGGGATAGTCATATTCGCCTTTTGAGGATTTATAAGTCTGTCGTTGAAAACGGCGGCTTTGCCAATGCCGAAGTCGATTTGAATATTTCAAAACCGGCGATTTCCCAGGCCATTAGCGAACTTGAATCATTACTGACAATGCGACTTTGCCATCGTGGCAGAGCTGGGTTTTCACTCACCGAACAAGGACAGCAAGTTTACCAGTCAACGCTGCAACTGCTCACCAGCCTGGAAACGTTTCGAACCCAGGTAAACGGGATAAACACAGAGTTAAGCGGTGAACTGAATATTGGCATTACCGATAACATGGTGACCGTGCCAGAAATGCGGGTTACTGAAGCGTTGCGTCGACTCAAACACCAGGCGCCGAAAGTCACTATCAATATTTCGATGATCCCCCCGGATGAAATAGAGTCCGGGATCCTTGACGGGCATTTACATATCGGCATTATTCCGCACCTTCGTAGCATTGCCGGTCTTAACTATATAAAGCTCTATCAGGAACGATCACTACTGTATTGCTCTGATACCCACCCCTTGTTTGATAAAGATTTAAGCAGGATCAGCGATCAGGCGTTAGCGGGTTATGATGCCGTGGCACCGACCTACCCGCAATCGTTGGCAATTAAACAACAACAGAATCTACTTAATGCAACCGCAACTTCGACCGATAGAGAGGGTATTGCCTTTTTAATACTCACTGGCCGGTATATCGGATTTTTACCGACACACTTTGCTGACCGTTGGGTAAAAGAAGATAAGATGCGAGCAATCGATGAGCATAATCGTAGTTTCGCCACTCAGTTTAGTGCGATTACCCGCAAAGGAGCGCGCAGTAATTTAATATTAGAAGCGTATTTGCAAGCATTGCTAAACACTTGAGCGGCAACACAGAATAAGCGATGCTAATACTCAAGGTGTTAATTCTTTAAAGCGACAATGAACAATTCAGCTCCCTTGGGGTATTAGGAACAAACAACATGAGCAAACCGGCGATAAAACAAAAATCAGGATTAATACGCACCATCGTTAGTGTCTTGGCGGCGTTTATTGGTGTCCAGAGTGATAAGAATCGTGTTGAGGATTTTGAAAATGGCAGTGCAATACAGTTTATCGTTATCGGTTTAATTGCTGTCGTAGTATTTGTACTGACGTTGGTTTGGATTGTTTCGTTGGTATTAAACAGCTAAGCCAATATTTAAACCGTGTCGAGTGTAAACTCATCTACGTTTTCGATTTATTCAGACTTTTGGTTTATACAGCGCAAGCAACTCTCCAACCTTATTGCGCTTACTGCCTTTTTGGGAAATGGTACGAGCAACTTTAATCGCTTTAATTTTATCCGCGTGCTCGTATATCTTGCGCGTCCATATCGTATCGTGGTTAGAAATTAATACGGTAACGCGTTTTTGTTGTGTTATCTCTTCTGCGGCATTGGCTAAATCTGCCTGTTCGTCAAGACCAAAACCATTACCAGCATAACTGGTAAAACTCGCGGTTTTACTAAGCGGCACATAAGGCGGATCACAATAGATCACATCGCCATCATTAGCACGGGCAAACGTATCACGATAGCTTTCACAAACAAACTCAGTCACCTTAGCTTTCTCTGTAAACGCTTTTAATTCGTCTTCAGGGAAGTATGGCCGTTTGTATTTACCAAAAGGTACATTGTAACCACCCTTACTGTTATAGCGACACAAGCCGTTATAACCATGGCGATTCATATAAAGAAACAGTAAAGAGCGTAAATACGGGTCATCCGTTTCGTTAAATGTCTTTCGATTCAGATAATATTGATCCGCGTCATTCTGTTCTGGCGTGAACAATGCTCTCGCGTCTTCAATGAACTTGGCGCTATCGTTCTGCAACACTTTGTATAGATTGATGAGATCACGATTGATGTCATTGAGGAGATATTGTGAATAATTGGTGTTTAGATACACACTTGCCGCACCAGCAAAAGGCTCGATTAAGCGGCTGCCTTTAGGCAACATCTTACTAATCGTGTCACTTAGGGTATATTTACCGCCTGCCCACTTTAAAAAAGCACGCTGTTTCTGCTGGCTCATTATTCTTATTGTTATTTATTTCATTGAGTGTCGGTCAGACATTCAATTACTTGGGCTAATTGCTGCTGGGTAACATCGTCGAATATATCACACTGGCCGAGTTTAACCGGCAGAATAAGGCGGATGTTGCCATTCATATTTTTTTTATCACGACGCATATGACGGATAAAATCTTCAAATTTCATGCTCGCTGGCGCGCGTACCGGTAAATCAAACTGTTGGACTAGCTCAGTAACGGAAGCGACATCGTCGCCATCAATTAATGTCAAATCATGCGCTAATTGCGACGCCATCACCATACCGGTAGCAACCGCTTCGCCATGCAGCCATTTGCCGTAACCTAATTCGGCTTCAATCGCATGACCAAAGGTATGGCCTAGATTCAGATGGGCACGAACGCCTGATTCTTTTTCATCGCGCGCAACAATGTCGGCTTTAATGGCGCAACAGTGCTCAATCATCTTCGCCAGTGCTTGAGAGTCTTTGTTTTTAATCGCCTGTTGATTGTCATTTAACCAGTCAAAAAACGCTTTGTCCGCTAATACGCCATACTTAATGACTTCAGCCATCCCCGCTGAAAATTCTCGCTCTGGCAATGTCGATAAGGTATCTAAATCAATAAACACTGCCTTGGGCTGGTAAAAAGCACCAATCATGTTTTTCCCTAACGGATGATTAACTGCTGTTTTTCCGCCGACAGAAGAATCAACCTGGGATAATAAAGTGGTGGGTACCTGAATAAAATCAATACCACGTTGGTAACAGGCTGCTGCAAAGCCGCTTAGATCGCCAATGACCCCGCCACCCAAAGCGATGATGGTCGAATCGCGACCATGACCTTGCTCAAGCATATGTGCCATGACTGCTTCAAAGTTTTGTAAATTCTTACTGGCCTCACCATCTTCAAGAATGATTTCATCAATTTGAAACTGGCTTAAGCTTTGTTTGATAGTATCGAGATAGAGAGGTGCAACGACTTCGTTGCTAATGATGCACACACGCTGGGAACGTATATATTGAGAAAGCAGGTTAGCGTTAGACAATAACCCGCTTTCAATAAAAATTGGATAGCTGCGTTCATCCAGTGAAACCGTCAGGCTAGCCATAATAAATTAGAAGTCCAGTCGTTCGATGATTTTATTGGCGACAATTTTAGCGCTTTGATCATCCGTTTGAACGATTACATCAGCGATTTCCTCGTACAAAGGATTACGCTCTACCGCAAGGTTTTCTAATACTGTGCGCGGGTCTTCTTTGGTTTGAAGTAATGGACGACGACGATCACGTTGCGTTCGTGCAACTTGCTTATCGATGGTCGTTTCCAAATAAACAACAATGCCACGAGCGGACAAGCGGTTGCGGATTTGCTGACTTATCACGCTGCCACCACCAGTGGCCAGGACGATGCCTTGCAAAGCCGATAAATCTTCGATTACCGTTTCTTCCCTAACACGGAACCCTTCTTCACCTTCAAGATCAAAAACCCAAGCAATATCTGCTCCAGTGCGACGCTCAATTTCCTGATCCGAGTCAAAAAACTCTAGGTGTAATTTTTCTGCCAATTCGCGGCCAATTGTGCTTTTACCGGCACCCATTGGGCCGACTAGGAAAATGTTACGTTTTTCTGCCATGAGATTACTTTAATACTCGTAAAATTGTTTAGTTAACGGGTTGAGGACACTCCTCGAAAAAATTAAGGGCGCAATTATCGCAATTCTTCTGGGTTAATTGCAAGTCATGCGCCGTTTATTTACCGAAAACTTAAACTTCGGGGTTCTAACGGTTATACCAAGTCTAAAAGATATGTCATCTATCTAGAAATAGTATTATAGAGACTCTGTAACAATTCTAGGCGTTACAAAGATTAGTAACTCTTTTTTCTCGTTAAATTCACTGCTGGTTCTGAACAACCAACCTACATACGGTATATCACCCAAAACTGGAACTTTCGAAACCGCATTGATAATTTGCTGCTGATAAATACCACCAAGAACGATAGTTTCACCATTATTTACCAATACCTGAGTCGCAATTTCCTGAGTATCAATCGCCGTTGCCTGACCAGTACCTGTCTGTACCGTATCACCACGGGTATCTTGAGTGATAACTAAGTCTAGTATAATACGATTATCCGGTGTAATTTGCGGGGTTACACGTAAACCAAGTACCGCTTTCTTAAATGTAACCGACGTTGCACCAGAAGATGCTGCCTGTACAAACGGAATTTCCGTACCTTGTTCAATGTATGCTTCTTTTTGATTCGAGGTGGTAATTCTCGGGCTTGCAATAATTTCACCCTTGTTTTCCTGCTCTAAGGCAGAAAGTTCAAGGTCGAGAATGGTACCGTCAGCTAAGCGTGCAACCTGAAATGCGATGGTGCCAGCAGGGCCAGAAATCGGCAAGTTGACGTTAAGACGTTCATCAATACCCGGAATCACTCCTGTATTGGCCACATCGGCACCGGTTAATGTCCCGGAAGTCGCAACATCACCACCGTTATGGGTCATGCCCCAGCGTATGCCTAAGTCTTCACTGATGTTGTCTTTGACGGTAACCATGCGAGATTCAATTACGACCTGGCGAATTGGGATATCCAGTACCGTAACCATGCGTTTGATATCTTCGATACTTTTCGCAGTATCTCTGATTAACAGGGTATTGGTACGCTCATCGACCGTGACACTGCCACGTTCTGACAACAAACTGGTACCTTCATTTTTTAATAATCCGGCAAAGTCCGCCGCTTTGGCGTAGTTAATTTGTACATATTCGCTATACAAAGGCGCCAATTCAGAGACCTGTTGCTGTGCTTGCAAATCACGTGCTTCACGGGCAATGAGTTCATCATTTGGTGCAATCATCAGGATGTTGCCATCCATGCGTTTACCTAGGCCTTTAACTTTCAGGATGATATCGAGCGCCTGGTCCCACGGAACACCGTCTAAACGCAAAGTAATATTACCATCTACCGTATCGGACGTTACTAGGTTAAAGCCGTTATAATCGGCGATAATTTGCAATACCGTACGAATTGGAATGTCTTGGAAATTCAGGGAAATGGCTTTGCCATTAAAGTCTTCGCCATTTTCCAGATACGATTTTTTCGCTTCCATTTCTTTAATGGATAAAGAGAAAATATTATCGACCTGGTTGTGCTCGAAATCGAATGGACGATCCGTTTCAATCTCGACCCGGGCGTTATTCCCTTCTTTAAAGGTTTCGATGCTAGTCACTAATGTACCAAAATCAGAAACATCGAGTTTGTACAATAGATCTTCAAGAATGCTGGTATTGTGGAAAACCATTTCGATTTTGCCTAATACTTCTTTCACATCGACTAACGACTTGCTGTCATCCAAAAATACCAGTACTTGTCCGGCATTCTCTTCGCCTTTTCGAAAATCGATGGCCTGAATATTATTAATAAATCCAGAATCATCGTTGCTCGCTACAGGTGCGTCATCGTAACTATTGAGACCGTTTAAGAGGATAACGAACTTACCCTCGACAATCCCTGTTTGATACAGTTTCAAATCATCGAGATAAATATCCGCAGTCACTTTACCTGCGCTTTTTTTAACACGAATGTTTTTGATTCCCGCATGATTTACATCTGTCTGAGTTAGCGGTTCAACAAAGTTGACGGCATCAAAGATAATTTGAATACGGGCTGGATCAGTAAACGTTTTTACTTCTGGCTCAGCACTTAATGGTTCATTAAAACCAAATGTAAATTCGATTTCATCAGCCAATAACGTATTGTAATAAATGTCATTTAATTCGGTTTCTGCTCTGGAGGAAAAAGATACTAATATCAATAAAGCAGTAAATAAAACACCAAGGGTCTGGCGTGCCGCACTGCGGCCTGTAATATAATTATTATTCTTCATAATTACGAGTTCCCTTGCCCCTCTTGATCCTGGTCAATCATACTTAACGTAGTCTCACGTTCTACCCAACAGCCTGCGCCATCCGGTATCAATTCAACAATAATGACTTCTTCCTGGCCAACATTGGTAATGCGTCCATTATATAAGCCCAAATAACTCCCCACGGATACACGATGTAACGTCGTATCTGATGCCTCAACTAAGGCCCAGATAAACCCTTCATCTCCGAGGGTACCTCGCATGTTAAGGCTTTCCAGCGCAAATTTTTCCAGGGGCTGCTTACGCCGCATTGGATCCGGATGCAGACAATCAGTCATTTGTTGCATTTTTTCCTGAATGGCTTCCGGTTTTGGTGCAACGAAGGGACTGCGCAGTGCAAACGCGGAATAATCGAAATGATTAAACTCCGCTAGTGTTGGCATAGGCTCTATCTTGCTGGTCGTCGTTGCCTTAACATGTTCTGTATATGCCTTGATGTCTGTTAGATCATCAAAGCAAGCCGATAAGAAAAATACGGAAAGTAATACTAAATAACGCATTATTTACTCTCCCTGTATTTGTACGTCTTGGCCTGTAATTTCAAACTCAGAGAATTATCGTCACCCTTAATATCACCAATTATGGTGAAATCATGAAGTGTTACGATCCGCGGTAACCCCGCGACTTTACTAACAAATTCTCCAAAGTCATGGTAACTGCCAGAGACTTCAACTTCAATGGGTAATTCAACATAGAATTCCTGTGGAATTTCCGGCTGCCAGTTTAATTTCTTAAAATCAAGGCGACTGGTAGTACCGACAAAGGTAATATCATCCAGTAGTCCCGGGGTTTCATGGCTTTCTGGTAGACGTTTAACCTGATTACGGAATAACTCTTCCGCTTCTTCCATCTGATCGCGAAATTGTTCAAGATTCGCCGCAACTTTGTATTTCGATTTATATGAAATGCGCAATTCGGCTTCTTTTTTCACGACGGTTTCTAATGCGGCTATCTTATCATTCACTAATAGATAAAATGCCATGGCACCAAGCAATATCACCATAAACAACGCTAACAACGCTTTGGCGGCTTTTGGCCATTGGCCGATGTTGTTTAATTCCAGGTTATCGAACTGGGACGTGTCGAAATTTTTAAAATCCATTATCGACCCCCAACATTTTTACGTTTGCCACTGCCGTTGCGGTTAGCATTGATTCGTTCTTCATCATCAAGCAAACCTTTAATGCGTAGCGTCATTTTAAAATCGCTTAGTAGCGTATTGCCACCGGTGCTGGCGGTAATCGACTCAAGTTCAGCATCCGTCAGTAACTCAGAACTTTGTACTTCACGAATCATGTTCGCCAGATGGTTGTTCGACTCACTCTTACCGATGATGGATAATTCCGCGCCATTTTTTTCAACACGTACAAGGTAGATCCCAGAAGGTACAATTTTGGCCATTTCATCCAGTACCTGGGTACCGACATTACGACTTTTCTGCAACTGCTCAATAAGCTTCATGCGCTGAATCAAATCTTTTTTCTTCTGTTCCAGCGTATTTATTTCTGCAATTTTGGTATCAAGAATTTTTATTTCATTGGTCAAATACTGATTTCGAGCCTGCTGGCCGTCAATGCGAGCCTGAAAATACGAACTTATCAGGAAGAATACTAAAAAGGTGCTCAGCGCCAGAAATGCCAAAATTGACAAATATTGCTGTTGTTGAAGCCGTTGCGCCTCTTCCCGCCAAGGGAGAAGGTTTATATGTGGCATGGTGAAAAACTCCTTAACGCTAGTCCAGAAGCAACCATTAGTTGGGGGGCGACTTTAGCAAGTTCTATTTGGTCGACATCAACACTTATACTCATGTTGTTAAACGGATCAGCAACTATCGTATGAATACCCAATTCCGTGGTCAGTAACTCTTTGATGCTTTCCAGATTGGCTGAACCACCAGAAACCACCAGATAATCAAGCTTATCTTTACCGCTAAACGTCAAATACATTTGAATGGCTCGACGAATTTGTTGAATCAAGGTTGTCTGGAATGGAGCCAGAACCTCGAAGGTATAGGTTTGCGGTAAATTACCGGCTAATTTTTCCCTTTCCGCTTCTTCGAAAGACTTGTTGTAATAAGAAACAATTGAGCGGGTATATTGTTCCGACCCAAATAACTGATCTCTCGTATAAATATTTTTACCATCTTCCGGGACGGCAAACAAGGTCATCGTCGCGCCAATATCGATATAGGCAACTACTTTTTCTTCTGCATCGTCTGGCAACATGGGAGTACAAAGTTCGCTGGCTCGCGCGAGTGCAAAGGACTCAACGTCTACGACCTTGGTTTGAAAGCCTCCGGTTTCCAGGGAAGAAACCCGAGCTTCGACTGTTTCAGTACGTACCGCACTTAACAGAATGTTATTTTTGCTCGGATCGGCTTCATTGACTTCGATTTTTTCAAAGTCCAGGCTTACTTCATCGAGTGGATACGGTATGAGACTGTCGGCTTCAATTTCGATTTGACTGGCAAGTTCATCATCGGTCAGAGATACGTCCATATAAATGGTTTTGGTAATCACGGTTGACCCTGAAACAGCAACAGCGGCGCTGCTAACCGAAGACATGACTTTTTTGCGAATTTTACGTATTACCGCACCAACCGCTTCGATATCCTGAACTTTGCGTTCTACGATAGCACCTTTTGGCATTGGCTCAATCGCATAGGCGTCTAGTTGAAACCCTTGCGCGCCTTCGCTAATCAGTACCGCTTTTACAGAATGCGAGCCAATGTCTACCCCCACCATTAGTGAGGCATTTTTATTCCATAATTTACTTAGCATAACTTCCCATACATTTTGTTATTAATCTTTGCTTGGGGGCTCTGGATTATCCTGTGTTCGCTTTTGCAATTTTACTCATTGCTGGTGAGCGACTTTCCCTTACGCCTTCCGTGTGACAGTTTTTCACAATCGTTATTCAGAGTTGTAAAAAATCAAACACTTGCACGACATCTTACAGGTAGATGCCATAACGGTTAACGCCATTTAACCATAAGTTACAATAAAAATACATTTATTGACACGAAAATACCGATATACTATGGGTATTAGGGACACAAACTTTATAAAAATTCTATTGGAATCAGTTAAGTGGTATTGATTAAGCGTCTATTACAATTTTCTTTATTGGTCGGAATCATCGGAATAATAACCCTTACAGGGTTTTATTTTCATATGAAAGATGACTTACCCAGCGTTGATGTTCTCAAAGATATCGAATTACAAACGCCAATGAAAATATATTCTGCCGAAGGCGAATTAATTTCACAATTTGGCGAAAAAAGACGAATTCCGGTAAAACTCGAAGACATGCCGCAGCAACTTATCAATGCGTTTCTTGCGACAGAAGACAATCGATTTTATCAGCATTTTGGTGTCGACCCAGTGGGTATGGGCCGAGCCATTTGGGGACAGTTAATCGGCGTTCACCGTGGTGGTGCATCAACCATAACAATGCAAACTGCGCGGAATTTCTTTTTAACCCGAGAACAAACCTACACCCGTAAACTGCGGGAAATTTTCATCTCATTGCATATGGAAAGCCTGCTAACCAAAGATGAAATTCTCGAGCTATATCTTAATAAAATTGAGTTAAGTCACCGGGCGTTCGGTGTCGGTGCCGCGGCGCAGGTTTATTACGGCAAACAACTGCAAGACCTGACGCTGGGTGAAATGGCAGTCATTGCAGGATTGCCTAAAGCACCGACGACTTACAATCCTATCAGCTCACCAACACGGGCTAAATTTCGTAGAACCACAGTTTTACAACGGATGCTTGCCAGCGGTTACATTACCGAAGATGAGTATTCGCAAGCAAACAATGAAGAAATTAAAACCAAGCGCCATGGTGCGCAAATCGAATTAAGCGCTCCTTATGTGGCCGAGATGGCCCATAAAAAAGTCCTTGAAATGTACCCGCGCGATATCGCTTACAACGAGGGTTTTAAAATCTATACGACGGTATCAACACCATTGCAGCGCGCCGCCAAGGCGTCGGTGTTGAAAAATATCTATGCCTATGATGAGCGACATGGTTATCGTGGACCGGTAAAACGGTTGTGGATCGATAAGCAACATCGTGATGTCTTATTGGCTAGGTTAAGCCAAAGGCTTACCGATCAAGAGCTTTCCGATTTAATTGCGCTGTTAGATGTATTGCCTGAAACTGAGCTCGAGGAAGAGCAGATCGTTGAGCAATTACAAGACGTTGAAACTTATCAAAATTTGTTTGCCGCGGCGGTTATGGAAGTCGACGAACAACAGGCCTTAGTGTTATTAAAAGACCAGTCCCGGGTGATGCTTGAATGGGATGGCATGTCCTGGGCTCGTGCCTTTCTTGGTGATAAACGTCAGGGACGAGCACCTAAAACCGCGGCGGAAATATTGACGCCGGGTGAAGTGGTTTATCTGCGCAAAAATGACACTGGATTACAGCTCAGTCAGTTACCGGATGTTTCCGGAGCCGTTGTTGCGATATCGCCGGATTCAGGCGCGATTATTTCCAGTGTTGGTGGCTACAGTTTTAAACAAAGCCAGTTCAACCGAGTCACTCAGGCAAACCGTCAGGTTGGTTCAAACATTAAGCCATTTGTGTATTCTGCCGCGTTAGAAAATAACTACACATTAGCGAGCGTGATTAATGACGCTCCAATTAATCAGTGGGATCGCCGTTCAGGTTTTACCTGGCGCCCCAAGAATTCCCCGGCCGTTTATGAAGGTCCGTTGCGAGTTCGTACCGGTTTAGCAAAATCCAAAAACGTAATTTCCGTACGCTTGTTGCGCGGCATTGGTCTTGAGACGTTGATTAATCACTTGTCTAAGTTTGGTTTCGATCGTGAAGAACTGCCACGCAATGAATCCATCGCTTTGGGTTCGGCATCTTTGACGCCGTTGCAAATCGTCACCGGTTTTGCCGCATTTGCCAATGGCGGCTACCTTGTTGAGCCTTATATCATCGACCGTATCGAAAACCGTGAAGGCGAAGTCATTTATCAGGCAAACCCCAAAATGGCCTGTTACTCCTGTGAGTTGGCACAACTTGAATATGCCAATAACCTCGATACCTTAGATAACATCGATTTAGAGTTACTTACTCAACCACTGGCCAAACGCATTATCAGTCGTCAAAATGCATTTTTGATAGCTGATGCGATGAACTCAGTGATCTGGGGTGGTGGCGGTGACTGGTCGGAAGGAACTGGATGGTCGGGAACCGGTTGGCGCGCCAAGCAATTAAAGCGTCGTGATATCGCGGGTAAAACCGGTACCACCAATGAATCCAAAGATGCCTGGTTTACCGGATTTAGTCGCCGTATCGCAGCGAGCTCCTGGATAGGATTTGATGATCCCAAGCGTAATCTGGGTCGCACAAGCTCCAACAGTAACCTTGAAGCCGGGCAAACCGTAGGGGCAGAAGCGGGAGCAAATGCCGCACAACCGTTTTGGATAGATTTTATGGCCACGGCGCTTAACAATTATCAAGTTGAGCCGTTTGAGCAACCGGAAGAGGTCGTCTCGATTCGTATTGATCGCTTAACCGGCAAGCGCAGTGACAGAACCGACAGAAGTTCGATTTTTGAATACTTTATTAAAGGCACCGAGCCGACACAATGGTCAGCCCAGGAAGTACTGGCGACGGCGATTGAAGGGGAAGTAGAAGAAGCTCCTGAAGACGAGTTGTTCTAGTATTGGAATCGAATAACCGATAGAAAAAAGCCCCTTTCGGGGCTTTTTTCTTGGGCGAGCATTTAGTTAAACAACCGAATCTTTTAAGGGATTAAGCAATTCCTTAAACCACTTCGTTAATTTCAATTGCATTTAGCATTTGCGGCATCGAATGATGGTCACTTAAGTGATATAGCAAAGCTTCTTCATCACAGTTATCCTGTTTAGGACAAAGATCACAGTCCTTCATTACCTTTTCCGGTAGTGTATCTTTATCACCAGGATTAAACCCAAGGTTTTCAAAGAACGTCGGTTTACGAGTCAGCACGAAGACCTTCAATAGTGACATCGCTTTCGCGCGATCTAATAGATATCGACATAGCTGTTGTCCATATCCCTTACCTTGATGATTCACGGAAACACCAAGTGAGCGAATTTCTGCAAGCCCGGTTGAATAGACATACAATGCAGCGCATGCACAGACTTGTCCATTGACTTCAACAACCGCAAAATCCCGAATAGAGCGGATCAGATCCTCTTCGCCACGAGGAAGGTTTTCTTCCCGTGAAGACCAGTAATTCACTAACTTGACGATGGCACGAATGTCCGTCAGTTTAGCGTCTCGCACCACATACTTGGCACTACCAAACTGATGACGATTCTGCTCAATCACTTTTTCAACGGGCTTGATACCGGTACCACCTAAGATACTGCGTTTATTCACCAGATATTCAAGCTCAAGAATTGGATACACATCGTCTTCGATTAAATCTGAAAACTGTTGGAATTCATCAAGACGTAGATTTTCAAGCGGTAAACGTTGATTGATCGCATAAAGCACAACTGCACCGGTGATCTCATGGGCCGTTCTGAAAGGCACACCTTTAGAAACCAGATAGTCAGCGAGCTCGGTCGCATTCGCATAACCTTCCCTGGCCGCTTTTTGACATGCTGCGGAATTCAATTCAATAGAATTGACCACCTCTTTCATCATGATCAAACAATTGGACCATTGTTCAAGCGCATCAAATAAACCTTGTTTATCCTCTTGCATATCCTTGTTGTACGCCAAAGGTAAGCCTTTTAGCGTCACTAACAAAGCCTGCAAGGAACCAAACACCCGACCTGTTTTACCGCGCATTAATTCAAGCGCATCAGGGTTTTTCTTTTGCGGCATTAACGAACTGCCCGAAGTCACCTGATCGCCTAAGGTAATAAAGTTTGCTTCACCAGAATTAAAGAAGATTAAATCTTCAGCAAATCGAGACAAATGCATCATCCCGGTACTCGCGGCAAATAATAGGTCTAGCACATAATCACGATCAGATACGGCATCCAATGAATTCATACAAGGACCATCAAACCCTAATGATTCGGCCAATTGATAGCGATCAATGTCATAGGTGGTGCCCGCTAATGCGGCACAACCTAACGGTGATTGATTTAAACGCACCCGGGCATCTTCCAAGCGCGAGATATCACGTTTAAGCATTTCCACATACGCCATGCACCAATGGGCAAATCGCACCGGCTGCGCTCGTTGTAGATGGGTATAACCCGGTAAAATATGATGCTTGTTGTTATCGGCAAGGTTTAACAACTCCTGCACACACATGGTCAAAGTTTTCAGCAAAATATCCACTTGTTCACGGGACCATAGGCGTAAATCCGTCGAAACCTGATCATTTCGACTTCTTCCCGTGTGCAACTTACGAGCAATATCGCCAAGGGTCAGGGTTAATTCAGATTCGACCCAAGAATGAATGTCTTCTGCACTGGATTCGCTAAAATCGACCTCACCATTTTCAACTTTGGCAGCAAGATCTAAAAGACCCTGCTCCATTTTTTGTTGTTCTTCAACCGTCAACACACCAGCTTTTTGAATCGCTTTCGACCAACCGATTGAGCCTTGAATATCTTGTTGGACAAGCACATGGTCAAACGGCAAGCTATCATTGAACGCTTTAAAAATGTCACTACTACCGGATTGAAACCGGCCACCCCATAATGCCATGTTATTTCTCCTGAGCCTTTAAGGCTGCAATACGGCTGGATAGGCTGAATAAACGAATAAAGCCTTCAGCATGTTTTTGATCATAGACGTCATCTTCGCCAAATGTCGCAAACTCTTCTGAATATAAGCTATTTTCAGAGCGACGCTGGGTGACAACTGCCTGACCTTTATAAAGTTTAACGACGACATCACCACTGATTTGCTCAGCGAAAGATTCACAAGCCGCCAGCTGAGATTTTGCTAATGGCGTAAACCAACGACCGTCATAAATCACATGAGAAAACTCCAGACCGACAGACTCACGGAACTTCAGTGACTCTTTATCAAGAATTAAAGATTCCAATCCTTTGTACGCAGCCATCAGTACGGTACCACCCGGGGTTTCATAGCACCCTCTGGACTTCATCCCAACCAAACGATTTTCAACGATATCAATGCGACCGACGCCGTGCGCAGCCGCTTTGTCATTTAGATAAACCAATGCTTGATATGGTGATAATGCCTGACCGTCAACTTTTACTAATTCGCCTTTATCAAAGCTCAAAGTAACAGAGCCGGGTTCATTTGGCGCATCCATTGGGTCGACTGTCATGGTCCACACTTCTTTCGATGGCTCGCACCATGGATCTTCCAGCTCGCCACCTTCGTGAGAAATATGCCAGGCATTGGCATCTCGAGAATAAATTTTAGTCAAAGAAGCGGCACAAGGAATATTTCGCTCATCGAGATAGTCCAGTAAATCTTCACGTGAAACCATATCCCACTCACGCCATGGCGCAATCACTTTTAATTGTGGTGCCAGGGCGGCAAAACATGCTTCAAAACGAACCTGATCATTGCCTTTACCGGTACAACCATGACAGACCGCATCCGCACCAACTTTTAGCGCCACTTCAACGTGAGCCTTAGCGATAACCGGGCGAGCCATCGAGGTACCTAGCAGATACTGACCTTCATATACAGAACCGGTTTTTAAAATTGGGTAAATATAGTCTTTAACAAACTCTTCTTTTAAATCAACAACATGGCACTCACTCGCACCAGACGCAATGGCCTTTTCCTGAATACCAATAAGTTCTTCGTCACCTTGACCTACATCGGCACAAAACGCGACGACTTCACAACCATCATAGTTTTCTTTTAACCAAGGAATAATCGCAGATGTATCTAAACCACCGGAATATGCTAAAACGACTTTTTTAATATTTTGACTCATAATCATACTTCTCATTAATCTTGTAATAGGGTTACCAGCACGGCGTTTTGCGCCCACATGCGGTTTTCAGCCTGAACGAATGCCAAAGACTGGTTGGAATCGAATAAGCTGGTTGTAATTTCCTGCTCCAGATGGGCCGGCTGACAATGCATCACGGCACTGGCGCCTGTTTTCGCCATTAGAGATTCATTAACCTGAAATGGCATAAATATGTTTAGAATATCTTCAACCTTAGTGTCATCGCCCATAGAAACCCAGGTGTCGGTATAAATTGCCTGTTGCTCGCCGATATCATTAATATCATGACAAACCTTAAATTTCGCCCCACTTTGGGTCGCTAATTTATCCGCCTGTTCAATAAATTCCTGACTGGGTCCATGCCCCGGTGGTGTGACAATCGTGACATTGGCGCCTAAGATACTGCCCATTAGCATCAAAGAGTTGGACACATTATTGCCATCTCCAACATAGGCAAGATTAAGGTTTTCAACACTGCCAAAGGTTTCGGTTAAACACTGAAAGTCTGCCAGCGCCTGACACGGGTGATATTTATCACACAAAGCATTAACCACGGGTATCGAGGCGTGTTCTGCCATCTCTTGTAAAACCTGATGGTCAAACACTCGAGCGACAATGGCATCGGCCCAACACGCTAAGTTTTTCGCAACATCTTTAACCCGTTCACGCTTACCTAACTGACCATTTTGCTGGCCAATATATAGGCTGTGGCCGCCTAACTTGGCAATCCCGATATCGAGGCTGACATGGGTACGTAACGACGGCTTTTCAAATAGGGTAACGATCGATTTCCCTTTTAGGACCTGGTTATAGTTACTAGTGTTCTGTTTAATATCGATGGCCAGCTTAATCAGTTGTTCCAGTTCTGACTTGCTCAACTGTGTATCTGCAATAAAGTGTTTCATTGACAAAGTATCCTGTAATTTTAGAAAGTTTTTATTCGTTGGGATCAATGCGGGTACCGAGTAATTCGCCTTGATGCAGTGTTAATAACTGCTCCGGGGCTTTCCAACTGGTAACCGCGATACTTCGTCGTAATCGGGTAGCTGCGACAAAGGCAGCGTTTACTTTAGCGATCATGCCACCGGCGATGATCCCTTGTTCAATTAATTGATTCGCCTGTTGTTGATTCAGCGAAGCAAGATAATCTCCATCCGCACCTTTTACACCGGCGACATCGGTCAGTAACAACAACTCACCATTGACAAGCTCACTAATTGCAACGGCGGCATCGTCGGCATTAACGTTCACCAACTCGCCATTTTCAAGCTGGCCGATAGAACAAATAATTGGCAGCATATTGGCATGCAATAATGATTGCGTAAGTTCTGGATTTGCCGGTGCAGGGATACCGACCTGCCCGAGTTCTTTGGCAGCCGGTTGGCACGCAACCATCGCGCCATCATGCAAGGCTAAACCGACAGCGTTAATCTGCTTACTGTTCGCCTGTGCGACTAACTGTTTATTGACAGTTCCAGCCAAGGCTCCGGTAATCAGCGGCATATGCTGTTTCGCACTCACTCGCAAACCGTTAATTTTATCGCTACTAAATCCAGCTTGCGACAAATGTTCATCGACGATACAACCGCCACCATGGACAATAATAACGCCACGTTTTTGCTGAAGCTGCGCCAGCACAGTAAACAACTTATCGAGCGCCAACGGGTTTTCCATGATCGCCCCGCCAATTTTAATGACTAGCGGGTTCATGCGTTCACCTCAGTGTTAGTTTGCGCATTCGCGATCGTTGCAGGTGTAACCAGCGACAAGGCGACTGGTTGTTGCATCGCCAGATTAAAACATTGTATCGCTTGAGAAGCCGCGCCTTTCAATAAATTATCAATTACACAGCTCACTACTAAAATTTGTTTCGATTCATCATATTGCCAATGTAAGTTGGCAAATGGGGTATTGCTGACATCATCAATTTTTGGCCAGCCTTGGGTTACCCGAACGACGGCGTTTTGCTCTGTTTGATAAGCCTGGTCATAGGCCTTGTTTACATCCTCATTGGTCACATGAGATTGACAGTGAATTGTCACGGTTGCCATCAAGCCGCGTTTAAACGGTGCCAGGTGAGGATTAAATATCACGGGATGACCGCACTCCTGAGAGATTTCTGGTTGATGTCTGTGTTGCAACACATTATATGCGGTCAGGCTTACTTCATTAAATGAAGAGGCAATCGATGCCTTGCGGCCTGCGCCACTCACGCCGCTGATTCCATTGACGATGATATGCACATCTTTCTGTTGCAGGTTTGCGTTGGTAATCGGTTTTGTTGCCAACAAACTTGCAGTGGGATAACAACCAGGAACGGCAACAAGATTCGCTTTCGCGATTTTATCAAAATTAAACTCCGCAAGACCATAAACGGCGGAGTCTAAAAGATCTGGATAATTATGCTCAAAGCCATAGTAAGCTGGATAGTCCTCAGGCTGATTTAAGCGAAACGCCCCAGACAAATCAAAAACCTTAATATCCTGCTCGAGAAATGCACTCGCCCATTGTTGCGAGTATTCGTGGGGAGTCGCCATAAATACCGCGTCTAAATGCGCGCCATTTTGTGCCAACCACTCTCCATTGAACGCTTGCAGCGCTTGTTCAGAAAACTTAGATGTTGCCTGAAAACGTGGGTAAAGCGTTGAAAAAGCCACATCTTTGGAAGTACTGTTTTCAGACACCAAAAGATGCATCTCCTTAATTAAGGGATGCTTGGCCAATAAGGCTATCAACTCTGCACCAACGTAACCGCTGGCTCCCACCACTGCTATTTTCACGAAAACCTCAACTTACTCTACTTTTTATTTGGAATTAAATACGCTAACAACCGGTTCAATAAACTTTGATGCACTTTGCTAGACTTGTTTTTGAAGCGGTGATTTTTACCAGCCTCGCATTGAATTTACGTAAACTGAATAAAAAACCACTTTGTGAATATTTATTCACTATTAAACTCAGCCAAGTTAACAACCGACGAATAATTCACCAACCCCGTACAACTAACAGCAATCATTAACAATAATTTTGAATATAGGTGAATCAAATAATGCTAGCCAGAACTTTTTTGGTTGTTTACACTGAAAGGCGAAAGATAACAATTAATGGGAATTTATGCAAGAAAAGAGCATAAATATTATAAATGGCTAATTTACCCGAATTTACCCAAGCACTTAGTGAAATAATCTCTGTACCGTCAATCAGTTCCTGTGACTCCGGGTGGGATCAATCCAACCAAGATGTGATTCACCTTTTGGGTAATTGGTTTGCTGATCTTGGCTTTAAAATTTCCATCCAACCGGTTCCTTCAAGCCCCGGAAAATTTAATTTATTGGCGCAGTTAGGTGAAGGGGAAGGCGGACTATTACTGAGTGGTCATAGCGATACTGTGCCCTTTGATGAACAGCGCTGGGGCAGCGACCCTTTTAAAATAATCGATAAAGACGATAAGTTCTTCGGTCTGGGGACTTGTGATATGAAAGGCTTTTTCGCCTTTATTTTACAGGTTTGTAAATCACTAAACGCTGGCGCTCTGAAAAAGCCCTTATATATACTGGCCACTGCCGATGAAGAAACCACGATGGCCGGTGCCCGTTTCTTTGTTGAACAAGAACTGATTCGACCCGATGTCGCAATCATTGGTGAGCCCACCAGCCTTGAACCCGTGGTTATGCATAAAGGCCATATGTCACATCGTATTAAGGTACAGGGAAAATCCGGTCATTCAAGTCAACCGGATAAAGGCGTGAATGCGATTGAAATCATCTACCACGTAATTGAAGTGTTGATGTTGCTTAAGCAAAATCTGCAACAAAATTATCGCAATGAAGCGTTTACCGTGCCACAGCCGACACTGAACTTCGGTGCCATTCGTGGCGGTGACAACGCCAATCGTATTTGTGGTGATTGCTATCTCGATATCGACATTCGTTCATTGCCGGGCATTAAGGATGAAGAATTGTTGAGCTGGCTAGCGGATGCTTTAAAACCCGTCGCCCATTTGTATCCAGGAAGAGTTCATTTAGAGGAGTTGCATCCCAGTTCACCGGCATTTGCACAGGAGAGTACCAGTGACTTGGTAAGCAAGGCAGAAGCGCTTACCGGACATTGTTGCCGTGCCGTAAATTATGCAACGGAAGCACCATTTATCCAGCAACTAGGCTGCCAAACGTTAGTGCTGGGGCCTGGTTCTATTGATCAGGCGCACCAACCGGACGAGTTTCTCGCGTTTGATCAAATTCCACCAACACTCAATTTGTTAACCCGATTGATCAAAGATTACTGCATGTAAGCGCAACGCGTCAGAGCGTTTGTGTACCTTCTGCATGACAGTTGAAACATGGGATCAGAATCTACAACATAGATGCTGATCCCTGTCATTTGGGTTATGGACGAATCCCCAATGTATGACATATTGCATAGGTCAGTTCAGAGCGATTCAACGTATAAAAATGAAAGTGGTCTACCCCTTCACTGCGTAAAATCTTGACCATATCCATTGCGATACTAGCGCCAACCAGATTGCGGGTAGCGGGATCATCCTCTAAACCTTCGTACATGCTATACATCCAGTTCGGCACATTGACATTCGTTAATCCAGCGAATCGTTTTAGGGTATTAAAATTTGATACGGGTAAAATTCCCGGTACAATTTCGACATCAATGCCGACAGACACACAGCGATCACGGTAACGAAGATAAGAATCGATGTCGAAAAAGAATTGGGTAATGGCGCGATTCGCACCGGCTTCGACTTTACGTTTTAAGTTCAGCAAATCAAATTGTGCATTAGGCGCCTCCGGGTGTGTCTCTGGATACGCTGCCACGGAAATATCAAAATCTTCCACATCTTTTAACAAAGACACTAGGTCAGACGCATACATTTCCGGTTTTTTATCGGAATCAGGCAGATCGCCTCGTAACGCTACAATATTACGAACACCCGATTGCCAGTAATCTTTGGCAATCTGAACCAGCTCTTCCCGGTTGGCATCGATACAGGTGAGATGAGGCGCTGCGATTAACCCGGTATCTTTTTGAATTCGCTTGATGACATCATGGGTGCGATCGCGCGTCCCGCTTCCGGCTCCATAGGTAACAGACACAAAATTGGGCTTTAATGGTGCCAATCGCTCAATAGAATTCCACAGGGTGGTCTCCATCTCCGGAGAATTCGGCGGGAAAAATTCAAACGATACCTGAAGTTCACCAGTGAGTTCGCTCACCGTACGATTTAGTGAATCCAGTTGTCTTGCGGAACGATAATTCATGAGTTAATGCCCTTAATGTCGACGTCCTGATGTTTGCTGTTAAGTTGCCTGCACAGATGAACTAGGTCCGAATGCAGACCGGCGGCAGTCACTTCTCGTCCTGCGCCTGGTCCCTGGATAATCAAAGGGTTTTCCTGGTACCAATTGGTTTTAATCAAAAAGATATTATCGCACGGATTTAAACTGGCAAACGCATGTTTATTATCAAGCGCTTCAATACCAACCCGAGCGGTTAAGTTTCCATCAACATAAGCAAGCTTGGCAACATACCGTAAACAGGCATCGTTTTGTTGAGCAGCCAATAATTGATTGTTGAAATCTGTGTCGAGCAAATGACTCTGATCCAGGAAGTCCTGCTTGCTTAATCCAACCAGAGACTCCGGCACTAATGAATGGCAAGTGATGTCTTCCAGATTTAATTCAAATCCAGCGAGTCTGGCAAGGATCAGTAATTTTCGTTGTACATCAAGGCCAGACAAATCATCTCTTGGATCTGGCTCGGTTAAACCAAGTGCCAACGCGTCTTTGATTAATTGCGAGAATGACTTAGCACCATCAAAATTACTGAATAACCAGGACAATGTACCGGAAAAAATGCCACTAATTTCCTCGATTTGATGACCGCTATCGCACAAATCTTTAAGGGCATAGTTGACCGGTAATGCGGCACCTACCGTAGTATTACTGAGCCACTGACAATCGAGTTTATTCGCACGGTTTTGCAGGTCCTGTAACGCATGTTGCGCAAAAGTATTTGCACATTTATTGGCGGAAATCAGATGTACCCCGGCCGCAAAAAATTGTTGATAGCTCTGGGCAAAAGTTTCACTGGGTGTAATATCTACAAGGATCACTTCATCAAAAGGGTGACGCTGTAACCAATCGACCAATCCGTTGATATCACAGGGTTTGGCGTGTTGTGAAAATTCAGCAACAACCTTATCCGCAGGCAATCCATCAACATCAAACCAGGCTTGGGTTGAGTTAACAACTCCAATTAAATGCACCTGGCTCAGCTCTTGTCGAGATTGTTGCTGACTTAAAAAATTGGCGAGAAACGTTTCGCCAATATTACCGGTGCCGGCAACAATAACACCAATATTGCGATGCTTCCGGGTAAATCGATTATGCAGCTTGTTCACCCATTCAATCTGACAGTCTGATTTTGAAAACGCCACCAAAGAATGTTCATTGACCGATATTTTTTGTGTGGGATACGGCGAATTTTCGATGTTTGCGACAAATTCTCTATGCCATTGGCTATCGCGAATCGCAAAACCTACCGCCGCCAACAACGACATAGAGTGGGTTTGAAAATCCACACATAATTCCTGCAAGTGATAGCGCAACTCATACGCTTGCTCCGCCGATATAATCACTTGCTGCAATGTTTCGTCCACATCAATAAATGAAAATGTCTGTTGCAACTGCTCCAGCAACTTGCCATTAAAACGCTTAGATTGAAAGCCAATTAATTGATTGCTGTGAGTAATAGACACTTCTTGTCTGGCGATTTCACCAAACTGCCCGACTTCCGAGCCCACTTGCTGTGGGTAAAAAGTATTATTGATATGGAGATGAATATTTTTTTCTTTAAGGGGCGATAATGTCTTGGCGTGCAGAACAGGATTTCCTAGACGCCCGAGTTCACGTGCAACCGATGCTTCGATGCGCTGCAGTTTTTTGGCGCTGGGTACAATACGAGGGTCGGCACTATAGATACCGTCAACATCGGTCCATAGACAAACATCATTGGCATCGATTAGCTCCGCGGCCAATGTTGCACTGTAATCACTGCCATTGCGGCCAAGAGTTTGGGTAACCCCCTGTTCATCAACGGCAATAAACCCGGTCAATACGTGTAATCTTTTCGACTCGAGGATGCCCAGCAGCAGATCAGCCGAACGTTGTCGGTTTAACGTGGTTTTAACTGGGCAACTCAAGACAAAACATTCTCGGGTATCTATCGCGACGGTTCGTCGACCACGTTGATTGAGTACCGCAGTCAGTAATCGACTCGACCAGAGTTCGCCAAATGCCAGTAAATCATTGCGGTTTTCGAGCAAAGACTGCTGTAAATACCACTGTTGAATTTGACGGATATCTGCATTGAGCGATTCAACTAACGATTGCTGACATTCAATATCGCCGTCAAGTAATTGTTGGATCAGCGCTTTATGCTCTGCCTGAATTAATAACAATAGGTGAGTAAATGCTTCATCTTCCGTATCCTGACACTGGGTGACCAATCCGATAATTTCAACGAGCTTATCGGTTGTTTTACCATTTGCCGATACCACGATTAAATCATCATCATTCACTCTTTGATCAATAATCGATAATACGGTTTCTAACGATTGCACCGTGCCCAAACTTGAGCCACCAAACTTATGGACGGTTTTGCGTGTAGTAGCACTGCCTAGGATTCGATTAGACAATAAACCAGTATCGACGACAGCCTTGGCGCTATCGCCAACAACAGATGTATGTGACATGTAATTATGACTCCGTGATAGCCAGACAGTTGTCCAGAGCAGAGGTTAAATCTTTAAGCAAATCGTCGACATCTTCAATGCCAACCGACAGGCGAACCAAACCCGGTTTTATGCCGGCAACTAACTGAGCCTCAAGATCCATCCCCGCATGAGTCATCGTCGAAGGGTGCGAAATCAGGCTTTCAACACCACCCAGAGACTGGGCCAGAGTAAACAAGGATAAATGCTCAAACAAGCTTTTAACCGCGTCTAAACCACCATTAAGTTCAATGCTTAGCATGCTACCGAAGCCTGCTTGCTGTTGCGCGGCCAACTGATGCCCCGGATGTTCTTTCAGACCAGGATAGTAAACATTTGCAACGGCTTTATGTGATGCCACAGCTGCAACAATCGACTGGGCATTTTCCTGATGTTGTTTTAAACGCACCGGTAAGGTTTTTAAACCACGCAGGGTTAGAAAACTATCAAACGGACTGCCGGTAATACCAATACAATTAGCCCACCAGGCCAACTCTTCGCCAAGCTGCAGCTCTTTGGTTACAACAGCGCCTGCGACAACATCACTATGGCCATTGATAAACTTGGTGGTTGAATGAATGACAATGTCGGCACCTAAGGCCAATGGTTTCTGTAGTATCGGGGTTAGAAACGTATTGTCGACGGCGACTAATGAACCGGCTTTTTTGGCTAGCTCACAGATTTTAGTAATATCAACAATACGTAATAATGGATTGCTTGGGGTTTCAATCAGAGTCAGGCGTGGATTTTTCTGCATGACGGCTTCAACCTGAGCAATGTCAGTTTGATCAACCACCGCAAGTTTAAAAAGGCCGCGCTGTTGCAAGTGGGTAAACAAACGATAACTGCCGCCGTAGCAATCATGAGGAATGACTAATAAATCGTCTTTGTTTAATAATTGGCAAATTAAGTGGATCGCTGCCATACCCGTACTGGTGATAATTCCGGTGCAGCCCCCTTCTAGATCCGCTATCGCCGTACCTAAAGAACTTCGAGTTGGGTTGCCGGAACGGGAGTAATCGTAATCACCTTTTTGGTTATAACCCTCAAGACGATAAGTACTGGAAAGGTGGATTGGAGGCACGACTGCACTATGGTGCTGGTCGGTATTGATGCCGGCGCGGACGGCGATTGTGGCGGCTTTGTCCTGACTCATGATGGTTCCAATTAGATATAGATGTTTAGACGTCTATAAATCTATACGTATTATTTTGATGGGTCAAGAACTTTTAGACGTCTATACATCTTTGCTTTTAGATGTTATCGGTTGACTCAAAGGGGATAACGGGTACAATTTCAGTAGCATAATTATGGTGGTGAGGAAATAACATGGCGGAATGGAACGGGGAGTACATCAACCCATACGCAGAACATGGTAAGAAAAGTGAGCAAGTAAAAAAAATTACGGTGTCAATTCCGCTTCGGGTACTCAAGGTATTAACCGATGAACGCACTCGCCGCCAGGTAAATAACCTACGTCATGCCACTAACAGCGAACTTCTTTGCGAAGCTTTTTTGCATGCGTTTACAGGCCAGCCATTGCCTGGTGACGAGGAACTGTCAAAGGACAATGATAAGACGATTTCGGAAACGATTTCTCAAGCCGCAGAAGAAAGTAAAAAAAATCAAGACTGATGCATTTTCCATGAACCTTAATACAAAAGGCTCATCGACAACATGGCATCCAAATAAGAAAAAGGCCCTTATATTGATATAGGGCCTTTTTTGTTGAAACTTTTCGGTTTGGTTTCGATTAATAAATGGAATTTGCTGGCATTGGTATTTGCGCCACTCCGGAATCAATTGCCGCTTGTGCTACCGCTCTTGCAACTTCGGTTAACAAACGCGAGTCCATCGGTTTGGGAATAATGTAGTTTTTACCAAAAACCAAATCCACTTCACCACAGGCTGCTAACACATCTTCAGGAACCGGCTGCTTAGTAATTTCCCGAATCGCATGTACTGCTGCAACTTTCATGGCGTCATTAATTTCTTTCGCGCGAACATCAAGAGCGCCTCTAAAAATAAACGGAAAACATAAAACGTTATTGACCTGGTTCGGATAATCCGAGCGACCTGTGGCAACGATTACATCATCGCGGGTTTGCAATGCAACTTCCGGAGAAATTTCAGGATCAGGGTTTGAGCACGCAAAGACCACGGGATTTTTCGCCATCAATGAAAGGTCATCTGCCGATAATAAATTAGGTCCAGAAACGCCAACAAAGACATCCGCTTCAAATAACACATCCTGCAGCGTACGCTTATCGGTATTGTTCGCAAATAAGCGTTTATACTCATTTAAATCGTCACGGCAGGTATGAATCACCCCTTTGCGATCCAACATGTATATATTTTCCCGTTGGGCGCCACAGGTGACTAATAATTGCATACATGCGATGGCCGCAGCACCCGCACCTAAGCAAACAATTTTTGCATGGTTTAAATCTTTGCCCTGAATTTCCAACGCATTTAGCATTGCAGCTGCCGTTACGATGGCGGTGCCGTGCTGATCATCATGAAAGACCGGCACCTGGCAACGTTCGATTAACGCTTTTTCAATTTCAAAACATTCCGGCGCTTTGATATCTTCAAGGTTTATTCCACCAAAGCTATCGGCAATATTGGCAACGGTTTCAATAAAGGCATTCGGATCTTCGTTATTGACTTGAATATCAAAACTATCGATATTAGCAAACCGCTTAAATAACAGCGACTTACCTTCCATAACAGGTTTTGATGCCATTGCCCCCAAATTTCCTAGCCCGAGGATCGCTGTGCCATTGGAAATGACCGCAACCGTATTTCCTTTGTTGGTGTATTGAAAAACGGCTTCCGCATCGTTGGCAATTTCGCGGACTGGTTCGGCAACACCCGGGCTATATGCCAAGGCCAGGTCCTGACTGGTTTGCGACGGTTTTGTGACCGTCATGGCGATTTTCCCAGGCTGAGGATTGGCGTGGTAATCGAGAGCTTGTTGGCGGAGATCAGACATGAATGAAAGCCTTATTGTAATTTTTCAGATGCACTTTACAGAGCTGTCTATATTACGCTTAACCTGAGGAAATTGTTAAGAGAAAAATGCTATAAATTAGAACGGTCAAACCTCCTACCAGATTTTTCTGGCGGGGATTGTTTACGGAGCAGGCGTTGGGGGGGGCAATTCCCTGAGTAGGTATCGGCAAGCGATACTGCGAGAACGTGATAAAAAACATCACTTCGAGTACACGCTGTTTCGAGTTGCCTATATGGATATAGGTATATCGACAGCGTCTGGAACTGGCTGTCGATTCATGCAACCTAACCTCGCGTCATTCCCAGACACTACAGGGAATCTTAGCTAGAACCGAATGTCTCTGAAGTGCCAATAAGAGCAGTACGCATCGCAAGCGATACTCCGAGTACGTGACGGAAATCGTCACTTCGAGTACA
>NZ_VCBC01000021.1 GCF_005843925.1 Thalassotalea litorea
CTGCAATCAAAGCCTTGTCTAAAAGCCTTTAAATTCTCACTGAGTGAGCAATAATTTAATGGGATTGGTATTATTTTATCACCTGCAATGCAATTTGATTGCTAATTGAGTGCATATCGAGTGCAAACGCGTTGAAAGCTAAGGGAAGCGCTCGTGGTGGAAATCCTGTTTTTTTACTGATATCCAAAATGCCGTCTATCCTTAAGTCAAGCTCAGCACTTCTGATCAATAATCGGTGATTTTCGGTATGTATCCTCAGGATTTCAAATCTCTTTGTAACGACATATTAAAAGAAGGACGCCAACGACTGGCGATGAGTATGGGTATCGTCAGTCATATTCACGATGATCGCTATAAAATTGTCGCGATTTCTTCTCTAACCGGTGTTTTTGTCGCGGGAGAAGATTTCCCCTTGAAAGATACCCATTGTCGCGACGTTTACGAACAACAAAAAACCATCGCACTCACCCAAATAGATGATATTCCTGGGCTTCAACTTCACCCCCTATATGACAGCCTTGCGCTAGAGGCATATATATCTTCACCGATTATTGTCGACAACAACGTCTGGGGGACGGTAAATTTTAGCTGCATGCAAGTTCGAGAAAAACCATTCTCTGACAGTGACATTGCGTTTGTAGAAAATGCGGCAAGCTCAATTGCAAATGAACTTATCAGTTTTTCCAAGCCGATAATAATTAATTGCTAAAGATTCCACTTCGCTTTTATACTCCGCGCGGTTAACACGGCCTGTTGCTATTCCTGTGTTTAAAACATTCCTTCCTTTACAACATTCCTCCATCCACGTAGGCTGTTTCGCACAAACTACCAATAAAGCCTGATGCATGTCACAACAAAGCAACACTAATCACTCTCAAAAATTAGGATTCTGGACTGCCACCTCGGTAGTTACTGGCAGCATGATAGGCAGTGGCATATTCTTGTTACCCGCGTCTCTGGCGCACTTCGGTAGCATCAGCCTTGGCGGCTGGCTGTTTACTGCCCTAGGCTCATTATCCCTAGCGTACGTTTTTGCCAAATTGTCCCAATATATTCGTGGCTCTGGGGGACAATACCTATACTGTCGGCAAGCATTCGGTCCATTAACCGGTTTTTTCACCGCCTGGGGCTACTGGCTTTGTGTGGTGTCGGCCAACGCTGCCATTGCCATCGCGTTAGTCAGTTATCTAACGGTATTTTTCCCGGCGTTAAAAGACTCTAACACCCTATCTATGCTAACGACGTTGGGCTGTATCTGGGGCCTCGCACTTATCAATATCCGCGGCGTCAAGCTTGCGGGCCAAGTGCAGTTATTGACCACCTTATTAAAACTTCTTCCCTTAGTTGCCATCGCTTTTATTGGCCTTTTTTACATCAACCCTGAGCATTTCCAGCCACTTAATTTAAGTGAACAATCGGATTTCTCAGCATTAACCGCAACAGCAGCCTTAACAATGTGGGCATTTGTCGGCATGGAAGCGGCCAACAACATTGCTGGTGAAATTAAAGATCCGGAAAAGAATGTAGCACGTGCGGCAATGCTCGGTACGTTAGTCAGTGCCGTAGTTTACATTTTTGGATTTATCGCAGTGATGGGAATTATTCCTCCCGAAACACTACAGCAATCAAATGCGCCCTACGCAGAAACCGCGGCGTTTTTATGGGGCGATACCGGTTATTACCTGATTGCTGCCTGTGCGGTTATTTCATGTTTTGGTGCATTGAATGGCTGGACCCTTGCGGTTGCTCAAATTCCTTTGGCCGCAGCCAAAGAAAATATGTTTTTATCCACCTTTGGCAAACTGTCGAGATTTCAGACACCTGCAAACGGAATCATAATCTCAACGATACTGGTCAGCCTGTTAGTGCTGATGAACTATAACGAAAGCCTGATCGATCAATTTACAATAGTGATCTTGCTGTCGACCTTAACCTCGGTATTGCCTTATTTGGTATCTTCCCTTGCCCACATAAAAATGTCCGGTAAAGATAGTATTCGCCATTCAAAAGTGAACACGACCATTACCAGTTTTGCCGCATTGTTTTCGGCCTGGATCATATACAGCATTGGGATGAAGACAGTAATATTTGGGGTTATCTTGCTGTTGGCAGGTTTCCCTATGTATTGGTATTTACAGCGAAAAAGCGCCAATCAATCCCTAAATGATAAAATCGTAGATACGCATTAAGTAACGGATTTAAACTACTTTAGAAAAGTTTAATCGATAGAACAACAAAAAAGGCGATGTGTTGAAACCAACAATCATCGCCCTTTTTTTCTTAGCTATTTAGCTATTTAGCTATTTTTACCAAGCCTGTTAATGGTTAAGAACTTAACAAATAACAGCCTAAAGCTATTTACTTTCAAACGTCGACCAGCGCCGTTATCTTTTGGGTTTTGAAAAATAGGCCCGCTTAATTAAGGCCCACGACTAGCCCCACCACCAGACCCGGAACTATTGAGAGCGACGATATTTCATCCCGCCAATTCCCAACAGAGCCGCCGCAAATAACAGCATGGTGCCAGGTTCAGGGATCCCTTGCGGTGGTTCACCAATAAAGAACGTTAGTGACTCTAAGTATCCCGTAAATTGGTCGGTGGCACCTGCGATAGTGAATGCGCTACCGGATAAAGGCACATCTAACGCGGAACCCACTTCGTAATATAAGGCTGTATCCAAAATACCACCCGCTACGAGTACGAGTCCGTCGGCCATTTCCTGATGACCATCTAGGCCCATCAAACCATTGAAGCTAATGCCCGTTATGGTTACTGCTTCGTTGAAAGAGAGGATCAGTACATCGCCGTAGGCTAAATTGTCGCCATCAGCCGCACTGTCGACACCGAGGCCACCATTCGCGGGGAAATCCTGAATGACTATTTCCTGGCTTGTCACAATGAGTTCAAGACCAAAATAGCTAAAGGACAAGCCCATGCCTTCACCAACAATATCCGACGAGACTAAATCAAAAATGAAGGTTAAAGAACCATCTTCATTTTCGATATAATCGGTTTGTCCGGGGATCACAGCACCAAAACTTTGGGCTGACAAAAAGGTCAAGCAGGTTGCAAAAATTAGTTTTTTGAGAAGTTTCATGAACTCTCCTTACTGAACATTAATTAATGACAAAAATTCAAGGAGGTATTTATTGGTGTTATTAACCTGAACAATCGTACCGCGCTTGCTCTGCAAGCCACTATCCAATGCAGGAACTGCACCACTTTAATAACTTTTTTATTTAAATCTAATTATCAATACGTTACAAATTACTGATAAATAACTTATTACAATGAAGTGTCAATTTGTAAAAGACTCTGACATAAGACGCGGAGTCAAATCTAACGCAAACGCAGATCCCCACTTTCGTGAGAATGACGGAACAAAGTGCCAGCTAAAGCTCTAAAGGTGACAAACACAGCTAAAAACACTGTGTTAGGGTGACGGCCGCAGCAAACAACACTGCGTCTGGTGACAAATTGAACTGAAGTTCTCTTAGGGTGACTACCCTTGCCGTCATTCCCAGACACTACTGGGAATTTAATGCAAAAGCAGATCCCCACTTTCGTGAGGATGACGGTGGGAGTTAGGGTGACGGCAGGGGCAGTGCCCGTTTGGCTTTTAACCGACGAAGTCGTCCACCCAAAAACCTGCAGGGACTAAGGTTTTATCCACCCGACGAAGTCCTCCACCCAAAAACCTGCAGGGACTAGGGTTTTATCCACCCGCGCAGCCTTCTCGTCATTCCCAGACACTACTGGGAATCTAACGCAAAAGCAGATCCCCACTTTCGTGAGGATGACGGAGGGAGTTAGGATGACGGCTGGGGCAGTGCCTGCTAGGCTTTTAACCGGCGAAGTCCTCCACCCAAAAACCCGCCAGGGCTAGGGTTTTATCCACCCGCGCAGCCTTCTCGTCATTCCCAGACACTACTGGGAATCTAACGCAAAAGCAGATCCCCACTTTCGTGAGGATGACGGTGGGAGTTAGGATGACGGTGGGAGTTAGGATGACGGTGGGAGTTAGGATGACGGTGGGAGTTAGGATGACGGTGGTGAGGTACTTGGATGACGACAGTGCGATTGAGAATGTACCCTCATAGCTCGTTAATCGGCCAGCTGTTGTTTAAAACACTCGATCAAACACTCGATATTGGCGGTGCCAACATAATTTGGCCGAATCAAAAATGCCAGTGTCCGGTGAGGCCCAGGTTCATTAAGATGCACGGCTTTAAGCTCGCTGCTATTTGTCACAAGTGCGTCTAATGCCATTTCTGGGACGATTGTCGTACCAAGCTGACCCGCCACCATTTGCACCAATGTCGTTAAACTTGTAGCACTAAGTCCCCGATTATTGGAACTCACGGGCAAGTGACAAGCCGCCAACGCATGCTCTTTTAAACAATGCCCGTCCTTTAGCAACAACAAGTGGGATAATTCCATTTCATCGGAACGAATTTCCTGTCGCTGCGCCAATTTATCTTCTTTGTTGGTGATCCAGTAGAAATCTTCTTGCCAAAATTCAAAGGCGATTAACCCATCATGGGGATAAGGTAAGGCTAAAATTGCCGTATCAAGTTCGCCGCGGCGCACCATATCAACCAGAACATTGGACTTGTCTTCGACAATTCGCAATTGCGATTGAGGATACTGTTGGCGTACACCGGGTAAAACCTTGGGTAATAAATACGGGGCGATCGTCGGTATCACGCCAATACTCATTGGTGCGGACAACGGCTGTTTATGCATTTTTGACAGCAAATACAATTCATCGACATCCAGCTTTATTTTTCTTGCCTGCTGTAAAATTCCCTTCCCTAACTCTGTAACCAGCACTTTTTTGTTATCCCGTTCAAAAATGCTTACCCCGAGTTGCTTCTCCAGCTCATTTATTGCGGTGCTTAATGCCGATTGTGAGACCGCACAGTGATCCGCAGCATTCTTAAAATGTAAGAACTTTTCCACCGCCAGTGCATATTTAATTTGTTTTAACGAGATCATATAAACTCATAGTTCTATAAAACTGATTATTAAATTCTATTTAATTAATTTTATTAATCAAGCGAAAATCACTAATCTGTGTTCATCGAGTCGGGGCATCCCGAACAGTTAACCGTAATTTCAAGCACGACAAAAGAGGAAAACAACAATGGCTAAAATCAATCAATCTATCCCAGAATTTAAAGCGGAAGCGTTTCATAATGGCGAGTTCAAAACCATTAGCAGTGATGATGTGAAAGGCAAGTGGTCGATCTTTTTATTCTATCCGGCGGACTTCACGTTTGTATGCCCAACCGAGTTAGAAGATATGGCAAATCACTATGATGAGTTACAACAGCTTGGTGTTGAAGTTTATGCGGTATCCACTGACACTCACTTCTCTCACAAAGCCTGGCATGACACCAGCGAAGCGATTGGTAAAATCAGATTTCCGATGCTTGGCGACCAAACCGGTCACATCACTCGTGGCTTTGATGTGATGATCGAAGAAGATCACATGGCAATGCGCGGTACCTTTCTGGCTGACCCTGACGGCATTATTCAGGTGGCAGAAATTCACAACGGTGGTATCGGACGCAGTGCCAAAGACATGGTTCGTAAAGTGAAAGCGGCACAATATGTACGTGAAAATGATGGCGAAGTATGCCCGGCGGCGTGGGAGCAAGGGGAAGAGACCTTAACCCCAAGTCTGGATTTAGTTGGCAAAATTTAATTCCCGACAAACCGTCTAATCAAGCGGGCTATTCGGCTCGCTTACTTTCTTACTTTACCCGGAATGTAAAACCTATGCTTAATAACGATATTCTAAATGCTCTAAAGGCTTACACGAAAACCATGACAAATAACGTCACCCTGGTTATGCAACCGGGTGAACATCCAAAACGTCAGGAGTTGGAGGAGTTTCTGGAGAAACTCTGTTCAGTCAGCGAAAATCTGAACTGGCAAATCAGTCACTTTGATCTCGGATTAAACAGTCCACTAAGTTTCGCAATACAAGTGAATGATGAGCTCAATGGCGTCGTTTTTTCTGGGATCCCAGCGGGACACGAATTCAATTCTCTGATCTTAGCGATTCTGCAATCTTCAGGGACTGCATTAAAGCTCGATAGCAGCCTGCAAAGCCTGATCAAATCCGTTGCAGAACCTCTGCACTTTGAAGTATTTGTCAGTCTGTCATGCCACAATTGCCCGGATGTCGTACAGGCATTAAATCAGTTTGCGATGTTAAACCCACAGATCAGTAGTGAAATGATCGACGGTGGTTTATATCCAGACATTATAGAGTCGCGCAATATTCAGGGCGTCCCAAGTGTTTATCTAAACGGTGAACCGTTTGCAAACGGCAAGGTTGATACCGCAATCCTTATTGAAAAATTGCAAACACACCTGGGTGAAAACTTTAAAGCGTCTGCTTCGATCGAACAGAGCCCCACGCAGGACGTAACTGTTATTGGCGGCGGACCCGCAGGCGTTTCAGCAGCGATTTACAGTGCCCGTAAAGGCCTGAAGGTAACATTGATTGCCGACCGCATTGGTGGTCAGGTAAAAGATACTGTGGGGATTGAAAACCTGATTTCCGTTTCAAAAACTACCGGTAGCGAACTGACCAACAACCTTATTGCGCATATGAATGATTATACGATCAATCTCAAAGAGCATATTCGCGTCGACAAAATCGAAAAAGGTGACGTCAAAACACTAACCCTGTCCAGTGGAGAAGTGTTAACGACGAAAACCCTGATCATTGCCACCGGAGCAAAATGGCGAGAACTCGGTGTCGAAGGTGAAAAAGAAAATATTGGTCAGGGCGTCGCCTACTGTCCACACTGTGATGGTCCGTTTTTTAAAGGCAAAGATGTCGCGGTAATTGGCGGTGGTAATTCAGGTGTCGAAGCGGCTTTGGATTTGGCTGGTATGGTAAAAAGCGTCACCTTATTCGAATTTTTGCCAGAACTTAAAGCGGATAAAGTATTAGTCGAAAAAGCCGAACAAAGTGCCAACATTAAGATAATAAAGAGTGCGAAAACGGAAAAAGTGCTGAGTGATGGCACTAAGGTCACCGGGCTACGTTATCAAGATCGGAATACCGAAGAAATAATGGATGTCGATTTGGACGGTATTTTTGTGCAAATTGGTTTAGTGCCTAATTCGGAATTTGTCAGCAATCTGGTTGAGCGCAACAACTTTGGTGAGATCATTATTGATGAAAAAGGGCAAACGTCAGAGCCTGGGGTCTTTGCCTGTGGCGATGTCACTACAGTTCCCTATAAGCAAATAGTGATTGCAATGGGCGAAGGTTCTAAAGCCTCATTATCCGCCTTTGACTACCTGCTGCGAGCGGCGTAACCCCAAAACCAATGCAAGTTGGCTGTTTCGAAAAAGAAATGGCCAACTTTTTTGTTTCTGAACGAGTTTCTTGATTGTATTTTCTGGTTTGTATTTTCTTCATTAAAGTTTGCGCTAAGCTTAATCTTAAGTACTGGTTTTTATCCCATCAAAAACAGCCATGAAGTCTTTCCCTGCCCTGTATTTCAGTAATCTGTTATTAGCCATCGGCACTGGCTTATTGACCACATATCTCGCTCTGTACTTAACCAAAAGTAATGTTAATGCATTTTGGATTGGCTTGTTGATGAGTAGCTATTATGCTGGCTTGCTGACTGGCTCTAAAATGGGGTATCTGTTAATCAAACAGGTGGGACATATACGAGCCTACGCTGCAAGTACCGGAATGATAATTGCCTGTTGTGCCGTCCACGCGTTAAATGATCACATTTTGGTATGGCTGGCCATTCGCTTTATCTTTGGCATCGGCATGATGTGCAACTTTATGATTTTAGAAAGCTGGTTAAATGAACAAGCAGAACCAGAACAACGAGGACGATTATTCGCCTTTTATATGATTACCGCTTATTTAGGCATGGTCATTGGGCAGTATACAATTTCCTGGTTTAGTGACCTCGGAACTGAGCCATTGTTAATGGTTATTATTTGCATATCCCTTTGCATTATCCCCATCGCCACCACAAGGCGGATCCACCCATCGCCGTTAAAAGAAACCCATTTTAGTGTCCTTTCGTATTGGCGAAAAACACCACAGGCGCTGACCACCATTCTTTTTTCTAGCATGATTATCGCCAGTTTTTACGGCCTATCTCCGGTATTGATGAAAGACACTGGATTTAATGCTCAGCAGATTGCTTTGGTCATGAGTTGCACCGTTCTCGCAGGGCTTATTGCACAATGGCCAATGGGAATATTATCTGATAAATTTTCGCGAAGTGTGTTAATACGCATCAATGTGTTGTGTCTGACGTTTATCTGCATCGGAATTTTCATTGTCCCCTTTACCTTTACCCATATGATTTTGCTAAGTTCATTGTTTGGCTTGTTTGCATTTTCTCTTTATCCGCTTGCATCGGCACTCGCAAATTCTCGTGTTGAGCAGGGAGACAGGGTTGGAGTGTCTTCCGCGCTCTTAATGACGTTTGGGGTTGGTGCCGGCTTTGGTACACCTTTAATCGCCAAGGCGATGGACATTTTTGGCTATGTATTGCTGTATGGGATCATGGCGAGTATTTCCACAGTTCTATTGATTTTATTGATATTTATGAATACTCGTCTGCGAACTGAAACCCCCGAAAATAGTGAATATGTCGTCACCACATCCGATCTTAGCTCATCGCCTCTTGCTGCATCGTTTGACCCTCGTATTGACGAAGAAGTTGCCCATGAGCAATTGCTGGATGAAAAACTAGAAATGGATGTTGAGCAAGAAATGAATTCTGAAAATGTGAAGAATACAGAAGATGCCAGATGTGAAACTGATTTGAATACAGGCTTGGCTGAGGATTTAGCTGAGAAGTTCAAGAACAATAAAGACAATAAAGACAATAAAGACAATAAAGACAATGATGACGATACGCCAGACAATAAAAAAGAGTGAGACTTTAGGCTCACTCTTTTATCGATTGTTTACTTAAAATTGAATGACAACACAAATTATAAGTTGTATCCAACTTAAGGTTTATTGCTTAGCTGCGACGTTTTAAGAAACGACAGCCAAATAAGCCAGAAGCTAACAGCAATAGCGTACCTGGCTCAGGTACGCCAAGTGGCGGCTCGCCAATGAAAAACGTGATGGATTCCACATAACCGGTAAAATCTGCATCTGCGACCACATCAAAGCTGGAAATCAGACCGCTGTCTGGTAATGTGCCTTGCCCAGTCAATGAATAAGCGGCAGCATCTAGACTGTTACCATTCACAGAAACCATGCCATCAGCCATTTCTTCATGGCCATCGCCTGACTGCAAACCATTAAAAGCTATACTGATCAGCGTAATAGGATCATTAAAAGCAAAGGTCATTGATTCACCACCTGCTATATTGTCGCCATCAGGATCTGGCTCAATACCTAAGCCCCCATCGGATGGTTCATCTTGAATGACAATATCACTGCCCGTGACCAAAACTTCAAAGAAGTCGATGCTAAAAAGCAAGCCATCGCCCTCGCCTTCAATATCAGACGTGACAAGATCAAATATCATGGTTATGGAAGAGTCATCGTTAACGATAAAATCCGTTTGACCCTCAACGACAGCAGAATGTGCCTGAGTACTTAAAGCCATTGCACCGGCTAGTGACATATATTTTAGAAATTTCATAGGTTGCCCCTCGAATCGTTAAAAAGTGATCGAAAGACATAAGTGGAGATTTTTATTAGTATTCTACAACCATTTACATCTAACACCGTTTTACATTTAACACATCCCCAAAATTAATTACTGTCTGGGGAACCCACCTTTTCGTACAAACACTACTACCTGGAAATTCTTATCTCGAAAAAGTCGGCATCATAGCAATGCATTAATTACGCCAAAATATAGGTAAATTATATTTATGTTTTGAAACAATAAGTTGGGTTGGATTTTCAAAGAAGCTTGATGCAACGTCGATTGCAGACGTAAATAATTCCGACAACATGAAAACGGTGAAAGGTAAAAGCAGAAAGATGAAAGGTGGCAGAAGGAAGGGAAAAAGACAAAAGTAATTCACTATATTAGAACGTTATGTTCGGCAAAATTTAATGTCGTTGTGGCGCGAACTATTAGAAAATATCGGTATTGAATTCCCCTTGAGACCTCGAACATGAACAAGACATTTAGCTTTGCCATCACCCACTTTTCTGTAGCATTCCTGGTGACCTACTTGCTTACGGGCGACCTATTGCTTGGCAGTTTAGTCGCGATTGTCGAACCTCTCGTAAACACCTTTGCCTACCACATTCATGAAAAAATCTGGAATGCAAAAATGCACACAGGAGAACAAAAGCATGCCCCTTCATCAAAACATGGATCCTTATATTTTGCTCAGCACGCTTAATATGAAGATGCGTAATGACAACGTCGGCTTACTTCACGTTTGTTGTCAGTATGATTTAAATGAAAAGCAAGTCTGCAATATACTTAACCCACTGGGGTGGCATTATGTCGAGGCGATAAAGCAATTTAAACCTGCCTAGTCGCCCTCCACAAATAACCAATGTTGCAATGCAGAAACCGTAACCATAACCGATTGTTGATTAAACTCGACTCGATAGATATCACAGACATTTGTCACCGTTTCCAGCTTATCTTTTGTGGTAACGAAAACAACGACTTTACTACGTTCTTGCTGCCCTTGATAATAGCCTTTACTATCGAATACCGTGAAGCCTATCAAGCGCTGCGCCAGTGTGTTTTTTTCAAATTCGAGCCAGCGTTTTTCAGAGATCGCTGAGCCATTTTTCTCGGTCAGGCCAAAATACATGTGTACAACAACGTCCGTGCTAACCTGCACAGTTTCTACTTGCTCCTGATACACTTGAGACTGATTGGATTGGGCTGGGCTCGCTTCATTTTCTGCTAATGACTGACAACCTAAAACTAAGTTCATCAACAACATGCCAACCATTAGGCGCAGCCAGAATTTCTGCTGTATCAAGCGCCGCTGGCGACTTAGTTTGCGTTTGGCAAACATCGATGTTTCCTCTATTTCAAAAACTTTCAAACTTTTTCCCTTATGGTCGCGACTATTAAAGTATCGCCAAACCGCTAGGAAAACAAAATGCAAATTATCAAAACTCTCAACACTGGTGTTGTTATTCTGACTGCCAGTTGCCTTCCCTTCTTTGTTTCGACATACGTCGATGCCAATGAAGTGTCTACTCAAAATCAAGAGCAAGTTCAGAACCAAGTGCAGAACCAGAAACACGCGAATGTACGGTCGAAAACCAAGGAAAGTAATCACATACATGTCGTCAATTCAAGCAACAAAGGAAGTCATCAAGGCACCGTTTTTCATGTTAATGGCACGACATTTACCTGGGAACAACTTAACAAGGAACAGCAACAACAACTTATTGGCATTGAGAAAAAACTGAAAGAATCTGAACAACAACTAACGGCCCAAACCGATGGAATAGAACAAATTGCAAAGCAGATAGAAGTGAAAGCCAAGGAGATCGAACAACAAGCTCGTAAGATGGAAACAGCGACGATAAAAATTGAACTTGAAGAAATGAGCTACCGGGAACTGGAAGGATTACAGCATAAATTGGAGACAGCCACCCGTCAATTCGAAAAAATTATTCGAGAGAAAGAACAGGAACTCAGGGCCATCGAAGGTACGCTCCCTGAAATCGACCAAAAACATGTTCAGGCTATTGAAGCCCAGGCTCGCGAATATGAAGCGGCACTAGTGGTTATTGCCAAAGCGTTCGCCCCGACAATTGAACAGAAAGTCGATGAAGCGAAGTGATAGAGTCAAACCCCAGACAGTCAAACGCTTTAACAAGACACCCATCACAAAATTCGTCGACGAGTGATTAAAAACACTTTAACTAGACACCCATCGCAATATTCGTCGACGAGTGACTAAATATCTCCAATTGTAGCGAAATAATGCAGGAGAATTAAAAACTACCTTCCTCCTCCGTCATTCAGACTCGAATTGTTATGCCAAATAGTAGCAAGATTACTAAAAAGCGCGATTAGCCCTCGTAGCTTTGCCGCTTTTCGCTTCCCAACCGCCAATTATATTCGGATTGAACGCTGCCCTAATTGCCCCAAAAAATTAACGCCCTATCAACAGTTATCAAGACACCCATAGTTATCAAGACACCCACGTCAAACAACATAAAAGGCAAATCCTCCTAAGGCAATGAGCATGCAAGATAGCCCCAATAAAATATGTACTTCCCAAGTTTTTCGTAATCAGAATAAGGATTCTTATTTGTGGGTGTCTGGATAACGATTTATAGATGGGTGTCTTGATAAGGATTCATTTAGGCGTATATTTTCGGCTAAGCTTTAGTACATTCTTAACTTTGGGGCAAATTAACCGAAATGGGCATCTTTGAACGCTATCTCTCTTTGTGGGTCGGCATTTGTATCATTGCCGGTGTTATATTAGGGAATATTTTTCCTGATTTATTTGCATCTCTGGCGGCACTTGAATTTGCCAACGTTAATTTTATTGTCGCCATTTTGATCTGGGTGATGATTTATCCGATGATGGTGCAAATCGACTTTTCATCCATTAAGGATGTCGGTAAAAAACCCAAAGGCCTTATCCTGACCCTGGTGGTGAACTGGTTGATTAAACCGTTTACCATGGCCGCATTAGGCTGGCTATTTTTCCGGGTTATTTTTGTCGATTTGGTTGACCCGCAATCGGCCAATGAATACATCGCGGGAATGATTTTACTGGGAGTAGCGCCCTGTACCGCTATGGTCTTTGTCTGGAGTCAACTCACCAAAGGCGATGCCAACTACACCCTGGTTCAGGTATCGGTTAATGATATCATCATGATATTTGCGTTTGCGCCCATTGCCGCTTTTCTGCTTGGGGTTAGTGATATTCAGGTACCTTGGGAGACATTGCTATTCAGTGTTGTTCTTTATGTCCTCATTCCCTTAATTGCCGGCATATGGACCCGCAAGAAATTGGAGTCAAGTAAAGACAAACATGAGCTGGAGCACTTTCTGGCCAAGATCAAGCCCTGGTCGATGGCGGGATTGCTTGGTACTGTGGTGTTGCTGTTTGGGTTTCAGGCAGAAGTCATCACTGAGAAACCGCAAATTATCGTACTTATCGCGATTCCCTTATTGATCCAAACCTATGGCATTTTTTTTATTAGCTATGGCGCCGCCAAAGCGATGAAATTACCTCACAATATTGCCGCTCCCGCATGCATGATCAGTACATCCAATTTCTTTGAATTGGCTGTTGCTGTCGCTATTTCTCTTTTTGGTTTACATTCTGGCGCAGCGTTAGCAACGGTCGTTGGCGTGCTCGTGGAAGTGCCGGTAATGCTATCGCTGGTTGCGATAGCAAATAGAACGAGACATGTGTTCGACAATTAAACTTAAAAACCCCCTGCGGGCGTTTTTTGCCTTAAGAGGGAAACTGCGCTGTTGGAGTCAAAATAGGATTTTGAAGGTGGAGTCGAAGTAAAAGTCACTTCGATGGTGGAGTCGAGATGAAACGCATCTCGATGTATGGGCGCAGTCGCCGACAGAGTTCTAACTTAACAACCGTCCAACTTGCGACATTTCTTATTGAATGTCAGTTAGCTTCTTTATCAAATCACACAGATAGATGATTTTTATATTTGATAGTTGTCGATAATCAAAATAAGGACAGACGATTAAGTTTTGGCTTTCGCTAATCGCAAATTCTTCGTTCAGCCACACAAGATTAGGTATTGCCAGCGTTTTAGCGTAGGTTCGCCCCATAACAATACGAATGCTTGCATCTGGATACAGATCAAAATCTGGCTTTGAAAACAACAGCACCGTTTGGCTTTGACATTGCAAAAGTTGTTGGTCACGATATTGTTGCCAACTCGAAAAGTCCTTCGATATGCCGCTAAACTCATTAGGCGCGCCTTGCATCCCTGCCAAAGCATAGACAAATTTTGCATAAACATTGAATACCTTACGCCAGCCGTTGCCACAAGCGTTACCGATCATTTCAATCTCAGAATTTCTCAGCGGTTTTACCTGGGAAAGTTCCGATAAATCGTCATGTTGTGGAACATTGGCAATGTAAACTTGCAGCGATGCATGGGGATCACCAAGCCCATATGGGCAGACGGTAGATGGGCTATCAGGTATATTCATATTCAATTTTTCTTGGCTAAGCTCAACCAAGAGTTGCATTATCTCTATAAGGTTAATATCGTTGATGGTAAATAATCGTACTGATTTCACCACAATTTCACCGATGAAGGAATAGATTACTTGCTGATACGCAAAAGGATAACGCATTGAACATACTTGTAATCGAAGACAATCAAACCATCGCTAAGCAAATGGTTGAATTTCTATCTGGCCATCAATATCAAGTGGATTATGCGGATAACGGTACCCTTGGTGAGCATTTAGCGTTATCCAATATCTACGATGTTATTTTACTCGACTTAAACCTGCCGGACATTGATGGTTTAGATCTTTGCACACAGATAAAATCAAAAGCCAATTATAATCCTCCCATATTAATGTTAACCGCCAGAGACAGCTTTAAAGATAAAGCTGCGGGATTTCACCAGGGCGCGGACGACTATCTGACGAAACCCTTTGACTTACGAGAGCTGCCTTTACGTTGTGAAGCTCTCGCCAGACGCCATAATCTGCACCGTTCAAAAGTTCTAACCCATGGCGAGATAACCTTAGATCTCGACTCAAAAACGGCGACAAGAAAAGGACAACCATTGTCCCTTACAGGTATTGGTTTTAAAATATTGAAAATATTGATTGATGCGCACCCTCAGCCCGTTTCCCGCTCAATGCTAATTCATAAACTCTGGGGCGATTTCCCTCCAGCGAGCGACGCGTTAAAATCCCATATCTATGCACTGCGTAAATCCTTGGATAAACCTTATTATAAGCCTTTACTCACGACGCTTAATCATATTGGCTTTAAGCTGGAACGCTCAAAAACTGATGACACAAACACCAACGATTGAACAGGAAAACAAATCATGAGTTTCAGGCTTTCAGGGATTAAGCAACAGACCCTACTCATCATGGTAAGTTTTGCCATAGGATTGACGGTGTTGTATCTGGGACTGTCAATTATTACAGCCTTCATTGTCGAAGACACCATGATTAGCAAAGTGATGAAGCGTCAGGCCCAAAACATTTCTCAGCAATACAACTTAAATGGTACTTTACCGCCATTGGATGAGTCGATATTTACTCTCTACACCGACGAGCAATCGATGCCAAAATGGTTGCAACACGCGGTAAAAAAGCAATCTGATGATCAGGAAATATTCACCGAAGACAACCACCACTATCATTACATGGCCATTTATTTGAGCGAAGAATCAAAAGGCTATCTGATCGCGGAAGTGTCCTCATGGCTGGTGGTGTCAAATCAGCCAAAAGTCTTTCTAATTTATATCGTTGGATTGGTTATTGCCTTATTAATAGCGATATTTCTGGCGTTTCACTTAACCCGCTACATCGTCAGCCCTGTTCTCATGCTCACTCGAGCGGTTGAAGAAAAACAGAGTATTGAGAGCAACGCTCGAATGCCGCACTTAAAGCATGAATTAGGTTATTTATCAGATTCCATGCAAATGAGCTTCGACCGCCTTGATCAAGCCTTGCTCAGAGAACAAAATTTTACCAAGGATGTCAGCCATGAATTACGTACACCACTGACGGTACTTACAAATACCGCCACCTTAATGGCGCAGCGTGGCTGCAAGCAACAAGATATCGAAGATATTCACACCGCCACCCAAAAGCTAAGTCAGCTTGTTGAACAATTATTTGTATTGGCACGGGGTGAATCCCATGAATCGCAACGGTGCCTGGTAAAACCAATGATCGAGCAAGCGTTATTGTCATTGTTAGAAACGGATATCGGTGAATGGGATATTCGTTTAACCATCGACGACCAACAATACCTTCAGGCACCGTCAGCACTATTGAATATTCTCATCCGTAACCTTATTGAAAATGTATTTCGTCACGCCAGCGCCAAACGTATAGATATTGTATGGCACCAACAAACGTTAACGATTGCTAACCCAATTGTTGAAAGTCTGCCGGATAACCTTACCCACTCTCAAGTAAAATCAACCGCAAGCAATGGGCTTGGCCAAGGATTATTTCTGGTGCAGCGGATCTGCCAGCAATGCCATTGGCAGTTAACCACAACGATGACAGAGGGGTGTCGCAAACAATTTATGATCGCCATAGACTTTTCCAACCAATATTAGTTAATGAATTTCACCTGAAATTCACCTTAACCTGGTTATCCTCATTACAACTTAGGAGGAAACATCATGTTAAAAAAACTTTTCATTACCTTGGGCATTGTTGTCAGTATCATCGGCATATCCACCGTTAGTGGTTATTACTGGTTAAAAGGCGTGATCCCAAAACAGGATTATGCAGCTTTAAAAGCCAGTAAAGCTCAAGACATCCCTTATCTGCAACAACAAATCACACCGTCACGGGGAAAAATCCTCGCTGTAGTTACCAGCATTGATACGATGGGTGAGAGCGGTAAAAGTACGGGCTATGAACTTACGGAGTTGGCCCGGGCATACTGGGTATTTAGCATTAATGGCTATGAAGTCGATATTGCCAGTACCGAAGGTGGTAAGCCTCCGGTTGTGATTGATGGCGATGATATGGGCGCGTTTGACTATGCCTTTTTAAATGACGATATCGCTCAGCAAAAAGTTGCCAACTCGTTACATATCGATAACGTTAGCAGCGAAGATTATCAGGCGGTCTATTTCGTTGGCGGTAAGGGTGCGATGTTTGATTTCCCTGATAATCATGCGTTGCAACAACTGGTAAAAGAGCTTTTTCAGCAAGATAAAGTCATTGCGGCGGTATGTCACGGCCCGGCGGCTTTAGTGAATGTTAGGCTAGACAATGGTGAATTTTTAATCGCCAATAAACAAATGAGTGCATTTACCAACGAAGAAGAGTTGTTTTTAATCCCTAATGCCGAGCAAATATTTCCTTTTTTACTGGAATCGAAATTGCTGGAAAATGGAGCCGATTTTGAAGGTGGCACCGCTTATTTGGAACAAGTAAGTCGTGATGGTAACTTAATCACAGGACAAAATCCCTGGTCGGTATGGCCATTAGCTGAAGAGATCATTATCGCGTTGGGACATAAGCCTGTGCCCAGACTACCAACCAATGAAGAAACCAGTATCGCGTTATTGGGCAGCTATGAACAAAACGGCTTTCATTATAGTAAGCAACGGATACTCAACAGCAGTGAAAACTATCAGACAACGTTAGTGTTAATGCACGGTATTCTGGCGATGATGAAATTTGAAATCCGTAAAGGTATCGAACTTATGCGTCTTGCCGATTTGATCAGCGATCAACAGACATAAACAGATATGTGGTTCCTACCTTTCTTTAACTATGCAGACAATCAACGCCCTGACAAAGGACGTTGATTGTCATAAATTGAGTAGATTATAAAGTCGCTAACTATCCTTAGGATCCCAGGCAAATGGTTGAAATGGTTTGTCCACAGGAGTGTCGGCAATATGGTTGGTGTAGTTACTCATCACCTTCATGGCGATGCCAAGAATAATTTCGAGAAGTTGTTGCTGACCATATCCCGCATCATAAAAACGTTTAACCTCATCGTCACTTATGTGACCTCGGTTTCTAACCAGAATCAATACCGTATCCTGCAGTGCCTGCAGTTTGTCATTTGGCATCGGCTGACGGTTTCGTAATGCTTCGGTTAAGGCCGGATCAACCTTCATCGAGTGGGCAATGCCGGTATGGGCAGGCACACAATAATGGCATTCATGTTCAACATTGACGGTTTGCCAAACTACGGTAAGCTCCTCAGCGTCGAAGGAAGTTTGCTCGAACAATTTGCCAAGTTGCTGGTACCCTTCCAATAAACCTGGAGCTTCCGCCATCACGCCGTGGAGGTTGGGTATCATCTGATAAGCTTGTTGCGATGCCTCTAGCAGAGGCTTACTTTTCTCAGGGGCAGTTTCCAGATTATGAATGGTGAATTTACTCATGGGTTTTCCTATAAAGGTTTATACAAATTGTACAAGAATGTCATCCATAGCCGCGACTAAAGCTGCATTCTTTTCTGCGTTTTGCGCGTCGCTATGGGGCTTGGCAAATTGACCGCTGTCGTTATCAAAATATTTCCCCGATGCATCATTAAATTCGTCCGATAACGCCGCGCGACACAAAATATCGGCGCCGATAGACAGATCACCGCCTGCAACACCATAAGCTTCTTTAACCATTTTGCTGCCCAGAAACGATGCGGGGTTAACGGCGATTATCGCAGGCCCAGCATCTCGCAACTGATCCGCGAGATGTTTTGACCACATAGTTATTGCCAGCTTACTCTGCGCATAAGCACCATTGTCATCCAGCGCTTTTTTCCCCTGTAACGCCTGTAAATCAACGCTTGTCTGTGCCGCCGAGGACAGGTTTACCACGCGCCCCCGGTTATCCATTCTCGACAGTAACGCTTTGGTCAACACGTACGGTGCTAAAGTATTAACCACAAACCTGACATCAAGATCATCAGCAGTGATACTTTGCGGTACCTTAAAAACGCCAGCATTATTGATGATGACATCGAGATGCTGATGATGCTCTGCAATATTATCTGCCAATTCAGTAACATCTCTGAAACTCGACAAATCGGCAACGTAAGCCTCAACATCCGCTATCGGATATTCGGCCTTTAATTCGCTAATGATATGCGCGAGCTTAGCCTCATTGCGGCCATGCAATAATAAATGGTGTCCGTCAGAGGCCAGTTTCTGCGCCGTTTGCAAACCGATACCATCGGTGGCTCCTGTTAACAAAATCACTTTTTTCATCGTTACTCTCACAATGTGTTGTCAATAATCACTTTCCCCATGGCTTTGCCACTGTTCAGAAAGTCCTGTGCTTCACCAGCCTGTGCTAATGAAAACACATTGTCATCAACCACAGGCTTTAATCCGTCAGCATCAGCAATTTCAGCAAGGTGTTGGAGGATTTGACCATGTTCCTCGCGTCTGACGTTATGGATCATTTGAATAAGCATAAACACCACATGTAGCGACAGTCCTTTCATATGCGCTAGCGATAAATCCAACTCCACGAGTGCAACTGTACTAGCGATCTGGCCGTTTAACGCGGCAGCTTCAAAGGAGTTCAGCATATTTTCGCCACCGACCGAATCGAAAATCAACTCGAATCCTGCTCCACCTGTATGCTTGGCCACATAATCGGCTACGGATTCGGTCGTGTAGTTAATTCCCGTAGCCCCCAGGCTTTCAATCATCTGCAATTGCTTGTCTCCGCCACCGGTCGAAAAGACTTTGCCACCAAAGTAATTCGCCAGCTGAATGGCAATATGACCAACACCACCACTGCCGCCGTGGACCAAAACACGTTGCCCTTGAGTGATACCAGCGCGTTGCAAACCTTCGTAGGCAGTAATACCTACTAAGGGAATGGCGGCCGCTTCACGCATTGATAAAGATTTCGGTTTGTGGGCGATCAGCTTGGCATCTGCTAGTATAAATTCTGCTAACGTTCCGGATAAATCCCCTAAACCGCCGGCACAACCATACACTTCATCACCGACGTTGAATCCAGAAACATTGTCACCCACTTCTTCAACAGTACCCGCAAAATCCATACCTAAGATGGCTGGCAATGGCGGCGCAAACGGTAAATCTGTGCCCATCGCTCGGATCATGGTATCAACCATATTAACGCTACTTGCGGCAATGTTAATCAACAGGTGTCCGGGTTTCACCTGCGGCTTTTCTACATCGGCCATTGCAAACACATGACTATCACCAAAACTACGAATAAGGTTGGCTTTCATTTCAGATTCCTCATTTATGATTTGCTTGAAGATTAGTATATTTACGTGCAAAACATTAACAATCTGCGATATTCTATAAGCAGTTTTTAGTTTTTATTGAAAGTGCTATGAACATAGACCATTTGAAATTATTCGTTCGACTGGCAAACACTCATAATATTAGTTCAGCTGGCAAGGAATTGGGGCTTTCTCCTGCGGTTGCCAGCTCGTATTTAAATAAGCTTGAGTTGGAACTCGGCACCCGCTTGCTTAACCGCACTACTAGAAAAGTTTCATTGACCGAACAAGGCCAGGCGTTTTTACCACACGCTTTGGATGTGTTAGATCAGGTAGAAGCGGCCAGAGCCTCCGTCGGTGTGGGTAAAAAAACGCCCCAGGGGACATTGCGAATCGCGGCTCCCGCCTCGTTTGGTCGCATGCATATCCAGCCAGCACTGAAAGCCTTCCTGGAAAAGTTTCCAGATTTAACCCTAGATTTAAGACTTTCGGATACTATGGTAAATTTGGTCGAAGGAGGGTTCGATATCGCCATTCGTAATGCCGCCCTCCATGATTCCACACTGATTGCCCGTAAATTAGCCCCTGATACGCGGATTCTGGTCGCATCACCTGATTATCTTAAAAAACATGGCGAACCAGAATCTCCTCAAGACTTAACTGCTCATTGGTGTGTCAATCTTATTGGTTTGGAGAATTGGGTGTTTAGCGATAACGGTAAGAGTTATTCCGTTCGACCGACAGCACGATTACGAGTTGATGATGGTCAGGCGATGCGCGATGCCTGCATTGATGGTTTAGGGATCAGTGTATGTTCTACCTGGATTGCCTATCAGGCTTTGGAAAACGGCGAATTAGTTCAAGTATTAAAAGACTATCAATTAACCTCTGACACCGATATCTGGGCGGTGTATCCCAGTGCTCGATTACTGGCGCCTAAAGTTAGAGCCTTTATCGATTTTTTCGCCGAACGATTCGGGGATAAGCCTTACTGGGATAAAATTTAAGCAGAATTTTACATAGTAAAATCTAGCTATCCAATTTTATCCCGGGTGACAGCCAAAGATCTAAGCGGAATAAAATTTGCGCTGAAAATTTTATTCCAGGTGACAGCCAAAATTTAAAAAAACAAATTTTGTCAGGGTGACATGAGGCGATAGACAACAACGCCTCAAGCTGACAATCGCGAAAAACACATCGCGATAAGCTGACAAACTAAAAGCTCGGATGGATAAAATCTAGCTAGCCAATTTTATCCTGGGTGACAGAGGCGATAAACGACATCGTCTCAAGCTAACAATCGTGAAAAATACATCGCGATAAGGTGACAAACTAAAATCTCGGTTGGATAAAATTTGCGCTGAAAATTTTATTCCAGGTGACAGCCAAAATTAACAAACAAATTTTGTCAGGGTGACATGAGGCGATAGACAACAACGCCTCAAGCTGACAATCGCGAAAAAGACATCGCGATAAGCTGGCAAACTAAAAGCTCGGATGGATAAAATCTAGCTAGCCAATTTATCCTGGGTGACAGAGGCGATAAACAACAACGCCTCAAGCTGACAATCGCGAAAAACACATCGCGATAAGGTGACAAACTAAAAGCTCGGATGGATAAAATCTAGCTAGCCAATTTATCCTGGGTGACAGAGGCGATAAACGACATCGTCTCAAGCTAACAATCGCGAAAAATACATCGCGATAAGCTGGCAAACTGGGCCCTTCGTTGTCACCCTTTGGCACCGTGCAGAATTATATATTCTGCATTGTCACCGTGCAGGGCCTTTATCCTGCACTGACACCTTTAAAAGCGGACACCTTTTAAAGCGGACACCTTTTAAAACGCGGATTAACTAAACCGCGTTTGCAAGTAATCAAACACCGCTCGTATACCAAACGCTTCACCGCCTTTCGGTCGACCTGGTAAGGCGCGAATATTGTAGGCCATCACATCAAAGTGACACCAATCAATATCATCTGGCAAGAATTTTTGTAAGTATAGGGCTGCGGTAATCGCACCACCAAATGGGCCAGAGGCACAGTTACTGAGATCGGCAATATCGCTTTGCAACATGTTCATATACGGTTGGTGTAGTGGCATCCGCCAAACAGGATCCTGATTGGTTAATCCCGCATCGGTGATGCCTTGAGCGGTAGCATCTTTGGTGGCAAAAAAACCCGGAAGTTCTGTCCCGAGGGCAACTCGCATCGCACCGGTTAACGTCGCAAAATCGACGATAAGCTCAGGCGCATCTTCTAATGCAACATCTAATGCATCGCACAATACCAGACGGCCTTCGGCGTCAGTATTATCAATTTCCACGGTCAATCCGTTACGGGTGGTAATAACGTCCCCGGGTCGGAACGCATTACCCGCAATGGCATTTTCAACGGCGGGGATCAATACCCGTAAATTAACATTGAGATTAAAAGCCATGATCATCCGGGCCAGCCCGAGTACATGGGCAGCGCCGCCCATGTCTTTTTTCATTAATCGCATACCTGCGGCGGGTTTTACATCCAATCCACCACTGTCAAAACACACGCCTTTCCCCACTAACGTGAGTTTCGGTGCCTGTTTATCGCCCCAGCGGATATCCAGTAATCTGGGTTGATGCTGACTGGCACGACCCACCGCGTGTATGGTCGGGTAGTTTTCGGTAAGTAAGTCATCACCAACAACTTCACTAAACTCAGCGCCAAACTCAACGGCGAGCTGAGCACTGACTTCAGACAAATGCTGCGGCATCATATCTTGGGCCGGAGTGTTTACCAGATCTCTGACAAGTGCGGTTGCTTTGGCCAGCTCTGTTGCCTTATCGACTATGGTCTGGTCGCCAACGGCGAGAACAGGCAAAGCCTGCTTAGAAGATTTATAACGTTCGAACCGATAGGTACCGGTTAAAAATCCAAACGCAATCGCGATTTTATCGTCATCATTGGCATACAAAAAATATTGTCCCGCTGGCAACTGATTCGCCAAATCACCACAGGCAAAAAACTCACGGCTATCTTTTACCGCAAATACCACACACGCAATATTACCATCGGCTGACGGGATCAAGCTCATGCCCTTGCCCTCAAAACCAGTCGCGGTTAACCATTGCACCACATTAGGTTGTTGTTTTTGCAACCAGGCCTGATAGTCCTGATGATTAATGACATGTAAGGCAATGCCCTGATTTTCGGCATTTAATAATGACATAAACAGATTCTCTGTAGAGGATAAAATTGGCTTTATCTTAGCAGTTAAGATGGCGCTGGAAAAGTTGCGGCAACCGCGTTGTGTAAAAGCATAGCGATTTCACCGATAGTGCCATCGTTGTATTAAAAATTGTGCTATTGCTAGCCAATGTCTATTACGTATTTAGGAGGGTGTAGTCAGGAGGAAACGACGCATAATATGTCTGGATATCAATGCTACAAAACCGTTACTATACTTCGTCAATCCGACGCAAAAGTTGATCGGCTTTTTCTAAAATCGACGTTTGTTGTTCAGCCGTTTTCTTTTGCCAGTTTGCATAAACCATGCGGGTACGGGGATTGGCTGAAAATTTATCGATATTGCTGCTCATAAAGTGCCAGTACAATGCATTTAAAGGACAGGCATTATCGGTATCAATCTCCCTTACCTCATAGTGACAATCACCACAATAATCACTCATTTTGTTGACATAATTACCACTGGCAGCATAAGCCTTGGAACCAACAATCCCGCCATCGGCGAATTGACTCATTCCTCGGGTGTTTGGAAGTTCTACCCATTCAATGGCATCCACGTAAATCCCTAAATACCAGGCATCGACCTGATTTGGATCGATTCCTGCAATCAAACAAAAATTTCCGGTGATCATTAACCGTTGAATATGGTGTGCATAGGCAAAGAGCAAGGATTGGGAAATGGCATGGTGCAAGCAGCGCATTTGGGTTTTTCCGGTCCAGAACCAGTCTGGTAATGTCCGTGAAGCCTGCAATGTATTCAAGCTCGCATATTGCGGCATATTGGCCCAGTAAATGCCGCGGATAAACTCTCGCCAGCCAAGGATTTGGCGCACAAAACCTTCTACCTGAGACAAGCTGATCTGCGCTTGATTAAGCTGATAGCATTGAACCACTCGATCGATGACTTCCTGCGGCGACAGCATTTTACTGTTCAGCGAAAAAGACAGACGGGAATGAAACAAACTCCATTGCTTATCCTCACCAAAAGGGTCAAGTTTGTCGGTCATCGCATCTTGAAACGTACCAAAGTTCGGCAGGCAAAAACGACAAAAATGCTCCAGTAGTTCTAGAGACTGTTGACTATTAACCGGCCATAACAGCCTATCCTGCGCCTCCCCTAAAGTCTGGACTTGGTGTCGGGTCAATCGCGTTAGAATGTCACTGACATCGTTGGCGAACATACAAGGTTCGGGCACTGTCTTTAAATCATCAGGCTTTAATTTATTGCGATTGTCTTTGTCGTAATTCCACAGTCCTCCTTCGGGCTCATCGCCTTGCATCAAGACATTGAAACGGCGCCGCATTTTTCGATAAAACGCTTCCATCTGATGGCGCTTTCCCGATTCAAAATGTTGCGATAACTGAGCATCATCGATAAAAAAATGCTCTGTCGAAACCGCACGGTAACGAATGGCCAGCGAGCGGGAAAAATCCGCGAGTTGACGGCGAAGACGGTACTCGTCCGGCAATTGATATTGAAACTCCTGAATTTGATACTGTTCACAATAGTGGCGAAGCAAATCGGGCAAATCGTTAAAGCGTACCGTATCATCGAGGGTCAAATGAACGACGTCGAAATCCAATTGCCGCAAGCCATTAGCAAAATGTTCCATCGCAGAGAAAAAAGCGCAAATTTTTTGCACATGATGACGTACATAATCGGTTTCCTGGTGAAGTTCTGCGATAATGTAGAGCGTGTCACAGTCCACATTTTGATACCAAGAATGGCCGGCGTTTAGCTGATCCCCAAGTATTAGCCGTAAACGTTGATAACGAGTTTTCATCATTGCCTCCTCGCTTTTTGCCTATCGTCGTTAAAACTGGCGCGCTTAACCGAATTGCTAAGGACCTTCATGTTGCGCATACCAGCACAACGTTTTGAGCAATATTTCACCTTGTCCCAATCGCGTTCCCATTTTTTGCGCCACTCAAAGCAACGTTGACACACTGGACAAAGTTTAGAAGCATTGTTCGCTGCCCGCATTATCGTTCACCTTCCGGCATTATTGGCCAATCAACCATATCGACCGAATCAAGCGATGCACCATCACCTCTCCCCTGCCAGGTTTCAATAAATACGCCATCTGGGTCAAACATCTGCGTTTGTTTTTGTAAATTGAAATGCCGACCGCCGCGGGGATCAACACCAACGCCCGCAATGTATTGCCAATTTCCCCAGTTACTCGCAACATCATAGTCGATTAACTGTTGCTGAAAATACGCCGCACCGTAACGCCAATCGATGCCAAGTTCATTAACCAGGCAGCTAGCCACCAATTGTCTGCCTCTGTTGGACATAAATCCGGTCGAATTTAATTGCTGCATACAAGCATTCACAATGACATATGGCGTATTGCCTTGACACCACTTTGCAAACCGCTCCGGGAAGAAACTGGTCAAAGGCGCTGAGCGAGCTAATCCGCGAAAGCGGAACAGTCGCTGTTCAAGCATCAACGCCAACCATTGGAAGTACTCACGCCATAACAATTCAAAGTAAATCCAATAAGTGGATTCATTAACGCCATGATCCTGCTCATACTGTTTTAAGTGGTAATAAATCTGGCGAGGGGAGATATTACCGATGCCAAGGTACGGGCTGAACCCAGTACTGTTAAAACGGCCATCGAGTGCATTTCGGGTATTTTTATAGGTCGACGCAGCGCCGCTGGCAAAATAATCCAGCATATGTTGCCATCCAGCGGTTTCGCCACCCCGATATTGGTATGGGGAATGGTTTAATTGGCGGTTATTTAGTTGACGTTCGCTAGGATGGCTATTGCTAGATTGACTATCGCTCGGTTGGATTTTGTCAGGCTGGCCTATGTCCGCTTGACAAGGGATGGGATCCTGCGGATGCGCAGCGTCACGTTGGCAAAGTGAAACCCTCTGCGTCTGAGTTAACAAGGATAAAGATTGTTTATCGGCAATGACACTTTCAATATCTACAGATTTAACGGGCCGGGCGTTGAAGGATTGCACGTTGAAGGCTTGTGCGACAAACGGGAGTACCCCCGCTTTTTCTACTTTTTTGCGAAAATAACTGAAGCTCTTCCAGCCTTGCTGTTTATCTGGCAGTGCTTGAGCGGATCGCAATTGCGCCGGGGTGTAAAGCGTATGGGACCAATCTGTCAGAAGAGCAACCCGAGAGTGTGCTTTTAAGACGGTATTGCGCTGATGACGTTCAAATAAACCGATAGGATTTGCCATGGCCAAGGTGTCAAAGCCAGCGTACTTGAGCAAGCTGGTTAGTGCATTGACTGGCGACCCGAGCACCACGTTTAGCACATGGCCATAGGATTGAAGCTGAACTTCCAGATCGCGCAAAGCCTGGCAAGTAAATTGCCAACGTATCGCCCCCATGGGCAATTGCTGGTAATTGGTTGGTTTGAACCACAGGGGATCAACAACATAGATGAAGGCTATTTCATGACTTTGGTCGACCGCGTCTTGCAGTAACTGGTTGTCTGCCAAGCGTAAATCATGAGTAAAACAATATAGCGTTTTTCGCATTGGCACCGGACTTTTGAAGGATCATAACAATGTTTACGAACCTACCGCCGGAAAAGATTAGGTAGCCCTTTAGAACTCAACTGGTGAGCATAGTCAATTTGGAACCTAGATAAGCGTGGCAACTACCAAAGATTGCTTGTATTACAAACACAGAAACGTATGGAAAAGCACATTTCTCGCATACAGAGTGAACATCAAGATCAACGCCCGGTCTTTGCGCGATAACAAGTTAATGTTCCAGCGTCACCCATTCCCATATACCTTCAATGAATCCAAGGGCGGCGCATGCAAGGCTCACATCAAGACAAAAAAATCACCGAGGCTCCCCCCAGAAATACCATAAAGCCGACCACATCAGTAATGGTGGTTAATATGACAGACCCCGCCAAGGCAGGATCAATACCAACCCGATCGAGTAATCTGGGGATCACAATACCGCAAATGGATGCTACCAACATATTAATGATCAGTGCCAGGGCAAGAATGATCGCAACCAGGGGATTATCAAACCATACATAGGCAATCGCACCGACAACCAGCGCCCATACCAGGCCATTAAGTGCGGCAACAATAACTTCTTTACGGCGCAAATAGTTGAAGTTAGAACTGTTTAATTGCCCCGTGGCGATACCGCGGATTGCCAGCGTTAGCGTTTGACTGCCGGTGATCCCGCCCATACTGGCAACAATCGGCATTAAAACGGCGAGTGCAACGACTTCAATCAACACCTTATCAAACAAGCCGATCACCGCCGAGGCCAAAAATGCGGTAAGTAAATTGATGCCGAGCCAAACCGCTCGACGTCTGGCGCTGAGCAATATTGGCGCATACAAATCTTCGTCGCTCACCTGCCCCAAATGGGCCAACTGGCTTTCATAATGCTCCTGAAAAACGTCCAATGCATCCTGAATGGAAAAGTTACCAACAAATCGCCCCTGTTCATCAACCACTGGCAGTAATGACCGTTGACTACCACGCACAAGGTTAGATGCCTCTAACAAGGATAAATTCGACGAAATACAGGTATCGGCTTTATGCACTAACTCATTGATGGTTTGCGCCCCTTCAGCGGCAAGCAACTCATTAATAAACACTTCGCCAACATAAGTGCCATGGCCATCAATAACCACATAAGCATGGCTGTCTTGAAAATGTTCTTCCGTTTTTAATTCCTGCAGTACATCATTGACTTTGGCTGCGGATGCGATGGTATAAACATCCTGATTTGCATACCTACCCACTTGGTCGCTGGTATAACTTAACGATGTTTCTACCTGACTTTGTGAATCCGGAGCCAGTTTCTTGATCAGGCGGACAATGGTTTTTTCCGGAAGTGAATCAAAGATTTCGACCACTTCCGTGTTACTCCCTGTAACCACAGCTTCTTCAATATTGGTTTGGGATAACTCCGATAAAAAATGGCCTCGAGCGTCTTCGCGCATTTCCGAAAGCACGCTACTTTTCAGCTCCGCTGGCACCGATTGCCAAAGCAATAAACGTTGAGAATTCAATAAGCTTTCGAATATTGACGCCCACTGATAAGCATTTAGCCCCTGAAACGTTTCAGGCAGCATAAAATCCGAAGATGTCAGTTCGTTAATTAACTCATCGATATCGATATTTAAAGCCTGGTTATCATTCATCACTCTCACTCACTCGTTGCCATTTTTTCAGTCTTTAACTCGAATTCTCGCCACAATGTTAGCAAATCACTGGTGAGCTTTTGCTCAATCTCAAATGCCTCGCCGGTTGGACAAAACAGGCTAAAACTTACCTTTATACGCCCTAATTCTGTGGTAGAAATATGGATATCCGGTTCAGGTCCGGAAATTTTCACATCCAACCGATTCTCAATCAGCGCGTTGTAACGCTCAGCGACCTCATTAAAGTCCTGACAATAAATCGCTGCCTTTTCTAATAAAGCCGGCTTTAAAAGAAATGGATTCACCTCGGTATTTTCTTTCACCACGGAAAAAGTGTGATTAACGTAACGACGCATGAAATTCAGGTTTTTCAATGACGACGTCATAAACTGATTATTGGGAATAAACACACTTTTACCGGTATAACCGTACGTGGCAGGGTCGACTTCCAGTAAAATGACCTTCGCCCAGTCAGTCTCAGATACTTCGCCCGTATGATCGCCAATTTTGATCCAGTCGCCAATACGAAAAGGTGCGGTGCTCTGGATATAGATAAAGCCGATAAAACATTGAATGATTTCCTTAGTGACCAAGACGATGGCAACGACAAACGCCGCGACAGAGAGCGCAAATTTTTGCAACTCTACGCTCCACACAACAAAAATCGCGATAACCATCAACAGGTTAAGAATATTCTTTATGGTATTTAAGGTATGTCGATTATCTGCACCGGTGCGGTTAGACTTTGCTTTAAGGCCCCGTGTAACTAAGGTTTTCAATAACCAGCAAAACATCACGATTAACAAGGTTATCAGCAATTTTGAATGCATTAAAAATATCCGTTTAATAAAAAAGAGCGGCGTAGTAAATTCAAATAGGTGTTTATCTCACAAGAACTATAATCCATTGTAATTAATTGAATTACATAAATATATTTGAATTTGAAAATACCTGTTATGGAAACTGGCTGGCCGTATAAACAGTGGCTATGGATGCAACCTTTTCGAACCAGCCCGGAACGCTAATACGGCGAACTATTATTCTTCGCTTTTGATTTGATTCAGAGCCATTTTTTCGATCTCTTCGATGCTTTTGAACTGACTATGCTCATAGTATTTAAGCTCTAAATTAATACATTCCAACAACAAATTTTTATCCAGATAGTCCTTGGACTGCATACTGATGCAATACTCATACACTTCTTTGACAAACTCCGTGTCAATGGTGCTTGTTTGTTCATTCGCCAGCGTTGATGTTGATGCGACGAATAACGGCAATAAAAAATATAGCTTTTTCATGGTCTTCTCCTATAAAAGCGCCGCCAGCATAAGAAGTTAGCGATTAAATCACCAACGAATTATTTCTATGGATAAGACAAATAATTTTGCGAATACGGGCTAAATCAAAGCACGAGTTTACCGGACAAGCTTCAGAGTCACTGAATTCTGGCAAACAGTTTTCGAAATTCATTCACCAGTAATTCATGACTGCTGTTTTTTCTAAACACCATATAGATCGGCCTTTTTATTTGTAGCGGTGATTCAATCAGGAATAGGGATTTATCATTGATAAAGTCGTCTATCAGGGATGTTGGCAGATACGCGAAACCGCCTTTAGAAAGAATCAGCTCCAGAGCTATCATAGCCGTAGAGGTTTTAAAGCTCGGTAGTACCTTGTGGTGCAAAGCATGCTCTTTTTGAAAGGTGATCCCCCAATCAACGAGTATGTAATCATCGACACTGGCGCTAAACTCGGACCGGTTGCCGACTAAAGATAAATCAAAGTGACCGATTAATTCGTTGACAAAGTCATCGTCCTTAATAGGATCCGTTAATAACCCGACATCCAATGTTCGTTCATCAAGCTTGCGCTGGATTGCTTCGCGCACGGAAATCTCAGTGCCCAATACTAACGTATCAAAAAGCTCTAAAGCCTCGTGAATTCGCGAGCTAAAAAATGCATCCCAGACATTAGGGGTCGCTGCAATGTTGAACGACAGTTTTTGTTGATCGGCGATGGAAACACTGAGTTTCGATTGTTCCATTTGACTGACGAGAAGATGGGCATGGGCCAGCAAGGCTTCTCCCGCAGGCGTTAAGCGTAAATTGTTTTTCTCACGAATCAATAACTGCGTTGCGTAAAACTCTTCCAGTTGCTTGATTCTGGCACTGACGGCAGCCTGAGTGATATATAAGGTTTCAGCTGCTCGCCCAAAATGCTTATATTCTGCTACGGCAAGAAAGGTTTTATATACTCTTAAGTCCATGTTGTTCGCCACAAATATTTAATTACCCCCAAAGTAAATAAATATTGTCTTTACGACAAATATTTTTTGATTTTCTTTTATAAAATTTTCTCCTAGATTCAACTCAATTGGTATTAGTTACCCATTACTCAGTTTCAATACTCGGTTGTTTTCTTTTCAACAGGAAGCGAATTGTCCGGCCTTCTGTTGATTAAAGAATTGTTAAGTCAATCTGTACAGGAGAATCACATGCAGACCACGATTCGCAAAGGAAAATCACCTTTTTATGGTGAGCAGTCATTTGTCCATGGCATATCAAGAAGCGGCTATTTTAATCGCCGCGAATCACAGGAATTACAGGAATACGGAAAAACGTTTCAGGATTTACATGGCGGTACCTTGGCGCCAGAAAACGAAGAAGAGCTTCGTTTTGTTCAAGACATGCAAACCCATGATGAAAGTTCCCTTTACCCTGTGCGCTTATGGAAAAAATATTTAGCCGCGGTAGAGAAAAATAGATCTTTCCACAGTTTTTCGAGAAGCAATGGCAAACCAGAGACGTGGCAAACACTTCAAGAAGGATTCGCGTAAAGGTTAAAATAAATTCCATGTTTAATAAGCAATATTTTTGTTATCGATAAAAATTATTAGCAAGCATATTTCAATTATTTTCTATATGCTCCGCGACAATTTATATCGCTGCTACCATACAGTTGTTTAACTCGCTTAACATTAAGGCTAAGCCTATGAAAATTTGCTTTATTATGTACCCATGGGATCGTGTGGATCCAGAAAGCGACTCCACCCTTCGCTTAATTCACGAATGTGTTAAACGGGGCCATACGGTGGCCCTGTCGACCGTCAATAACCTCACCATACGCGACAGCGTAGCCAGTGCTTTTTGTGAAGTGTTCACAAAGAAAAATAAATGTTCGGATAATATCCCGAGTTTTTACAAAAATGCTGATTTCAAGCGAGCACAACTGCCTCTAGCGGGCTTTGACGCAATCATCATGCGGGCCAATCCTCCCTTAGATACATTGGCGCTAAACTTTCTCGATTCAGTTCGTGGCGATACCTTCATCATGAATGATCTCGATGGTCTGCGTATTGCCAATAATAAAATCTACACCGCATCGTTTCAGGATACGGCGAGTGAATTTATTCCGGCAACCCATGTATCTAAAAACCGAGATTACCTGGAACGTATATTTCAAGAATCCGATTCTGATCGGATGATCCTTAAACCTCTGGATGGATTTGGCGGTCGCGGCGTTATAGTTCTGGAAAAAAGTGCCAAGCAAAGTTTCAAATCTTTGCTCGATTTTTACATTGGTGGTGATGAGCATGGTAAAGGCAGCAATTACGTGATTTTACAGGATTATGTGGAAGGCGCCCAGGAAGGTGATGTGCGAATATTGATGCTTAATGGGGAACCAATTGGCGCGATGAAGCGCATCCCTGCCTCTGATGATGTCCGCTCAAATGTTCATGCCGGAGGTTCGGTGGTGAAACACAAATTAACGGCACAGGAGAAAAAACTGTGCAAATACATCGGGCCAAAGTTGGTTCGTGATGGTTTGTATTTCACCGGAATTGATGTCATTGGTGGCAAGTTAATCGAAGTGAATGTGTTAAGCCCGGGTGGCATAGTGCGGATAAATAAACTTAACCGAGCGAAATTGCAGGCACAGGTTGTCGACTTTGTTGAGAGTGTGGTCCACGCCAAAGAACTGGTGATGAGCCGAAAAAATGAATTTCGTCAGGTGATCGAAGATGCTAATGCTATCTGAACAAGCATGTATTGCCCGTATCAAGAATCGAGAATGTTTCCACGCTGAAGTTGCTGACGGCGCATTCATCGTTAAAATTGACGAGTATACGCCAGTCATTTGCGCTGCGATCCACAATGGCCATCGTCTTCGTGATGAGTTACAAAAAAGCTTTTTGCTAACGAAACAGGAGCGTTATTTTGAGGAAGATCCTTACACTGACGAGCTTATTTCGTCATTTCCGATTCAACTGATCGGTAATGATTCACGCTTTGAATATGATTTAAATCGCGCAAAAACCCTGTCGACTTACTTTAAAACCGCCTGGAATAAGCAGGTTTGGCATAAACCCCTGAGCCAAAAGCAACGGAGTAAGAGTCATCGCAAGCATCAGTCTTTTTATAATGTTCTGGAAGCGATTATCGAAGTCATAGAAACAGAATTTAAAAATGCCATCGTCTTTGACATTCATTCATACAATTACAAGCGTATTGAAAAAGACACGCCTACGTTTAATATCGGATCCGGACAAATTGATGTTGAACGATGGGGCCGTGTGGTCAATTATTTTGAAAAGCAGCTCAATCAAATAGAGTTGCCGAATCTTAAAGTCAGAGCGGCAACCGATGAAATTTTCCATGGCCGAGGCTACTTGATTACCCATGTAAATTCGCATTTTGACAATACCTTGGTATTACCAACTGAGGTAAAAAAAGTATTCATGGATGAAACATCAGGAGACGCTTATCCTTTAGTACTGGAAGAATTAAAAGCTGGGTTTAAAGATGCCATTTCCGAAACCGCGGCTTACTTTATGCGTCGTTATGGCTCCAAAAAAAGTGTTCGCAAAGCCGATATTCTGTCATCCAATATCGGTGCAGAAGTGATCAACCTTGATAAACAATTGTATAGCCTGAGTCGTCACATAGAAACACTCAATTTCATTAATCCGGTGAACCTGACAGCGCAACGAAATAAATTTTTAAAGCGCAATAGCTATCTATCGCCGGCGTTTACTTATCGACAATTAGATATTGATCCCTATAGCTTTCGGGAACAACTGTACAAGCTTCCCGTGGACAATATTCTCGATGCCGGCATTGCCCAATTATACCGGCACGTTATCGACAATCTAGCAAACAAGATAGACTTATTAACTTCGATTGGCACCGATGATTTTATATACAATTCATTGAAATACTATGGTGAGCCAAGTCAGACCGACATTGCCAACGCTCGATTTTTATTGCATTTAAAGCCCGAAAACAATGATGATGAACAATATCTGTCTGCCGATCAGGCGGTTGCATATTTTCGCCAACAGGCATCTGATTGGGGACTAAAATGCCGAGTTGAGAAATCAGCGAAAATTGTCGCCAAAGCCATGGTGAATAATGACAAAGCACTGCTTTTGATCAACAAAGATGCCAGTTTTAGCAACAAAGAGATCCATGCATTTGCCTACCATGAATTGGGCATACATATGTTGACCACAATTAATGCCAAGCAACATCCCCTAAAAGTATTTAGCCTGGGGTTGGCTGGCAATACCTATACCCAGGAAGGACTGGCGTTATATAGTGAATACTGCTCAGGGAGCCTGACCATTGCCCGATTACAAACCATTGCATTACGGGTGATCGCGGTCAAATACATGCTAGAGCATAATGATTTTGTCAAAACCTATCATGCATTGCTTAATGAGTTTGAGTTAGACAAAGCCTTTGCGTTCACCTTAACAACCCGGGTATATCGCGGCGGTGGCTTTACCAAAGACTTTCTGTACTTGAGAGGCTTTCGCGACGTTCTGGCACTGGCCAAACAAGGCTCCATTGACAATCTTCTGGTAGGTAAAACCGGATTACTGGATTTTGATGTCATCAATGAGCTCGTCGAGCGAGGGATGGTTAATAAACCGAAATCACTGTTTGATTTAAGTTACAAGGAAAGTGGCGATACCGTTCTCGACTTCATCGTAAACTCATTGTATTAGATTGAATATACGAGTGAAAATCCAACAGTACCGTTAAGTAGTTGGCGATTGCTTTGCATTGAACCCATATAGAGGAAAGCCCCCTAAATGGGTTCAATGCCGATTACGTCTGCCGCTATTCTCTAAACTTCATTTCTTGTAGTAATGATGTGCTCATAATGGTCCGATACTCCGCACGATCACCACTTTCACTTTGCATTTTATCCATGCTTTTCTTAACCCAGTCCAGATACTTCTTCCTGCGTTGCTCGTTCTCTTCGACTGACGCCATATTTTTAAATACGCGTACAATATAAAGATCAGGCTCATCGGAACGTGAATGCACATTGCTGATGATATAGTAATCCTCAAGCCAGCCTTCAGACTTGGAAAATTCAAGGTTTTCACGCCATTCACTTGCTAACCACTTGGCATATTTCAACCCAGCTCCATCCGCTACTTTGACGCCTGTAACCTCCCAATAATTTCCACCAATAAACGGTGGCTCATCATCAGCATAAACATGTTGCATCGTAAACATACTGAAAAAGAAAAACAGCAGACCTGTTAATAAGTTAGTATTCATATTCGTCTCCGAAATGGGCACCCAAAATTGAGCACCAGAGTTAAACAGACTAGTTTAGATTACTCATTTGTCTAACTCACAAGCCAAACAACTTAAAGCTCAAACAGCCCATGAGAAAAATATAAGCATTTCAGCGATTAGATTGGAATATCAGTCTCTCATCGGAGCGATTTTTATAACCCCAAAGAAATCTTTAGACACCCATCATTAAATTTCTATAATCAGTGGATAGTCGAAGAATAAATAAAAAATTACTCAGACACCCATGGTTAAATATCAATAATCGCGAAAAGGCACTGTCATCTACAGCGATTATTAAGACACCCACTTAGCGTCTATGTTTTTTTCATCAAAAAACGCCAAACGGAGCCGTTCGAGTTTCGGGGAAGTGAAGATCAGGTCTTAATAAAAAAGCGAGATGATTTTTTGGTCGTTAATTGCAATAAAAGCCAGCACGAGGCCCAGACCAGGCTCATTACCTGTACCGTCTAATATAGACAGCCATCATTAAATGGGACAAAACCAGTGCATCGATTATTGAGTCACATCAACTCCCGAAACACGCAAAAGTCCCTTGAGGCATTACAATTCGTATTTAATATTAACCCGTGTTGGCTGAGGAATCGCTTTTAACAAATAAACCTGAAGAACCTGCGAGGGTCATTACAAAAAATAGACATCACCAACCACAGTCTATGACTTTTAAAATCTTTATAGGCTAAATTTTTATTTTCCGAACAATTTTAGACTACTCAATAAATTGGGCCGTCGAATTCGATCTTGAAGTTCACAGAAATGACTTAACGATGAACATTGTCCAACAGCTCCTTTAAAATGAGTTTCAAACCTAGTGGTTAGATTCAGCCAATTTTGAGAAGAAATATTTAATCTTGATAGGATATTTGGTAGGTGACTATCTATGTATCCGGAGTCTTTATCTCGTATAGAACGTCCGGTTAAATCGACTAATTCAATATAGTCTTGAACTGAAAATGGTAAACAACAGTTCAATTGCTCTTTAGAGCTACTGTCGAATGTCATCAACTTTTGTGGCTGTTTACCACGTATTGCAGCACTGATGCGTTGTTGGATGCTCGTGTACTTTGAAGATTCTGGTGTTTTAGATTGACCAGCTCTGATTGGATTCAGATCTACGTAAGCCATACAGGCTAGAAGCGCAGCTTCATCCAACAGTGCTTGACTGGTAAATCGCCCTTCCCAAAAACGCCCAGTGCAATCATCTTCAGCATTGGCCATTCTTGCAATTGGCTCATTTAGAAGCCTCATAAACCAGCTAACATCAAACAAGCGCTTTCGATAGATGTCTATGCAGCTTTTTAACGTCGATTCCTGATAGCCCTCTACTTGGCCATTATTTTCAAATTGACGAGTAATTTCGGTGCCTTTACAGACCTGATGCCAGCGAAGAACGACTTGCCGGTCGGTCAGCTGCAAAGCTTCTTTTCTATTGATATGAAGCACTAGATGACTATGATTACTCATTACAGCATAGGCACACACATCGATACAAAATACCTGCGCCAAAAACAATAGCCTTTGTTCAATCCAGCCCCTACGATGCTCATAACTGATATTGGACGCTTTATCTACTCCGCATAAGTACGCTCGTCGTACACAACGACTAATGCAATGATAATATGGTGTGGCCTGCAGACACACTTGCTGTTTTCTTGCGGTTGGCATGTTTCCTTTCCTTGGAATTTATTCTTAAGTACTAGCGTAGCCGCCTTTTTTAAGTTGTGTTAGAGGAATGCATGATTGGGTGTCTAAGTTATGGCTAACTGTGGTGTGAACGATGGGTGTCTAAGCAAGCGTGTCTCCGCAAGCTGAATAACAGGTTAATCGACGAAGTTTAGAGGGTGGGTGTCTTGTTAGTAATTAGTAAATACATTAAAGGGATGAATCGTTGGGTGTCTAAATTAAGTTTTTGAGAGGGTGGATACAAAAAAAGCAGTAGCCTTTTGAGCTACTGCTTAATACCTAAAACGGGTTTGTTTATTTAAGCTTTTTCAATGGTTCGACTTTCGGGATCAAGATCCAAACTGCCGCCATCGCAATAATTGCCAAAGACGCGCCGATAACAAACGCTGGTGTGTAGTTACCGTCAGCGGTTAAAATTGGAACCAGTGAAGTTAAACCAACCGCACCAAGTTTCGCCGCCATGCCAGAAAGACCAGCAAGCGTACCCACCGACTTCTTACCAAGTAAGTCACTCGGTAGTGTCTGAACATTACCAATTGCCGTTTGGAAACCAAACAAGATAACCGCCATGATTAATACCGCAACAACAGGTGCACCAGGGTTCGCCATGGCAAGCAATGCTGGCAACATGATCAAACAACCTAAGGTGATAGTCAGTTTACGGGTTTTATCGGTATTCCAACCGGCTTTCAGGCGATTTTGTGCCAATAATCCACCAAACCAAGCACCGAACATTGCGCCCACATAAGGGACCCAACCATATATGCCGATAGATTTTACATCCATGCCATACACTTCGTTTAGATAAATCGGGATCCAAAAAACAAATAACCACCAAATTGGGTCGATTGCAGCAGAGGCGATAATGACACCCCAACTTTGTTTACGGGAAAGTAGCTCGCCGGTTGACGGATTGTATTCCTCTTCCTCGACGTCACTTGAACTTTCATCCGTATCACCACGCCTTTGACCGGTTAAGATATATTCACGTTCTTCTTCGGTGATCCAAGGGTGAGCACCTGGTGGCGCTTTGACTAAGATTAACCAAGGTATAAGCCATAACAGACCAACCAAACCAACGATCACGAAGACCATCTTCCAGCTGAAATATACGGTTAAAAATGCGATCAATGGAATTGCAATAATGCCACCAATAGCGGCACCTGAGTTGAAGATACCTTGCGCTAAAGCACGCTCTTTGGTTGGAAACCATTCGGCGTTACCTTTGGCAGCACCAGGCCAGTTACCCGCTTCCGCAACACCTAAAATGGCACGGAAAAAACTAAAACTTAATACGCCTTGCGCAAAAGCATGGGCAACGGTTGCTAATGACCAAACACCAATCGATAGTACAAAACCGATACGGGTACCGACCCAGTCAAATATCTTACCAAAGATAGCTTGACCAAAGGCATAGGCGAAAACGAACACAATCGAGATATTCGCATAAATTTGCTTACGCTCTAATGCCGATTCATCTGGGAATAAGTCTTCAACGATATCTGGCCACAATACACTCAGTGCCTGACGGTCAATGTAGTTGATGATGGTAGCTAATGCGATTAGCGCAATCACCCACCAACGTAATCCTTTAACTTGCATATTATTATTCCTTTTGATTACTCGACAAAGTCTTCGCGTGCCGGGCTAAAGGTATCAATCAAAATACCACCGGTTGGAGAAACTGCACCATGCTCAACATTAGGTGGGATCAAACAGCTATCGCCTGGTTTTAATATTTTCACCACACCACCAACGTTAAAATGAAACTCACCTTCTTCAACGTAAGTGACCTGTGAGTGGCGATGCTTATGGACATAGCCTTCTGCACCTTTATCGAACCAGACTTTCACAGCCATTAATTCATGGTTGTAACCAAGCATTTGACGTTTTAAACCACCGCCTAAATCTTCAATCTCAGTTTCGTTGCCAAATAAAAAATGTTCACTTTGCTTATTCATTTTTTCATTCCTAATAGTTAATCAGTACGTAACGACGAATCGATCATTTTGTTGTTTATGAACGATCATACTTCTTAATTGAACGCTCGTTTTTCAGAACGATGTTTGTACCAATAGCTTGTGTAATAACGAATAAAGGCGCGGTAACTGCACTATCTCGAAAGAATACAGAAAACTCGCGCCTCAGGTAAATCTAATCTCTAATTACTTTTTAAGTTCACGAAAGTAATCAAAAATTTCTGGAACGTTACCGTTACCCATGCCAGCATCAAATGCAGCTTGCAAGTTAGAAGAAGAACCTTCTGCTATTTTCGAAACAGTACCTAGGTCTTCAACCATTTTTAAGAAATAGCCAAGGTCTTTGTTGGCATTAGCAATTGAGAAACCAAGATCGCTGTTGTTATCAACGGCGTAGTTTTTACAAAATTGCATGAATGGAGAATTTGAAGGACCTGTCGACATAATATCGAAAAGTTGTTGGCGATCAACACCAGCCAAATCCGCCACTGCGAATGCTTGTGACATTGCACAAACCGTCGTCATACCCATAAAGTTATTGATAAGCTTAGTCGTGTGACCTGCACCTAGAGCGCCCAGGTGGAAAACGTTTTCACCCTGTTCATCAAGAACTGGCTTCACTTTGTTAAACGTATCGATATCACCAGCAGCCATAATGTTCAGTAAACCATCTTTCGCGTGTGCCGGGGTACGACCTAATGGGGCATCAATCATGCCAACGCCTTTAGCAGCTAAATCAGCACCGATTTTTTGTGTTGACGTTGGGATAGATGTACCAAAGTCAATTAATACGGAACCTTCTTTAATACCGGCTAAAATGCCTTCATCACCGTAAACCACTTTCTCAACGATTGCAGAAGTGGTCAAACAAAGCATGACGATATCACTGTTCTGAGCAAGTTCTTTAGCAGAATTTGCAGCAGTTGCGCCACGAGCAACACATGCTGCGACCGCATCTTTATTAAGGTCCATTACGTTTACCGTAAAGCCTCTGTTTTGTAAATTTTCGACCATATTGCCGCCCATAAGGCCTAGGCCGATGAAACCAATGACAGGTTTAGACATACTTTAACTCCTGAATCGTTTAGTTCACGCGGTTAACAGCCAGATATACTATTGGCTCAAAAATGCGCAAAATTACGTTTACTGTTACTTTAACTAAATTAAACAATGCTTCTGGTAACAACGAATGACCACAGCATTATACTTTACTTGTCTTTTTAATGCGCTTTACACAGCCACTAAAAAGTAAAACAATCAATAAATAGCGAATTATTTACATTGATGACGAGCAATCGCAGACGACAACAACTTATTCCTAACTACCGCCCATCTGGCTTTTTGTTAAGCGTAATGTACTTTATTCTCTAATCATTGATTTTAAATACATATAAGCGCTCATTCAAACAATAGGTAAAACAATTGTCAAGCATTTTGGTTAACCACTTTGTTTTACTCTCATCACCACACATAAAAACCATCATTACCAATATTACGCCAACAGTCTTAAATAAAAGCTTATTCCAAGGGATATTACTAACTATAAACCCCGTTTTGCATACGTTAATTAATGAAAACAGAATGATATTTTCCACTTAACAATTTCTACTCAAGCCGACACTTATAACAGTGTGCGTATTTTTTATTGCTCTAAATCATCCAATTTAATGGTTCTGTCTAATATCTAAACACTTTTTACCGATTTATTTGTGTTTAGTCGCCGGCGAAACTTGCTACTACTCCCGCAATCATAGGGCTGCAGGCACCTCTCTGCATAGTTTAATCACTTACAACGTAAGCTTAAAAACATAAATCCAATCGGTATTTTTCCATGACGTTGTGGCCAAGCGCACAAAAATGGGGCAAATGGTAATACCATATACGTAAATTATTTGTGAACTTTGTAATACCATTTCTTGACCATCGGTTTACAATGTGTAATCTTTAACCAATCCAAAGATGGATGAAAACACTATAAAAATAATCTAAGGGGAGAACCATGAAATTTAAACTTTCACAGGTTTCATTAGCAATGCTTTCTGCGTCGACCATGGCATTCGGATCCATGGCTTACGCACAAGAAGCAGAAGAGACAACACAAGATATTGAAGTTATTGAAGTTTCCGGCATTCGTTCAGCACTTACCAACGCCGTCGCAGAAAAACAATCTGCCAATAACTTAAAAGAAGTTATTCAAGCCGTTGATATCGGTAAACTGCCTGACCAAAACCTTGCAGAAGTACTG
>NZ_VCBC01000001.1 GCF_005843925.1 Thalassotalea litorea
AAAGATTGAAACTATAAGGAAAGAAAACAAAACTATCAGTTTGAACATGTGCATCCTTTGCATATAACGCCCTGTTAACAAGCAAAATTTCGTTGGTTAAAATTAGCGACGAAGGAGCAAAACCAACTGTTTTTTGTCCTGCTTTAATGACTTGTTATGTTTTAATTACACACCAAAAAATGACCAACTACTTGATGTACGAGTAGCTAAATCCACTTCAGTTTGAAAGACCCTTACAACCTCTTTGGGATTGAACGGCATTTGAGTTTCACCTTGCACAGAAAAAACTTGATTCGGATATATGAGTAGTACTCTTTCAATAACTTTACCGTTAACAAGTTCTACACTGACAATTGAACCATCCTGTTTAAACTCTTTAAATGGACCAAAACGGTTAATCACGTCCATTGAAATCTCATATTTAGACATTTACACTCAACCAAATTTTAAAACATAACGCCCCATTAAGGGGAAATTTATAGTTTGCGAAAATGTGAGCGGAGCGAAACAGCAAACTGTAAATTTTCCCTCTTCAATGGCTTGTTATACGGCTATTTACCACCAGCAATATCGACGAACGTACCTGTAATAAATGATGCTTCATTTGATAAAAGAAACGCAATAGAAGCAGCTACTTCTTTAGGTGTGCCACCACGTTGTAAAGGTATTAATGGTTTAACGCGTTCAACTCTATTAGGCTCACCACCATCGCCATGCATATCAGTATATATAAAACCTGGTCGAACACAGTTGACCCTGATATTTTGATTGGCAACTTCAAGAGACAAACCAATTGTTAATGTATCAATTGCTCCTTTTGATGAAGCATAATCAACATACTCTCCTGCAGATCCTAACCGTGATGCAGCCGAAGATACATTAACAATTGAGCCGCCATTTTTCATTCTGTTGATTGCTTCTCGACAACACAAGAAATAACTGGTGACATTTGTCGTGAGAACTTTATTAATTCTTTCAGCTGTCATTTCTGACACTCGCATTTGCGGTAATAATATACCTGCGTTATTTACTAAGTGGGTTATTTGACCTAACGATTTATCAATAGTACCAAATAGACGAATAACATCATTTTCTTGAGATACATCAGCTTGTACAGCGATAGCTGTGCCACCGTCTTGTTCGATATCCGATACAACCTTAGTTGCCTCAGTCTTATTCGAAATGTAATTAACACAAACAGCATAATTCTGTTTTGCTAAATATTTAGATGTTGCAGCACCGATCCCTCGACTACCGCCTGTAACTAAAACTATCGGCTTCATCCATACTCCGTTTGCCGTAAAACGCCCTGATAAGAGGCGTATTAATCATCTTGTTAGGTTTGCGATTCACATGATTACTAGGCTTAAAACAAGATACAAGATGAACGTTAAAATGGCATTTGGCATAGTTGGGAGCAATAATGCTGCAATGGCCGCATACCAGAAACCTTCTTTTGTTTTACTAATTGTGTACCTTGTGTAATTAAGTGATTTGGCGCCTTTATCAAAATCATTATTGGAATTGTAGATAGCTCTAAACATATACCTATATAGCGGCCAACAAATTATTGTCGAAGCAACTACACAAGCAACAACTAGACTTGGGTAAATTACCATTTATACAAATTCCTTTTAGTAAACCTAACGCCCTGTTAATGGGCAAAATTATGTTGGCTAAAACGTGAAGCGGAGCGATACCAAGCCAACGTAATTTTGTCCACTTTAAACAGCTTGTTAGGCATTCATTCTCTGTTTACCAGTTTTGAATATGCCAAAAATGAGCACAGGCAACAATCCTCTTCTGGAGGCCATGAAACGATTAAAAAGGCATTTGTCTCGTTCTCTGGGATAGTAAATTCCCCCTTCATTTTTCCACTCACTTCTTTAGGGAATATTTCCATATGAGGACTATCAGCCATGATTGAGCCTCTTTCTTCTTGAGAGAGTGCCAAAATTACAGTTCCATCGTTTTTATACCCGTGAACTTCTAACGGAAATTCATATGAGTAGCGATTTTTCCCTATTTTGGTTATTACTACTAACGCGTCATATTCTTCACCTTGAATAGGTGCAAAACATGCGAACACCTGCGTCGAGAAAAACATAAGCAAAAATGTGAGAAAACGCATCGTCATATTTTGAATGCCTAACGCCGTGTTAAGGGGCGGATTACGCTTGGCTAAAATTAGTGAGGAACGAACGCCAGCCAAGCAGTAAGGCGTCCATTTTAAACAGCTTGTTATGTTTACTCTATCTCTTCAATGTGCCAGTTTCCATTTTCTAAAAAAGCCGAATGATTTGGCTGAAGATCTTTGAACTCAGATATCCATGGGAACTTTTTATATAAACAGCCCATGCAAACAACCATTCCGTCATCTGCATTATCAGTTGTGTTGCACATAAATTGCCAACCTTCATCGTCCCAGTGTAATACCTCGACAATTGGTTGCTCGCCACTCATGACGAATTTAGTTGTGACAGCACAAGTATTGGCAGGAAAGGAAAAAGGCCAATTGTTTGGTGGTTCACAATGTTCAGAACATTCAACAGTATTCATAGTAAACATAACGCCCGCCTAAACGGCGTAAAATGCTTGGCTATAATATTCACCGAACGTAGCCAAGCGTTTTACGTCCGATTTTAAGGCACTTGTTATATTTCCACTTATTGGGAATTTGCGCTGCCCCATTCTATGCGCAATTTTCGACTTCCGCTATCTCGATTTTTATACGCTATATCGGTAGATTTACGCTTGAATATTTACGTTGCCTGGGAATTGATGTGCGGAGTGAATTTACTTACTTTCCTGCGCCATTCCCTGACGTTTCAACCATTTCTGGTTTCTGCGATAAATCGCTGGTGGTAAATATAACGCCCGCCTAAACGGCGGAAAATGCTTGGCTATAATTTTTGTCGAACGTAGCCAAGCGTTTTACGTCCGATTTTAAGGCACTTGTTATATTTCCACATTTTGGAATTTACGCTGCCCTGTTCTGTGTACTATTTTCGACTTCCGCTATCCCGATTTTTATACGCTATGTCGTAAGATTTACGCTGAATATTTACGTTGCCTGGGAATTGATGTGCGGAGTGAATTTACTTACTTTCCTGCGCCATTCCCTGACATTTCAACCATTCCTGGTTTCTGCGATAAATCGCTGGTGGTAAATATAACGCCCAACTAAGGAGCAAATAATTAGCTTGGCTAAAATTTTGAGCGCAGCGACAAAAGCCAAGCTTTATTTGTCCCGCTTTAGTTACTTGTTAGAAGCCGATTACTCCGATGTTCTTTGGTTGGATCGTGTGGATTTACATTGCCACCTTCTAAAGCCTTATTTATATAACCCAAGTCACTTTCAATTATGACCGAGACCAAATATTGTTTACCTAATGCAGAGCGCCAGTAATGGTACTTTTCTTGGTACTCTTGATTGAAACTAAACTTAACTGCAACAGATTTAACCCATACGCATGGGATCTTTTGTGCCTCAAGTAATCTATTTAGCTCAGTTTTCATTTGCAGGTACATTTCCAAAGCCTGAGGCGAACCAAGACAATTACTTAAGTTTAATAAATCGAAAGTTATGGATTCAACATTCTTTTCTTGTGCCAACAAGGATAACTGACCTACTGCCCAGTATCCTAAATAATCATTATTTCGCCCACTTAAAAGTTTGGCAAAATTGATTGTGATTCCTTTCAACTCTCGACGACGAGGCATAATTTCCTAAAGGCTTCTAACAGCTTATTATGTAGACAGCTCAGTAATCGCTACCTACGAATGTCCTCATAAATTAACAGAAAAGACCGATAATTCAATAAAATAAACCATCGTTCAAGCACCTTTTCTCAATAACTTTGGATATTACTGAGTAGTCTCAGTAAACCCTAATATGAAATTATTAATTTTGTATCCGTAATTCAAACGGTTAGATCTAGAAAATGGTTAGCGATTGGATATTCCTGAGAAATCTCACTAAAACCGCTCTCGAACAGTGGCTTTTTCAAATTAATTCATATAGTTAAGCGCTAGAAAACGGTTAGCGATTGGATATTACTGAGAAACCTCACTAAAACCGCTTTCGAAAAGTGGCTTTATTAAATCAATTCATATAGTTAAGAGTTAGAAAACGGTTGGAGAGTGGGTATGACTAAGAAGCCTCAGTAATATCTAAGCAGGGTTAACCTGTATCATTATTTGTTGCTCTGTGCATTATTAAAAGGTTTATGTACGACAACGCCGTCGATATTAGCAATGAAATCAGCTCGCCAACACAAAAGATTGGGATATAAAAAAGGTGCCAAAAGGCACCTTTTTTTTAAGTACTAAGCAAAAATTAATCGTTATTCGATTCTTCAACACGAGCTTTAAGTTTTTGTCCCGGGCGGAACGTCACTACTTTACGTGCTGAAATTGGAATGTCTTCACCTGTTTTTGGATTTCGACCTGGGCGCTCGTTTTTCACTCGCAGATCAAAATTACCAAAACCGGAAAGTTTTACCTGCTCGCCTTTTTCAAGACAGGTTCGGATCTCTTCAAAGAATTCCTCCACCATCATTTTTGCGTCGCGTTTACTCAATCCGAGTTTTTCGTACAAGTGTTCAGATACTTCTGCTTTAGTTAGCGCCATACTCTTAATCTCTCAATGATGCATCAAGTTCAGTGGTCAGGGCCTGCACAACGATTTGCACAACATTATTGATGTCTTTCTCTTCCAGAGTACGTTCCTTGTCTTGCAAGGTTAATGCGATTGCCAAGCTTTTATAGCCCGGCTCAATTCCTTTGCCCTGATATACATCAAACAATTCTAGGCTAACTAAATGATTTGTGCCAACCTTTTCAATGAGTTGTAATACAGAATTTGCACTGATTTCATCTTTGACGATTACCGCAATATCGCGTCGATTGCCTGGAAATTTGGAAATTTCCTGTGCTAATGGAATTGCCTGGCGCAAAATTTCGCTCTGACGCAGTTCAAATACCACTGTACGGCCATTTAAGCCCAATTTACGCTCTAATTCCGGATGAACGGTACCAACGTAACCAACGAACTCTTCACCGCGATAAATCGCTGCTGTTTGGCCTGGGTGCAAGGCGCTATGCTCAGCGACTCGGAACTCATAAGCTTGGCTGTTCGCGGTCAAAGCCAATAAAGCTTCGACATCGCCTTTGGCATCAAAAAAATCTACGCCTGATTTTTCCAGTTGCCAGTGTTCACCACTGCGAAGTCCGGTAATAACGCCGGCAAACATGGGTTCTTGACGAACTCCGTTTTCTGCTTCTGCATCAGGAATAAAACTCAAACCACTTTCAAACAAACGCACGCGACTTTGTTGTCGGTTCTGGTTATAAACCACAGATTGCAATAAGCCCGGCCATAAACTCACTCGCATTACCGACATTTCCGAAGAAATTGGGTGTGGTAGTGTTAACACTTCCTGGGCTGGAAACAGTTGTTCCTGAATTTTGGGGTCAACGAAGCTATATGTGATCGCTTCCTGATAGCCACGATTTACCAGCACATCTTTAAACTTTCCGATCGTAAGCGTCGCTTCTTGATGCTGACGCATGGTCAGTTTTGCTTCTGGCGCAACGTTCGGAATATTGTTGTAGCCGTATACGCGAGCCACTTCTTCGGTCAAATCTTCTTCAATTTTGATATCAAAACGATACGGTGGCACGGTAACCAACCACTGCTCGTTATTGTAATCAACGGCAAAGCCAAGACGGGTTAATATTTCGGTTACTTGCTCAGTTTCGATATGAATGCCAATACGGCTGTCTAGCTTAACGCGACGCAAAGTCACTTCATTCGCTTTTGGTAAATGCTGCTCAGATTTAGCTTCAACGATTGGACCGGCTTGCCCGCCAACAATCTCCACCAATAAAGCGGTTGCACGTTCCATTGCTGCAAATTGCAACTGTGGATCGACACCACGCTCATAACGGTGCGAAGCATCGGTATGTAAACCGTACTGACGCGCTTTTCCTAAAATCGCTAATGGTGCAAAAAATGCACTTTCAAGCAAGATATCCTGGGTTGCACCCGATACTCCGGAGTCTTGACCACCGAAAATACCCGCCATGGCGAGTGGTTTACTGTGATCGGCAATAACCAAGGTTTGCTCGTTAAGTTTGACTTCCTGACCGTCTAACAAGGTTAAAGGCTCATTCGCTTTTGCGAAACGAACATTAATGCCGCCATCAATTTTCGCCAAATCAAACGCATGCATTGGGTGACCGAGTTCTAGCAACACGTAATTGGTGACATCAACCACAGGATCGATGGCGCGAACACCACAACGACGCAGTTTTTCAACCATCCACAACGGTGTGGTGGCATTCACATCAATGCCTTTAATGACACGACCTAAGTAACGTGGACACGCTTCACCGGCAGTAATCTCAATCGGTAACGCATCATCGATTGTCGGAGTATGCGCTTCGCAACTCACTTCATTCACCGATTGATTGTTCAATACGCCAACTTCACGGGCAAGGCCTCGAATACCGAGGCAATCACCGCGGTTTGATGTTAAATCAACATCAATGGTCACGTCGTCTAATTTGAGATAATCACGGACATCGGTACCGATTGGTGCGTCATTCGGTAATTCAAGAATGCCATCGGCGCTTTCTGCCATACCAAGTTCCGATTCAGAACACAGCATACCGTGCGACGGTTGACCACGTAACTTGGCTTTCTTAATCTTGAAATTTCCGGGCAATACTGCACCGACTTTGGCAACGGCAACTTTCAAGCCTAGTCGACAATTTTTGGCGCCACAGACGATATCAACAACTTCGTCACCAACATTCACTTTGGTCACTTGTAACTTGTCGGCATCTGGGTGCTGACCACATTCGATAACTTCACCAACGACAACATTGCTAAACTCACCCGCGACCGCATCAATGCCGTCAACTTCAAGGCCCGCCATGGTAATCTGGTGGGTCAATTGCTCAGAAGTATTCGCCGGATTAACCCATTCTCTTAACCAGGATTCACTAAATTTCATTATCGGCTTTCCTACTTAAACTGCTTCAAGAATCGAAGATCATTTTCAAAAAATGCGCGAAGATCATTAACGCCATAACGCAACATCGTTAAACGCTCAACACCCATACCGAAGGCAAAGCCGGTGTAAACTTCTGGGTCAATACCAACACTGCGCAGTACATTCGGATGCACCATGCCACAGCCAAGCACTTCCAACCATTTACCGTTCTTACCTTTCACATCCACTTCTGCTGAAGGTTCAGTAAACGGGAAATAAGACGGACGGAAACGGATTTCCAGATCTTCTTCAAAAAAGTTATGGAGAAAGTCGTGCAATATCCCTTTCAGATGAGTGAAGCTCACGTCTTTATCGACCATCAAACCTTCGACCTGATGGAACATCGGGGTATGAGTTTGATCATAATCGTTACGGTAAACACGACCCGGAGAGATAATTCTTAACGGTGGTTTTTCCACTTCCATGGTACGGATTTGCACACCTGAGGTTTGCGTACGCAATACCAACTTAGGATTGAAGTAGAACGTATCATGATCGGCACGTGCGGGATGGTGCACAGGGATATTTAACGCATCAAAGTTATGAAAATCGTCTTCCACTTCAGGACCAGATTTCACCGCAAAGCCCAGCTCAGAGAAAAACGTTTCAATGCGGGCAATGGTGCGGCTAACCGGATGCAAACCGCCAGCTTCCGAGGTACGACCGGGTAAGGTCACATCGATTGATTCGGCGGCCAGCTTTTGTTTGATTTGTTCGGCGCGCAATAGCTCGCCACGTTGATGGATCAAAGCCTGCACTTGTTGTTTGGCTTGATTGATAAGCTGACCAGCTTTCGGGCGCTCTTCTGCGCTCAATTTACCGAGAGATTTTAATTGCTCAGTCAACTTACCTTTTTTACCCAGAAATTCGACCCGAACCTGATCAAGGCCGGCTACTTCTGTCGCACTCGCAACGGCTTCTTCAGCCTGCAAGATTATTTCTTCTAAATTCATATATTCCTCAGGCGATACTTCGCGAATGAATATGGTTTACCCTCACACCAGAAACGAAACTTCCCGACGCACAGCGGTGGCTATTTTCAAAACCGATAATTTTACACGAAAAAAAGCGCTAACATAGTGAAAAGTGCAGTTTTTAGCATTTTTTTTACCCACTAAGGTCGGGATCGGGAATATCAAGGAATGTCTTGGCGATAAGCGGAGTCAAAGACTTGGAAATTATCTCTGACTCTGCCCGTCACAAGGAAATAGCCGCTAAGAAAATGGCGGCAAGCGAAATCCGGTTGTTGAAATCATGATTCTCGAAAGTGTAAATCTCGAAATCGCGATTATCGAAACAAAACCGACTCGCGATTAAACCAATACACACAAAACGCAATGGACACGAATGCAAAGAACCCAGTTGACAGGAAGATAGGTACTAAATAATTGTAATCAATTGTCCCTTTTAACAATTCTTTGATCGCTAATGCAACATTGGAAATGGGTACCAGCGCCCAGGCGAAATTTAGTTTGATGCCCGGCAGCATCGGCGCGATGATTGGAAAGATCACCAAAATGGTTAACGGTCCCATATAATTTTGTGCTTCTTTGTAAGAACTGGCATAAATCGAAATCGCCAGCAAAATTGCCGAAAAGATAGCCGAAACCGGCACCAGTAATAACACCATCAGCACATAATCAAACCAGCTTACCGACGAAAGAATGTTCGAAACCTGAGAGACATCAAATAAGCTACCGATAATAAATGACCAGAACACCATCGAAAATATGGTGATCAGTGCGGTCATCATGGCCGTTGCTGTAATGGTCAGAAATTTTCCTATAACAATGGCAAAGCGTGAAACCGGCGTCAGCAACAAGGTTTCGATAGTGCCCCGCTCTTTTTCACCCGCGCCTAAATCAATTGCGGGATACATGGCGCCGGTTAAGCAAAGTGGGATCAAGATATACGGGATAAACCCGCCAAGGGTCTCACCAAAGCTTTCCCGTTCATCGGCGGTATCATGCTGTTCAAAAATAACCGGATCTTTAAAGGCCAGTAATTCACTGGCGCTAAAGCCTTTTTCGGCGAGCATTTTATCCTGGATCGCCGTTGTAAATTCTTCAAAGGCCTCTTTCACTTTGATGCCTATGCCGGAGATCACATTGGCGCCATTATAATACACCTGCCAGGGGCTGGATTCGCCGGCGGCTAAATGCTTTTCAAAATCCGGATTCAGGACAATGACGAGATCGGCTTTATCATTTTTGATCGCATCAATGTATTCGTCTTCCGTGGTCAGCTCCAAGTCGACTTTTTCAAAATCGCTGTGGTAGAACATGGTATTGGCGAAGCGCTCTGAGGCATCAGGGTTGACGAGCACATAGCGCACCATTTTCTGGTGCTCTTTTAATGCAGCGCTGGAACCTAAAAAGCCAATCAGTCCGAATAAAACCGGAAATACCACCATCGGCAAGGCAATAATAAAAAATAAGGTTTTGGTGTCTCTTAACAGCTCTATCAGCTCTTTATTAAATACTTGCCACATACGCTTTCTCCAGGTTTAACACATGCATAAAGGAACGTCGCAAATCTCTATCCGCACTTAATTCCCGGAACGCTTGCAAAGAATCAGAAAATGCACTTTTGCCCTGGTCAATGACCGTCACTCTGTCCGCCAGCATTGCCACTTCATCCAAATGATGGGTGGAAAAAATAACCGCAGTGCCCTGCTCTTTCATCAATTGAATAAATTCTAAGATAATTTCCGTGGCCATAATATCCAGACCTGTGGTGGGTTCATCAAGCACGAGTACATCAGGCTTATGGATCACGGCCCGGGCAATGGATACTTTTTGTTGCATGCCGGTCGACAGATGTTCAACCCTTCGGTCAAGGTAATGAACAATACCAAGATTGCGATAAATGGTTTCTGCCTCGGTCGCCAGGTATTCATCATTGACGCCATGTAAACGAGCAAAAAACTCAATATTTTCGCGTGCTGTTAATCGACCATAGAGTCCGGTTTTACCCGACAAAAAACCAATTTTTTGTTTGGCAAGCAAAGGCGATCGCACCACATCGACTTCATTTATCCGCACCGCGCCACTGTCGGGTTTCAGAGCCGAAGATAAGATACGTAAAGCCGTCGTTTTACCGGCGCCATTGGGACCGAGCAGGCCCAGCACTTCACCACGTTCGCAGTGAAAACTGACGTCCGTTAAGGCGTTGAATACCCCGTCATGTTGTCGCGGATCCACTTTATGACTGCGGTCCTTTTTACTGCGGGTATTAAGAGTAAAGGTCTTGGTTAGATTCTCTACACAAATCATAGTGTTCCTTTGTATGCACGAAGTCGTCACTGGGGTAATTAAGATGGGAACAATTTAACCATTTAGACAGCAAACCTAACCCATTGTTATCATGCAAGTTTAAACCTGTTATCAAACATTGCAATGATTTTTCATCGTTGCCAACCATGGTCATCTGTCAGTTCAGGCACTCACTTCGACGAATTTTTCTTTCAATTTTTAAAACAACAGGCTAATTTAACCGTGAATTTTTTAAGGAAGTAAATTTCTATGAAACGTAATTTTTACGGCTTAGTTGGCACTGCTTTGACCGCAGGTGTTATGGCCACAGCTTATGCGAAAACGGTTGATCAGGCGTATCAGGACTTTTCCGAAACCGAACTGCATCAACACGTTAAAATTTTATCCGCCGATGACTTTGGTGGCCGCCTACCGACCAGTGATGGCGAAACCAAAACCATAGATTACCTGACCAAGCATTTTAAAGCGGCCGGGTTTCAGGGCGGTTATAAAGGTAGCTTTTTACAACCCGTTGAATTGACCGAAATCACTGCCGATGCGGATATGGCATTGACGATAAAAGGTCAAGGCCAGACAAGTACCTTTCGCTATGTCGAAGATATGGTGCTAGGCACATCGCGAGTCAGCGAAACAGAATCAATTAAAGACTCGCAAATTGTTTTTGTCGGCTACGGTATCAATGCCCCAGAATACCAATGGAATGATTATCAAGGATTGGACGTAAAAGGCAAAACCGTGGTCATGTTAGTGAATGACCCTGGCTTTGAAACGCAAAACCCGGATTTATTCACCGGCAGCGCAATGACCTACTATGGCCGCTGGACCTATAAATATGAAGAAGCGAGCCGTCAGGGCGCGGCCGCCGCGATCATTGTCCATGAAACCGCACCAGCGTCATACCCCTGGTCTGTTGTCACCAATGGCTGGACTGGACCACAATATGGTTTGTATCGTGAAGACAAAAACATGCAGCGAGTGGGGCTAGAAGGCTGGTTAACCCGCGAAACCGCAGTATCGTTATTTAAACAAGCGGGTTTGGACTTTGACGAGTACAAACAAAAAGCATTGCAAGGTCCGATCGCAAAATCGTTAGACCTGAGCGCAAGTGCCACCGTAAAAAGTACCCTCAAACGTTCCACCTCGCACAACTTCATAGCCACCTTGCCCGGTACTGAAAATCCGGGTGAACACATCCTGTTAACCGGTCACTGGGATCATATTGGTACCGACACCTCACTAGAAGGCGACCAGATTTATAACGGTGCCCATGATAATGCCAGTGGTATCGGCGGTATGATTGAAATCGCTAAAGCCTTTGGCTCTTTAGATAAAGCGCCTCAGCGTTCCATTACCGTTGTCGCAACGACGGCGGAAGAACAAGGTTTACTCGGTTCTCGCTATTATGCACAAAACCCGGCGTACCCTTTGGATAAGACGGTTGCGGTATTTAACCTCGACAGCCTGAATATTCTTGGTCAAACCAAAGACATGATTGTTCGTGGTAAAGGTAAATCGCAAGTTGAAGACTATTTGGCAAATGCCGCTGAAAAGCAAGGTCGTCATCTTGTCAAAGAAACCAACCCTGCTGCGGGAAGCTACTATCGTTCCGATCACTTTAACTTCGCTAAAGAAGGTGTTCCGGCAGTATTTGCTGGTGGTGGTAGCATACCGTTAAATGCTGAAGTCGAAGCGTATCGTGCCAAAGTATTGCCGGATATGCGTCGTTGCTACCATCAACTGTGTGACGAGTATAACCCTGAGTGGGATTTGCGCGGCGCAATTGAAGACCTGCAACTGACCTTTGATGCGATGTTTCATGTCGCGAATTCAAACGATTGGCCGAAATGGTCGAAAACCAGTGAATTCCAACGCAAATAATTACCGTTTGCGGGGCAAATAGAACAAGATAAAAGAGATGTAAAAAAAAAGTTGAATATTTATTCTAATTTATAGCGAACTGCTATTGATTTTTATGTGTAAATATTAGACTCTCAAAGGCAGCCCTACCACAGGCTGCCTTTTTTATTCTTGAAAACAAAGCAGTAACTTGTTTCGTGAAGCTCACTTCCGGTGTGATCCGCAAATAACCCTGCTAATTCGTGAATGAATAAAACAACGTGATTTCGAAATTATGGTAAAAGGAGTAACACCACCATGTGTTCAATTTTTTGTGTGTTGGATATTCAAGGTGACGCAACGCTGTTGCGTGAACAAGCCTTGCAAATGTCCCGTTTATTAAGACACCGCGGTCCTGACTGGTCCGGTGTATATGCCAATGAACAGGCTATTTTGGTTCATGAACGTCTAGCGATTGTTGATACTGAAAATGGCGCCCAACCTCTATATAATTCGAATCGAAATCACGTGTTAGCGGTTAATGGCGAAATTTACAATCACAAACAGCTCGAGCAGGAACTGACCAGTGATTATCAATTTCAAACCAAATCGGACTGTGAAGTCATTCTGCCGCTTTACCAAGAGCATGGTTGCGATTTTATCGATCAGTTACAGGGCATGTTCGCTTTTGTCCTGTATGACGTTGAAAAGCAACGTTACTTAGTGGCCCGTGACCACATTGGTATTATTCCTTTGTACACTGGTGTCGACGAGCACGGTAACTTTTATGTCGCATCAGAAATGAAAGCTCTGGTGCCGGTATGTAAAACCGTCAGTGAATTCCCTCCGGGTCATTATTTAGATTCTACCGATGGGGAAATTAAGCCGTATTACCAAAGAGATTGGCAGGAATACCAAACCGTTGCCGACAATCCTGCGGATATTGATGAGCTACGCAATAGCCTTGAGCAATCGGTAAAATCTCATTTGATGACCGATGTCCCATACGGTGTATTGTTGTCTGGTGGACTGGATTCGTCACTGATCTCGGCGATCACCCAAAAATTTGCAGCGCGACGAATCGAAGAAAATGGCTTAAGCGATGCTTGGTGGCCTAAAGTCCATTCTTTTGCCGTAGGCCTTGAAGGCTCACCCGATCTGATTGCAGCACAAAAGGTCGCAGATGCTATCGGCACCGTGCATCACTCCATGCATTTTACGGTGCAAGAAGGCATTGATGCCCTTAAGGAAGTGATATATCACCTAGAAACCTATGACGTGACGACCATCCGAGCGTCTACCCCGATGTACCTGATGGCTCGAAAAATCAAAGCCATGGGCATTAAGATGGTATTGTCCGGTGAAGGTGCGGATGAAATATTCGGTGGCTACTTATATTTCCACAAGGCGCCAAATGCTCAGGAATTCCATGAAGAAACCGTACGTAAACTCAGTAAGCTGCATATGTTTGACTGCTTGCGAGCAAACAAAGCCATGTCAGCCTGGGGGGTTGAAGCCAGAGTCCCGTTTTTAGACAAAGACTTTATGGACACAGCAATGCGTTTAAACCCACAAGCGAAAATGTGTGTCGACGGTAAAATTGAGAAGCATGTATTGCGCTCTGCCTTTGAGGGCTATTTGCCGGAAGAAATACTGTGGCGTCAAAAAGAACAATTTTCCGATGGTGTTGGATATTCCTGGATTGATAGCTTAAAAACCCATGTTGAGGCGTTAGTCAGCGATCAGCAATTAGAAAATGCGCGTTTTAAATTCGCGCACAATACCCCGGATACCAAAGAAGCGTATTTTTACCGGAGTATTTTTGAAGATCATTTCCCGCTGGAGTCCGCAGTAAAATGTGTTCCTGGTGGTAAGTCGGTCGCTTGTTCAACAGAAGCCGCATTGGCCTGGGATGAGAGCTTTCAAAATAACGCCGATCCTTCCGGTCGCGCCGTATTGAGTGTTCATAACGAAAGTTACTAACACCAACATTCGTAACCCATCATCAAAAAAGCCTGCATAAAGCAGGCTTTTTTATATCTATCATCACTCAGCGATATATCAATACCGCAACGCGTTGAGTTTATTCATCATCATCCGGTTTCTGATCCAATACGCAATGCTCTGCGTAATCAGCTGCCTCACTCGCGCTCCAGTCTGCTTTCGGCTTTTCTTTCATACTCGCACACCACTCGTCCGAGCCAACTTTGGGCTGACAGCCTACGATAAACAAGCCAGCTACTAATGCTAATAAAATCTTTTTCATAAAAAAACCCTGTATCTCAATTTGACGTTTCGCCATCACGGTTAACCACTGTTCAATTTCGAAATGTACTACTTATCATGTATCAAAATTTACAGCCCTGATAAAACCTTAGCAGAATTTAATGATAACGCTTTAATTCAAATCACTTTTCTTTATAAGAGTGTGACTAATAAGCGATTTAGCGCCAATCTTTGGGTGCATTTAAATCACACTTTTTACAATTGATGCGAAACCCGATTTTTCGTTTGCGCCCCTCTTCCGTCACGACCCAGGAGCGATTTTGCCAAGGCGGATTGTGCCTTACATGCTGATTATGACCGCAGGATAGCTTAGCTACCCAATGCTCTTCTTCATCAAGCAAAAAGCCGACGATTGCTTGTTTCATAGTTTACTGCGTCTCTTTAAATTATTACTGTTTTTGATTCGGGTATACCTGTCCGGAAAATACCACGCCCCATATATTAATATCTTTGATTTTCATTGGATCCACTTTGTATGGATCATCCTCAAGAATCGTGAAATCGGCTTGTTTACCAGTACGAATAGAACCAATTTGTGACTCTTTACGCATCATCCAGGCGGCGTCAATGGTAATGGCTCGCAATGCTTCATCAACGGATAAAGCCTGATATTGGTTATTTTCATTGTCATTAATGGTAGTACGATTCACCGCCGCCCAAGCCAATGTCAATGGACTTAAAGGTGCCATTGGGCAATCAGAATGCAGCGCGACTTTCATACCATATTTTCTCGCGGTTCCCAGAGGAACCATATTACGTGCCCTATCTTCTCCCAACCATTGTTCGGCGTAGATATCCGATAGAATGTATTGATAATAAGGGTTAGCTGAAATTGTCATCCCCAGTTCGTGCATCTGTGCAATTTGTTCATCGGTGACATAGGCAAAATGCTCTAGCGTAGCCCGGTGGTCAAATCGTGGTCCTTGGGCCTGTAATTTACGAACAATATCAATAAGGGCGTCAGCACTGGCATCACCGTTAGTATGGGCGTGTAGTTGATAACCCGCATTCCAGAATGTTTCTGCGTATTGATAGGTCACTTCCATTGGCGCCATCCATTGTCCCTGATGACCATCGATATAGCCTGGAAATTTGTATTGCGACAAACCGGAGTAAATTGCACCATCCATCATCAGCTTAAAATGTTTGTCGAACATTACCCGTTCGCTGTTATTGGCGTTCCATTGTTCTACCTCCTGTAGCGCTTGCTCTGGAGACTTCCCGCGGGCAATAAAGTCAGTAATAATTGGCGTCAAAACCAATCTCGCCGGTGCCTTTGTACTGTCCATCACAGTATGAATCAGTTTCGCCTCACCAATCGGGTCACCGAATATTCCGACGCCCATATCCATGGCCGAGGTAACGCCGGCTTCTCGCATCATAGTTACAAAGGTTTCCATACCTTGTTTATATCTGTCTGGAGCTAGTAAAAACGTCATTTTCGGGATCATTTTTACAAAGCCATTTTCCCAGAAATGGCCTTTTTGCCAGTCTACATCTTTCTCACCTTTGGCGATGCTCTCATCGATGCCCAGAAGCTTAAATGCAGCATCATTGCCGATGATTTCGTGAAAAGAACGGTGCCAAATCATGACTGGCTTGTCGCCAAACCAATCATTAAGTTGCTGACGATACACGTCACCGTGCCACAAACCGTGATAGCCCCAGGAAATAAACGGCACGTTTGGGTCACGATTGGCATCGTCAAAATAGGCCTCAACCTGTTTGCTGAGCATAGCTTTATAGTCTTGTGGCGTTTTAGCGCCAGGAAACGTTCCTGTCGGAAGCTCCCAGTCATCGGGCGCAAGAAACACAAATTGAGTCAGTACTGCAGGCAATGATGGATGCACATGGGGGTCTATCAAACCCGGCATAATCACTTTATCTTTAAATCGATCATCAATTTTGGCGTTATAGTTTTTCTTCCAGACTTCGAGACTTTCTTTATCACCAATGCCAACGATTTTATCACCCGATACCGCAATCGCGTAAGCTTCAGGTGATGCTGGCTCCATAGTTATCACTTTTTTTGCGGTGAAGATTGTTACCTTGGCATCTGCGGATATGGACATTGATGCTTGTTTTGAAACCGCGGAGAAGGTAGTACATAAACAAATTAGAAAAATCGAGATTAGTCTCAATATCATATTTACGTTCTCATGGAAAAGTCTGGTATAAGCTTAGTAAGCAAAAGGCAGAATTGAAAAGTCTGATACCAATCAACATTAATTTCTGATCACTCAGCAAATTTTCGCCATGTTATATTTCAAAAATTAATTGTGGAATATGAACCATACAACGCAGGATAAATTGGAGGCAATTGTGATCTCAAGCCATACTTACCCCCTAGTGATGTATAGATGCCCTATTACCGGATCCTTGTTTTGAAAATCTTATTATTGCTAGTCAGCGTACTAATATCCTGGGCTAGTTGTGCTGAAAATATTTCCCTGACCACGCAAAATATCGACGCGCAGCAGTCGCAAAAAGTCGCTAGTTGGCTGAACACAGGTGTCAATGTAGTGGAGTCGACACTTACTCCGATCCCCCATGCTCAATTGAAAATCACCGTCAAGGGATACCCAGATGCCATGGAGCCGGTTCCCTGGGGGCAAATATTACGGGAACACCCCATTGAAGTGCTATTGTATGTAAATCCGAATATGCCATTGAGCAGTTTTGTCAATGACTGGACCCTCTACCACGAACTTTCGCATTTGTATTTCCCCTATCTGGATTATCAAAATTTCTGGCTAAGTGAAGGCTTTGCTACATACATGCAATATCTTGTCATGTTCCGCGGCGAAATCATTAATTCAAGTCAGTTTGTCGAACGCATCGAACAAGGGTTGTTGCGAGGTAAGAATAAAACTCAGGAAAAGCCCGGAAAATTAAATGAGGTGAGTGCTGATATGTGGCAACAACGGGCATTTAAACGAGTTTACTGGAGCGGCGCGGCATACTTTATGGAAGCAGATTTGCAGCTGATTGAAAAAGGGAAAGATTTAACCGAGATCATTGCAAGGTTTAGCCACTGCTGCCTTCGCAAAACGATGTCCGGCGGTGAGCTTGTAGCAACATTAGATAAGCTAAGCAAAACTAGCATCTTCAGCGCATTACATCGACACTATCGATACCGTGTTGATTTCCCGGATATCAATCAAGCGCAATTACGAGTCCTTGCCAAACATTACCAGGCCAAACAGGGATTATCTGAGCAACAGCAAGGCTCCAGGATTATTGCTGATTAAACCAATAGTGTTCGGGTTGGCTTTGTAACATGGCATCAAACTGCTGATGAAATACATCCCACAAAGGTTGACCGTTTGGGGTTTCAACAAAGCGTCCTCGGGTTAGGATGTCATCTAATGCAATCCAGGTAATTTCGCTGGTTTCATAATATCCGGGATCATTGGGTAGTTGCGCGGAATAATATTGATTGAGCTCTATAGGTTGGTCTAATTCAATCAAAAAGGTGATGTAGTCACCCCGTGATGTTGGGTTCGCGTAGAATTTGGCATCATTAATCGCGTCTGATAAAAGCTTTGCTGACAATAACGTACGTGACTCTTCCACACTTTCCCGAACGGCGGTCTGATCCGGGGTTTCACAACCTGACGCCGATTGACTTAAATCCAGTTTCTTGGGGCCACCACCAAAGGTGCTCCAACCTCGTCCCCTCTCATAGGCTAATAATAAAAAGACTCTTCCCTCGTCATCCTTTTTAAATACGGTGGTGCCAGCGCCAATATATCCCGGAGCAGAACATTCATCGCCATGCAGCACATACCAGCCAATACCAGCTACTAGCAATAAAATGGATACCGTAATTGAAACTAATTTCATGATTCCTTTCCCTGGTGCCCATCAACAAAAACGGCTTAGCAATTGCGTAAGCCGTTTGTTCTGGATTAAAGCTCGTCAACAATACGTTTAATTAGTTCAGGACCTTCATAGATAAAACCGGTGTACACCTGAACAAGAGATGCTCCCGCGGCCAGTTTTTCTTTGGCGGCGGCAGCGCTATTGATACCACCAACACCGATTATCGGCATTTTCCCATCCAGTCGGTCAGCAAGGAGTTTGATCACCTGCAGACTTTTTTCCTGAACCGGCACGCCGCTCAATCCGCCCATTTCATCACCATGGGCCAATTGTTCAACCCCTTCCCGGCTTAACGTTGTATTGGTGGCAATCACCGCGTCGATATCATTGCTAAGCAGGCAGTCAGCAATGCCCTGCACTTCTTGTTCATCGAGATCGGGGGCGATTTTCACGGCCAGGGGAATATATTTACCATGGGTCTCGGCAAGTTGCGCTTGTTCAACCTTGAGCGCCGCTAATAGTTCATTTAATGCATCACCATATTGCAAAGCACGTAAACCTGGCGTATTGGGCGAAGAAATATTGACCGTAATGTAGTCTGCGTGTTCATAAACCTTGCGCATACAATGAATGTAGTCATCTTTGGCATTGTCTTCTTCGGTATCTTTGTTTTTGCCAATATTTATCCCTAACACACCATCAAAACCCGCTTGTTTGGCTTTGCGAACCTGATCAACCAAATAATCGACGCCATGGTTGTTAAATCCCATGCGGTTAATAATGGCATCGGCCTCAGTAATACGGAAAATACGCGGTTTTTCATTGCCCGGTTGTGGCCTTGGCGTTACGGTGCCGACTTCAACAAAACCAAACCCTAGTGCCGAGAAACCGCGAATACATTGGCCATTTTTATCCAGCCCTGCTGCCAGTCCGACTGGATTGGGAAATTCAATCCCCATAACCGTAACCGGTTTATCGGCGACTTTGGCACCATATAACCCCTTTAAGGCATTGGCGGCGGGCGATTTGAACATGTTAATTGCCACATCATGGGCCTGTTCAGCGTCGAGTTTGAATAGTAATTTTCGGGCGATGGAGTAAAACATAATTCCTCAGATACAAAAAACTCACCTTAAAGAGGTGAGTTTAACACTAAATCCAATGGGTACAAGTATTTGCACCCATTCGACAGCCTTTTACCAGCGGTAAAAAATGGTAAAAATGGCTTATAAATTCGGGTCGCAATGATGTGACAACAACATTAACTCCCGAAGACCGACCGAGAATTTTGCAAACTCATGAACTTTACTGGTTCGAAAATCGGCTAAAATCTGATGCCAGCGTTCTAACGGTTGTTCAGAGCGTTGTTCCCAAATATCTATCATCGGTTCAATATCCGACGTTTCCGGGTTCATGCGCAGCACTACTGAAGTTAATGAACGCTGTTGCCAGTCAAGCTCTTCTCTAAATGATGCCCGTGCTAACGCTTGCCAGTGGTTGTCCACCGGTTGCATGGTGATCTGCTCTAAGAACCAATGCAGATGCAGGCGCACTCCAATTGAGAAATACAATTGCGCGACCAATTCGATGTCTCTGGCGTCCTGACAGGCTACCTGAGCAATATCCATAGTCGAGAACAAGGTACTCAATTGCGATATTCGGGTGGCCAAATCACCTGGAACATGCTCTTTTAACAATTTAGACTGTAAGTCATTTAACTCACGAGCTTCCTTATCGACCAGGAAATCTTCCAGCTTATTGCTCAACACCTTAAAGGTAGGTTGATAGAAATCCAGGGCTTGTTCAATGCTCAACGACTTATTGCGATGACGTAAGAACCAACGGGTCGCGCGGCGTATTGTGCGACGTAACTCAAATAGCATTTCGCTTTGAACTTTGGCCGACACCTTGTTGTCCATCGCTTCGATTTGTTCCCAGGTCGCTTCCATTTCGAAAACCGCACTGGCCATGGCAAAGCACTTGGCAATCTCTTCAACGCCAGAGCCGGTCTCTTCCTGCATCCGGTAGACAAAGTTCGCCCCCATAAAGTTACACAACAGGTTTGCCAACTGGGTGGCAATGATCTCTGCTTTTAGTGGGTGATTTTGCATTTGCTCTGCATAACGTGCCTGCAACTGTTGCGGGAACGCAGCGGTTAATAGCTGGCCTAAATATGGATCATTGGTAATGTCAGGATGTACCAATTGCTCTTTTAACACCATTTTGCCATAGGCAACCAGCACGGACAGTTCCGGACGGGTTAAGCCTTTACCCTGGGCCAGACGTTCATTAATTTCTTCATCTGAGGGCATAAACTCCAATGCCCGGTCTAGCTTGTCTTCACGCTCAAGATACTGGATGAAACGCTGATGCTCTTTTAATTTGCTGCCACCACGAGACTCAGAAATCGATATCGAATTGGTTTGACGATAACAATCTTCCAGCACAATCTCTTCAACATCATCGGTCATGTCATACAACAACTGATTCCGTTGCTTCAAGGTCAAATCACCATTGGTGACCAAACCATTAAGTAAAATCTTAATGTTAACTTCGTTATCGGAGCAATCCACACCACCAACGTTATCAACAAAGTCGGTATTCATTCGACCGCCATTGGCGGTATATTCGATGCGTCCAAGTTGAGTACAGCCTAAGTTACCACCTTCGCCAATAATCCGGGCTTTGACTTCATTCCCGTTAACGCGCAACACATCATTGGCTCTGTCGCCAACTTCGAGATGACTTTCATCGCTACCTTTAATGTAGGTTCCGATACCACCATTCCAGAATAGATCGACCTGCATTTTCAACGCGGTTTGAATCAATTCATTCGGTGCCATCGACGCTTTTTTGGTGCCGAGCAGTTTCTTAATTTGCGGGGTCAATTTAATCGACTTAGCCGCCCGAGAAAAAATCCCTCCCCCCTCAGAAATCAAATCGCGATTGTAGTCATCCCAACTGGAACCCGGCAAGTCAAATAAGCGCTGACGTTCGACATAACTGCTCGCTGCATCCGGGGTCGGATCGATGAAAATATGCATATGGTTAAATGCGACCTGCAAACCAGTGTGCTTGGAGAGCAACATACCGTTACCAAAGACATCACCAGCCATATCGCCAACCGCAAGGCAGGTAAAGTCCGTACTTTGGCAGTCGATACCAATTTCACGGAAATGACGTTTTACCGACTCCCATGCACCTTTCGCGGTGATCCCCATCTGTTTGTGGTCATAACCAACACTGCCGCCTGAGGCAAACGCATCCCCTAACCAGAAGTTATAATCTTCGGAAATAGCATTGGCGATATCCGAAAACGTTGCCGTGCCTTTATCGGCTGCAACCACCAAATAGGTATCGTCTTCATCATGACGAAACACCTGTTCAGGATGGACGATTTCTCCCCCGACAATATTGTCGGTTATATCGAGCAAGCCACGGATAAAGGTACGGTAACACTGTTTACCCGCCTCAAATATTTCTGCTCTGGTACCGCCGACCGGCAAGCGTTTACAATAAAAGCCACCTTTGGCACCAACAGGAACGATAACCGTATTTTTTACCTGTTGGGCTTTTACTAACCCCAACACTTCGGTGCGAAAATCTTCTCGACGATCGGACCAGCGCAAGCCACCACGGGCGACCTTTCCGCCGCGTAGGTGCACACCTTCAACATCCGGAGAATAAACAAAAATTTCAAATTTAGGTAATGGTTTTGGCATCTCTGGGATCAGCTCAGGCAAGAGCTTAAATGAGATATAAGACTTGGTGTTGCCTTCACTATCTGGTTGGAAATAGTTGGTGCGCACAGTAGCATTAATAATTTCCACATAACGGCGAATGATTCGATCGTCATCAAGGCTGGCAACATTATCCAGAGACGATTCAATGGTTTCCAGTACTTTATTCATCGCGCGTTGCTTAGATTTATCGGTCGGCGTGAACTTAAGTTCAAACAATTCGATCAATAATTCTGCAAAGCTAGGATAGCGTGAAAACGCATCTTCAATATAACTCTGACTGAAAGTGGAGCCAATTTGTTGCTGGTATTTTGCCAGCGCTCGCAAAATTGACACTTCCCGACCCGCCAGGCCCGCACCAAGAATCAAACGATTAAAACCATCATCTTCGAGCTCACCGTGCCAAACCTTGGCAAACGCATCCTGAAACAGGTTTTGCACCTGCTCCAGATCGAACGCTTTTTCAGAGGTTAGCAACATCGAAAAATCGAGGATCCAGCACATCTCACCATCGGTATTGATCACCGAATATGGACTCTCGCCAATAATCCGTAAACCAAAGTTTTCCAACATCGGCAACACATCGGATAAATGCAGAGGTTCACCCTTGTGAAAAAGCTTAAGCTTAACAAAACGACTATCCGCTTTTTCTTCTAACGGCTGATAAAACAACATCTCCAGAGGATTATCTGCGGTGACTTTCTCTAACTTATCAATATCGACAATCGCAGTACCCGGTAACACTTCGTCTTTGTAGGCTTGCGGAAAATCGGCATATTTGCGACGTAACATTTTTCCTTTGGCTTCACCCTTATTTAAATTTAGTGCATTGGCCAACTTGTCGTCCCAACCGCGTGCTGCGGCGTTTAAATTACGCTCTATTTCCTTCACATCAATATCCGCTTTTGTATTTTTAACTCTGACAATGTAATGCGTACGTGCCTGTACCGACTCTGAAAAGAACGTCGTAAACTCAACTTCTTCATCGCTACCAAAGGCTTGTTTTAATATCTGTTGGGTTTCAACTCTAAGCTTAGTGTTGTAACGATCTCTGGGTACGTAGACCATACAGGAATAGAACCGATTAAAGGCATCACGACGCAAAAACAGCCCAGTTAAATCCCGCTCCTGCATTTGCAGAACGCCACGCACCGTTTGCAGTAATTCCTCTTCACTCGATTGTAAAATTTCATCCCGAGGGTACGTTTCAAGGATATTGATTAACGTTTTGTAGGCGTGCGAACTCGGCGCATAGCCGGATTTATCACAAACACGCTTCACCTTGTCACCGATAAAAGGCAAATTTAATGCGCTGTCATTGTAAAACGCCGAGCCAAATAAACCGAGAAAGCGCTCTTCCTTAATGATTTTACCTTCTTTATCAAATTTTTTGATGCCGATGTAATCAAGGTGCGCAGGTCGGTGTACGCGAGAGCGAGAATTGGTCTTGGTTAAAATTAACAGACTTTTTCCGACTGCCACTTCACGCGCGGTTTCGCTCAAATCGGACAGGAGCATGGGTTTCGTGGACTTTGTCTTTCTCAACAAACCTAATGACGAATCAAAATCCCCTTCTATAGAGACATTGCCTTTAACTCGGTGAATGTCATAGGCGCGATAGCCCATAAAGGTGAAATTATCATTGGCAAGCCACGACAGTAAGGCTTTCGACTCACGGTAGTCCTGAGCTTGTACAACAGATTTCGACTCTGCCATTTCCTGGATGCAGGCATCGAAACGATTTTTCATCGGCAACCAGTCGTCAACCGTTACCGAAACGTCCTGAAACACGGAGTGCAACTCTTGGGTAAGCTGATCAACTTGTGCCTGTTCGGTAAGGCGATCGATTTCAATAAAAAACACGGTTTCAGTAATGCTGTTAGCAAGATTTTTGGCACTGGCGTCAATATCCGTTACCTGACCTTTTTCATCACGAACGATATTCATCGGACAATTGAGGACTAGATGCGGAAACATATTCAGGCGGTTTAGTGCGATGCGCGTAGAATCGACCAAAAACGGCATATCTTTGATGATCACTTCAATGACCGTATGGCTGGATTTCCAACCATGTTGCGAAACTTGTGGATTTAATACCCGAATAAACGCCTGATCATCGACCTGGGCATTCAACGCTTTCCAAAGGCTCAATGTTGCGCCATAAACGTCGCTTTCGTTACGGCCAGCTAAATCTTCTTTGGAAATATTGGCATACAACAGGCTCGTAAATTTATCGAGCAACGGGGCGGTGTGGGATGGAACTTTGTCATGAATTAACGCTGACACATTTTTAAAAAGCACAGAAGATTTATTATCTAATGACGCCATGCTTAAGTACCCTCTGGTTCGCGAATGAAATTGACTACAAAAACTTACAGCTAGCAAGTCAATTTTCTTCTTATTTTTGTATTTAGAATAGTCTATTGCGCGAATTCTATTAGGAAAAATAAGGGATTGCGAGCACTTTTTTAGAGTAAAAATACCAATTTAGACGGGGGTTGGAGAGGAAATCAGGCAATTATTCAGCTGCCTTAAATAGAAAATGGCCCTGAGGCCATTTTCTTGATTAATTATGCAATTTAAGCAATTGCAGTTATTTTACTTCTTTAACTCGTCCCGCCATAGGTATGCGGAAATCGCCGGCAATAAAATAATCGCCGCTAACATGTTGACCAGGAACATAAAGGTTAACATGATCCCCATATCCACTTGGAACTTAAGGGCCGAGAAAAACCAGGTCGAAACACCAATTGCCAAGGTTAAACCGGTGATTAATACCGCTGAACCACGCTCTTTGAGTGCGGCAAGATACGCTTGTGGTACATTATCGCCCGCCCGAATGCGCTGACTCATAGTTGACAGAATATATATACCATAGTCGACACCAATACCAACCCCGAGTGCGATAACAGGCAAGGTCGACACCGTAAGGCCGATATCCAGGAAGGTCATCAGCGCCTGAGCTAACGTCGATACCACGTACAGAGGTACAATCACCGCTATCGTTGCTTTAATTGAACGAAATGAGATTAAACAAAGTAAAATCACTGCACCATAGACGTAGAACATCATCGGCGTTTGTGCTTCTGCAACGGCTTCGTTGGTTGCCGCCATGACCCCAACAGGACCTGACGCCAGTTTAAACTGAATTTTATCGGTACCCAGTTCTTCGCGGTATGCTTTAACTGCACTCACAACCCGGTCAATTGTCTCGGCTTTGTGATCTTCCAGAAAGAGAATGATCGGCATTGCCGAGCAATCGCGATTCAGCAAGCCACTGGTGGTTGGTACCCGAGCAATAGACTGTACTAATGACTGTTGATTTCGTGACAACACCTTCCACTTTTTATTGCCTTCGTTATAACCCGAGTTCACGACTTTGGCGATACTGGCCAGTGAAACCGCCGATTGCACCCCTGGAATATTTTCCATGCGCCATTGCATAGTATCAACGACGTCCAGCACTTCGTGATAAATACACGAATCCTCATACGTTTCGACAACCACCGACATATAATCAACACTGATGGCATATTTATCGGTGATCAAGAAGGTATCCTGATTGTAACGGGAATCTTCATGCAAGGAAGGAGCACCGGCATGCAATTCACCGATTTTCAGTTTTTGACCTTGATATTGGCCCCAGAAAAACAATAATGCTGCAATCGCAATGATAATCGCCGCAGGTTTTTGTGCGGTAACAATTTCTGCTTTCTTCCACAGCATACGTGCCATGAATTTATGCTCAGACGTCTCAACAATTTGTTTTTGCTCTTCCTGATCAAAGCGCACGAAAGAAACCAACACCGGTAACAGGAACAAATTGGTAAAGATAATTAACGCAACACCTAACGAGGCGGCAATTGCCAATTCCCGAATAATGCCGATATCGATTGCCAGTAAGGTTAAAAAGCCAACGGTATCCGAGAGCAAGGCAATGCCGCCGGGAACCAATAAGCGCCTGAAACTCAGCTGTGCGGCCTGTTTCGGATTATTGCCTTTGGCGACTTCTCTGGAAACCGAGTTAATCATCTGTACGCCATGACTGACACCGATAGCAAAGACCAGAAATGGTACCAAAATTGACATGGGATCAAGGCCAAAGCCTAACCAAGAAAGGACCCCCATTTGCCAGACAACCGCCACTAATGATGTTGCGATTGGTAAAATAGTTAAAGTAAAAGAACGACAAAACAGGTAAACCATCAACGCCGTAATGGCAATCGCGATAGCAAAGAAGGTAACCACGCCTTTGGCGCCATCGGCGATATCACCGACCATTTTCGCAAAACCGATAATATGAATGCTGATGCCATCTTTTTCATACTTGCTGCGAATTTCTTCTTCTAACTGTTTTGCCAACTTTAACGTATCAAGCTTTTCTCCGGTTTGTGGGTCAATTTCCAGTAACGAGGTTTTTACCATCGAACAGGTGTAATCGTCAGACACAATACTACCGACGATACCGGCTTTTTCGATATTACTTTTAACCGTTTGCAAATCTTCCTGGCTACCACCGAAATCTGCTGGTATTACCGGTCCCCCGGCAAATCCATCCTCAACCACTTCGACAAAACGCGTCGAAGGTGAAAATAATGAATTGACCTGAATTCGGTCGACGCCTGGAATGAAAAACAATTGGTCATGGACACCCCGTAACGTCGTGAAAAAGTCCGAGGTAAATATTTCCCCATCATTGTTACACACCGAAATCAGGACATTATTGGCACCACCGAAGTTTTTCTGGTGCTTAAGATAGGTCTGCATGTACTCATGTTGCAGAGGGATATTCTTTTCGAATGAGGCATCCAGACGAATCTGGGTTGCATACACAAACAAATAACTTGTGATCGCAAGAAATACACCGATAACCAAAAACCGGAATCGAAATATATTTCTTTCTAATTTATTAAATAATCTGCTCATTAGTATTATTGACCTTGTACGACTTTAAGTCCGACTTCTGTTGCCAGTATTAATTGTTCGTTAAACCACACGCCCGCCAAGATGGCCTTACCATCGGATTGAGTCGACTTGGTAAAGGTTTTACCTTGATCGTTACTGGTTAAGATAACGCCGGAGTTTGCCACCACATAAACAGTACCATTGGGAGCAACAATGACTCCGTTTAATAAGGCTTTGGTACTCAAAGCAATACGTTGCCAGTTATCCCCTGCGGTATCAGAGACAAATAAATTACCACGCAGACCAGAAACAATCAGATGTTGTTTTTCGGTCGCGTTGATATCAAAAAATGAACCGGCATAAATTTCATCAAGAAGTTGCCATTGCTGACCTTGGTCATCGCTTTTGGCCATTAATCCGAGTTCGCCGACCAGATACCACTGTTCACCAACAACCTTGATGCGATTGAAGTGTGGCAGGATGCTACGAATTTCATCTAAGTACAGCTCTTCATCTTCGTCTTTGAGTTCTTGCAGATACAGCTGATCATCTTCAATCAATAATTCGCCATGGAACTCTTCTTGCCAGCTTTCACCACCATCTTCGGTTCGTAAAAATCGGCCATAGGCACCAACAGCAACCCCCTGTTTCGGGCTTGTGAAAATCACATCAAATAGCGGACGTTCTAACTCTGGAGCATACATCTGTATTGCCCAACTTTCACCGCCATCTTCTGTTTTTAAAATGACCGAATCGTGTCCGACCGCCCAACCGAGCTTGTCATCAAGAAAAAACACCCGGGTCAGAGTCGACACTGTCGGAACCGTTTTTTGCTGCCAGTCAAGTCCGTCAACAGACGTTAATATATGACCGCGTTCACCTACGGCAATTAATTTTTGTTCGCCCACCGAGGTGATATCAAGCATTAGTGAATTTTTCGCTAAGGGTGAAAGTTCAGAGAATTGAGTGGACTCAGATTGGCTTGTTGAAGCCGATTGTGCGGTGCTTTGGAAAGAAAACACCAGCATAGAGAATAAGATTAGTATAGTTCGCAACATGCAGTTTCCAATGGGTAAAAATGAAAACGGTTGGCCTAAGCCAACCGTTGTATACGTCGAAAATAACGGTTAGCGGCGACCTTCACGTCTTAGTGCTGACGCGGTAAAGTCTTTCTCCCGTAATGGTGTCTGGAAGTCATACATTTTATGTTCGTTATCCAAGCCCATCGCAATATAACGGCGAGACTGGACATCATGGAACACTTCAAGTGTAGACCATTGCGCTGGTAACTCGTAGTAGTTGATTGCGTGCGCCATACCTACTCGGTACAGCTCATTACGGTTATCATAGATATCGACAACAGAAACCTGCCACGAATCTTCATCAATAAAGAAGGTACGCTTCTTGTAAATATGGCTGGTGCCAGATTTCAATGTTGCTTCAACAACCCAGACACGGTGCTTTTCATAGCGCACTAAATCAGGGTTGATGTGACCTGGCTGCAAGATGTCTTTATATTTGACTGCATCGGAATGCAATTTGTAGTCATTGTATGGGATCAGCAATTCCTGCTTACCAACCAGATTCCAATTGTAACGATCCGGAGCGCCGTTAAACATATCGAAATCATCGGTTGTACGTAAGCCATCAGACGCTGTACCTGGTGCATCATAGGCGACATTAGGCGCACGACGAACACGGCGTTGACCAGTATTGTATGTCCATGCCTGACGTGGCGTTTTGATCTGGTCCATGGTTTCATGAACGAGCAATGCAGTACCGGCAAGACGTGCTGGAGACGTGACTTTCTGTTTGAATTTAAACAGGATATTAGTCTTTTCCAGATCTTCATACGACGCACCTTTTATACCATAAGGTAAGATAAGTGACTCATCAAAACCCAGATAGGTATAATCGCCACGCGCGGTAGGTGCTGCCTGACCACCTTCACGGGTTACCTGCTCGCCACGATAACGAAGCGTGTGATTCCAAATCACTTCAAGACCTGTCGCTGGCATTGGAAATGGAACACCAACCGCTGCCTTGGAGATACCATTACCGCCTTCAATAAGTTCAGAACGCGTCGCATTTTTTATCGTTTCATCATAAACGTGCTGAGGGTAGGAAGCACTACGACGAGTTTGATAAACACTCATTTTGAAGGTTTCAGGGTAAGTTTGAAACAGTTTTTGCTGACCCGGCGTCAATATATCGGCATAGTCGCTGTAATTGCTCGCGGTGATGGTGTAAAGCACTTTGTCTTCAGGGAAAGGGTCGGGATGATGATCTCCAACCTTATAACCCGCCGGCGCTTGAGTGATTCCACCCGTCCACGCTGGAATAGAGCCATCGGCATTGGCGGCTTTCTCAGCGCCCATAGGTGTAAGTTCGGTGCCAAGTTTCTTGACGTCAGCTTCGCTTACTTTCGCTGCAGCCCCGACTGACGTTAACGCCAGCGTCACTGCCATAGAAATAAATGCAATTTTTTTCATGTTATTGACCTTATATTGAATACTTGACGTTAAACGACACGAAGTCACGATCTTCAACCTGGTTTATCGTACCAGCACCACCGAAGAATGCATTATAGCTAATGTCGGCAGACCAACGGCTTTGGTAATCAAATGCAACCGTCAAAGCAACTGATTTTCTGTCTTCAACAAACAAGAACAATGGATCTGGCGTCACCCCTTTCACGTCGTGAGAGAACACCACGCGCGGTGAAACGTTCACACCGGCAAATACATCGTTATAATCCAGTTTACCAACGACACGGTAGCCCCAAGCAAATTCCGTCGGGAACATATTGGTTTCTGTGCCACCGAATAATGGGCCGATAAACGGGTTATCTTCGCTAGATGTTCCTGAGCGACTGGTATTAGGACCGTTCAAACGTAAAACATCTTCGTCTGGCATATCCATAATATTGATACCACCAACCTCAATCAGACCCGTCATCTGACTTGCGCCAAATGAAGGACCAAATAAATGCGTTAGGGTAACCTGTGCCTGCAACGTATCGGACTCAACCCAACCTTGCGCTGTCTCACCTTGTTGGAACTCGCTGCCATCGGCTTTCTTCATTTGCGAGATACCATCTAAAAATGGTGCTAAACCGGCATTTGCCAATTGTTGAGGAACCGCAGCAAACAATAGCTCCACGTCATCAATTTGCAGAGGCTCATCCTGACGATAACTCACTTCACCAGCAACCGAAGTAATGCCAACTGTGGTATTGAAACTCAAACCATAAAGGTTAATGTCTTCGGGATAGAAAAGCTGAGCTTTAGAAAATACATTTAAGTCGGTTACGTTACCGATGCCAAATTCAGGATTTGCCACGGTCATAATATCCTGACCTAACATAGTATAGTTAGCGGTTACACCCGAGATCACCGGTCGACGAGAATGATAATTCATGTAGTACAAGCTTAATTCCATATCATTAAGCTCTGGGAAAAAATAAGACAAACGCAGACCGTACTGACCGCCATCTTCCGGTAATACATTACCATTAAGGCTACCATCCGCGTTGACTGCTTGGTCGCCATCGCCCGTTGCACGGAGCGTAACAGCACGACTCAAACCAACCAGCATATTACCGGCGTTAGCGGCATCGCCAGCTCGTGCGAGTTCACCAGCCTGTTGCAACATGCCATATAGGGTATCTAAGTTCATATCCGGAGCAGAACCGAAACCTAGCTGAATGTTATTGGTATAACCGCCAGAGCCGGCAAAATCATTGGTTGAAAAATAGGTGCCCGGAGCTGGCAGAATGGAATTTTCCCACTGGTACTGGTAATACGCTTCGACATTGAAGTTTTCGGTTACACCAAATGATGCCCAAACGGCACCAAACGGAATAAACGCTTCTTTTAACTCTGCGCCTGGGGCACGAAGTCTGGCGATATCCACCGGGTTAATCTCACTGATACCATGAGAAATCAGGGTTGATTCACCCCAGCTGATGACTTGCTGACCGACACGGACAGAAACCGGGGTATCACCGATGTCAAAATCGGCATACACAAATGCGTCAAGCAAACGCACGTCGGCACACACTTCTTCTTTCGCGTCTTTATCATCACAAGGGTGATACGTGCTGCCATCCAATACATTATTGAAAGGGCGAGCACCATCCATTAATTCGAAATCATAAAAATACAAGCCACGGGCGAAAAAACCAAAATCACCGTAACGTATGTCTAGCTCGTGAGAACCTTTAAAGACCCGTGAAAAGGCTTCACCGGCATCAAAATTAAGGTTACCCATATCACCATTGGTAGAGTAACTACCAGGCAAGGCCCAGATTTGTTCCTGCGAGTAATCATTGTTGATCCAATCCAAATTATTTTTCAGATTGTTTGATTTGCCGATATGGTCATCCCAGTTTCGGTTTTCGGTACGCCAGCTTTCACCATAAGAAAATGTTGAATCAAAACTGATTTCAAAATCTCCCAGATCAAAATTAACGGCATGTGCTTGTGTGGCAGTTAAAGATAACAGTCCTGCAGCGATACCTTTAGCTACTGAACTCTTGCAAAATTTAACCAGAGCATTCTGCTTCATGATTTCTCCCCAAATAAATACGCGAGTAATTTTATTTTTCTTTCTACGTATAGCAGTTAAACAATGATTACATCATTTTTTCAACGTGGCAACCGTTAAAACAAATTACTACTTGACTCTAAATTAATGATTATTACGCTTTTATCACCTACCAACCTAACGCAGTTTAAAACGCTTGTTTAAAACCTGTAAAATTGTAAATGGTGCGCATAGTATTGGTTAATTCAAGCGCCTCTACTTTAATTACAATGGTCCGACCACGTTTAAAGTAGAAACTCTAGAATCGTTAAACTTTCTTTAAATTATTTTTCTCAATGCGCTACTTGGCAAGCGCTGCGGAGATTTTTTCGCCAATATCGGCGCTAATATTTTCCAATTTTTGCAAACCAGCAAGTTGTTTTCTTAAGCGGGATTGTACTTCTTGGCAAAATCCCTGACCCTGTATTAATCCGGTGATTAATCGAGAGGCAACTTGTGGGTTAATTTTATCCAGTATGGCAATTTGTGTCGCCAACCATTCGTAGCCCTTGCCGCTAGGATCATGAAAATATTTCGGATTGCTGTTTGCAAAACTGCCCACCAAAGATCGCACCCGATTTGGGTTTTCCATTGAAAATTTGGGATGGCTTAATAAGGATTGTAACCGTTCAAAAATATTGCCGTCTTGCACTTTGGCCTGGATAGCAAACCACTTGTCCATTACCAACGTATCCTCTTGCCATTGTTCGGCAAAGGCGTTGTTGATGTTTTCAAAGCTTGGCAGGTTGTATTGCGCGGCGGCATTCAGGGCGGCTATTTGCTCGGTCATATTTCGAGCTTGGCGAAACTGGCTAACAACCTCGCCGTCAAAATCTTCATCACCGGCCAAATAATGTAAACAGGCATTTTTCAATGCGCGTAAGCCCGACGCCTGTTCGCTATCACCAAACAGGCGCTCTGTGCATTGTTGGTATATTGACGTTAATTTCGCCGTTTGACTATTGAGCAGATCCTGTTCGAATTGCTCCAAGGCAGCCAGTAATCTCTGTGGCTCGACATCCTGCAAAAACTCGGTCATCTCAGCAAAACCTGGCAGGGTGATCTGTAACGCTTTGAATGCGGGTTCAATGTCTGCATCAAGGATGTTTGCAAAAGCCTGTTGCAACGAATCCGGTAAGCGATAGCCAGTATCTTTATAATAGTTGGCGATACATTGTCTGAATAAGCTTTGGCTGGCTTCCCAACGGGAGAAACCGTCATTTGCCGAGGTCATAATCCTCAGCAGGTCATCGTTGCTTTGAGGAAAGTCCAGCTTTACCGGTGCCGAGAACCCGGTTAGTAAAGCAATGACCGGTTGCAAAGCGAGCTCTTCAAACTCAAACGTCTGCGCCGCATCAGACAATGACAATACGCCCTGTCTCATTGTTTCACCGGTTTTTGGGTTTAACAATTCAAAACCAATGGGGATCAATAATGGCGGATGTTGCTGCCCTGCCCCCGGAGTCTGGCTCAATCGTAAACTTAATGATTTTGACTGCAGATCATAGGTTGCATTCGCGTGTACCTGAGGCGTACCGACCTGTGAATACCAAAGGGAAAACTGGCTTAAATCCCGGTCATTGGCATCCGCCATGGCATTAATAAAGTCATCACAGGTTACCGCCTGACCATCATGACGGGCGATATATTCTTTTATGCCACGCTGAAAGCCTGTTTCACCCAACAAGGTGTGCAACATTCGAATGACTTCCGAACCCTTTTCATACACCGTCAAGGTATAGAAATTATTCATTTCCACGACTTTTTCTGGGCGAATAGGATGCGCCATCGGACCGGCATCTTCAGCAAACTGGTGGGCGCGAAGCACGCGAACATTATTAATTCGAGTCACATCTTTTTGATGCATATCGGCACTAAACTGCTGATCTCGAAACACCGTTAAACCTTCTTTTAGGCTTAATTGAAACCAGTCTCTGCACGTAACTCGATTACCGGTCCAGTTATGAAAGTATTCATGGCCGATAACCGCTTGTATATTGAAAAAATCATCGTCAGTGGCACTGCGTTCATCGGCTAGAACATATTTGGAATTAAAGACATTTAGACCTTTATTTTCCATTGCTCCCATATTGAAAAAATCCACCGCGACTATCATGTAGATATCAAGGTCATATTCAAGATCAAAGACTTGTTCATCCCAAGCCATCGAATCTTTTAACGCTTGCATCGCATAATGTGCTTTAAATAGATTTCCCTTATCCACAAACAGTTGCAAATCAACATTGCGGCCAGATTTCGTGGTAAAGGCATCCTCAAGCAGATCAAAGTCACCGGCGACTAGCGCGAACAAATAGCAAGGTTTATGGAATGGATCATGCCAGCTTACCAAATGCTTACCGTGTTCAAGATCTTTGCGTTCAATGCAATTACCATTGGACAGCAAGAATGGATATTTGTCTTTATCGGCAATTATCGTTGTCGTGTATATCGACATGACATCTGGGCGATCAAGGAAATACGTAATTCTTCGAAAACCTTCTGCTTCGCATTGAGAACAAAAAGCACCGCCGGATTTATAGATCCCTTCTAGCGCAGTATTGGCTTTCGGGTTAATCATTGTCTCGATGGTTAAAACAAAATTCCCAGGACAGTGATTAATGATCAGCGATTCTTGACTGACCTGATATTGGTCCGTAGACAATAACACGCCATCGATGTGTATCGTGACCAATTCCATATCATGACCATCAAGTACCAAAACGTCTTGTTCGACGCGATTGGTATTTCGTTCAACCGTCATCGAACTGCGCACTAAAGTGCGTTCATCATCTAATTCAATTGTTAAATCGACCTTCGGGATCTGATAAACAGACTCCTGATAGTCACGCAAATACATTGGAGTAAGATCTGTCATGGCTTGCTATTACTTTTCCATTGTTACTGTGGTTGTTACGCCGTCTTTTACTTTTTCGGCCAACGTCTTAATTTGAAACCCAAGAAATCCGTACACTACCGCCAGTACCGGATTTATTAGATTAAAGAAACAATAAAAGATGTATTCCAGCGGATTTACCGCCAATACGCTTGCCATATAGGCACCGCAAGTATTCCAGGGAATTAACGGGGATGTGATGGTGCCTGAATCTTCTAACGTTCGGCTCAGTACAACTGGGTGTAAATTACGACGTTCATACTCTTCTTTAAACATACGACCGGGCATCACAATCGACATATATTGGTCAGCGGTCACGATATTGGTGCTGATACATGTCGCCACGGTTGCAGAAATCAACGCGCCGGTTGATTTAGCAAAGCTAAGAATGGCATTGATAATTTTCTTCAGCATGCCTAAATGTTCGAGTACCGCACCAAAGGTTAATGCACAGACAATCAGCCATACAGTATTGAGCATGCTCGACATACCGCCTCGAGACAACAGGCTATCGAGGTTTTCATTGCCGGTGTCAACACGCACCCCGTCAAAAAAGGCGGTCCAAACGACCGTTACATTGCTATCGACAGTGTTTAAACCTTCACTGGCAATCGACATGATAAAGTCTTGTTGAAATAAAATCGCCCATATCGCCCCGACAATTGCACCAATAGAAACGGACAAAAACGCCGGTACTTTTTTAATGGCTAACACCAGTAATACAAGCAAAGGCACTAAATTAATGATGGAAATATCAAAATGCTCGGTCATAAGCTGATTCAGCTCAGTGCCCTTCGAGCCTATCGCTCCCACATCTTCCGTTAAGCCGAGAATAGTAAATAGTAAAAGCGCTGTCACTATCGATGGCACGGTCGTCCACAGCATGTAACGAATGTGTTCAAACAATTCGCTACCCGCAACAGCAGGAGCCAGGTTTGTAGTTTCCGATAATGGTGAAATTTTATCGCCGAAATACGCGCCGGAAATAACGGCGCCTGCGGTAATTGAAGCCGATAAGTCAAGGCCATTGGCGACGGCTATCAGTGCGACACCGATCGTTGCCGCTGTGGTCCAGGAACTACCTATAGACATGGACACTAAGCCACATATCAAACATGTCGCGGCGTAAAACCAGGAAGGGTTAAGAATATTGAGGCCATAATAAATCATCGTTGGTACGGTACCAGATAACAACCATGTGCCAATCAGAGACCCCACCGCAAGCAGGATCAACACGGCGCCAAGAGAAATAGAGATCCCTTTAACGATTGCCCTTTCCATATCAAGCCAGCTATGGCCATTTTTAAAGCCGATGCCAATGGCAACGCCCGTGGCCATTAATAGTGCAATTTGGTTTGGCCCCCAGGAGGAATCTTCGCCAAAATAAAGTACGGCAGCTACCAGTAAGCCAATCATTACCAGTAAGGGGATCGCCGCATCAACAGCGTTGGGATCCCTAGGAGAGTGTTGAGTGGTCATAAAAACATTTATCCGTGTATAGATTTAATTGCGTTTGTTATTTTATTTTTTGCAAGGGTTTGAAAAATGAATGCAGTCAGTTTTTCGAACCGGAATTACCACGCAGTATAAAGGAAAAAAAATTAAATTACCCCTTTGAAACAGGCATAAAGCGGCACTTTTGTGAGAGATGATATAAAAAAACCGCCAAATATGGCGGTTTATTAGTCAGTTGAATTTTAGCGGCTATTTTTTGGCAAGTTTGCCAATCGCCACTAAATCAAAGGTGATATTAGCGGACTCATCTAAAAACGGATCCAATTCCGACAGCTCTTCAGGAATATCGTCTATCGACGTGACTAGCTCTTTGTCCATCGCTTTTAAACGAAGATTGGCTCTTTCCAGACGTTTCGCTTTATTCTCTTCGCGCTCGTTTTTACGCTGGGCGTAATTTAGCGAGATAGATTTGTCGTCCTTTTTCTGCTGATATTCAACGATATCTTCTTGCAGGTATTTGAATTCATCATTTTTCTTGATGCGCTCATCATGCATTGACTGCAAGTAAGAAATATCCTGAGTGAAATCGTAAAGCGGACGATATGGGGCTTTTTTAATTTTGTCCCAGACTAAAGCGTGATCTTCCTGGCTTTCACCCCATTCTTCAGGCTCAATTGCCGACGGGAATGCGATGTCAGGTTGAACGCCTTTGTGTTGCGTACTGCCGCCATCAATGCGATAAAATTTCGCAATCGTAAACTGAATGCTACCCAATGGATTTTCATATAAATCGTAGACTCGGCCTAAACCACGATGTTGCTGCACGGTGCCTTTACCAAATGTATTCTCACCGATTATCAACGCACGCCCGTAATCTTGCAGCGCCGCCGCGAAAATTTCCGATGCTGACGCACTGTATCGGTCAACAATAACGGTTAACGGGCCATCGTAATAGCTTAAACCATCGGTATCTTTGTTGATCTCAATTCGATCATCGATGCCACGTACCTGAACAACCGGGCCTTTATCGATAAACAGGCCGGTCAATAACGTTGCTTCCGTTAGTGAACCACCACCATTGCCACGCAAATCAACAATAATGCCCTGAACTTTATCTTCCTTAAGCTTGGCAATTTCTTTGGCAACATCTCGGGAGAGCTTGTTGTAGAAACTCGGAATCGTGATCACCCCAAGCTTCTTGGGATTATTGGCAACCTCGCCATCCGCATCTTTTTCAATATAGACTTCAGATTTCGCGGCTCTGTCTTCCAGCTTGATTTTGTCGCGAACAATGGAAATCACCACCATACGTGGGTCATCTTCGCCTTTTTGAACCTGCAAGCGAACCGTCGTACCTTTTGGGCCTTTGATGAGATCAACGACATCATCAAGACGCCAGCCAACTACATCGACGAACTCTTCATCACCTTGAGCAACCGCAACGACCTTATCTTTGGGCTTAAGTTTCTTACTCTTGTCCGCAGGGCCACCGGTCACCACACTTTGGATCACAGTAAAGTCATCTTCCGCACGCAGCACTGCACCAATGCCTTCCAGAGACAAGTTCATCTCCATTTGAAAACGTTCGGCATTTCTTGGCGATAAATACGACGTGTGAGGTTCCACAGTGCGGGAAAAGGAATTCATCACCACCTGAAAAACATCTTCGCTTTCGCCTTGACTGAGGCGTTTGATGGCATAGTTATAACGTTTTGACAGAATTTCTTGGATTTTCGGCCATTCTTTTTTGGCCAATTTCAAATTCAGCGCATCATACTTTACGCGCTTACGCCAGATTTCGTCTAATTCTTCGGTAGAAGTCGCATATGGGGCTTCTTCTCGGTCGAAGTCGTAACTTTCATCCGCCTCAAAATCAAATTCCTTTTCCAATAAGGTTAAGGCATATTGATAGCGTTCGTAGCGACGCTGAACATTTAAATTATAAATATCAAAAGCATCATCAAGCTTGCCTGACATAATCATGTCATCAAACTTATTGCGGTATTTATCCAACTCATCGATGTCAGACTGCAAAAATACCGCGCGATTGTAATCGAGTTGCTTCAAATACAAATCAAAAATTTGCGACGACAGTTCATCATTGAGTTCAAACTGTTTGTAATGGGAACGAGAGTATGTCGCGGTAATGCGTTTACTGGCAGTTTTATGCTGCATTTCTTGAGATAGCTGCGGTAAATCATCCAGATCAATCTTAGGTTCTTCTGCGAATACGGCATAGGACGATAAGGAAAAAGAAAAGGCTACCGCCAGGGCTATTCGAGATATATTCTGCATAAAACTACTCCATTGGTTTATTTGGTAAAGATTTTATCCGCTCGAGTTTTGACTACCATGCCGGAGAACAACTGCACACTGACATCTTTACCCGCTACTTCTGTAATAGTAGCATCAATTGGTGAATTCCCAACTTGCACTAACACCTTCATTCCAGTTTTCAATGTGTTAGCTTCAGCTTGGACTAATTTAACGGGTTCTTTTTTCGGCGCTTTCTTCGCTTTTACCGGCGTATTTTTATTACGACCCGGTATAGTAGAGCGTTTTTCAGCTGCTTTAGTTCCTTTATAGGACTTATTTTGCTTATTTTCAGCTTCTTTTTTGTTAGCAAATTTTTCCTGACTCTCTTTCAGCGCATTTGCGGCAAACTCAGCTTGCGCCTCATCTATCTCAGCAACGGCTTCTCCTTGCAAGTTAACGCGCTGACTACCTTTCTTGATAGCCTTAAGATAACGCCAGCTTGAAGTGTAGTGACGTAACGCTTGACGAAGTTGTGTTTTGCTCACTTTTTCGTCTTCTTGAAGGGCTTCAGCAAGTTCTTGAAAAATACCAACCTTTAAGGGTTTTACCGTACCTTGAGAGGTAAAGCAAGCCGGGAATTTCTCGGCCAAATGCTGAATGATTTCTTTGCTTGAGATTTTTTTGGTTTCCATAATATTACTTCGTAATTTAATTTTGCTGAGACTGCAGATATTGATCGCGATTCGTCAACAAGTGGTAACACCAATCGATGATTTCATCTTCTTCAACTTCAGCCAGATGTTCTTGCCCAATCCAGGTATCCCAGACTAATTCAAGCAAGAAAGTTAATTGTTGAGGATCAATATCCTCTTCCGCCATTTGATAAACGGTATGATAAATAAGATTTAATTTTTCTGCGGCGACTTCTTCCTGTCCATCCCAATCGCCAACGACTTCCTCTGATACCAGAAAATCGTGGATCACGACTAACTCTTTCATGACTGACAACGCTCTTGCAGAATATCCACTATCTGTTGTAAACCTTGTGCGTCGTGCTGATCAAATTTCGCAAACGCTGTACTATCGATATCTAACACCGCAATACATTGGTCGGCGACATAAACCGGTAAGACGATTTCCGAATTACTCGCGGCATCACAGGCGATATGTCCGCTAAACTGATGAACATCTTCTACCACCTGAATTTTGCCTTCGCTTACCGCACTGCCGCAAACACCTTTGCCGACAGGGATACGAATACAGGCTACCTGCCCCTGAAAAGGGCCAAGGATCAGTTCATTATTATCCAAACGGTAAAAGCCTACCCAGTTAACATCATCCAGCGCATTGAAAAGGATGGCACTAATATTGGCCATATTGGCAATAACGTCGGTTTCTCCGGCAGTGATAGCATCTACCTGCTGGACGAGGGTCTGATAAAATTCGCGTTTATCCATATTTGCTAAAGGTCACTACATTGCTGCGTTGTCAGGGTAAGTTTGTCCTTTGAGTCAAATATTGAGCGAATTGCACAGATATTGTCGTAAAGGGTAAACAGCCCAGTAGAAAAGCGCATAACATACCCTGTAACTCAGCCAAGTTAAAGCATTAGTTGTAAATTATCGAATAAAGCTTAGTTTATCTCAAATATCAATCGCACCTGCGCCGATATTTGTTGCTCCGCGGGGATTGACTGATAGTTTGGCGCGTCTGCTGTCATGCCATACACGCGCCGTGGTGCAAAGCTTTCAGACTCTTTCAAATAGACCACCGGCCCTAAGGATATATTCGCTTGTTTGGCAATACGACGCGCCTTAATTTTGGCATCATCGATGGCGGCATCCAGAGCCTGCTGGTAAAAATAGTCCGCACGGCTGACTTCGTAGCGCAATCGAGAAACACTTGAGACACCAAGCTGGATCCCTTTTTCTAACAATTGATCATAGTGATTAAAGTTTAACAGAGTAAAGGTTATATTGCGGGCGACTTCAATCAAACCGGGTTGTTGTTGAGGATTTTGCTCTCCCTCGGCAGTAGCAGCGACCGGGTGAGGCGTTTCCGAAGCAAATATCGGTCGAATTCGCAGTTGAGATGATTCTATGTCTTTATCGGCGATGTACAATGTATCGGCCAGAGACAAAAGTTCTCGGGATTTTTTATCAACGATACTTTTCGCTTCATTCGCCGTTTTGGAGCGCTCACTAATGGTGATCGTAAAAATAAACGTATCGGGTTTAACGACGACCTCCCCTTTACCAATCACCTCAATACCACCAAGATTTGCGCCTTGGTTAGACTGACCATGGACAAGACTTGAAAACAAGGTTGCGACAATGATGAATATCAGAATTTGTTTCATTTGTGCTCCTCCTGTAGATATCGGATAAACTCCTGGCGTTCACTATCGGTGGCGAGCTCCCACCAGTATTCAAGCATTTCGACCGTATCTGGCCCGTGCGGTCGAAACTCCCCAGGATCATCACTTAAGCTCTGCTTAACCACTTGTTGACGCTTTTGTTGTTGCAATGACATCAGGTCTTGTTGATATTGTTTTTGTGACAATTGCTCAGCCCTTACCGGATCCCCATTGGCATCAACCAACTTAACCTGTGGCGATTTCGCATACGCTCTGGCAGCCTCTATCCCTAACTGTTGCGGGTGATTTAACTGCAGCGCATCATTGCCATTAACGGTAAATATCAACACAAATGGCGCAGAGCGAACCGTTTCATGATGATCTTCGGTATCATGCTCAAACATTTCGCGATATTGAATTTGTACCGCATGCTTACCAGACGCTAAGTCCAGTGTCGTTTCCTTAGTAAAATAGGATTTGCTTTGTTCTTCGCCATCGACAGACAGAACTTCAAAGGTATCAGGGATGGTTAGTTGTGCGGCCTGTGTTGCCAAAGAAAACAGCACAAACAGGCTGCCAAGAATTGCTTTCATACTCGATTGATTTTTTATTACTGTATCCTTTTAATTTAGCTGACAATTGCCGCCTTAGACAAGGTAATCCGTTAAAAAATCATTAACTTATAAAATTAAAAGGCAGGATAATTCCTGCCATTAGGTTCTGCGTTTAGCCACGCTCAGTCGGTTATGCTTGTCATGACTTGCCCGGGGATCCGAACCTGCCCTTCCATAAGAACTCGAGCGCTGCGACTCATGGAAACTGCGTGAACTTGCCAGTCCCCCTCATTTACGGAGGTACTAGCGCCAACCTTAAGTGTGCCTGACGGATGTCCAAACACCACGGAATCGGCACTATTTTGCGATAATGCGTTGGCGACAATCGTACCTGGAATGGCCGCTGCGGTACCGATCGCGACCGCCGCTGTACCCATCATTGCATGATGTAGTTTTCCCATCGACAATGCACGAACCAAAATATCAATGGATTGAGCGGTAATGGTTTTACCGCTGGAGGCAACATACGTTGCAGGCGATGCCACAAATGCCAGTTTTGGCGTATGCTGTCTGACTTTGGCTTCATCGAGTGATGAAATTAACCCCATTTTCATGGCACCATGTGCTCTGATGGTTTCTAGCCGTGCTAATAACGCGTCATCATTATTAATATCATCTTGGAGTTCTGTGCCCAAAAAACCCAATTGCTCTGCCGGAATGAAAATGGTCGGAATACCGGCATTAATAAACGTCGCATCAAAGCTGCCAATATCAGGAACCGACAAGGTGTCTGCGAGATTATCGGTTGGAAATAAAGAACCGTCTTTCGCCGCAGGGTCAATAAAATCGATCACGACTTCCGCTGCAGCAAACGTTACACCATCGAGTTCAAAATCACCGGTTTCCTGAACCTGATAATTACTCACTGGCACATGAGCAATGATGGTTTTTTCTATATTTACCTGCCAAATACGGACTTTAACGACGCCATTCTCGGGAATTGCGGATGCGCTCAACATGCCTTGTTCAATGGCAAAAGCGCCAACCGCTGCGGTCAAATTACCGCAATTGCCACTCCAGTCAACGAAAGGTTTATCAATGGCCACCTGGCCAAATAGATAGTCAACGTCATGATCCGGTTTAGCACTCGGCGAGAGGATCACGGTTTTACTGGTACTTGACGTCGCGCCCCCCATTCCGTCAGTCTGTTTCTGGTAAGGATCTGGGCTGCCAATTACCCGCAGCAATAACGCGTCGCGGGCCGCGCCTGCCTGTTGTGCCGCTTGCGGTAAATCTTTCAAATTGAAAAATACACCTTTACTGGTACCGCCGCGCATATAGGTGGCTGGAATTTTTATTTGTGGAAGATGAGTCATCAATCTCTCCTGTAATTATTGTCAGCGTGACCCTTGCCAATTACGATAGATATAGCATTCGCAGTGCCACGCTTGACGAACCTCTAGGTATTAGAGCTCAAAAAATCATCGGCAAACTTTTGTAATACCCCGCCGGCACCATACACCGAGACTTCTTCTGCAGTATCAAGCCGACATGTCACAGGGATCTCAACTGTTTCGCCATTATTGCGGGTCATAAGTACCGTCATCCGTGCGCCTGGTGCTGGTGTACCTGTCACATCAAAAGTTTCACTGCCATCAATGCCATAAGTATGGCGAGTCTCATGGGCTGTAAATTCCAGCGGTAACACCCCCATTCCCACCAAATTCGTGCGATGAATTCGCTCAAACCCTTCGGCGACAATCACCTCTACGCCAGCAAGCCGAACGCCTTTCGCGGCCCAGTCACGAGAAGATCCCTGACCATAATCCGCGCCTGCGATGATAATTAACGGCTGCGCACGTTCCATATAGGTTTCGATGGCTTCCCACATTCGTAATTGTCGCCCTTCAGGTTCAATACGTGCCAACGACCCCTGTATGATTTCACCGTTGTTATCGCGCACCATTTCATTTAGCAGTTTTGGGTTGGCAAAGGTTGCACGCTGCGCCGTTAAGTGATCGCCTCGGTGAGTTGCATAGGAATTAAAATCTTCTTCCGGCAAGCCCATTTTCGCCAGGTACTCGCCCGCCGCAGATGACGCCAGAATCGCGTTGGATGGCGACAAGTGATCGGTGGTAATATTATCCCCCAACACCGCCAACGGACGCATACCTCGCATCATGCGTTCTTTGGCTAATGCCCCTTGCCAATAGGGTGGACGGCGAATATAAGTACTCATGTCTCGCCAATCGTATAAGGGGCTTTCGGCACTGTCGACATTGCGAATTTCGAACATAGGCTGGTACACTTTTTTGAACTGCTCGGGTTTCACCGCACGGCAGACAATGGCATCAATCTCTGCATCACTTGGCCAGATGTCTTTTAAGCGTATGTCGTTGCCAGCATCATCAGTCCCTAATACATCCTGCTCAATATCAAATCGAATGGTTCCGGCAATTGCATAGGCGACGACCAGCGGCGGAGACGCCAAAAAGGCCTGTTTCGCATAAGGGTGAATACGACCATCAAAATTACGATTCCCCGATAAGACTGCGGTGGAATATAAGTCCCGTTCAATCACTTCCTGTTGTATTTTTGGATCTAGGGCACCGGACATACCATTACAGGTTGTACAGGCATAGCCAACAATACCGAAGCCGAGCTGTTCTAATTCTGTGAGTAAGCCCGCTTCTTCCAGATACAATTTTATGACTTTAGAGCCCGGAGCAAATGAGGTTTTAACCCAAGGTTTGCGCACCAACCCCAACTCATTGGCGCGTTTGGCGACAAGCGCCGCGGCAATGACATTGCGAGGGTTTGAGGTATTGGTACAACTGGTAATTGCCGCAATAATACAAGCGCCATCTGGCATATTCCCTTGCCAGTTATCGAGATCCGGTTGTTGCCATTCGCAGGCGATCTGCCGTTCTGCCAACGCCGAGGTTGGCAGGCGACGATGTGGGTTAGAAGGACCTGCCATATTGCGAACAACACTGGACAAGTCAAACTCAAGCACCCGCTCGTATTGGGCGCCGGTCATATCATCGGCCCATAACCCCATGGTTTTGGCATAGTTTTCGACCAGTGCGATCTGCTCGGGTTCACGACCGGTCAGGGTTAGATAATCGATGGTTTGCTCATCGATATAGAACATGCCAGCCGATGCACCAAACTCCGGGGTCATATTCGAAATCGTCGCACGATCGCCAATGGTAAGTTGACGAGCGCCGTCACCGAAAAACTCCAGATAGGTGGAAACGACTCGTTCGTTGCGCAAAAACTCGGTAATGGCCAAAACAATATCGGTTGCCGTAATGCCTGGTTGGCGCTTTCCGGTAAGCTTCACCCCGACAATGTCCGGTAAACGCATCATCGAAGGACGCCCTAACATCACCGTTTCAGCTTCCAGACCACCAACACCAATCGCAATAACCCCTAAGGCATCTACGTGGGGGGTATGGGAGTCGGTACCAACACAGGTATCCGGGAAAGCGACACCATCTCGGGCTTGAATAACCGGCGACATTTTTTCCAGATTGATCTGGTGCATGATGCCATTGCCTGCGGGGATCACATCGACATTTTCAAAGGCGGTTTTTGTCCATTCGATAAAGTGAAATCTATCTTCATTACGTCTATCTTCAATTGCCCGGTTTTTATCAAACGCCTGGGGGTCAAACCCCGGTGCTTCTACCGCCAACGAGTGATCGACGATCAACTGGGTGGGGACCACAGGGTTTACCTTGGCCGGATCACCGCCTTTTAATGCAATCGCATCTCGCAACCCAGCAAGATCGACCAGCGCGGTTTGCCCTAAGATATCGTGACAAACGACACGTGCCGGGTACCAGGGAAAGTCCAAATCGCGTTTTCTTTCGATGATCTGTAACAAACAATCGTTCAGAATGTCTGGATCGCATTTACGAACCAACTGCTCTGCAAGTATTTTTGAGGTATACGGTAAAGTGGCATAACTGCCGGGTTTTAACGTTTCAATCGCTTCTTTGCTATCAAAAAAGTCAATATTGGCATTGGGTAAAGGTTTTCGGAATTGGTAATTCATATCAATATCCACAAGAAATTAGAAATGTTGGGGAAACAACCGCTTCCCCAGACAGGTGTTGCTTGATACTGCGTTTAATTACGCAAAATCAAGCTTGATCGCAGCGTTATCGTTCATCGATTGGCGTGACTGTACGAGGCTCTGGGCCAATATAATCGGCACTTGGGCGAATAATGCGATTATTGTCCCGTTGTTCCATCACATGAGCTGCCCAACCGGTTAATCTTGAGCAGACAAATATCGGCGTAAACAACTTGGTTGGAATTCCCATAAAGTGATAGGCCGATGCATGGAAAAAATCGGCATTGCAAAACAGCTTTTTGCTATCCCACATATATTCTTCGCAGGCCACGGAAATATCATAAAGGCTACTGTCACCATATTCTTCCGCCAGTTTTTCTGACCACTGCTTGATAATCACATTTCGTGGATCGCTGGTGCGATAAACCGCGTGACCAAAGCCCATGATCTTTTCTTTGCGTTCAAGCATACCCGCCATTTGAATCTTGGCATCTGCTGGCGATTTAAAGGTTTGGATCATATCCATCGCCGCTTCATTGGCGCCGCCATGCAATGGCCCACGTAACGAGCCAATCGCACCGGTGACACAGGAAAACATATCCGATAGCGTTGAGGCACAGACTCGAGCGGTAAAGGTCGAAGCGTTAAATTCATGCTCAGCATAGAGAATTAATGAAACATCGATAACACGACGGTGCAGCTCAGAGGGGGTTTTGCCAGTCAATAATTTAAGGAAGTGACCGCCTATCGTGTCTTCATCCGTTACACAGTCGATTTCCACACCTTGATGTGAATATCGATACCAGTAGGTCATGATCGCAGGAAATGCCGCCAAGAGACGGTTAGCGGCGCGATTTTGCTCACTAAAATCAAGTTCCGGCTCCAGGTTCCCTAAAAAAGAACAACCGGTGCGCATCACATCCATCGGATGCGTGTCTTTTGGGATCCGTTGCAGCACTTCTTTTAATGCCTGCGGCAGATCGCGCATAGGTTGCAGCTCAGATTTGTATGCTTGTAGTTGACTCTTATTCGGCAATTCGCCATTAAACAATAGGAAAGCCACTTCTTCAAACGTAGCATTCTCAGCCAAATCGGAAACATCGTAACCACCGTAGGTTAACCCTGTACCGGATTTACCGACTGTACACAGTTTTGTTTCTCCGGCACTTTGACCGCGTAATCCTGCGCCAGCTAATTTCTTGTCGACCATAATTATCTTCCCGTTTTTGTATCTTGTTGTTATCACTTATCGAAGCCCGCCTGCTAAAAAGCGGGATAATTAATCAAAAATTGGACTCTGTTGCTGACTTTGTTTTTATTTATTTTTGCCTTTAGCAAAGAGTGAATCCAATTTCTGTTCGTAATCGTGGTACCCGAGGTAATCATATAAATCCATGCGCGTTTGCATGGTGTCGATTACCGCTTTTTGGTCACCGTCCGCCAGCAGCGTCTTGTAAACCAATTCCGCAGCCTTGTTCATGGCGCGAAACGCAGACAATGGATAAAGCACCATCGCGCACCCCCATTCGCCAAGTTGCTCTTTGTTCCACAACTCGGTTTTTCCAAACTCGGTAATATTGGCCAAAATTGGCACATTCAGTGCTTCGGAAAACGCTCGGTAGTGTTCTTCTGTTTGTACCGCTTCTGCAAAAATACCATCGGCACCAGCAGCAACATAGGCCTTAGCACGTTCTATTGCCGCTTCCAGACCTTCCTGAGCAAAAGAGTCAGTGCGGGCCATAATAAAAAAGTCACGATCGCTACGTGCATCGACTGCCGCTTTAATGCGATCAACCATCTCAGCGGTTGACACGATTTCTTTATTAGGACGATGGCCACAGCGTTTTTGCGCAACCTGATCTTCCAAATGCACCGCAGCGGCGCCAGCCTTTTCCATATCGCGAATGGTTTTGGCGATATTAAATGCACCGCCCCAACCCGTATCAATATCAACCATCAAAGGTAAATCGCATGCACTGGTGATGCGCTGAACGTCGGCGACCACATCATTGAGCGAGGTCATACCAAGATCCGGTAAACCATAAGATGCATTAGCAACCCCACCACCCGATAAATAAATCGCCTGATGGCCTAATTGTTGTGCCATCATTGCGCAGTAGGCGTTAATCGTCCCTACGATTTGCAGCGGTTGATTGGCGGCTAATGCTTGTCTAAATTTCGCGCCCGGCGAAAGTCGATTTGCCATTATAATTTTCCTTCTAGCTGTAATTTGTTCTCGATGTTTTTTCTTGATGCCGCAATATGGCGTCGCATCAGCATTTCGGCCAACTCACCATCCCGATCAGCGATGGCCGTTAATATGGCCTGATGTTCAATAAACGCGCGACTGGCTCGTGGCGAATTCATCCCAAACTGGCAACGATACATGCGGACTAAATGGTAGAGCTCACCACATAAAATATTAATCAGTTGTTGATTATGCGATCCTTGAATCACTCGATAGTGAAAGTCTAAATCCCCTTCTTCCTGATAATAGGCCACACCTTGTTGCACGGACTGGCTATTACCATGCGTCGTTAACACATCCTGAAGATCGGATATTTCCTGATCCGTCATACTTGCAGCGGCAAGCCGACAGGCCATGCCTTCAAGCGCCTCTCGAACCAGATAAATTTCCAACAATCCTTGAACCGTGCATTCAACGACCCGACTGCCGACATTTGCCTTGCGATGAATCAAATGACATTTTTCAAGTCGATTCAGAGCCTCTCTAAGGGTAGAACGAGAAACCTGATATTGTTTGGCGAGTTCCGGCTCACTAATTTTGCTACCTGCGGCAATATGACCTTCAACGATAGCGTACTGGATTTGTTCAAAAACTTTGTCTGCCGTAGTTACGGCTTGAGTTTTGGTGGGGTTATTTACCAAAGACTGTATGCTTTCCTGAGTCAAAATCACTCCAATTGTCGACAATTTATAAAGCAGAGTTGATTCTCGACTAATATTTAGCGGTTGTCAACTAGATGTCGTCAGGATTGTCGACACTAGGTGTCGACAATCCTACCAGAGCACGAATGAACAATAGTGAGGGGGTAATGAACAACAATCGCTGTGCCAAATGCCGCCAGCAAACGCACGTACTTCACGGTTTCGAAATACAACAGGCGATCATTACCGCGGATTAAATGTCTAGATTGAAAGTGTCATTGTCATGAATGGTAAATACCAGGACGTCGATAAAATGAATTTTCACACAAAAGTTGTGAATAAATTGTGAACATATTGTGATCTAGATCAATAGATGCGACGTTTATTTTTGCAAGGATATACTGCAGGTCTTTGTTTCCTGCATTTTCAGCCGGTAACACCTTGTGGATATTTTTTTAACAAAATATTAGCATTTATTAAAAATTACACTATGCTTATTAATTCATGTAACAAATTACTTGAGAAATGGTCGTGCTAAACATCGTTTCTCTAACAGTTAAGTAAAGATTTATTAGCGCAGGCTCATTCCTGATGAGCCATTCCCCTGAGCCCGAAACGTTTATCGTATCGGGCCTTTTTTTTGCCTGAAAGGATGTAGGTACACTGCATCACATGGACGGTTTGATGCACGTGTGTAATTCGAAGTACTTCGTCGCAATATGCCACTCGATATTCCGACATTCCCTAACCGCCTTTATATTTGCTTGCGAGCCGTTGAGCTAAGTACACAGTTGCATACCCTTTTCACGACACAGGACAAAACACAATCGATTAAAAATTACTCATTAGGTCTTACTTTGACTGTGTTTTTGTTCTAAGCTTTATTGAAAACAACAAGTTAACAGGACATTCGATGCGTGAGACAAACTGCGCATTGGCATTATGGATATCGCGAACCTTACAATCTTGCAAGCCCGTTTAAACAATATCAATCGTCAGCCCCTGATGCGGGTACTTATATTAGCTTGCCTGTTAAACGTCCTATTCTCTGGCATCGTTGCCGCCAAATCAGACCAATACATTGGCTCTGAAGCCTGTCAAAACTGTCATAAACAAGCCTTTACCGATTGGCAAGGCTCGCACCATGCTAAAGCAATGGCCCACGCGGATAGCACATCGGTATTAGGGGACTTTGCCGATGCAAAAATTGAATTTAACGATGAGACTTATCGTTTTTATCAGCAGGACGATAACTATTATGCCCGGATCAAAGATGCCGAAGGTAAATTTCAAAGTTATCAAATACTTTACACATTTGGTGTGTACCCCTTGCAGCAATACATGGTTGATATTGGTCAGGGCAAGATTCAACTTATCCCTTTTGCTTGGGATAGCCGGGAAAAAGATACCGGTGGCAAGCGCTGGTTTCACCTGTACCCGCAGGCTCTAGATCCCAAACATGAGTTTTTCTGGACCAATCAGGGTCAGAACTGGAACTACATGTGCGCCGATTGTCATTCAACCGATATCAAAAAAAATTATCAAGCTGAAACTGACAGTTACAACACGTCTTTTGCGGAAATCAGCGTTGGCTGCGAAGCCTGCCACGGTCCTGGGGCTGAACATGTCCAGTTTGTCAGCAACAAATCTGCATCGGCGAACATCACCCACAAACAATTTAAAGGCTTTGACAGAAGTTTGCACAAGTTAGTAAGCCAATGGAAGCCAAGAGAAAATTCAGCAATTTTACAACCGGTTAGGGCTGACAATGCAGATTCCAGTAAGCAAACATTAGTATGTGCACAATGCCATAGTCGCCGATTACAATTAGGGGATAAGGATCACATTCAGACCAATGAGCTTGGTGATAAATACCTACTCAATCTGGTTGAACCCGGTGCGTACCATCCCGATGGACAGATTTATGATGAAGTCTATGTGTATGGCTCCTACCTGCAATCGAAAATGCATCAACAAGGCGTGGTTTGTACCAATTGCCATCAACCCCATAGCGGTGAATTACTGGTCGAAGGCAATGCGCTGTGCAATCAATGTCATCTGGCGGAAAGTTATGATACGCCAACTCATCACAATCATCCTGATTCTCTCGAAGGCAGTCAGTGTGTTGATTGTCATATGCCGCAAACGACGTATATGCAAATTGATCCCCGACGCGACCACCGATGGCATGTGCCAAACCCGCAACAATCGGCAAACCTGCAAACCCCTGATGTCTGTCTTTCTTGCCATAATGAAAAATCGAGTGAATGGAGTATTTCTCAGGTTGCGACATGGGGCGAAAATCAATCGCAACAGGCTCAGGAATTTGGCCCTGCCTTTTTAGGGGCGGAGATTGGCTATCCACAATCGGCGACCTGGCTATCAAAAATCGCTCAAGATGTGAATTATCCCGCTATCATTCGAGCATCGGCCTTACAACGTAGTGCTACTGTTGCCGATAATAATACTCTGGTTGCGATATCCCGTGGCTTAAAGTCCAAAAATACCTGGGTTCGCACAGGAGCCGTCAGAGGTACTGAAAACCTACCGATTAACGCACGCTGGCGATTACTGTCGCCATTGATTGATGACCCGGTGTTGGTGGTACGGATAGAAGTAGCCCGAGCGTTGCTTTCCAACTGGCAGCAATTGACAAAGGATCAGCAAACCAAAATGCAGGCAGCACTTGATGATTATGTTCAGGTACAGTCCTATAATGCCGACCGCGGTTTTGCATTAACCAACCTTGCCAACCTATACGCTTATCAGGGAAATTTATCGAAAGCGGAACAAACCTACCAACAGGCGATCCAGACCGAACCCAATTATGCGAATAGTTATTTGAACCTGTCTGAAGTCTATCGACAACTGCGTGATGAAACTAAGGTAATCAACATATTAGAACAAGGTAAAAACAAAGTATCGTCGTCATCCGCCCTCTCCTATCAGCTAGGATTGTCGTATATCCGCCAACAACAACCGTTGGCCGCGCAAAATAATTTCGCCCAGGCGGTGACAGACGAACCCGAAAACCCCCAATATCAATTTGTATATGGCCTGAGCCTAAAAGACACTAAGCCGAAACAAGCGCAACAGGCAATGTCCAAAGCCTACACTCTGAGTCAGAACCCTCAATACTTATATGCACTTTGTGAGTTTCAAATTCAGCAACAGGAATATTCGGCAAAACAATGCGTTGAACAACTCCGCCCGTTAGTAACGCCAGAAGTGATTCAACAGTTGGAACAACAGATGAACCGCTAACCCAATTATGGGTGGAGTGTTTTTCTAAAAACTAACAAAATCGGGCAGCCAAAGCGCACAATAAATTGACGATATCGCGATATACTGATTTGTTTCACTAAAAAAATTCAACCTTTGGTTTATACTGAAAAAAACCGGGTTGCAATGGCATGCGATGTTCCCGAATACAAGGTCTTGTATTTAAACATTGTAAAGGTGCCCCTATGAGCCAGGCCCACGAGGCAATTATGTTGCTCAAGCAACAAATGCAAACGGTAGTAATCGGTCAAGAAAATGTCATTGACACCTTGATCACAGCGCTTCTGACTAATGGCAATGTGCTGTTAGAGGGGCTTCCTGGAACCGCAAAAACCCGCTCGATTAAAGCGTTGGCGAAAACCTTACAAGTGAGTCTCGGCAGGGTTCAGTTTACCCCAGATTTATTGCCGTCTGACATCACTGGAACCGAAATTTATCAGGAAGTCGATTCCAAACCTACCCTGACGTTTCAACAAGGCCCGATTTTCAATAACCTTTTGCTTGCCGATGAAATCAACCGCTCTCCAGCCAAAGTTCAGGCGGCGCTGCTTGAGGCGATGGAAGAGCGCCAGGTGACCGTTGCTGGCAAATCGCACATACTTCCTAGACTATTTATGGTTCTGGCGACACAAAACCCGATTGAGCAAGAAGGCACCTACCCTCTTCCTGAGGCGCAGATGGATCGGTTTATCATGAAAATCAATATTGAATACCCGGATGACGAGGCTGAAGCGAGCATTATTTCATTGGTTCGCTCGGAAGAAATATCTGATGACAAGCAGCTTTCCAGAGTCGATCCCGACCATATATTCAATGCCCGCCAGGAAATTAATCGACTTCATGTCAGCGACGAAGTGATCAAATATATTGTCGCTTTGGTAATGGCAACAAGACACCCAGAGCGCTATCGGGAATCACCATTGCAAGATTGGATACACGTGGGTTCGAGCCCTCGTGCCAGTATTGCCTTGGATAAGTGCGCGCGAGCCTACGCCTGGTTAAATCAAAATGACTTTGTCGAACCAGATCATGTGCGAGCGATGGCGTATTCCGTGCTCCGACATCGCTTGATACTAAGCTACGAAGCGTTAGCGGAAGGCATTACTGCCGATCAGGTGATTAATGAATTACTCAAACAAGTGGCGAGCGCCTGAGGGTGATCATGACCAGCAGTAATATCCACGTCACGTTACAACAACTTGAAAAACTGAAATATCAGGCAAGATATTTCTCTTTCACGGAACAACAGCCGGTAAATAGCGTATTGTCCGGAAAAAACTCATCCCGACTGCGCGGCCGTGGTCTGAATTTTGAGGAACTGCGCCACTACCGTCCCGGCGATGATATTCGTACCCTCGACTGGAAAGTCACGCAACGTACCGGAAAGGCCCATGTTAAAGTTTTTACTGAAGAGAAAGAGCGCAATACCTACCTTGCAATAGATCAACGCAGCTCCATGTTTTTCGGCAGTAAAGGAAAAATGAAGTCTGTTATCGCCGCTGAAGTATCGGCGCTTATCGCCTGGCAAATCACCGGTAGTGGTGATCGTGTCGGTGCATTTATATTTAATGATTCGATGGTCAAAGCGATCCCTGCCAAACGCGGTAACCTCCATGTCTCGCAACTTTTACATCAACTAAGCAAAATCAATAATGAATTGAACACCGGCAATACTGATGCGGGTCAGTTTGATTCTTTAAACAATATGTTGAAAAAATTGACGGCTCTCAATCAACATAACGCGTTGATAATTTTAGTGAGCGATGGTTACGGTTGGGATCCCAGAACGACACGCTACGTAAAAACTCTGCGCCAACATAATGAAGTTATCGCCTGTCATGTGTCGGACCCGCTTGAGCAAGACTTGCCCCGCATGCCGCAAATGATTGTCTCAGATGGTAAATGGCAAATTCAATTTTCCTCACAAAACCCGACCACTCAACGACGTTTTCGAGAAAATTTACAACGTCAATTAGACCAATATCGTAACTTTACCAATAAATACCGGATCCCACTGATCCCGATTAATACCCTTGAAGACCCCGTTCAACAGCTCAGACGAGCGTTAGGGAGGGTATATTGACACCATTTGAAATGCCCTGGGGCAACTATCTTCTCAAAGACTTAGCAGAAGCACCACCGCCAGCAGCGATTGATTATTGGCCGCAAACGCCAGGCTGGTACTTGCTTTTTGGAGTTATCGTGATTTGGTTGGGCCGCTGGCTTTATCGACAATATCTTCACTATAAACGCAATGCTTATCGCCGTGAAGCATTACGTTTTATCAAATCACTTCCCCGCGATACCGTAAATAGTCGCTATCAAATTTATCAACAGCTGCCAGCGTTGCTGCGCTCAACTGCGATTCATGGTTATGGCCGGAGCGAAGTTGCAGGACTCACCAGTAAGCGTTGGGAGGGTTGGTTAGACAATCATTGTAAGCAATCAGACTTTTTGGGCAATTGCCCAAATTACCTGCAAGCGCTGGCGTATGGCCCTGCTGACAGTTTAAATCCGCATCAACTGACCAAGCTGCTTCAGGAAATCCAATTATGGATACAATTCCATTCTGGTGAGTGTCATGATTGAGTTTGTTTACCCTTGGAATTTCGCGCTATTGATATTGCCATTGGCAGTCTACTACTTCTGGCCTGCCTACAAAGAACGAAAAAGTTCGGTGAAAGTCCCGTTCTTTTCAAGACTGGTTGAGTTAACGGGGGAAAAACCCGCGAGTGGCTCCGTGATTTTAAATCGCTACGTTTTGCAAAAGTTGTTGTTGCTTAGTGGTTGGATTTTGATCTGTACGGCACTTGCAAAACCACAATATATTGGCAAGCCAATAACGCTTGATAAATCTGCTCGGGATCTAATGATAGCTGTTGATTTGTCTGGCTCAATGATGACAGAAGACTTTCAAACACTTGCAGGTAACAACACGGATCGATTTACCGGAGTCCAACAACTATTGGCCGATTTTGCCGAACAAAGAGAAGCCGATCGTCTCGGCCTGATCCTGTTTGCTGATGCCCCTTATTTACAGGCGCCCTTTACTCAGGACTTGGACACCTGGCTGACTTTGCTCTTTGAATCTGAAGTTGGTATGGCGGGACAATCCACGGCCTTAGGAGATGCCATCGGCTTAGCAATTAGTGTGTTTGAGCACAGCCAAACCAAAGAGCGTGTGCTGATTTTACTGACCGATGGTAACGATACCGGCTCTAAAGTGCCACCGCGCGATGCTGCACAGGTTGCGGCAAGTTACCAGATAAAAATCTATACCATCGCGATTGGCGATCCCAAAACGGTTGGTGAAGAAGCGATCGATTTGAAAGTCCTACAATACATCGCAGATACCACCAAAGGACAGATGTTTGAAGCGGTAAATGCCGAACAGTTGGACGCCATCTATGAACAAATAAATACCCTGGAACCACAAAAATTCTCATCTCGTTCCTATCGACCAAAGACCAGCATCCATTTTGTTCCAATAGTGATTTTACTGGCATTGTATATGGGGGTTCTCACCATCGTCGCGATTCGCAATCTATATCACCGGCGCAAAGTAGAACGGGAGTTTGCGAATGATTGACTGGGTGAGTCTGCAAAATTTTCATTTTATTCGACCAGCATATTTACTGCTCTTTCTGGTGCTGATTTTCCTCTATTTTGCCTTGCGTCAAAGGGATAATTCTTTACATTTTTGGCAGCAAGTCATGTCAATCGAAGTGCTGGAGCACTTAACGATTAAAGGCAGTAACTTTGAATGGTTCTCACCGTCAAAAATTATGCCAGTTGTCGGTACGATGGCGATTATCGTCGCAGCCGGTCCGACGTTTACGCAAGTACCCTCGCCGTTTAATGAAGACAAAGCCGGCCTTGTGATTGCCGTGGATGTCTCTGAAACCATGCAGCAAAGTGATCTTGCACCAAATCGATTGTTACGGGCCAAACAAAAGGTCAATGATCTACTGGATATTCGTGGCGACAGCAATACCGCCCTGATTGCCTATGCCGGTAGTGCCCACATTGTCATGCCACTGACTAACGACGGAAATATGATCCGCCAGTTTATGAAACCATTAAGTCCGAAAATGATGCCCAGGGCGGGAAAAATGCCGGACAATATTCTGCCCTTAACCTCACAAATACTCAACCCGACAAATGTTCCAGGTACTTTGTTGTTAATGACGGATGGCAGTTCCAGTGAAGCTCAGCAAAATTTTCAGGCTTTTTTCGAGGTACAGCAGCATCAATTGATCATCTGGGCAATTGGCGACGACAAGGTCAAAGCCAAACCGGGCTCGAATTTCCTCCCTCTTCAGATCAACTCTTTAGAGCAGCTCGCAAAAGCCAGTAATGGTCGTGTAGTGCGATTTAGTCACAACAAAGAGGATGTCGGTACCGTCAATGATTATATTGAAAACAATCTGGTGATTGTTGAAGATGGCACTCGCCCGTGGCTAGATGCCGGTTACCCATTGGTGTTTGTTATCGCATTTAGCTATTTATTCTGGTTTCGTCGTGGGTGGACATTACAATGGTAATTGATCCTCAAAGCCATTCCGAGCAAGGTCTGGGTTGGTTATTACACCGACTGCAACGCTATTGGCTTTGGTGTAAACAACAAATCGTGAGTAAGCGTAAGACCCTGTTAATCGCCTTTTTGGTGGTATTGGTCATCTATATTAGCGTCAAACCACAACAATTTGTCAGTCTATGGCTCACCCAGGACCAGCAAGGTGCCATTCTATTCAGCATGGGAAAGTATCAAAAAGCTGGTGAGCAGTTTAACGATAGCCGCTGGCAAGCCTACAGCTATTACGGTGCTGAAGAATTTGATAGCGCCGCCAATTTGTTTAGCCAGTTTAATTCACCACAGGACTTGCTTGCCCGGGGAAACGCCTATGCACATGGCCGCAGGTATGTAAAAGCCAAAGGGGTATATCAGGCTTTGCTAGAACAATATCCCAACAATGAAGCCGCGCAAAAAAACCTGCAAATCGTACAAAGCATAATTGATGAGGTGAACCGGATTTCTGAAAGTCAGCAACAGGAAAATAGCGATGCCCCGAAGGAGTTGGGGGACGACCCGCAGACGGCAGAAGGCGCTGAACGAAACGTTTCCGTGGAGCAACTCGAGCAATACAGCGCTGAAGATATTCTTCAGGATCCGGAGCTGGCGAATATGTGGTTGCGACAGGTACAAAAAGATCCAGCAAAATTTCTGGCAATAAAATTCGCGGTGCAATTACAGCAAGGCAATGCCACTGACCGTCCGCCAAAACCTGAAAATCAAGAGCGTCTTGATGATGAAGATTAAGCCAGTTTTATGCATTATTACCTTGTTGACATTCACCGCAATGGCGCAGGATGATGCGCAAGACAATCATCAAAACACGACTCAAACCATCGAATCGTTAGTTGCTTCCAACCAACTACAAATCACCATAAAACGAGTGAACGACGCGCAAACCATTGCCCGACAAGCCATTACATTTGAGGTGGAAGTGGCTACGAATCGCTGGTTTTCCCGTGGAACCCGCATCGAAGAATTTGATTTAGAAAATACCATTATCTTACCTTTTGAAGGCCTCGCATTTAATTCATCACGGATGATTGATGGCGCTACCTGGACCACACAATCCAGAGATATCACCATTTATCCGCTTGATGAAGGCGAATACGTATCATCGCAGATTCGCGTGTTTATATCCGTTAATACGGAACATTCCGGGGCCGTAGAAGGTTACTGGCAATTGGATCCCATTAAATTTTCTGTGTCCCAACCAAAGCAACTTGCGCTGGTCGATCATTATGTCGTAACGGACACGTTTCGCATAAAGAAACGTAGTGACTTTAACAAGAATAATAATTACCAGATTGGTGACAGTGTCACTCTAAACGTTGAATTGCACGCCGAACGGGTGCCAGCAATGATGCTACCCGAATTGACAGACGTGGACATCAAAGGGATCAGTGTTTTCGACGAAGAGCCAGTATTAAACGATCAACAATCACGCGGCGAATTTAACAGTAGTCGTCAGCAAACCCGTACGTATATTTTCGAGCAAGCCGGCGATTATAAAATCCCAGAGCAGAAGTTTTTCTTTTGGGATCCGAGCCAAAAACGACTTAAGACCCGAAAACTCAGGGGCTTCACAATTCATATTGAAAGTGATCCAAATCAGCAGGCCAAACCCCGAAAAAATGAGCAAATAACACCGATACCGACAATTCCCTGGGAACGAGTATTTGGCGTTGCTTTAATCATTTCGTTACTAATTGTTCTGTTTCGCAATCGTCAGGCGATTGGTCGGTTTTATAAGCAGGTGACTCGTTATCAAAGACGACAATACCGAAACGCATATATAAAAGCCTGCAACGATGGTGAATACCAAAAGGCATGCGAATGTTTATTCCGGTTTCTGCAAACAGGCAAGACCCGCCATGAGACGTTACACGACTACTTTCCATCAGAGCCGCAACGTACCGCCTTAAAAGAGCTCGTCGCTCTTGCCTATGATATCAATGAACCTATCCCACAGAAAAAACTGGTCACTCGGGGCAGCTTCGCGCGTCGTAATATGCTCAGTTTGTTAAAACCCGAAGCCTTAGCCACTGGCCATATCAGGGAAAACCTGGCATTGCTAACGATCAACCCCCGGCAATGCCCTGACGATTAGCTAAAGCACCTCAATCTGTGGCGATTGATAATGCGGGGAATATTAAGACTTGTGAAAAAGCCGGTGGTAATTGGCACTGGACAATTCGGCAATTTGCGCGACGGTTTGGCCACGAACCTCGGCCAATAGTTCGGCCACATGGACGACAAACGCGGGTTGGTTTTGTTTACCACGATGAGGGACTGGGGCTAAATAAGGTGCGTCAGTTTCGATTAAGAACCTGTCATCTGGAACCTTTTGGGCCACTTCTCTTAACTCGTCAGCATTTTTAAAGGTGACAATACCAGAGAATGAGATATAAAAGCCCATTTGCAAGGCTTGTTCGGCCATTTCCCAGCTTTCCGTGAAACAATGTAAAACGCCACCAACCTGTTCGGCTCCGCCGTTGCGCATGATATCCAGCGTATCCTGGCGGGCATCACGAGTGTGGATGATCAAAGGTTTATTTAATTGCTTTGCAACCTTGATATGTTTTTGAAAAGAATCCTGCTGTACCTGTTTGGTTTCTGGCGCGTAAAAATAATCCAGCCCGGTCTCACCGATCGCGACTACCCGCGGGTCATTACTTAGCTGAGTCAGGCGCTCAATATCAATTTCATCGCCCTGATTTAATGGGTGAGTGCCACAGGAAATGTCTACCTGTTCGTATGGCTTGGTTGCTTCAGCCATCGCTGGAAATTCATCCAGAGTTACAGACACACAAAGCATCCGGGAAACATTGGCTTTGCTTGCAAGATCGATGACTTCGCGGATACCGCCGGGGAATTCAGACAGTTTCAAGCGATCGAGATGACAATGAGAGTCGATAAACACAAAAAGCTCCGGTTCAGAAAAAACCGAATTTTAGCACGTAACCTGCCGCGCAGGCTACATCGTATAGGTCGGTTCTTTTGAGTTCAACATACGCCCAAGACTGGTCTCAATTTGGTTACGCACATTAAATTCATCGTCTAAAAACGCAACACCGACACCCGACTCGGTACCATTGTGTGCGCCAGCAGGCGTAATCCAACAAACCTGCGTTTTCAACGTGACATGCTCTTCTTGGCCTGGCAGTAATACCTGCAAAGAAATACTATCACCAAGCTCATATGGCTGGGTCGTCTTTATGAATAATCCGCCTTGTTTTAAAAAAGGCATGTAAGATAAATACAGGTCTTTTTCATTGGCAAATTCCAAGGTAATTTGGGTCATTTTTACTTCCTGTTAACGCGGACGCTTTTCTGCATTGTTACTTATCAATTTAAGTAAATCAATAACTAAGGACTCAATCACAAACTTTTTATTGGCCTGTGTAAGTTGTTTCAATTGACGGCTAGCATGGGTGATCAAGGTTATTGCCTGAATTAAAGTATCCGGACGGCTCTGGCTCAGTTTGGCAAGGCCCTCATGCTCTCTGATCCCCTGCCATTGATACGCCTTTCGTGTCGCGGCGGTAAACTGTTGCATTAACCAGCCCAACGCGAATGAATGCTCAGTTAAAAATGCGACCAGCTCTTCGGTTTGTTGCGGTTGCATTAGCCAGGCATTGAATACGGTTTCAAACGTGGTAAACAGTTGCCCCTGCTCTTTGTCCTGCAACTGTGTTAAATGACTCATATTGGCATAGTCATCAATTAACGGCGAGTCTCCCAGGCTTTGTTTCAATGCTGAGCCTACCGGGGGCCGAATATCAAACCGTGTACACCTCGATTGAATTGTCGGCAATAAACGATCACTGTCATAACTGGTTAATAACAAAAAACTGAACGGTGTCGGCTCTTCCAGGGTTTTCAATAAGGCATTCGCCGCCGCTTCAGTCATTAATTCGGCTTGTTGAATAATAACGACTTTACTCTGACCTAATTGCGCCTTTTTAACCAGAAACTGATTTGCCTTACGAATACTTTCCACGCCAATGTGAGCTTTTTCAGCTTCGATATGCACAATGTCCGGGTGGTTGCCAGCGAGAATTAATGTACAGGCTTTGCAATGACCACAGGCCGGCCCCCATAAACCATTTTCAGGGCAAAGAAGTTGGCGAGCCAACCAGTAACCCAAATCCCATGTGCCACTGCCGGGATGACCATTAAATAAAATGCCATGTGGGAGTTTTTGCTGCGCTAACAACTGAGTCAATTGCTCAGTTATTGGTGCCAACCAGTTTTTTTGAGAAAGCGTATTATCGCCCATATAAATTAACGATTTTCCTGTAAATAGCTGCGCAGTCGGTGCTCTATCTGAGCATGGACATCCTGCATCGGTTGGCCTGCATCAATTACCAGGATACTTTCATCCCGATTGGCGAAGCTCAAATATTTATCTCGCACTCGATAGAAAAAATCAATTTTTTCCTGTTCAATACGATCGAGTTCACCACGATTGGCTGCACGTTGCAAACCAATTTTTGGATCAATATCCAGATATAATGTCAGGTCAGGCTTAAAGCCTTTCAACGTGATATTGGCTAAGCTCTCAAGTACGCTATCATCCATCTGGCGCCCGCCGCCTTGATAGGCGCGGGAAGACAAATCGTGACGATCACCAATCACCCATTGCCCAAGTGTAAGGGCAGGTTTAATCACGTTGTGAATTAATTGCGAACGGCTTGCATACATCAGGAACAATTCACATTCCGGGGTCAAGGTTTCCTCTAAATCTGGGGATTTAACCAGACTTCGTAATGACTCGGCTAACGGCGTTCCACCGGGTTCACGGGTTTTAATATAATCGATGTTAAATTGCGCGAATGTCCGTTCAATCACAGCAATAGCGCTGGACTTACCTGCGCCTTCAATTCCTTCGATAACAATAAATTTGCCAGATTGACTCATGGTTTTCCTCTTTGGTACTTATCTACCGCGCGGTTATGATCGGCCAGGTTTGTGGAGAATATATGCTCGCCATTGCCTTTACTGACAAAATATAAATATTCACTGTCGGCAGGATTGACACTGGCATCCAATGCCGTTTTACCTGGCATCGCAATAGGTGTTGGTGGCAGACCGTTGATTTGATAAGTGTTATACGCGGTTTTTTCGCGTATGTTTGCGTAGGTAATATCGCCAGTGTAGCGTTCTTGCAGACCATAGATTATGGTGGGATCCGTTTGTAATCGCATCCGTTTACGCAAGCGATTTACAAATACCGCGCTGATCAGCGGTTGTTCGGCGATAACGGCTGTCTCTTTTTCAATAATGGAAGCCATGATCAGGGCCTGATAGGCATTGTCATAGGGTAAACCCTGTGCGCGTCGCTGCCAGCTATCTTCCAGCTCTTTTTGCATACGTGAATACGCCTGCTTTAAGATAACGACATCACGAGTTCCCTGACTGAATGTGTAGGTATCCGGGAAAAACAACCCTTCTGGATGAATGGCTCCAGGAAACTGGTGTTGTATCTGTTCCCAGGATTTATTCTGCAATGTTTGCTGAATGTTGGGGTGCTGCACGAGAATTTTTAGCCATTCTTTAAACGTACTTCCTTCAACAAACGTAATTTTGAATTGATGCTCTTGACCCGTGACCAGCAATGCCAATAATTGCGCGAATGTGAGGTTAGGTTTGATTTGATAGGTGCCAGCTTTAACCTGAGTCAGCTGAGGGTTGACCTTGCCATACAGTTTATAAGGCCAGGTGGAATCTATCCACTGCTGTTGCATCGCGTGTTTTAACAAGCTGTGATAACTACTGCCTTTTTTCAACGTAAATAGCTGTATTTGCTTAATATTCAGCGGTTGTTCAACGGTCTGTTCGACTTTGAAATAGAGTCCGACTGTCGCCAACACGGCAATTATAAATAGCCCCAAAAACCAACGCAACATTAGAATAATTCCTTTATTTCCCGGCTTAATGTTGTTGAAAGCGGTGTGTCCAAAAACTGCCTTACCGGGGCAATCTGCAGCAAAGCATTGCAAATAAACATTGAGTGAGCTTGCTGCAACTGCTCGATTGTTTGTCGGACAATTTTAACGTTTCCCAAGCCGTTTAACAATCGCTGCCTGACCAATCCGTTCACGCCACTGCTACTCAGATCCGCCGTATACCAGCAGCTATCGATTTGCCAGAATAAATTACAACTGCTGGTTTCAATGATAAAACCATTGAGATCACAAACGACTAAATCATCATAGGCTTGATTGTCCAATTCGTTGCGCACTAACACCTGTTCCAAACGATTCAAATGTTTTATGCCTGCCAGACTTGGGTTTACGCCTAAGCGAGTGTTGGCAACGCCTAAATGAACACCCTGTGCACGCCAATCATCATAGTGCTCTGGGTAGTCGTTAATTGTGACAATAACATTGGCCGGATTCGCATGATTTCTTGCATAGCCTCTGCCGGAGCTGCCAGCGGTAATCACCACCTTCAATGTCGCTCGTTGAAACGGCGCACACACTTGCTTTAGGTGTGACGTTAATTGCTCAAAATCAGGGGGGGTGATGTGCAATCGCTGGCAACTTTTACCCAATCGTTCAATATGTTGCGCCAGCCATTGTACCTGACCGAGCTGTACATATGCGGTCGTAAAAACGCCGTCACCAAATGCAAGCCCTCTGTCGGAAATGGTGATATTGGATTGTGGGAAAAAATTAACCGAGCTGTATAACATATAGGATAAAAAATAAGCCTGTTTACCCGCTAGTAAACAGACTTATCTAATGAAGTGCAAGGGATTAATTTCAATTCGAAATGAAATTATCTAAGCCCTTATATCTTTTTGAACAATAACGTGCCGTTGGTGCCGCCAAAGCCAAAAGAATTACACAAAGCGTATTCCAATTTCGCGTCACGTGCCTGGTGTGGCACATAATCAAGATCACAACCTTCACCGGGGTTATCCAGATTGATTGTCGGTGTGATGGTCTGATTTACCAGAGATTGAATGGTAAATATCGCTTCTGCAGCGCCTGCGGCACCTAGCATATGACCCGTCATCGATTTTGTTGATGACACCGCCAACTTATATGCATGATCGCCAAATACGGATTTAATGCCGTTCGTCTCAGCGATATCACCCGCCGGTGTCGAGGTTCCATGGGCATTGATATAACCTACCTGCTCAGGATTGATTTTTGCATCACGCAGAGCATTACTCATTGCCAACGCACCACCACTGCCATTTTCTGGCGGTGAGGTAATATGGTGTGCATCGCCACTCATACCAAAGCCTGCAAGTTCGGCGTAAATATTTGCACCTCGTGCTTTGGCATGCTCATACTCTTCTAGCATCAGTACGCCTGCGCCATCACTTAACACAAAGCCGTCACGATCTTGATCCCAAGGGCGTGATGCCTGTTGTGGTGCGTCATTGCGGGTCGACAAAGCTCGGGCGGCGGTAAAGCCACCGATACCGAGTACCGTAGACGCTTTTTCTGCACCGCCGGCTAGCATCGCATCAGCATCACCATAGGCGATCATTCGCGCCGCATGACCGATATTGTGGACACCTGTTGTACACGCAGTAACAATCGAAATATTTGGCCCTTTCATCCCATGCAAAATGGATAAATGACCGGAAATCATGTTCAGAATCGTTGCCGGACAGAAAAATGGTGACAGTTTTCTTATCCCGTTCTTTAATACTTTTTCATGATTTTCTTCAATTAAACCTAAACCGCCGATACCAGAACCGACAGCAACACCAACACGTGGTGCATTTTCTTCATTGATTTGTAATCCTGAATCGGCCAACGCCTGATTTCCCGCGGCGATGCCATATTGGATAAACAAATCCATTTTACGGGTTTCTTTTTTGGCGATGCCAAAAGATTCGGCGTCAAAGCCTTTGATCAGGCCTGCAAATTTGGTAGGAAAGCTGCTAATGTCAAAATGTTCAATTGGACCAATACCACTGGTGCCTGACATCAAATGTTGCCAGGTCGATTCAGGGTCATTGGCCAAAGGACTTAATAATCCCAGTCCGGTTACCACAACTCGGCGCATCACGAATCCAATCTCCGTTTGAAATGAATAAAAACAAAAAAGGCGGTATTAACCGCCTATTTCGAATCAATGCTGATTAGCTGTTTGCTGTAACGTAATCGATTGCAGCTTGAACAGTTGTGATCTTTTCCGCTTCTTCATCAGGAATCTCAGTATCGAATTCCTCTTCAAGAGCCATTACTAGCTCAACGGTATCTAAAGAATCTGCACCTAAATCATCGACAAAAGAGGCTTCATTTTTTGCTTCTTCTTCTTTAACACCTAATTGCTCAACAATAATCTTTCTAACGCGTTCTTCGATAGTACTCATTTTTTTTCCTTTACTAAAATTAGCAATTATAAAAATTGCCTGTAGTTTATTCTCCAACCGGTCACCATGCAAGTATTTATCGGTAAATTACAGCTGGTCAAACCTGATGGCTAATCAAATATTTATCGCGAAAATACGGCGAATTTGCAAATGAATTATTTTCAATTAGCAGACGTCAATTTGCGCGTTATTGGTCGAACGCTTATCGAACGACCAACATTCGTTTTCAGAGAGATATTCTCTAAAAATTAACTCAAATAATCAACGAGTTATTTTAATCGTGATGATCTGGGTTATTCCTTGGGCTAATGGCAGATGAGTAACTCATGCCATTACGCCATATACATACCGCCATTAACGTGAATCGTTTCACCATTAATATAAGCCGCCGCATCGGATGCTAAAAACACCACGGTACTGGCAATTTCTTCTGGTTTACCAAGACGATTTGCAGGAACCTGTGAGAAAATTGCTTGTTTTTGCTCATCACTTAACGTCTGTGTCATATCCGTATCGATAAAACCCGGAGCGACAGCATTGACGGTAATTCCGCGCGACGCGACTTCTTTGGCCAATGATTTTGTAAAGCCAAGCAAGCCTGCTTTCGCGGTTGCATAATTGACCTGTCCAGCGTTGCCCATAGAGCCAACCACGGAGCCAATGCTAATAATACGGCCAGCGCGATTTTTCATCATCGGACGCATCACCGCTTTACTTAATTTATACAGGGAAGATAAGTTGGTGGCGATTATATCGTCCCACTCTTCATTTTTCATACGCATCATCAAGTTGTCACGGGTAATACCGGCATTGTTCACTAAGATATCAACCGCGCCAAACTCTTCTTTGATTGCGACAAATAATGCGTCAACCGATTCTTGAGAGGTAACATTTAAGGCAAAGCCTTTACCTTGTTCACCTAGGTACTCACTAATTGCATCCGCACCGTTTTGAGAGGTCGCAGTGCCAATGACTGTCGCACCTGCGTCAGTCAATTGTTGTGCGATTGCTTTACCAATACCACGGCTGGCACCGGTAACTAATGCGACTTTACCATCTAAATTAAAAAGTCCTGACATAATAAATCCTTGTTAATCTTCAAGAGCTGATTGCATGCTCTGTGCTGTGTTTATGGAAGTACAAGATACTGACTTGTCGATTCGTTTAGTCAGACCCTGCAACACTTTACCAGGTCCAGCTTCAACCAAGGTATCGACGCCTTGCGAAGCCATCTTTTTCACCGTTTCGGTCCAGCGAACTGGACTGTACAGTTGTCGAATCAAAGCATCTTTAATTTGCTGTGCATCGCTATAGGTCGCAACATCGACATTATTGATGACTGGAATTTGTGGTGCATTAAAATCAGTATTGGTTAAATCCTGAGCTAACTTTTCTGCTGCACTGGCCATTAAGGCACAATGGGACGGAACACTAACCGGCAAAGGTAATGCTCTTTTCGCGCCAGCTTCCTTACATAATTCCCCGGCACGTTCGACCGCCGCTTTATTACCCGCGATCACGACCTGGCCTGGCGAATTAAAATTAACGGGTGAAACGACTTCGTCTTGAGCCGCTTGCTCACAGGCAAGTTTAATTGCCTCATCATCAAGACCAATGATGGCGAACATTGCGCCGGTGCCTTGTGGTACCGCCTGTTGCATATATAAACCGCGATTTTCCACCAATTTAACGCCGGTTGCCAAGGACAAAACGCCTGCACATACCAATGCCGAGTATTCTCCCAGACTATGTCCAGCCAAAAGCGAAGGTTTATTCCCCCCCATTTGCAGCCAGACTCTCCACATCGCAACACTTGCGGTAAGTAGCGCCGGTTGAGTAATGTGAGTTTGGTTAAGTTTATCCGCCGGGCCCTGCTGAATTAACTGCCAAAGGTCATAACCTAAAGCATCAGAAGCCTCTGCAAATGTTTGCTGAACGGTTTCGTTATCAGCAAAATCTGCCAACATACCAAGTGATTGTGATCCTTGTCCCGGAAACACAAATGCTAGATTCGTTTGCATATTAAATCTCTTTTAAAAACGTACCAGTGCGGAACCCCAGGTAAAACCACTACCGAAGGCCTCCATTAGAATGATTTGTCCGCGTTTGATGCGACCGTCTCGAACGGCTTCATCTAATGCGGTAGGGATTGTCGCGGCAGACGTATTACCGTGCTTGTGTAGCGTAACGACCACTTGTTCCATAGACATCGAAAGCTTTTTCGCCGCCGCCGATATAATCCGCAGGTTTGCCTGATGTGGTACAAGCCAGTCGATATCTGATTTGTCCATATTGTTGTGGGCAAGCGTTTCTGTAACGATTTCACTTAAACGAGTGACCGCAAACTTAAACACTTCGTTACCTTTCATATATAGGTAAGCTTTTTCTTCGGTAAGCAAATCACCACGTTTTGGTGAACCTGCCCCAAGCAATGCGCCATATTCACCGTCAGCATGTAAGTGCGTTGAAATGACGCCTTGCTCTTCACTTGCTTCGAGAATAACCGCACCAGCCGCGTCACCAAATAGAATAATGGTACTACGATCCTGTGGGTCACACATGTGTGACAATGCATCGGAACCAATAACCAATACACGCTTTACCATACCCGATTTAATAAACTGATCGGCAACGCTCAAGCTATAAATAAAACCTGAACAGGCCGCGGCCACGTCAAACGCTGGAATGTTTGGTAAATCCAGATATTTTTGCACATGGCAGGCTGCACTCGGTAAATCAACATGGGAACTGGTTGTTCCCATGACAATCATATCAATGTCTTTCACATCGATTCCTGCCATTGCTACTGCATTTTTCGCAGCTTCTGCTCCCATATAGGCAACATTTTCTTGTTCATTGGCGATGCGGCGCTCTTTGATACCCGTGCGTTCGGTGATCCACTGATCTGTGGTATCTACCATTTTTTCCAAATCCGCATTGGTGCGCACTTGCTCAGGAAAATAACTTCCTGTCCCAATAATTTTTGAATACATAACGTTTTGTTAAGACCTTTTGATTAATCCCAGTTCAACTTTATTTTTAATTTTCTCAGGAACTTGCCTTTCGACTTCTTTGACGGCCTCTAAAATTGCATTATAAAAGGCTGTACTATTGGCATTACCATGGCTCTTAACCACAATGCCACGTAATCCTAACAGACTTGCCCCGTTATACTGGTCGGGGTTCAGTCGTTTTAGGATTTTTTTTAAGGTTGGATTTAATAAAACACCCAGAAATCGGGTAAAAGGACTTTCATTGACGATTTTTTTAACCTTGTCCATGACCATTTTCGCCACACCTTCACAGGTTTTCAGTGCAACATTGCCGACGAAGCCATCACATACGATCACGTCGGCCTTTCCGGAAAAGATATCGTTTCCTTCGATAAACCCAGCGTAATTGATGTATGGGCTTGCGGTTAATAGTGCCGCAGTTTGCTTAATATGGTCACTGCCTTTAATGTCTTCTTCACCCATATTTAATAAGGCAACTTTGGGCTCTTTGATACCGTCAACCTGTTCAGCCATGACCGAACCCATTAAGGCAAATTGAAATAAGGTGTCAGAATTACAAAAAACATTCGCCCCTAAATCCAGCATAAACACATGGGAGTTACCATCACTAAGAGGTAGATGAGTAATCAAGGCTGGACGTTCGACGCCTGGGATCATTTTTAATACAAAATGGGCTATCGCCAGTAATGCTCCGGTGTTTCCAGCGCTTACACAGGCTTGAGCCTGATCATCTCGAACTAAGTTCAGAGCAGCTCGCATCGAAGAATCTTTTTTACAACGCAGTGCAATGGCAGGTTTTTCGTCCATGCTAATGGTTTCACTGGCATGCTGAATCGATAGTTGAGGATGATTAGAAAGTTGTAGAGTATTGAGGTGGGATTGAATAATTGCTTCATCACCGCAGAGCACGAGATGAAGGTTTGGCAATGTTTCGACCGCCAATTTTGCTGCAGGCAAAGTTATAAGGGGGCCATGATCGCCCCCCATAACATCTAACGCTACCGTTAGACTCACCAAAGTGTTCTCGCTTATTTAGCGATAACTTTGACACCTTTGTAAAAGCCATCGGCTGTTACGTGGTGACGACGATGAGTTTCACCAGATACGCTATCTACTGATAGATTTTCTGCAGTTAACGCATCGTGTGAACGGCGCATGCCACGTCTTGAACGAGACTTTTTACTTTTCTGTACGGCCATTACTTTACTCCTAAAATCACAAGTTACTTGAGTTGTTTCAATACATCAAATGGATTCGGTTTCTCAAGCGTATCCGGTAACTTCCCCCAAGTGCTGTCGGCATTTGCACGACAATCTTCGAGTTCATGTTTCGGGATTAGCGGAATTGCGAGAATTAACTCATCTTCCACTAATTCGCGTAAATTCACTTCACCATTTTCATCTAATTCTACGGCATCATAATACGAAGGTAACTGTTCGACAGCTTCTTCGTTCTTCACAGGAGAATAACAGAATTCAACCTGCAAATCCTGTGAAAAATCTTCATTACAACGCTGACATGTTAAAGACACTGATGCCTGGGCTTGACCTGAAAGTGTAATCAGACCTTGCTCGTCGACATCAAAGGTGATCTTTACATTTACATGCTCACCGTGGCCATTGGTCACAGCTTGCAATCGTTCTAATCCAGATAACTCAAAATATCCTTCACATACCAAGCGCCGTTGAGCACTCTTATATGGGTCTATGGTTATCGGAAGTTTAAGGTTCTGCATAAGGCGCGCATGATAAAGGCTGTCGGCCCCTGTGTCAAAAGAAAATTAAACACTTTAAGTGCTTTCGCTCAATTAATGACACATTTTAACACATTGAATACAATCCTAAAGTGAAAAGTGCACAGTTATTCGATATCCATGTCGCGATAACATCGCTTTCGCTATCGGCAGCGGTCAGGTAAAATATTTCATGAATCATGATTAACGCAAGCAAACGCCACAATGAAAACACTAGTGTTAGGCTCTACTTCAGTATTTCGTAAAGCCATTTTAGAAAAACTCAATCTCAATTTTATCTGTGACAAACCCGATATTGATGAAACGCCCCTGCCCCACGAAACCCCGGAGCAATTAGTTGAGCGCCTGGCGCTAGGCAAAGCAAAGAAAGTGGCTGAAAGCCACCGCAACGCATTGATCATTGGTTCCGATCAAGTTGCGGTGCATCAGGGAGAAATACTGGGGAAGCCAGGTAGTTGCGAGAACGCCATCAATCAACTGATGCGTTTTAGTGGCGATAAAGTGACATTTTTAACATCACTGTGTCTTTATAATAGTGGTGATGATTCATATCAAGTTATTGTGGAACCGTTCAATGTTTACTTTCGGGAGCTTTCTTTAACCCAGGTAACAGCCTATGTAAATGCCGAGCAACCTTTGCACTGTGCCGGCAGCTTTAAAAGTGAAGGATTAGGGATCTGCTTATTTGAACGATTAGAGGGGGATGACCCAAACAGTCTGATTGGTTTACCTTTGATAGGCCTGACAAAACTCTTGGCAAATCAGGGAATCGATGTGCTCGCTCTGCAAGCTTAGTTATTTTGAGGTTACCTGATTGTTTAGGCAACCTCATCATCACCGTTCAGGTTGTTAAAAAGTTTTCACATCCAGTTTTTTCAAAGCCGCGGTCAGTTGCGGATCATACGGCGCTTCAAATTTCACTCGCTGGTCATCTTTTGGGTGATTAAACTCAATACTTGCAGCATGCAAAAACAATCGCTTTAAACCAAGTGATTGCATCGTCGCGCTAAAATCTTCGGCGCCATATTTATTATCACAGGCAATAGGATGACCTTTGACCTGGCAATGCACACGAATTTGATGGGTTCGCCCAGTGACCGGAAAGGCACGAACCAAGGTTGCACCAATATAATGGGTCAGTACTTTATAACGAGTTTCGGACTCTTTCCCTTGTTGGTTATCTACCACCACCACACGTTCCCCGGATTTCAGTTCATTTTTCTTTAATCCTTCCGTCACTCGGGTCAATTTAGTCGACCAATGCCCTTTGACCAGCGCATGATAAAACTTTTGTACTTTCTTATGGCGAAGTTGTTCATGCAAATTTCGTAACGTTGATCGTTTTTTGGCGACAACCAAACAACCGGATGTATCGCGATCCAGTCGATGCACCAGTTCTAACATTTTTGCTGTTGGGCGCAGTGCCCGCAACGCTTCGATTAAACCAAAACTCAGGCCGCTACCACCATGAACCGCCATTCCAGAAGGTTTATTAATAACAATAAGGCAATCGTCTTCAAAGATAATCTGCTGTTCCAAAGACGCAACTTTCTTTAACTGCGGGGAAACCTTTTCCGGGTTATCTGGCATGCGAATAGGCGCAATTCTGACAATATCTTCGAGCTGTAAACGGTATTCCGGCTTAATGCGCTTTTTATTTACCCGTATTTCCCCTTTACGCAATAATCGATAGATCATGCTTTTGGGAACACCTTTTAAGGTTTTTAATAAAAAATTATCGATGCGCTGACCATCACTGGCCTCGTCAATTTCGTGGTATTGTACTTTGGGTCTGGGTGCATCCGAAGTGCTCGATTGCCCAGTGTTGACTGTCGTTGATGAATGGTTGCTCACGTAATTCACTGACTATTAAATAAAGAAAAGCGTGCAAGGATTTTAACACATGAGTAATCATTATGCTGGCCTATATCGCCAACGAATCCAGAGTTCTCCACGCATATACCGGCAATGCGGTTCGGTGACAAGCCGCCGCTTTGCGGTTCGAATCCGAAGTAAGTGTAATTAAAGTAAATTTATCACGCCTTAATTGTTGCCTTAACCTACACTTTAGTGGGATAATGAACAGGTTATTGATGATTTTCCAATAACCATGAAAAAACGAAGCTCTTTATGAATTGTAAGAGGTTTGATGCGGCAACGTCCCTGTACATTTTATTTAGCAAACCCCAATTATCGGTTTGCCCGATACACGGATAGCATCGCCATTTGCTGGCTCTGATGTGTGTAACCTATCAGAAACTGCAGCATAAACATCAAATCCAGCATTAATGAGCAAAACTTAAGAAAAGCACAACACTGCTTTGAGTGTAAATAGTTAATACACGTTATTGCCAGATTGCTGTATTTGTTTGCAATAGCGTAAAAAATAAACAATCAGATAGATAACAGATCCAGATTAACTGGCGTTGACAACCGTGAGGCTGACAACCCTCTGTTTGCTTAGCTAATACTAAGCAACGATTGCCTGCACTCTCGCATATGTTGTGACAAAAAATAGAGTCACATAATCAATGAAACGCATGTTAATTAATGCTACACAGTCGGAAGAGCTCCGCGTAGCACTTGTTGACGGCCAAAGTCTTTATGATCTTGATATCGAAAGCCCTGGTCACGAACAAAAAAAATCCAATATTTACAAAGGTAAAATTACCCGCGTAGAACCTTCCCTAGAAGCCGCCTTTGTCGACTATGGTGCTGACCGCCACGGCTTCCTTCCAATGAAAGAAATTGCCAAAAGCTATTTTCCTCAGGGTTATAGTTTTCAGGGCCGTCCAAACATTAAAGATGTGTTAAGTGAAGGCCAGGAAGTCATCGTTCAAATCGATAAAGAAGAGCGAGGCCAAAAAGGTGCCGCGCTCACTACGTTTATCAGCTTGGCCGGTAGTTATCTGGTACTAATGCCTAACAACCCTCGCGCTGGCGGTATTTCCCGTCGTATCGAAGGCGATGAACGTACCGAACTCAAAGAGTCTTTGAGTAAGCTAGACCTGCCAAAAGGTATGGGACTTATTGTCCGTACTGCCGGTGTCGGCAAAGAGTACGAAGAACTCGCCCACGATTTAAGTGTGTTATTACATTATTGGCGCTCCATTGATAGTGTTGCCAGCTCTAAGCCGGCACCATTTTTAATTCACCAAGAAAGCAATGTTATTCTGCGCGCTATTCGTGATTACCTGCGCCGCGACATTGGTGAAATCGTAATTGATCGTCCAAAAGTGTTCGACAACATTAAAGAACACATCCAACTTGTTCGTCCGGATTTTGTCAATAAAGTTAAACTTTATAAGGGCGATGTCCCCCTATTCACCCATTATCAAATCGAATCGCAAATTGAATCGGCCTTCCAACGGGAAGTTCGCCTGCCTTCTGGCGGCTCTATCGTAATCGATCCTACGGAAGCGTTAACGTCTATCGACATTAACTCTGCAAGAGCAACCAAAGGTAGTGACATCGAAGAAACCGCATTCAATACCAACCTTGAAGCCGCAGAAGAAGTTGCTCGTCAATTACGTTTGCGCGATTTAGGTGGTCTTGTAGTAATCGACTTTATCGATATGACCCCAGTTCGTCATCAACGTGAAGTTGAAAATCGCATGCGTGACGCCGTCCGTTCTGATAGAGCACGTATTCAGTTAAGCCGCATTTCTCGTTTTGGCTTATTGGAAATGTCGCGTCAGCGTTTGCGTCCATCCATCGGTGAAACAAGTCAGGGCGCCTGTCCTCGTTGTAATGGTACCGGTCACGTACGTGGGGTTGAATCTCTGGCACTGTCTGTATTGCGTCTGATGGAAGAAGAAGCGATCAAAGACAAAACCAGTCAAGTGCACGCTCAGGTACCTGTGCCTGTTGCTACGTACCTGTTAAACGAAAAACGTAATGCCGTTGGTCATATCGAAAAGCGTCATGATGTTAAAGTTCTGATTTTGCCAAACCAGAATATGGATACACCGCAATATGAAGTGATCCGTGTTCGAGATGATGAATCTACTGCACAGGCCAGCTATGAAGTAAAAGTCGCAGAGCCGGTTGCGGAAGAAGCAGTAATGCCAAAATTCCAGAAAGATGCGATAAAACGTGACGAGCCTGTATTACAAGGCATGACTGCGCCAAAAGCTACTCCAGTGCAAAAAGCACCGGAAAAAGAGAAACAGTCAGGCGGGTTATTTGCGGCAATAGCAGCATTTTTTACATCGCTGTTTGCAACAGAAGAAAAACCGAAGACGAAATCTAAACAACAGAGCCGTAAACGTTCTGATCAAGATAAACGCGATCACCGTCAACGCAAACCTCGTCAGCAACAACGTCGTAGTCGCAACCAAGACAAGCGTGACGGCAATCAAGACAAGCGTGAAAGCAGCAGAGACAATAAGCCGGGCGAAAAAACCCAAAGCTCTGCACCAAACCGCAATGCGAAGAAGCCTGTGAAGCGCGCGCCTGAAAAGCAGCAAGAAAAAGCAGTCAAAGAAGAGAAAGTCGCTGAGCGTCGTCAACGTCGTAACACTCGTAAAAAGGTTCGTTTAAATGACGACCGAGTTGAACAAAACGTTGCCGAAACTGCGATCCAAACGAGTGCGGATGCAAGCCAAGACGCGAAGCCTGTCGCCAAGGAAAAACCTGCCAAAGGCAACCGTCGTCAGGCTCAGAAAAAACCAACTGCCGCTCAAAAACCAGTAGAAGCGCCAATTGAAGAAACACAAACTGCACCAGAAGCACAAGCTGAGGTTGCAGAGTCGGATGTGAAACGTGAGAAAGAAGGTAAGAATCGTACCCGTCGTTCTCCTCGTCATCTTCGCTCCCATGGTCAACGTCGTCGTAAAGACAAAGATCAAAACGCTGAGCAAGAGGCCGATACCGCGCAAGCATCAGACACCGTAAAACCTGTCGACGATGCTGTCGTTGCTCGCTACCCTTCTGTTGCAGAATCTGAGCAAGCGATGCAAACCTCTTTGGATTTGAATCCTGAAGAGGCTAAACCTGCGGTTCAGGATGAACAAGAGACCGTTGTTCAAACCCAAGCGTCATCGTCTCAACAAGATGAAGGTAGTACGCAATTGGAATTAGAAGTGTCTGCGCATGAGGAAACTCAATCAGTGCCAGTGACAGAGAACAATTCTGAATTGCCAACTAGCCCAGAGCCAAGTGCTGCAGAGCCTGCTGTTGAACAAGCAACGAGCGATGTCCAAGCGGTAGAACAGAGCAGCGTGAGCCCAGAGCCTACTCCGGTTGTTGCTCCTACTACGCAAGCGAATGAAGATAATTCATCACAACAGGCAGAGATAGTTCAGCCAGAAGATGTTCAAGCGCCAACTGTCGAGCAGGAGCCCGAAGTTAACGTTCAATCAATACCGAGCGCCGATGCAACAAGTGAAATCACCGATACCGAAGAAAAACCGGGATCTGAGATTATTGATGCAAAAACGGTTAAGCCAGTTAAAGCGGCTAAAGTTCATCGTTTGAGTGGTAAGGCTAACGCACCAATGACTAAGCCTGAGATGGTAGCATCGGAAGTTGATTCTGAACTACCGACATCAGCACTTGCTAGCGAAGAGCGAGCAGAATTTGGTCGTTCGGTGAGAGTTGCGAGCCAGGCCTCAGCGACAAACCATAGCTCAGCGGGTCCGACGAAACCTTAAATAAAGACTGAAACTTTAGTTAAGTCTGCGCCCCGAGTCATTGAAACTCATCGCCAGTTAAAGTCGATTCTTTGATACAAAAACGCCAGTGATAACTGGCGTTTTTTTTTGCTCCCTAAACTACGAGTATTACTGGCGCCTGAAATACGTTATCACAGCCAATAATATTAACCCCATGGATTATCGGCCCTGAGACGCTTATTGAGCCGCGAATCCATGATGTTTGTTACCTACAATCGCAATGATTTGCCATTTTTCAGTAAAAACTTCTCGCCGATCCCTTTCACATTAAGCAATTGCTTTACATCAGTGAAGGGGCCATTTACTTCACGATAGTCAATTATCGCTTGCGCTTTTTTGGCCCCTAACCCACTGATTTTCTGTAATTCCTGCAGATCAGCTTGATTTAAGTTTACGGAATCAACTTGCGCTGATTGTTCGACTTTGACTGACGCCGCATTGGCGGCATGACAAGCTCCGCCAAAAATAGATAAGGCTATAAAAAGCGTTAAACATAGTTTATTCATTGATTTCTTCCTTTAGTAATAAACAATTGGATCTCAATAACGCCATTAAATATCTGCGGATTAATTCGCTGAAGTTTAAATTTGAGAACCAATATGACCACCCCATGTGGTGCATTTTAAGCTTAGACACATCAATGAAATTTTTTCGGGCAGAAAAAAAGCCACCTTATCAGGTGGCTTTGTTATTTGGTTATTGCGGTTTTATGCATTAACGTTCAAGTGAAGCGTTAATGCTTTTCAATACCGCAGCAGGATCTTCAGCTTTGGTGATTGGGCGTCCAATGACCAAATAATCCACACCAACAGAAATCGCTTCAGGTGGCGTCATAATGCGCTTTTGGTCATCGACACTGGCACCTACCGGTCGAATACCCGGAGTGACCAATTTAAAAGCTTCCCCTAAGGTCTGTTTTAAAACCTGGGCTTCCTGAGCCGAACAGACGACCCCATCAAGGCCGGACTTTTGTGCCAGTTTCGCTAACGCAAGAACCTGTTGCTCCGGAGTCAATTCGATGCCGAGTTCGCGTAAATCGGCAGTTCCCATGCTCGTCAAAACCGTAACCGCGATCAATAATGGCGCTTTATCACCATAACGTTCCAATTCCTGTTTGGCACGTTGCATCATCGCACTACCGCCGCTGGCATGCACATTGACCATCCATACGCCTAAATCGGCTGCTGCTGCGACAGCCTTAGCGACAGTATTAGGAATATCATGAAACTTAAGGTCTAAGAACACATCGTAACCACGGTGCGTTAAATCCTGAACAAATTGCGGTCCAAAGTGGGTGAACATTTCTTTACCCACTTTCAAGCGACAATCTGCTGGTTCAATTTTATCAACAAATGATAACGCGTCAGCTTTGTTAGGAAAATCCAGGGCAACAACAACCTTTGGATCAATTGACATATACTTATTCTCCTTCCAAACCTCTTACTGGTTTGATTTGTTCCCAATCATGACAGGATGGACAAGACCAATAGTGCACGGTACTGTTAAACCCACAATTGCGACAACTATATCTGGGACGCAATTTCAAATAGGCTGTGACCAACTCTTTAATCACATCCAGTGATTCCTGCTGTGTTTGCGGATTCTCTTCATTAATTTGCATTTTGACGAAATGTTTAAAGCCGCGAATGGTCGGACGACGATGTAAAGCCGATAATAAGTATTCAACCGCTTTCTCAGGTGAATGGCTTTGTTGAATATACTCAAGATACGTTATCAGTGCAGTGCTACTACCGGTCTTCTCAAACACACCTTTAATAAAAGGATAAAATTCGTCTTTGTGATCACTTCGCATATAGCAGTCGCGCATTCTATCAATTACATCAGGAAAAAACTCCTGATCCTGCAAAAATATTTCTTGATAGCAACGGCAAGCTTCATTGTACTGCTCAGAGTTTTCATAAACTTTCGCCATGGTTACCTTCGCCCGGCTGGAATTTGGGTTTAGCACCAGAGCATGTTCAAGAAGTTCCAGCTCTTTGATATATTCATCATCCTGCATCGCCAATTCGGCCAGTTCACAGTAAAAATTTGCTAACGAATGATTCAACTTCTTGTCTTCAGACTTACGGACCGCCTTTTCGAGTTTAATGCCTTTTTGCCAATCCTTGGTCGATAAGTAGATTTGCAACAAATACGCCAGGGCTTTAATGCCGTAGGTAGGTGATTTGGTCAGTTTGAGGAACATTTTTTCAGCGCGGTCAAACAGACCTGCACTATGAAAGTCTCTGCCTAGCTCGAATGCTGCTTGTTGTTTTTCTTTGTCCGATAATACCGGTTGGCGCACCAGATATTCGTGAACTTTGAGGGCTCTGTCGAGCTCTCCACGGCGACGAAACAAGTTTGCCATGGCAAAGTGAGCTTCAACCGTATCATCTTCGTGTTTTAGTGCTTCCAGGAGATAGTCGATAGCTTTATCCTGTTGATTCGACAACAGATAATTCAGACCGGTGGAATATTTGATGGATAATGATTCTTTCGCACTTTGATCTTTTTGTTTGACGCTGTTTCTTCCCATAAACCAGCCGTAACCGACGGCTACTGGAAGTAATAAAAATAACAGTTCAAACATGGCGATAATTTCTTATAAGGGAATTCACTTAACCAGACTTTTTACGCGTCAGACGGCGTTTAAAAGAAAATAGCGAAGAGATTAAAAAACCTATCAAAAAGCCGAGAAAGGTAAACAGACTGACCGCCTGGGAAACACTAATTTCAGCTTTAGCAACGATATAATTTAATTCAATTAGTTGCTCATTTTGTGAGCCAAAGACAAATGCAATGGCCAGCAGTATAAAAAGAAATACAACCGAAATAAATAATTTCACGAGAATCTCCGCTCTTTTTCTGAAAAATAAGTATTTTAACCTTAATTCTTATTTGCCGACGACAACTGGCACAATGAAAAAAAAGGCATGCTATATAGCATGCCTTTTTCTGTCTTATTCTGCAATTAAGCTAATGAAAGATTTACTCTTTCTCTCAACTCTTTACCCGGTTTAAAATGTGGAACATATTTACCCGTTAGGTCAACAGATTCCCCAGTTTTGGGATTGCGTCCAACCCGTGGCGCGCGATAATGTAGTGAAAAACTGCCGAATCCTCGAATTTCAATACGGTCACCACCTTCCAGGGTTTCCGCCATCATTTCCAAAATTTCCTTAGTGGCTGATTCTACATCCTTAGCTGACAAGTGATCCATCTTATCAATTAACTTCTCAATGAGTTCTGACTTGGTCATTTGACCTCCAGTTCATTTTGGCGCTAGCCGATGGATTAGAGATTGAGGAGATAAAAATTATCTCCTCACCTAAGAGCTAAATTAGCCTTTAGCGTTTTTAAATGCTTCTGCCATCGCGCTCAAACCAGTGTCTTCTTCCTGGTTCAAGTTGTCCATCGCTGAACGTTCTTCAGCTTGGTCTTTCGCTTTGATAGATAGGCTGATTACACGGTTCTTACGGTCAACACCGACGAACTTAGCTTCAACACTGTCACCTACTGATAATTCAGTGGATGCATCTTCAACACGGTCACGAGAGATGTCAGATACACGGATGTAACCTTCAACGCCTTCGATAAGAGCAATCTTCGCGCCCTTAGCGTCAACTTCAGCTACAGTACCAGTAACAATAGCACCTTTTTTGTTGTCTGTCAGATACATATTGAACGGATCATCTTCAGTTTGCTTAACGCCTAGAGAGATACGCTCACGCTCTGGATCAACCTGTAGGACAACAGCTGAGATCTCATCGCCTTTCTTGTATTCACGAACAACTTCTTCACCGCCATTCCAAGAAATGTCAGAAAGATGAACAAGACCGTCGATACCACCGTCAAGACCGATGAAGATACCGAAATCAGTGATAGACTTAATCTTACCGCTAACTTTGTCGCCTTTGTTGAAGTTCTTAGCAAACTCTTCCCATGGGTTCGGGATACATTGCTTAAGACCTAGAGAAATACGACGACGCTCTTCGTCAATTTCAAGAACCATAACTTCAACTTCGTCACCTAGGTTAACAACCTTAGATGGGTGGATGTTTTTGTTAGTCCAATCCATTTCAGAAACGTGAACAAGACCTTCAACGCCTTCTTGGATTTCAACGAAACAACCGTAGTCAGTTAGGTTTGTAACACGACCAGTCAGTTTAGAACCTTCTGGGAAACGATTAGCGATAGCTGCCCATGGATCTTCACCCAACTGCTTCATACCTAGTGATACACGGGTACGCTCACGGTCGAATTTAAGAACTTTAACTGGGATCTCATCACCAACGTTAACGATTTCACTTGGGTGCTTAACACGCTTCCAAGCCATATCTGTGATGTGTAGTAGACCATCGATGCCGCCAAGGTCAACGAATGCACCGTAGTCAGTAAGGTTCTTAACGATACCTTTAACTTCTTGGCCTTCCTGAAGAGACTCAAGTAGTTGATCGCGTTCAACACTGCTTTCAGATTCGATAACAGCACGACGAGATACAACAACGTTATTACGCTTTTGATCAAGCTTAATAACTTTGAATTCTAGATCTTTACCTTCCAAGTGAGCCGTGTCACGTACTGGACGTACATCGACTAGAGAACCAGGTAAGAACGCACGAATGTTGCTAACTTCAACTGTGAAGCCGCCTTTAACTTTACCGTTGATAACACCGATAACAGTTTCTTTTTCTTCGTAAGCTTTTTCAAGGAACTGCCAAGCTTCGAAGCGCTTCGCTTTTTCACGAGAAAGGATAGTTTCACCGAAACCGTCATCAGTAGCATCTAGCGCTACGTCAACCGAATCACCAACGTTAATTTCTACTTCACCAGCTGTGTTTTTAAACTGATCTAAAGAGATAACACTCTCAGATTTCAGGCCAGCGTCAACTAGAACGTTGTCTTTATTGATTGCAACGACCATGCCTTTGATAATAGAACCTGGACGTGTTTCGATTTCTTTTAAGCTTTCTTCAAAAAGCTGTGCAAAATTTTCAGTCATAACTTGTAAGTTAACTCAGTTATTAATCCATTCAACATACATGTTTCATGGGGTTGTTAAAAAAGTCCACTATCTTCCCTGCAGCGAACTACATTGGAATTATTAAAATTCCGATAATTTGTCATTGGCAAATGCCAGTATTTTTTCTACCACCTGAGGCACGCTCAGCTCAGTAGAATCAACTAACAAAGCACCTTCTGCTGGCAACAATGGTGCAACCGAACGGTTTTGATCTCGCTCATCTCGTTGCTTGATGTCCGCCAAAAGGCGCCCGATGTTAACATCAATACCCTTATCTTGCAACTGCAGCATACGACGTTTGGCGCGTTCTTCCGGGCTGGCGGTTAAAAATACTTTTACCGGTGCGTCAGGAAACACCACTGTGCCCATATCTCGACCGTCTGCCAATAGACCGGGCATTTGCTTAAATGCTCGCTGGCGTCTTAATAATGCTTCGCGTACCCGGGGAAATGCGGCAATTTTTGACGCGATAGCACCGACGTCTTCGGTACGGATCACGTTCGTCACGTCTTCGCCTTCAAGCAACACACGCGACTCACCTTTTTTCTGAATTTCAAATTCAACATCCAGATGCGATGCCAGAGGAATTAATGCTTCCTCGCTTTCAATATCAATATTGTGGTGGTTAGTGGCAACGGCTAACACGCGATAGATCGCGCCACTGTCCAGCAGATTCCATCCTAATTGTTCCGCTACAATCCTGGCAACGGTACCCTTCCCAGCGCCGCTGGGACCATCAATGGTGATTAAAGGGATTTGTTCATTCATTTACTAATTCCTGAGTAATGTTTAAACCAACGTCATTTGCCAGGTCGACAAAAACCGGAAATGACGTGGCCACGTTATCGCAATCCAATATGTGGATTGTACCACTAGAGCGCAGTGAACTGATAGCAAAAGCCATCGCAATTCGGTGATCGTGCTGGCTATCTACGGTACCTGTGGTTAGTTGTCCACCAGTGATATCAATGCCATCATCATATACTGTGCAATCAATACCAAGTATTTTCAGGCCATCAGCCATCGCTTGAATGCGATCACTTTCTTTAACTCGCAGCTCTTCGGCATTTCTTAAACGGGTTATTCCCTTGGCGCAGGCAGCGGCAATAAATATAGCGGGGAATTCATCAATAGCAAGAGGAACATCGGCATCATCAATATCACAACCTTTTAGTTCACTGGCATAGACAATTAAATCTGCGACCGGCTCATCGCCTGCCAAGCGCGCATTCACAACGTCAATATTAGCGCCCATTTTACGAACAATATTCAAAACCCCGATTCGGGTAGGGTTCATACCCACATTGCGCAAGGTTAATGTGCCTTGCTCAGCAATTAGTCCGGCAATAATAAAGAAAGTTGCAGAGGAGATATCGCCTGGTACAGTTATGTCGCATGCGGTGAGTTTGCCGCCTCCATTAAGAGAGACCTTATTGCCTTCGACCGTTACCGGGTAACCAAATGCATTTAACATACGCTCGGTATGATCCCGAGTAATACCTGGCTCAGTAACAACCGTGGTACCTTGTGCGTACATACCGGCAAGTAGAACGCAGGACTTAACCTGAGCCGATGCCATAGGCAATGGATAGTCAATTGCCGTCAATGTGCTTTTTCCTGCAACCTTTAACGGTGGCGTGCCGTCTTCTTCTGCGCTGATACTTGCGCCCATTTTTTGAAGAGGATTCACAACTCGCATCATTGGGCGTTTATTTAACGACTCATCACCAATCATTTCACTCGCAAATGCCTGACCCGCTAGGATCCCGGATAAAAGGCGAATAGACGTCCCGGAATTACCTACATCCATGGCTTGCTCTGGTGCTTTCAGGCCATGCATGCCAACCCCATGCACCACAACACTATTGTTTTCATCCGGTCCGTGGATTTCAACCCCCATGGCTTTAAACGCATTCATCGTCGCCAGACAATCCTGGCCTGGTAAAAAACCACGGATATGACTTGTGCCTTCGGCTAAAGACGCAAACATAATAGAACGGTGCGATATGGACTTATCACCGGGAATGGTGATATCGCCGTTTACCGGGCCGGCAGGCGCTGCATGGAAAATCAGAGTTGAAGGTGATTGGTTCATGGGTACTTCCTTTTTACGTCAGTTTACTAATCTTTAATCGGTATATTCGTGTTATCTAGCGGCGGCGCTCAGCAAATGTTTGCATAAATTCAACCAATGCATTTACGCCTTCAAACGGCATAGCATTGTAAATACTGGCGCGCATGCCACCGACTGAACGGTGCCCTTTCAACGCCAACAAGCCTGCCGCTTTTGCCTGTTGTAAGAATTCACTGTTGAGGCTTTCATCGTTTAAATAAAATGGCACATTCATAGTACTGCGATTTTCTCGCGCCACTTTGCTGTAATAAAATTCGCTTTGTTCAATATAATCGTACAAATGCTTCGCCTTGATTCGATTTTTTTCCGCCATCACGGATAAACCACCCAAGTTTTTAAGCCAGTCAAACACTAAGCTTGCCAGATACCAGGCATAGGTAGGCGGGGTATTGAACATTGAGCCATTATCCGCGAGTGTCTGATAATTGAAGATCCCCGGAACAGTTGGCATTGCGCGTCCTAACAAGTCATCGCGAACAATGACTATGGTCAGCCCCGAAGGACCAATATTCTTCTGCGCACCAGCATAAATTAAACCAAATTTACTGACATCAATAGGTCGCGACAAAATCGTTGAAGACATATCGGCAACGAGTGGCACGTTGCCTGTTTCCGGGATTTCAAAGATTTCGATACCATCAACGGTTTCATTGGGACAATAATGCACATAGTCGGCATCTGTGGACAAACCCCATTGCGCTGACGGCAACACATGCTGTTCATCATGGGTTGCAACAACGGGCTCTATCACACGGATATCGCCATATTTTTGCGCTTCTGACACCGCGCTTTTTGACCAGGAGCCGGTGACGACGTAGTCGGCTTTTCCCGATACCGTCAATAAATTTAGCGGCACCGCTGAGAACTGCCCACGGCCGCCGCCATGACAAAATAGCACTTTGTAGTTATCCGGAATACCAAGGATATCCCGAAGATCTTGCTCTGCTTGAGCGGCAAGCGCCATAAATTCCGGGCCACGATGACTTAATTCCATCACCGAACAGCCGGTATCATTCCAGTTTAAAAACTCCGATTGGGCCTGGGCCATTACCGGTTTGGGCAACATGGCAGGTCCGGCACAAAAATTATAAATCTCGTTCATGACTAACTACTTGTATAGATTATCTGCGATTAAGCTTTACCTGAATTTGGCAAAGCTAGAAACTAATAGTCAGGAACGAGTCCTGACCAGAAAAAAAATGAGCGGTAAAAACCGCCCATTTATTATGTCGTGTAAAAAACTTTACTCGTCATCTGCCTCGGGCGCTGCGTCCTGAGCCGGTTCAGAAGCATCATTTACTGGCTCCTCCCCTGCATCATCGGCATCTTCCAATTCAGGCTCTTCTTCGATTTCATCGATGCGTTGCAATCCAACGACGTGTTCGTCTTCTGCCGTTCTGATCAACCGAACCCCTTGGGTATTTCGGCCAATCACGCTGACTTCATGAACGCGTGTCCGTACCAAAGTACCATTGTCGGTGATCAGCATGATTTCATCCGCTTCTTCGACCTGAACCGCACCAACAACCGAACCATTACGATCGCTCACTTTAATTGAGACAACACCTTTGGTTGCACGGCTCTTCGCTGGGTATTCTTCCAGTTCAGTACGCTTACCATAACCGTTTTCGGTGACGGTAAGAATTGGCCCTTGATTCTTCGGAACAATCAAAGAAACAACTTTTTGTTGTTCTTCTAGCTTCATACCGCGAACACCTGTGGCAGTACGACCAACCGTTCGAACACCCTGTTCATGGAAACGAACCACTTTACCTTCGTCCGAGAACAGCATGATTTCACTATCACCGTTGGTAATATCAACGCCAATCAAGGTATCGTCATCACGAAGATTCAACGCAATAATACCGTTTGCACGAGGTCGTGAATATGCCGTTAATGGTGTCTTCTTCACCGTACCGGAAGCTGTCGCCATAAAGATAAATTTATCTTCTTCATACTCTCGAACTGGCAATATCGCAGTGATGCGTTCATCGCTTTCCAGTGGTAATAGGTTAACAATGGGTCGTCCACGCGCAGTTCGTGTCGCTAATGGCAATTGATAAACTTTGAGCCAATACATGCGACCGCGATTGGAGAAACACAGAATCGTGTCATGGGTATTGGCAACGAGCAGACGTTCAATGAAATCTTCTTCTTTCATCTTAGTCGCTGCTTTACCTTTACCACCTCGACGCTGAGACTCGTACTCAGATAACGGTTGGTACTTCACATACCCTTCATGGGACAAGGTCACCACAACATCTTCTTCATTGATCAAATCTTCAAGCGACAGATCATGAGAAGCAAGCGATATTTCGGTACGACGTTCATCGCCAAACTCTTCGCGGATGGCTTCTAATTCTTCACGAATCACTTCCATCAAACGCTCTGGGCTTGCAAGAATATGCATTAATTCTGCGATGATTTCTAATAACTCTTTGTACTCGTTTAGAATTTTTTCATGTTCTAAACCAGTCAACTTATGTAAACGTAAGTCAAGGATGGCTTGCGCTTGTTGTACCGTTAAATAGTACTTACCATCGCGGATCCCATATTCAGGTTCCAGCCATTCCGGACGTGCGGCATCATTACCCGCACGTTCCAGCATTTCTGAAACATTGCCGAGGTTCCAACCATTTTCAACCAACGCCTCTTTTGCTTGCGCTGGTGTCGGTGAACGTTTGATTAACTCAATAATCGGATCAATATTGCTCAGCGCTACGGCTAAACCTTCAAGGATATGTGCACGTTCACGAGCCTTACGCAATTCGAAAATTGTACGGCGCGTCACAACTTCACGGCGATGCAGGATAAACGCTTCGAGCATTTCTTTAAGGTTAAACAGTTTTGGTTGACCGTCCGTCAACGCAACCATGTTCATACCAAAAGAAACCTGCATTTGTGTCAGCTTGTAAAGGTTGTTGAGAATCACTTCCCCGACTTCACCGCGTTTCACTTCAATGACCATGCGCATACCGTCTTTATCAGACTCATCACGCAAGGCAGAGATACCTTCAAGACGTTTCTCTTTTACCAGTTCCGCCATTTTTTCAATTAGGCGAGCTTTGTTAACCTGGTAAGGAAGTTCGTGTACGACAATGGTTTCTTTACCGGTTTTTTCGTCAACTTCAATATCCGCGCGAGCACGAATATTTAATTTACCACGACCGGTACGATACCCTTCTTCAATACCCGCTTTACCACTGATGATACCCGCAGTCGGAAAATCAGGACCGGGGATATATTCGAATAACTCTTCAATGGTGATATCCGAATTATCAATCATGGCAATACAGCCATTGACGACTTCGGTTAAATTGTGAGGAGGGATATTGGTTGCCATACCAACTGCGATGCCTGAGGAACCATTCACTAATAGGTTAGGCACACGAGTTGGCATCACCGCGGGCATTTGTTCCTGACCATCATAGTTGGGAACGAAATCCACGGTTTCTTTTTCTAAATCCGCAAGCAAAGCATGGGAGATCTTTTGCATACGAATTTCGGTATAACGCATGGCTGCCGCGGAATCACCGTCAACAGAACCAAAGTTACCCTGACCATCTACCAGCATGTAGCGTAAGGAGAATGGTTGCGCCATACGAACGATAGTGTCATAAACCGCAGTATCACCATGTGGGTGATATTTACCGATTACGTCGCCAACAACACGGGCAGACTTCTTGTAGCCCTTGTTCCAATCGTTACCTAAATCGTGCATTGCGTACAACACACGGCGATGAACAGGTTTCAGACCATCACGGACATCGGGTAGGGCCCGCCCAACGATTACACTCATCGCATAATCAAGGTAAGACGTTTTTAGCTCGTCTTCGATGTTAACTGGAATGATTTCTTTTGCCAGATCGGTCATAAAATGATGCTTTCCCTAAATCAGCAAGTTGCTTTATGTATATTTTTATTGGTGCAGAATACTAGCATAAAATGCGAATGCTCTGCACGGCTTTATTAAGCTTCTGACGTTACCAAACTTCCCGGAAAATTAGTAGCATTAATTACAACAGAAGGTAAATTTACTGTGAATAGAAAATCATCCGTTGCACAACACATTTCACATATCACGGTTTACATACCCACTGTGGTTAGATATATAATGTGCCCAGTACACAAATAATGTTAAGCCGTATCGATTGTCGGTCGGGGTTTCGAATGAGGGTTCCCCAGCAATGGGCTGCGCTTGTAATGTTTCAGGAACAGAAAATTCAACTATGAGCAGTAATGAAAATCCGTTAACAACCGTGACTGTGCTTTATTACGACATTCACACCTTAGAATTTAATCATCAGGTTGGCCAGTTTCCGCAAGCGGACAAAGGCCGGGTGATCATCGATGATGAATTTAAACGAGACAAATCGATTATCGCGGTGTGTCGCGGTGATGTGAAAGTTCTGAATAAAATCGGCGATCGTATTAACGAGTAGCCATCGTTCTGAGTCAGCCATTTTCGCTGTGCTTAACGTGAAAAGTTAGCTTGTGTAAGCAAGCTTGATTAACCCAGTCGGATCCGCAAATTATGAGCCAAGACGTAAACGTCAACCCCAAAGAAATCGAAAAATTTGAAAAAGTCGCGAGTCAATGGTGGGATACCGAAGGTGACTTTAAACCGCTACATCAAATCAACCCATTAAGGCTGAGTTTTATTCAGTCCCATTGTGGTTCGCTTTTCGATTTAGCCACCATAGATGTTGGCTGCGGCGGTGGCATTCTGGCCGAAAGCATGGCCCGCGTTGGTGCCAACGTCACCGGCATCGACTTGGGTCAAGAGCCGCTGAATATCGCAATGTTGCACGCTTTGGAAGCTGGGGTCGAAGTCGACTACCAAAAAATTCCAGTGGAACAAAAAGCCGAGCAATTGCCTGCACATTTTGATGTGGTCACCTGTATGGAAATGTTGGAACACGTTCCAGACCCAGAATCCATTATTAAAGCCTGTGCGGCGATGGTTAAACCCGGCGGAAAAGCGTTTTTCTCAACCTTGAATAAAACCACCAAATCTTACTTGTTGGCAATCGTTGCCGCTGAAAAGTTACTCAAGCTTGTCCCTAACGGAACCCACGACTGGAATAAATTTATTCGCCCGTCGCAACTCATCGGCTGGGCAGAATCCGCAGGCCTTAAATGTATTGATGCGACCGGGATCCATTACAATCCGATCAATGAAAACCATAAGCTGGCTCCTGGCCTGGATGTGAATTATTTATTGGCATTTGAAAAGCCAAAGGATCAATCGAGCTAAATTCAGATAATCCTGACAATTAGGGGTTAGTTTATGTGGCTTGGTGATATAAAGAGTAAGTGCAATAGCCACTTTCGGAAAACAGCGTCGATTAGCGAGTTCAACAATGAGGCAATGGCAGGGAAAAGGCGTATTATTTGATCTTGATGGCACACTGGTTGACACCGCCGGCGATCTCCATGCCGTTTTAAACCAATTACTGGTCCAGTACCAGCGGCCTGCAGTTTCATTGGAGCAAATAATACCGATTGGTTCTGATGGAATATACCCGTTATTGGACTTGGCGTTTGAAGCCCCGCTATCCGCTGAAAACAAACAACGGCTCAGAGCTGAGTTCATTGCGATTTATCAGCAAAATCCTCCCCGGCACAGCCGCTTATTTAGCGGCATCGAAGAAGTGTTAGCGGCTTTCAACGAACACCATATTCCGTGGGGCATCGTCACCAATAAACCGACGAAACTAACCTTGCCTTTGTTTGCTAAATACCAAGTGTTGAAAACGGCAAAAACACTGGTTTGTGGTGATACGCTGGGTTTCAAAAAACCGCATCCGGCGCCAATGCACCACGCCCGAGCGGCATTAAACATCGATCAGGGCAACAATATTCTTTATGTAGGTGACGCCAAACGGGATATCGATGCCGGGATTCGGGCAGACATGCACACCGCCATCGCTGCCTGGGGTTATATCCACGCAACTGTTAATATTCAAGATTGGGGAGCTGGCCATATTTTACGCGCTCCGACAGAGCTTTTGCAGCTTACTATTTAGACGGATCGGACAAACTATAGCCAAGACCTTAATCCTCTGTTTTATATAGAAATTTTTAAAGTCAATTGTTTGTCTTAAGGAACCAAAAAAAATAATCGCCCAGCACAGTAAAATAATTTTAATTTTTGAAATAACGCTTGCATTTTATTTAGCGGGTTTTTTACCGGAGCTAGTAAGTTAGTTACCACTAACCTAAATTCACTAACTAAATTCATCGTAAATAAATGCCTAATTTCAGGGGTTGCATTAACCGGCAAACCTCATTATCTTGTGACTATATCTTGTAATACCCCCTAGATATTGTGCATTTATTTTCAACAGCCACTATTGGCGAGTTGACTTGGTTTAAACGGATCATCAAGTTTTATTGGTGGTATCAATAAAAAAAATAAATATAAATATAAAACATTAATTACAGGTTTTTCATGAACAGCAACCTCTTTGTAACCAAACGGAACGGGCAAAAAGAACCCATTGATTTAGACAAAATCCATAAAGTCATTGACTGGGCAGCTGAGGGACTAGACTCAGTGTCTGTGTCTCAAGTAGAGCTAAAATCACATATTCAATTTTATGATGGCATCAAAACGGAAGATATTCATGAAACCATCATTAAAGCGGCAGCTGACTTAATCAGCGAAGAATCTCCGGATTATCAATATCTGGCCGCTCGATTGGCAATCTTTCACCTGCGTAAAAAAGCCTATGGTAAATATGAGCCACCAGCTTTACACGAGCATGTATTAAAGCTGGTAGAAACCGGCAAATACGATAAGCATCTGATTGAAGATTATAGTGCGGAAGAATTCGCGATTATGGATGCGTTTATCGATCATGAACGTGATAAAACATTTAGCTATGCCGCGGTAAAGCAACTTGAAGGTAAGTACCTGGTGCAAAACCGCGTAAACGGTGAAATTTACGAAAGTGCCCAGTTTTTATACTTGCTTGTCGCAGCATGCCTGTTTGCCAAGTATCCAAAACACAATCGATTAGATTATGTAAAAGGCTTTTATGACGCGATTTCGATGTTCAAGATTTCGTTGCCAACGCCAATTATGGCGGGTGTTCGCACCCCAACACGTCAGTTTTCATCCTGCGTTCTTATTGAAGCCGGTGACAGCCTGGATTCGATTAACGCGTCTACCAGTGCCATTGTAAAATATGTCTCTCAGCGCGCAGGGATCGGCATCAATGCTGGTCGCATTCGTGCCCTTGGTAGCTCAATTCGCAATGGCGAAGCATTCCATACTGGCTGTATTCCGTTTTATAAGCATTTCCAGACCGCAGTAAAAAGCTGTTCTCAAGGTGGTGTTCGCGGTGGTGCGGCAACGTTGTTTTACCCACTATGGCATTTAGAAGTCGAAAGCCTGTTAGTACTTAAGAACAACCGTGGTGTGGAAGAAAACCGTGTACGTCACCTCGATTATGGCGTGCAGTTCAATAAGCTTATGTACCAACGTTTGATCAAAGGCGATTACATCACCTTGTTCAGCCCATCAGACGTGCCTGGTTTGTATGATGCTTTCTTCGAAGATCAGAATAAGTTTGAAGAGCTATACGTGAAATACGAAGGCGATTCATCGATTCGTAAAAAACGCATCAAAGCAATCGAATTGTTCACCTTGTTTGCACAAGAGCGAGCAAGTACTGGCCGAATCTATCTGCAAAACGTCGATCACTGTAATACTCACAGTCCATTCGACCCAAGTGTTGCACCGGTTCGCCAATCCAACTTGTGTCTGGAAATTGCATTGCCAACCAAGCCATTCGAAGATGTTAATGATCCTAATGGCGAAATCGCCCTTTGTACCCTTTCTGCGTTCAACTTAGGTAAGATTGAAAGTCTGGATGAGTTAGATGAACTTGCGGATCTGGCGGTACGAGCATTGGATAGCTTGCTGGATTATCAGGATTACCCGGTACCAGCGGCACTTTCTGCAACCATGGGTCGTCGTACTCTCGGTATTGGTGTGATTAACTATGCCTACTATCTTGCCAAAAACGGAGTGTTTTACTCAAACGGCAGCGCCAACAACCTGACCCATCGTACATTTGAAGCGATTCAATTTTATCTATTGAAAGCATCAAACCAATTGGCAAAAGAAAAAGGTGCGTGTCCTAAGTTCAATGAAACGCGTTTGGCCCAGGGCATTTTACCAATCGACACCTACAAGCGAGAGATCGATAAAGTTACCAGTGAGCCATTACACCTGGACTGGGAAGGATTACGCGAAAGTGTCAAACAACACGGTGTGCGCAACTCAACCGTGTCAGCGTTAATGCCATCAGAGACCTCGTCGCAGATTTCCAATGCGACCAATGGTATCGAGCCACCACGCGGTCTTATTAGCGTAAAAGCCAGCAAAGATGGTGTGTTAAAACAGGTTGTTCCTGAGTATGAGCGTCTAAAAGACAGTTATGAACTGCTGTGGAATATCCCGAGCAACGAAGGCTACCTAGAGTTAGTCGGTATTATGCAAAAATTTGTCGACCAAACGATTTCTGCCAATACCAACTACGACCCATCAAAGTTTGAGAATGGCAAGGTGCCGGTCAAGCAAATCCTAAAAGACATGCTTCATGCATACAAATTAGGGGTTAAGACCATGTACTACCACAATACCCGCGATGGTGCTGATGACAGCATGGGTGATATGGAAGATGATGGCTGTGCCGGCGGCGCTTGTAAGATATAACGAGTAGGTCCGACTGACCGAAAAGAAAATTACAGAGACCCCAGTGCACTTTCCCGTTAAAGTCGCTGAGGTTTCTTTCGTTTTAATTTACCGAATTTTTTAGCCAGTTTCACCAATGTGAAACTGCAGGAGCAAACATGGCGTATTCAACGTTTAACCGAGTAAAAAATGATCCATTACTCGAGCCAATGTTCATGGGTAACACAGTCAATGTTTCCCGTTATGACCAACAAAAACACCCGATTTTTGAAAAGTTAATTGAGAAACAGCTTTCGTTTTTCTGGCGTCCAGAAGAAGTCGATATTTCCAAAGATCGAGCTGACTGGCAACAACTTACCAATTCTGAGCGACACATTTTCATCTCTAATTTAAAATATCAAACGCTGCTCGATTCAATCGCAGCGCGCAGTGTCAATGTTTGTTTATTACCGTTAGTGTCAATTCCAGAGTTAGAAACCTGGATTGAAACCTGGGGTTTTTACGAAACCATTCACTCTCGCTCATATACGCACATTTTGCGAAATTTGTTCACCGATCCAAGTGAAGTGTTTGACGATATCGTCATTAACGAAAATATCTTGAACCGAGCCAGTGCGATTTCTCACTACTTCGACCGTTTGATTTTGTTATCTCAACTTTATCAATCTCAAGGTGAAGGTACCTATGAAATTGACGGTGAACAAGTCGTCGTAAATCAACGGGAAATCAAAAAAGCCTTATATTTTTCGGTGTGTTCAACCAATGCTCTGGAAGCGATCCGTTTTTACGTATCATTTGCCTGTTCATTTGCCTTTGCAGAACGGGAGCTATTGGAAGGTAATGCCAAAATTATCAAGCTAATTGCCCGTGATGAAGCGGTACATTTAACCGCCACTCAACATATTTTAAATCTTTGGGCGAGCGGCAAAGATGATCCTGAAATGGCAGAAATTTGTAAAGAATTTCATGATCAAGGCTTAGAGCTGTTCTTAGATGTTATCGAGCAGGAAAAACAATGGGCTGACTACTTGTTTAAAGACGGTTCGATGATTGGTTTGAATGCCGAAATCCTTAAACAATACATCGAGTATTTATCGAATCAGCGACTCGTCGCGATTGGTTATGAGCCGCAATTTGCGGTCAAATCGAATCCATTACCTTGGATTAATTCGTACCTATCAAGCGATAATGTTCAGGTGGCACCACAGGAAACGGAAATATCGTCTTACCTGGTGGGTCAAACCGATAGCGCTGTCGATAGCAGTGACTTCGAAGACTTCGATTTGTAATTCATTACCAGAATGGGACATAAAGTTTGTGTTAATGAGCAGATCATCGAAACTCAATTCGATGATCAAACTCACAAAAACTTACTCGAGTTTTTAGAGCACCATAATATTGAGACCCATTTTCATTGTCGCGACGGGTTTTGCGGAGCCTGTCGCGTAGATTTACACCAAGGCACCGTAGAATATACCAATGGTGAACCTCTGGCATTTATTCGCGACGGCGAAATATTGCTTTGCTGCTCAGTACCGACCACCGATATCAAACTATCCTGCGATTAAAACGCCCTTCCCAACTCAAAAACATCCCCACCAGCTGATGGCAAAATTGAACCAATCCAGTTTTGGATCCAGTCGCGAATAAGGATTGCATTCATTCCTTCAAATCGTCGATAATCCGCCTATTGTATACAACATAAATGTTAATCTTTTTGAGTGAAATATGAACAGTAACTATGGTATTGGTGGCTCAACCGCCGCGGTAGAATTGGATAAGCTAAAAGATATGTGCGCGGATCTGCGCGGCATCGATGGATCAGAGTATCAACAAAGAATTGCCCGCGCTCAAGCGATTATGCAAGCACAAGGGATCGCCGCCATATACCTTAACGCCGGCAATAACCTCGCGTATTTCACCGGGACTCACTGGTACCCGTCCGAGCGCATGGTCGGCGCAATTTTACCAGCAACCGGTAAGGTAGAGTATATTGCCCCGTATTTTGAGTTAGATACGTTAACACAATACATGGCCGTGCCTGGCAAGGTGCATACCTGGCATGAACACATTAGCCCATACCAAACCTTTTTAGATGCTCTGGTATCACTGAATATCCATGAGGGTAACGTCGGTCTTGACGAAGCGACACCGTTTTTTATCGCCAACGGCATAGCCCAACTCACGCAAAGCTATCAATGGTTAGATGCGAAACCGGTTACCGCGGGATGCCGGATGCACAAATCACGACAGGAAATTGCGATATTGCAACGCGCAAAAGATATCACCCTGATTGTACAACAAGCCGCCGCGCGCATATTGCACCCAGGGATAACCGTCACCGAAGTTGAACAGTTTATTGATGCTGCCCATCGTCGTTTGGGGGCATCTCAAGGCTCCTATTTCTGCATTGTGTTATTTGGCGAAGACACCGCCTACCCCCATGGTGTCGCCAAACCAAAATCCTTAGATACGAATGACATGGTATTAATTGATACCGGCTGTGAATTATATGGTTATCACTCAGACATCACCCGTACCTATGTATTCGGACAACCGAATGATCGTCAACGCCAGGTTTGGGAACATGAAAAACAAGCGCAATTGATGGCATTTAACGCGGCGCAACTTGATCGCCCATGCGCACAAGTGGACCAAGCTGCCCGAAGCTATCTGGCCTCCGTCGGATATGGACCGGAATATCAACTGCCGGGTTTACCGCATCGCACTGGTCATGGTATTGGTTTAGATATCCATGAGTGGCCATATTTAGTTGGAAATGACGCAACCCCTCTGACCAAAGGTATGTGCTTCTCCAATGAGCCAATGCTTTGTATTCCCGGAGAGTTTGGGGTTCGTTTAGAAGATCACTTTTATATGACCGACGACGGCCCACAGTGGTTTACACAACCATCGCACAGTATTGATAATCCGTTTGGCTATGGCGTTGAATAGACCCAATAGCGCAGACATGCTTGAACAGCAGAAGTTGTTTGTGGTCAGTTTGCCAAGAACGGCCACCACCAGCTTTTGCCTGGCGATGATCGAACAAGGTTTTAAAGTGGCGCATACCGCGTATACGTTGGAGGCTTTCAAAAACGCGAATGTGATCGCCGATACCCCAGTGTTTAATGATTATGCCGCCTTGGATAAGATTTACCCGCAGGCCAAATTTGTCTACATTGAGCGCGATGCTGAACAGTGGCTAGTGTCTATTCGCCAGCTTTTATCGCGCATGAAAAATAATTTACAACGCTCGGATGGTGGCTTCAACCCAATATTAAAGCGCTGTTACACCCAGGTATTTGGCCATTTTTCTGACTCAGATCTTAACAGTGATCAATACCTGTTAGATTGTTTCTACCGCCACCAACAGCAAGTGACGGAATATTTTAGTGCCCGTGAACAAGACTTTGTTCGTTTCAACCCAGACGATAACAATTGGTGGCAAAAAATCGCGCAGCTTAGCAGTCAACCGATGACAAAAGCCCCGTTTCCGCACGTCAACATCGGTGCTAAAGTCACTAGCTGGAATGAGTTAAAGCATCCCTTGAAAGTCGATTCGACTCGCAATGGTCGATGTGATGATCTTACAGTGCAACTGTATCGTTAAACTCCGTTACATTTTTATCAAGGATAGCGCTAGTGTCCTTATCGATGTTTCGCTAAAATGAAAACAACTTAAAGGAAAGTAACAATATTCTATGACCGCAATTTTTGAATTTATCCCCCTTATTATCTTTTTCGCCGTGTACAAAACCGTCGATATCTACTGGGCAACCGGCGCATTAATCGCCGCAGCGGCTTTGCAAATGATCATCATGAAGATGCAAGGCAAAGAGATCCCACAAAAACAGTGGTGGTTATTTGGTCTCATTGCTGTATTCGGTGCGCTGACTTTGATCTTCCAAAATGATGCGTTTCTGAAATGGAAAGTCACTATCGTCAATGTTTTCTTTGCGCTTGGGTTATGGGTCAGTCAGGCATTTTTCAATAAAAATGTACTGCAGTCTATGTTAGGCGAGTCGATGCGTATGCCTGAGAAAATATGGACCCGTTTAAACAATGCCTGGAGCCTGTTCTTTTTAACCTGTGCCATTCTTAATTTGTATGTGGCATTTAATTTTGATCAGGAAACCTGGGTCAATTTCAAGGTATTCGGGTTGACGATATTAACGTTTGTCTTTGCCTTTAGCTCGCTGCTTTTGATCTACAAACATATTGAGCCAGAGCCTGAACCGACTGAAACAGGCGTTGATAATCCCCTCAATAACAAAGACGATTCAGGACAATAATATGTTGTATGCCATCATCAGTGAAGACGTTGAAAACAGCTTAGCATTAAGAATGTCAGTAAGAGACAAACACCTTGCAAGATTGCAGCAGTTAAACGATCAGGGGCGATTGGTTGTTGCTGGCCCCTGTCCGGCAATTGACGATGACAACCCGGGAGAAGCTGGCTTTACTGGCTCTTTATTAGTTTTGGAATTTGATAGCTTAGAGGCTGCCCAGAGCTGGGCGGATGACGACCCATACATCGCAGCAGGCGTCTATAAATCAGTCACAGTCAAACCGTTTAAACAGGTATTCTAGGGTCTGTACAGGACTTGTTGAGGCAATGTTTTCGGACATTGCGCTCTTGCTAGTTGTCCTGGCGAGTTGCTTTAGCTAGCAGCGAGTGAAAAATTGCCGCCTTGGTTTGCCCATTCAATACCCAAGCAATGCCCATGCAATACCCATTCAATGGCCGTTCTGGCCATTGACGTATTCCATAATGGTCAAATAACTCTCTACCCAATAGCGGCTCTTGTTCGCGTCTAAATAGGCTAGCAAGGCATTATGGGCCTCCAGACTAACACTTAAGTGATCACCGCCCACCCCGTGAAAAATGATATTAATCACCCCGCCTTTTCCAGCTTGCTGCTCGACATAAGCAATCAATTGATCAGCGCGAATATCCGCGGGCGCCCACAACTGGTTAAAAGATTCCGGTAGGTCATGTTGATTGCCTTTTATGGCGACGAAGTCGTCTTGTAATGCGTCTAAAAACGGCTGGTCATTGATCACCAATACATCGTTGCATGGCGGTGTAAACGTCCGCTTTTGTTTACCATCAATCGCATAAAGGTAATCATTGGCGAGACGAATTTCACTCACCACATCACCCGGTGTCCGTTTCGATAAGTCGAGATGTTCATCAACCCATTCCCGCCCGTCTATGTTTTTCGCACAGCCATGGAACAGACTATGGTTTCCCAATTCATGACCTTGTTTTGCGGCCTCGCGCCACTGGGATAAGCGTGCGCTGATCACCGGGGATGCTAGGGTCAGGTAAAAGCTGGCTTTAAAACCATATCGATTCAATGCCGGTATGGCATTATCCAAATGGGAATTAAGGCCATCGTCATAACTGAGACTGACAGCGACCTGTTGATTATCCGGCCAGGTAATTTCACTCGGTTGCGCCGCCAGCAGCACATGCGAAACGCTCAATATCAAAAGCGCCAACCAGCCTTTGTGAAAGAACTTAATTAGCATAATGCGAGGATAGCCTATGCCCATTATTGCTTATCGGACTTTTCTGCATCATAAGCGGTTTCATCGTCCAATGACTCATCTTGTTGCAATTGTTCGACTTGCGAATCCAGTCGATCGGAGTCACTGAGCAATACTGAAAACCACTGTCCCTCTGCGGAATTTTCAAGGGCGATTTTAATGATCATGGTTAGCGGTACCGATAGCAACATTCCCACCGTACCAAGCAACCAACCCCAAAATACTAACGACAAAAATACCACTAACGTTGAAAGCCCTAACCCTCTACCTAAATATTTTGGTTCAACAATATTGCCCATTACGGTATTGATAATGATATAACCTAAACCAATAAAGCCGGCCATTGCAGGATTCAATTGCACTAAGGCAAGCAACACCGCAGGCACTGCCGCAATGATGGAGCCGATGTTCGGGATAAAGTTAAATAAGAATGCAACAACCCCCCACAGCAGATAAAAATCCAGACCAAACGCCCACAACATTGTACTGACGCAAATACCCGTACCTATGCTCACCACCGTTTTGATTGCTAAATATTGATTCACCGATGAGAGGAACTTATCTATCTGCGCCATTTTCATCTGCGGATCCTGGAATGCCAGATGCAGTTTTGTCGGTATGGTAGAGGCTTCGAGTAACATAAATACCACGGTCAGGATAATGAAAAATAGATTCGCCATGATATTGCCAAAGCTCGACAACATGTCAGCGGCAAAACCCATTGCCGCACCGGGATCAAGATATTGCATGAAAAACGATTTCGAGACTCGAATATTGTTAGACGCAAGGGTATCAATTAATCCGGAGAATTTTTCGGTGACCTGTGCTTTGTAGGTGGGCATCGAGGCGGATAATTCATTGAGGGAATTGCCCAGTAAACCGGTAATTAAAAAGCCAGCGCCAAAAAACAAGCCGATGACGACTAACACCGCAAGGACTTTCGGCACCCGCCATTCCACGGCTTTATTTACCAAAGGGTTGCAGGCAATGGCGATAAATATCGACAGTAAAAACGGAACCAGCAAGTTCGTCGCAACTTTAACCCCAGCCATAATGATCACTAATAGCGCCAGTACAAATAGTCCTCTGACTACGCCACTATCACTAGGCTGTCCTTGATTTGCTTGTCCCATAAAATATCCAACTTGTTGTTTTCATTTACCTTAGCAAAAAATGATCGGGATAGTAACCCAGCCAGTATACTGTTAACCAAGATATTATCTGGTAAAAATATTCACAGCGTCACTACCTGCCCTGGCCAATGTTGCGCTAAATTTAACGTACAGCAATGATAAAACGGCTTATGATGAAGATTCTTATTACCGGTGGCACGGGCTTGATTGGTAGCCACTTTATACAAAAATACCAGGACAAATATCAGTTTACACTGGTATCTCGCCAGCATACTCCGATCCTCTCCAGCGGTATCAACCCTGAACGTATCACCATTCTTAACGACTTAGATGCCTTGCCAAACCTCAATGACTTTGATGTTGTGATTAACCTTGCGGGCCAGCCGATTGTTGATAAACGCTGGTCTCGTAAGCAAAAACAAAAGATTTGTCAGAGTCGCTGGCAAATTACCGAGCAACTTAGCAAACGTATCAACGACAGTGATAATCCGCCAAACGTATTTTTATCGGGCTCTGCCATTGGTTTTTATGGGCGCCAGGGTGATGAGGAAATTGATGAAAACTTTGCTCAGGTTTATCCCGAGTTTAGTCATCAAGTGTGTAAGGTGTGGGAAGATAAGGCACGACTGTGTCAAAGCAAAACACGTTTGTGCTTGTTAAGAACCGGGATAGTGCTCGAACGTAATCGCGGCGCATTGGCCAAAATGATCCCTCCCTATCGCCTTGGCTTAGGCGGACGTCTATCCCATGGTAAACAGGTGATGTCATGGATCCATATCGACGATATGGTGAATGCGATGCAGTTCATTATCGAAAATGAACAATTACGCGGCCCCATAAATATGACCGCGCCAAATCCCGTCTCTAATCGCGACTTTAGCGAAAGTCTGGCAACGGTATTGGGACGCCCGAATATCGCCACCATGCCAGCCTTTGTTTTACGGGGAATGTTTGGCGAAATGGCCGATTTATTACTCTATGGGCAACGGGTGTTACCCATGGCGTTATTAAAAGCAGGATTTGTATTTCAATATGATCAGCTTAAAGGCGCATTAGAGCAGATCTTAAAACCGTAGCACGCCATAAGAATCCATAACAAAGAACCGGCCAAAAGCCGGTTCTAATTGCGCTTACATCATCTTGGCGTTGCTTGGCGTTGCTTGGCGTTATAACGTGCGTCGGATCAGAGTTAAGCTAGATAGCTTTAATAATCGATAACAGGACGCCATTCCCAACGCGCCAACAATAACCGCCCCTAATACCGTTCCCAGCAGCCAATATTGCCAGTGTATCGCAGCGCTCATATCGAACACCTGAGTTTGTAGAATAAACACGCCTATCTCCATCGACAAGCTGCCCAATAATCCGGCTAATGCACCTAAGATCACAAATTCTAACAGTACACTATTGGCAAGCAAGCTGCCCTTCGCGCCCAGCGTTCTGAGAATGGCCAGTTCCCGCTCACGCTCTTCCATACTCGCTTGAACCTGTGCGACCAATACCAAAGCCCCCGCAATTAACACCAGGATCAGGATAAATTCCACAGCCAGGGAAACCTGAGAAATGACCGTCCGTAACTGATTGATAATCGCGTCGACATCTATGATGCTAATGGTCGGATAATCTTGCAAAAACGTCTGGAATTCTGTCTTTTGCAGCGCTGGTACATAAATAGCGGCGATGTAGGTAGCCGGAAAATCGGCGAGTACGGATTCCGAAAAAATCATATAAAAGTTCGGTTGCATTGATTGCCAATTTACGGTCCGGATACTGGTTACCGGCATTGAAACCGTTTCACTGCCAATTTGGAATGTGAGTTCATCACCGACACTCACTTGCAAACGCTCTGCCAGTTTTTGTTCAACTGACACTTCCGGCTTCGGGTTGTCTTGATTAAACCATTGCCCAGCAATCACTTCGTTTTCACTCGGTAATTTTTGATGCCAGGTCAGGTTTAACTCACGGCCGATGCCCCGCCGTCCTTGTTCACTGGCATCCTCTTCCTCTTTCGACACCCGACGGCGAACCTGCTCTTCATTGATTGCTGACAACCGCCCGCGCACAATCGGATAGAGATCACTGGCTGCTAAGCCTTGCGTGTGCAAAAACTCTTCTACCGCGGGAACCTGAGTTTGGCTAACATTGACTAAAAACTGATTCGGCGTGTTTTGGGGCAATTGTGCTTGCCACTCATTGATCAAATCGTTGCGCACTACCAGCATCAACAATAATAATTGAATGGCGATAGTGAAACTCACTAACTGCACTTGATTCGCTTTGGCGCGACGTTTCAAGTTTGCCATAGACAGGTGAAATGCCTGTCCGGCCTGACTTCCCACGGAACGTCCAGCGTTGATCAATACGTGTCCCAGCACCAAAATCGTAAAGATAATCGCGCCAGCACCAAGCATCAGCGCCGTTGTTAGCAGCAAATCCTGGCTAAATAACCACAGCAATAAAACCACCGCCAATAAAGGTGGGGTACGTTCAAGCCAGCTTTGTGCCCTTTCAAAACCGGCGAAGCCACGAATCACCGATATCGCCGGCGTTGCAATTAATTGTCGCAATGGTGTGATCGCAAATGCCACCGCACAAATCACCCCAGTGAACACCGCAACCAGCACAGGATAAGCGGAAACCGTTAAGGACACGCCAGGCACAACATCCGCCATAAACTGTATCCCCAGGTATTGAATACCGTAGCCAATAATCAATCCAACCAAGATTGAAAACCCTGCTAAGGCGCCCCAGTGTAGTAGATACAATTTGCTGATAAAAGAAGCCGATGCGCCAATAGACTTGTACACAGCTACCATAGGTTGATGACGTTGACCATAACGTCGAGATGCTACTGAAACAGCCACTGCGGCTAAAATAATTCCCAGCATGCTCGCCAACGACAAGTAACTTTCTGCCCGATTGAGGGCATTCGCCAATGGGCTTTGTTGATCTTTAATATCACGAAAACGCTGGGTTTCAAGAATTTGCGGTTTTGCCCATTCGGAATATTCCACGATGGCATCTCCGGCAAATAAATACTTATAGGTTAACCGACTACCAGGTTGGACAATATCCGTGGCGGGCACATCATCGACATGAATCATCACTCGAGGGCCGGATGTGAACACGCTAAAGGATGCGTCAGGCTCTTTGTCAATAACCCCCGAGATTGTAAATTCGCTGTTGCCGAGTTCAAAGCGGTCGCCAATGTTTAGGTTGAGGTTATTTAATAAAGATTGGCCAACGTAAGCACTACCCTGTTTCGGTGGAGCAACACTGCCAACGCTCAATTGATTTTGATCATCTGGTGTCGCGACCAACAAGCTGCCGCGCAAAGGATAGCCATTACTAACCGCCTTGACGGAAGCGAGCACCATATCGTCACCGCCAAACACCATCGATGAAAACTGCAGTAATTGTGCATGTTGTAAGCCCATCTCGTCGGCTTTATTGAGATATTTTTCCTCTACCGGTCGTGATGATTGCAATACCCGGTCCGCTGCAATAAAGCTATTACTTTGTTGAATCAAGGCAGATTTAATTTGTGCGGAAAACCCAGATAAACTAAATACGCTAGCAACCGCAATAATCAGCGCTAGCGCAATGATGGTTAGCTCACCACGCTTTAATTCATGACGGAACAATCGCCAGGATTGTGTAGCCCAAGCCGACATAATTATACTACCTCAGCAACAGGTTTTACGGCTTCCGTTAATTCACCGGCATGCATCACTAATTGACGCTGACATTGGGCCGCTAAATCATTGTCGTGGGTAACCAACACCAGTGTCGTTCCTTGCTGTTGATTGAGTTCAAACAGTAATTCACTGACCGTGTCACCTGTCTTACTGTCGAGATTTCCGGTTGGTTCGTCAGCAAATAAAATATCTGGTGAACTGATAAAGGCACGTGCAATGGCAACACGCTGCTGCTCACCGCCAGACAATTGCGAAGGAAAATGCTCTGCTCTGTCTTTTAGACCAACTTTTGCCAGCATTGATAACGCGCGTTCCTGGGCGTTACTGTCCCCGGCAAGCTCTGCCGGCAGCATAACATTTTCTAACGCCGTCAAACTGTTAATAAGGAGAAAGGATTGGAAGATAAAACCCACATGTTTCGCCCTTACTGCGGAGCGTTGTTCTTCATCAAACTTGTGCAATGGTTGCTGTTTGAGGTAAATTTCCCCTTGAGATGGTGTATCTAATCCGGCAAGCAGCGATAAAAGTGTTGTTTTACCCGAGCCGGAGGCGCCAATGATGGCGACAGTCTCACTCGGTCGAACCTGCAAATTGATAGGTTGTAGAATTTCCAGTGTTTTCTCGCCGGTCGTGACCTGTTTGGTGACTTGTCGACATTGTAAAATTAAATCAGGATCCTGAAGCATGATGAAAAAATTTTTCCCTTGGTTATTACTACTGTGTTGTACGTATGCCAACCCGGTTTTAGCTCAATACTCTATTTTACTACTAGGTGATAGCCTAAGTGCAAGTTATGGTATGCAGGAAAATGAAGGTTGGGTGTCCATTCTCAATGAAAACCTGGCTCAAGATCAGGCTGACTATCGTATTATAAACGCCAGTATCAGTGGCGAGACAACCGATGGTGGTTTAGCCAGACTACCGAAAATACTGGCGTCTCAGGAGATTGATTACTTACTGATCGAATTGGGCGGTAACGATGGGCTTAGGGGTTTTCCCCCAAAACTCATCAAAAATAATTTGTTACAAATGATTGAACTGGCCCAACAAGAAAACATTAAAGTCATCCTCAGTGAGGTGAAAATCCCACCAAATTATGGCCAGCGCTATAACAAAATGTTCAATGCGGTGTTTACTGATACTGCAACACAAACCGATAGTGTGTTAATCCCCTTCTTTATCGAAACCGTGGCGGTTAACCCGGATCTTATGCAAGCAGATGGCATTCACCCAACCAAAGAAGCGCAGCCGCAACTTGCTGAGCGGATGCGCGAGTTACTCGACCCAATCGTTCGTGCTCAATAACACGCCAAATGGCTGACTCGGTTTAGCGCATCAGTGTTAATGCCAACCATGGCGTAAAGCTAAATATTATTGCGGCGATTTTAAAATTGCCCAAATACTTAAAATACATGGCTGGCAGCGCTTCCTTGTCCAGATTAAACATTTGGCTGTGGATATTCATCGCCCAGTTTTGAGCAAACTTGATGAACAGAGTTGCCATCAACAACATGACAAAATTAATCACTGCGCACCAACCAAAGAAACAGACTAGATTTTGCATATCGCCCATACAAACACTCCGAAAATACTGGTGCATTATCAATAGACTACCACAAGATAACAATAAGGCTAATCACGACAATGACCGCGAGCGGTTTTCCTTACCAGCCGTAAACCATGATGGAAGGTTTGATTTGAATCGATAACATTGCATTGAACAATGGGAAGCAACGCTGGGATGGGTGTCAACGCCAGATGACAGGGCGACAAACCATGCTAAGAATTCGCTGATTCGATAAATCGCAGAGACAAAAAAGCCGACTTACGTCGGCTATTTTGTACTTCAAAGAAGTGGCGTCCCCTAGGGGATTCGAACCCCTGTTACCGCCGTGAAAGGGCGGTGTCCTAGGCCTCTAGACGAAGGGGACGCAGATTTTGTGTTGAGTTATCAAAAACCGCGACAAGTCACCTGTTACCAGATGAGACCTTGGATATATGTCAATTAAGTGGCGTCCCCTAGGGGATTCGAACCCCTGTTACCGCCGTGAAAGGGCGGTGTCCTAGGCCTCTAGACGAAGGGGACGCAAAAATCTTTTTCAAAAACCGATAAAGGTTGATGAACTTGATGATTTTGCGAAATGAGTAAACCTCATCGGCACCAGAACAAGTCACCTAATTGTAATTAAATAAGTTGGCGTCCCCTAGGGGATTCGAACCCCTGTTACCGCCGTGAAAGGGCGGTGTCCTAGGCCTCTAGACGAAGGGGACGCA